>JABJAH010000062.1 GCA_018666155.1 Rhodospirillaceae bacterium | reverse complement strand
GCGGATTTCGTATTTTCATCGCCTGTTTGGCTCTGGGGGTCGCGGCCATTGCCGGAGCTGGATCCTTAAACCAAGCCATTCAAACCGGGTTGGAAGACGACGCACAATTGCTTTTGGGCGGTGATCTTCAGGCGCGCATGACCTACCGCGAGGTCAACACAGAAGAGCGGGCCGCTCTTGATGCAGCCGGCGACGTCAGCGAACAAATAACTATGCGCTCGATGGCCCGATCCGTTGATGACACGTCAGGCGAAACCCGCGAGCGCACCCTGATCGAACTCAAGGCGGTTGATCGCCTTTATCCCTTATACGGCGCTCTGGATTTGAGCCCGGCGTTGCCCCTACAAGATGTGTTGGCGCAACGGGACGGCTATTGGGGCACCGCGGTCGATCCGGTGCTCAAGACGCGGTTGGATATAACCGTGGGTGACATTATCCGAGTCGGCGAAGCCAGCCTTGAAGTACGCGCCTTTATCAACAAAGAACCAGACCGGGTTATCAGTTTCGCCACCGCTGGGCCGCGAGTCATGGTCGCCAGAGGCGCTATGGCGGAGACCGAATTGATTCAGCCCGGCAGTTTGATTTCCAATATTTATAACGTGCGTGTGACCAACGGCCTCAACCCGGATGATATTCGCGAGTCATGGAAAAACGATTTTCCAGATGCGGGCTGGCGTCTGCGCGGCTTGCGCCAGGCCGCCCAGAGTTTAGAAATTTTCCTCGACAACGTGACACTGTTTCTAACGTTGGTCGGATTGACCGCCCTGCTGACCGGTGGCATTGGCGTCGCCAATGCCTCGCGCGCTTATCTCGACGGCCGTATGACCACCATCGCAACACTCAAATGTTTGGGTGCGCCCGGTGATCTGATTTTCACCATCTATGCCATTCAATTGACCGTTCTATCGGTGATTGGAATCGCACTCGGTCTGCTGATCGGTGCGGGCGTTCCTTATGTTGCCGCAAACTCTATCGGCGGGATGCTTCCCGTAGAAGCCCGGTTTGGTTTGTATGTTGAGCCCTTGATTAAAGCCGCAGTGTTTGGGGTTCTGTCCGCAGCGGTGTTTGCTCTTTGGCCCTTGGCCAAAGCCCGGGACATTCCAGCCGTCGCCTTGTTTCGGCAGTTCCTTGGTGACATTCACCGGTGGCCGCGCAAGCGCTACATGATCGGACTCATTGTATTGGGTACGGCACTGGCGGCCTTTACGATTCTGACGGCAGATCGGCCAAGCTTCGCGTTTTTCTTTGTCGCCGGTGCAGCAATCTCCATGGTGCTGTTTCGATTTGCGGCTGGCGGCGTCATGAAACTGGCGGCGAACGTGTCCAACAAGCGCGGTGGCGTTACCTCTGGTCGCCCGACCCTCCGCCTCGCCATGGCAAACCTGTATCGACCCGGCAATCCAACGACGTCGGTCGTGCTTTCCTTGGGTCTGGGTTTGTCCGTGCTGGTCTGCATCGCCCTACTCGAAGCAAACCTGAATGCGCAGATCAACGGAGAACTGCCTGATCAGGCGCCGAGCATGTTCTTTATCGACATTCAGCCAACCCAGACGGAACAGTTTTCCGCCATCATCGAGGCGCAAGACGGGGTCGAGAAATTCACACTGGCATCGATGATCCGCGGCCGCATCACGAAGATTAACGGCGTGAAAGCCGCCGACGCTGCCGTCACACCCGAAGCCCGTTGGGCCATACGCGGCGAACGGGGCTTATCTCAATCCCCCGTCATGCCGGAAAACGCGCATCTGCTTGAAGGCGACTGGTGGGGTGCGGATCACGAGGGAGACAATCTACTCTCGCTTGATGCCCAAGTTGCTGAAGGCATGGGCTTGGGGATTGATGACACGCTCACGGTTAGCATTCTTGGCCGGGAAATTACGGCACGAGTGGCGAACCTACGCGACGTGCGCTGGGAATCCGGCGCGATGAATTTTACCCTGATCTTCTCTCCCAACGCATTGCGCGGTGCACCGGGCATGTACATCGCCACCGTGAATTCAGAAGACGGGTCTGAAGAAGCGATTGAACGGGCAGTGGTTGATGCCATGCCCAACGTCACAATCGTTCAGGTGCGCGAGGCTCTTGAGATTCTTGAGCAAGTGCTCGGCGCACTCGGCACGGCCGTGCGCGTCACTGCGGCTGTCGCGCTGGTTGCCGGCGCCTTGGTTTTGGCAGGTGCAATTGCTGCCGGCCACGCCAGACGCATTTATGAGTCCGTTGTGCTCAAGGTTCTTGGTGCAACCCGCGCCGATATTCTGAAGGCGTTTATTTTCGAGTACTGCTTGCTCGGCTTCGCCACCGGCACCATCGCAGCCGTGGTTGGCAGCCTGTCAGCCTGGGCTGTATTAATCTTCGTGATGAAGATCGATTGGATCTTGTTCCCCGGCATCGTCGGCGGCGTCATCGCTGCCTGCATCACGGTCACTCTGATGGCCGGTTTCGCCGGCGTTTGGCGCGCCCTGGGGATCAAGGCCGCGCCCCTTCTACGCAACGATTAAAGGCGCACTGACCGAACAAACGGCGAAAATCCCCAGAAATCGTACGTTTTTAGTAAATTCTTTGTGAGAAACCGACCGATTCCCGTTGAAGACAAGGGGAAAACACCCAATATTACCGGCATTGGTTCAGCGGCTTTCTTTTACAGCGTGCTGTGTTGAACCGACCGAAACATCTGTGAGGAACACCATGGTTACCGAAACTGAACGTAGGACAATGACTGGCGCGGGCGTTGAGTCCGCTGCAATCCATGAGGGCCTGCGCACGTACATGTTGAGGGTCTACAATTACATGTCTTCGGGCTTGCTATTGTCGGGCATTGTTGCTTTCGCCATCGCCAACTCAAGCTTGATCACCCTTTTCTACAACGTTGATGAAGCGGGGCGTTTGGCCGGCTATAGCGGCCTCGGCATGATGGCAATGTTTGTCCCCCTCGGCCTCATCTTGTTCATGAGCTTTGCCGGGCACAAACGCAGTGCTGGCACCATGCAACTGTTGTATTGGCTGTTTGTCGGCACCATGGGCATTGGCCTGTCGACCATTCTTCTGACCTACACCGGCGTCAGTGTGGCCCGCACGTTTGTCATCACCGCTGCCGCGTTCGCCGGATTGAGCTTGCATGGCTACACGACCAAAAGAGATCTATCCGGCTTCGGCAAATTCTTGCTGATGGGTCTGATTGGCCTGATCATCGCGATGGTCGTCAACATGATTTGGCCCAGTGGCATGATGGGTTTTGTCATTCCAGTGATCGGCGTGCTGATTTTCGCCGGCCTGACGGTGTACGATACCCAACGCATCAAGAGCCAGTACTTCCAAGTTGAAGGGACCAGCCACGAAGAACATGCGGCGGTCATGGGAGCCGTTTCGCTCTACCTGAACTTCATCAATCTATTCCAATTCCTGCTGATGTTCCTTGGCGACCGCAGATAGATTAGAGACGCATATACGACACAAGAGCTCGGACTTTTAGTCCGGGCTCTTTTTTTGCCCGTGGAATATTTGGTGCGCGGATTATTCCCCTTTTCGGCTCAATCTTGTAATTTTCGGTCAGTCGGGTATGAGACAGCACGCGCTAGGGCAACACGGGGTAAGCCATGGTTGGCGGTCGGGACGAACGCTACCAAAATATCGAGGTGATTTTAGCCGAGCCGAACGACACCGTTCGCTTCGGCCTAATCGGTATGTTGCGCCAGCAAGGCCTGCGCAATCTGCGCGGCGTCGCGAATATTGATGACCTCATCGAGGAGATTAAGTCCGATCCCGCAGATCTGATCGCGGTCGCAGACACCCTTGGTGACGAGGGCTACAAATGTATACGGGACATGCGTCACAACAAGCTTGGTAGCAACCCATTTGCCGTTGTGACTTTTATGGTTTCACCAGACAATCAAAATGGGGTGAAACGTGCGGTAATGGCAGGTGCCGACGATATCATGGTGAAACCAGTTGCGCCGGGCAAGATCGTCGCTCGCGCCCAACACATCGCTTACAACCGCATTCCCTTTATTGCGACGACCGAATACATCGGACCAAACCGGCGCCGGGACGGTCGTAAATCCGATATTCCTTTGATCAATGTCATCAACACGTTGAAGGCTAAGCTCGACGGCAAAGAAGTTAAGGCAGAAGCCTTAAGCCAAGCGGTTGCAGAGGGGTTCAAATCAGTCCGCACAGCCCAGTTAGATAGTCAGGGCCTGCGGCTTGGATATGTCTGCAATCTAGTTCTTAAGGCCTATGAAGAAAAAAGCGTCGATGAAGAACTTGAGCACAATCTTCAAGTACTGGTGCAATGTCTGGACGAAGCGGCTGATGCTGCAACCGAGGTTAGTGAGCCGGAGCTTTCTGAAATATGTGCCAAGATGGGCCGGCGGATCGAAGAACTCACCACTCACTATAAAACACCCGACGAGAAATCTTTGACCTTGATCCACACGCTAACCAAGGCATTTCAGATGGCCAAAGACTCAGCATCTGAACGGTTGCCGAAATACGGTTTTCAAAAAACCTGACCGAACGTGAACATCTGACCGTGATTACGAATGGTCAGCACAGTATAAAACTTGAGACCCTGCCAGTTTTTCTATCGCGACAAGACACCTTTGCGGAATAGCGGACAGCGGGACTTTATTAACGTGAAACCTTTGATGTCTAAGCTGGTTCTCTTCGTTCTGGGGATCACGCTAGCCTTTGCCAATGCGGCATCAGTGTCAGCAGAAACGGTGTTGCGCGTTGCCCGCAATGCGGCACCTCCCAGCTTGGGTAACCCCTTAACCAGTGTTGGACAACCCGGCTCCGGGGTATGGAGCGCGCTGTTCGACAGCTTGACCGTAATCGGTCCGGACGGTGCGCTTGAACCGGCACTGGCCCTATCTTGGGACCTCGTCAATGACACACGATGGGTCTTTCACTTACGCCCCAACGTGACGTTCCACAATGGTGCGCCGATGAACGCGACGGCGGTGGCAGCCATTCTTGCGTATCTCCGCAGCCCGGAAGGACGGCGGTTTTATATCTCCACCGAGGTGGACACGATCGCCGCGGTTGAGGTCATCGACCCTCTTACCCTGGCGATCGAAACCTCGGTCCCTGATGCCATTCTGCCCAAGCGTATGGCGCTCGTCGCGGTCCCTGAACCAGACCTTTGGCGTACCCTAGGACCGGACGGTTTTGCACAAGCACCGGTCGGGACAGGCTCTTTCAAATTGCGGGAGTGGGGTCAGGCGACCGGCCGCATGATTTTTGATGCCGATGAGGACTCCTGGCGGGCACCGATAGACATTGATGTTTTAGAGCTATGGACCGTCTCTGATGCAACTTCTCGAGTTCAAGCCTTGATCACTGGACAAGTCGACGTCCTGGAAGCGGTGAGCATTGATGACGTTGAATTGATTGAGACGTCTGGCTTTAAGGTCTGGGCGTTTGGCGGCGCACAAGTGGCGTCTATCGCGTTTCGAACCGTTGGCAACCCAGAGTCGCCACTGCAGGATTCGCGGGTACGCCAAGCGCTAAACTACGCTGTGAATCGCGAACTCATCGCCGAAGTTTTGTTTGGCAGCAGCGCTGATCCAGCCAGCCAAGGGGCCAGCCGCGGAACCTTCGGCTACAACCCGTCCCTTGAACCGATCCCCTATGATCCGGATCGCGCCAAGGCTCTATTGACTGCGGCCGGCTACGCCGATGGTTTTCCCTTCACCATGGAAGTGCTGACTGGATTTAGTACGGTCGACACCTTGTTGTATCAGCAAGTGGCACAAGATTTACGCGCCGTTGGAATCGACGTCACAGTTCGCACGCCACCCTTTGCCTCCTGGCTCCGCAAATTTACCAGCAACGAATGGGGTGACACGGACGCCTTTTCTTTGATGTGGGACTCGGGTGCCTATGCAGATGCCATTCGGCCGGTGCGGAATTTTTCCTGCGCTAAAGCCGTGCCATTTTTTTGCGACCAGTCAATCATGCCACTGATCAATCAGACCGACCGCATCATGAATGTGAAAGACCGCGAGAAACATTTACAGGGTTTGCTCAGCGCAATGAGAGAGATCGCTCCCGCTTTGTTGCTGACGACTGCAACACAGCGGGTGGCGTCATCGAAACGCGTTAAGATGCTGACGCTCAACCCACCGAACATCGCCTACCACTCCATTGAAATTGAATAGGCCGACGTTCTAGTTGAACGGTTCAGTCGTCAGCTTCAGAGTCGCCGTCACCATTGCCGTGCCCTTGACCCATGTTGGCGCTGGCTTGATCCAGAGCATCGGCACAGGGCTCTGAAATGTCCGTGATGTTTTCCATCAAACACTGAACGCCGGGCATGCCGCGCTGGCCATCACAGAACTTTTTCAAATCGGGACCACAGGTCATCATCACCGGGCTAACCCCACCGCCGCCACGGCCCATTGGGCCTTTGGGCTCCTTCTGTGGTTGTGCCTGCGCAGCCGAAACCATAATAATAGAGGCTACAATCGCACCAGAGAGCAGACGTGACATAATTGAACCCTTTCTAGACTGATCCAAGCCAAAAGTTAAGACTGAGTAGTGATAAGGCTAAGCCTTAACGTTAAAGCTCTAACAAACTCTTCACCAGCCCAATCTGCAACACTTAGTGACCGCTAAAGGAAGCCATGTCTGCTCATAATGGAATTGTACGTTTAGTTCGACCAGCAACTGACTTAAAGGCGGTGCTAGACCCGTCTCAGTGCACGTTCGTGTTTTGCCACATCGGAAAGAGTGGCGGCACAACCTTTCGGTCAATCATGGCCGGTACAGCCGTTTATCAAAAACAGCGTTTTGAGCAGGTGAGCGGAAATATAGAAGACACCATGAGAGAGGTGTCCGATTGGGGTGCACTAAAGGATAATGTCAGGTATGTGATGGGACATATACCACTCGGTGCAGCCAGGATTAATCAGCACCCACATGTGCACCTCGCTATTCTAAGAGATCCGATTGACCGGGTTATCTCCCATGTAAAAATGCATGAACTTCGGTCGGGCGAAGCCCTAACCAAGCTTCCTCCCCCGGGAACAGAGCCGCTCTTACCCGACAACCTTCAGACGCGCATGCTTGCCGGCAAAGTAGACTTTTCTGAGCCTTGCACGCGCCATGATCTCGACAAGGCGATGGAAAACCTGGAAGAGAATTTGTCATTGATTGGGTTCACAGAAGAATTCGACGCTTTTGTATCCCAATTTCTAGCGTTAACAGAGGGTGACTCTGTCATGTATAGCAGATGGCAAGTTTCCACCAATACAATTCCCGAAGACCGGCTTTCAGTTCTACGGGATCAAGCTGTTGACCGTGATAGTCTTGATATCGAATTGGTTGATCACGCGCGCCAAAGACACTCAGATTGGAACGCGAAAATTCTACGAGCTATTCCCGAAACGGTGCCACCAGACACCACTATGTGTGCCATCCCATTCATAAGTGTATCTGGGTCAGGAGTTGACTTCTCACCTACAAGAAAAGAACCAAATTTTATCCAAATTCAATCAGCCGATGAAGGCCCATTTGCAAGAGAGCTTGAAAAAATAGGGTATGACGTTAGCCAATGCCTAGCAGCGATCGAGTCATAACAGAAGTCCTTTCTGAATATCTCGGAGGGCCTCTCTCTCTTCGATAAGATCAGGCTAAGGCCTTGAAGAGACTAGGAGAAGAACTATCTGTTGCGCCTCGCTGTTGCCGTAACGATCTCTGTGTAACGATGTGACGCTATCCAGGATGCGGAAGGGTGGCCCATGAGTCATTCACTTCGGTAACGCGTGCGCCGCCTATTGATTGTCGTTCTAAATGGGAGCTTTATTAGCTCCGCTATGTATGTGTCTTTTGCGATGGGTTTCCGCGCTGGAACCAAAGAGGACACAGTTTACGTTTTACCCCAGCGTTGAATTTATAGCCTTCGAAGATGGAGTACTCATCATGAAGCACGGTATCACGACGCTTTCATTGTTCCTTTCGCTTGCAGCTTTTCCCGTGGTCGCACAAAGCCCACAAGAGCAGTGCTCGGCATTGAGCGCTCCAGGTGCTGCAGTTGAGCATCGCATGGTCGCCATGCCAGATGCGCCAACTCGAATATTGAAGTCCACTGTCGATGCCGCCGCTGACGGCCTGCCAGAGGCCTGCCGCGTGTCGGGCCTTATCGCGCCGCAAACCCATTTTGAACTCCGCATGCCGACGGAAACCTGGAACGGCAAGTTCCTCATGCTCGGCTGCGGAGGATATTGCGGCAGCATAGACTCGAGAAGAAGCGACCCGGGCCTGGCCCGCAATTACGCCGTCGTCCTCACTGATATGGGACACCAGGGTGGCAGCTGGTTGTTCGCATACAACAACTTACAAGGTGAGATCGATTTCGCTTATCGATCCACCCACACTGTCGCAGTCGCATCGAAGGAAATCATTGATGCCTATTACGGCAGCCGCGCAGACAGAAATTATTTTATGGGCTGCTCCACGGGCGGACGACAAGCCATGGTGGAAGCACAACGCTTCCCACGCGATTTTGACGGTATCGTCGCTGGTGCACCGGTATATGACGAGACCGGTGACGGCGCTTACTTCGTGTTGTGGAGTGCGCTGGCCAATATGGATCAAGACGGCAAGCCAATTTTAAGTCCGGAAAAATTGCCGTTAATCCGCAACGCCGTTATGGAACAGTGTGACGGCGCCGACGGTCTTGAAGATGGCGTTCTGCAAGACCCACGCCAATGCACCTGGCAACCATCCGATATGCAATGTGGGCGCGGACAAAGCACAGATAAGTGTTTGACCGCTGACGAAGTGGGTGTGGTCAGTAAAATCTATTCCGGCGCGACAAACTCTGCCGGCGAGCCATGGTATTTTGGAATGTCCGTGGGATCGGAATACACCTGGACACCAGAGTTCATCGGCCAAGATGGCAAAATTGGAGACTGGTTGGAGGGGCCGCAAAGTTTTGGTGAAGAGTTCATCACCACGATGCCGTTCTTTTATGACCCACCCATCGGCACACCGGCCGCAACCTTTGACTTCGATCGTGATCCGCCACGCATGGGTCTAACGGAAGCGTTGTACAACGCGCAAAATCCGGATTTACGGAAGTTCAAAAAGAACGGCGGCAAACTGCTGCTCTATCACGGCTGGGATGACGATCAGATTCCCCCAGGGATCAGTGTCGACTATTACGAAACGTCGTCACGGACCATGGGCGGGCCGGATCAAACGACAGATTTCTTCCGGATGTTTATGATTCCGAGCATGCTCCACTGCATTATGGGTGGCCCCGGCGGCACCGAAGTGGATTGGATTACAGCCATTGAAAATTGGGTAGAAAAAGACGAAGCACCCGAACAGATCGTCGTCCATCGCATGAAATCGACTGGATACAGTGTGCCGCGTCCCCGGCACCCACTTGATCCAAACGATTACGATCAAAAGCGACCCGTATACCCTTACCCCGCTGTCGCAAGATTCAAGGGTGAGGGCGACCCGAATGATCCGGACGCCTGGCAAAAAACGGGGGAGTGAAATGGTGCCGCCTGCAAGATTCGAACTTGCGACCCCCGCATTACGAATGCGATGCTCTACCAACTGAGCTAAGGCGGCGTACCCAATAGATGCTGGGCATCTTTGAGCGGCGGGACCATAGAACATGGATCAGCCAATTTAAAGACGTTCTGACGGATTGGGGTGCAATCCGGTTGACGGAGCCCGCTTCATGGGCGAAAGCCTGGGTATGACATCCCAACGAGACACCGAAGTCATCGTCATTGGCGCCGGGCTGACTGGCGCGACCCTCGCCTGTGGCCTGGCCGCTCAGGGCATCGACACGGTT
Source organism: Rhodospirillaceae bacterium (assembly GCA_018666155.1). Lineage (GTDB taxonomy): Bacteria > Pseudomonadota > Alphaproteobacteria > Rhodospirillales > Rhodospirillaceae > WLXB01. The sequence goes on along the minus strand of JABJAH010000062.1, from coordinate 19,830 downwards.
CTGATTGACCGTATCGCCCCGGCCGATGGGATATCCCCGACCTTTGATGGGCGGGCGTCGGCAATTGCTCAATCCAGCCGAGTTGCTTTGGACGGCATCGGTCTGTGGCCCCTGGTCAGCGATACAACGGAAGCTATTCGTGAGATTCGTGTCTCCGACGGGCCGTCGTTGTTGTTCCTGCACTACGACCATGCCGATATCGGTGATGAGCCTTTGGGTTACATGATCGAAAACCGGGATATGCGAGCGGGGCTTGTCCGTTTAACAGAGAAAACCGCCGGGCTGACCGTCGTCGCCCCGGCACAGATTGTGGCGACAAACCGGGACGACGGCGCGGCCAGCGTCACCCTCGACGACGGGAGCACGATTGCTGGGCGTCTGATCGTTGCGGCAGATGGCCGGGGCTCGGCGACCCGCGAAGCGGCCGGCATCTCCGTTACCGGGTGGCGCTACAATCAAAACGCCATTGTGGCGACCATTGGTCACACCGTGTCTCATCAGGGCATCGCCCATGAACGCTTCCTCGCCAGTGGACCATTCGCCATTCTGCCGCTCAAAGGCGGGCATCGCTCGTCCCTGGTCTGGACGGAACGCAGCGCGTTGGTGGACTCCTTCATGGCCTTAGACGACGACGCGTTCTTGAGTGAAATAACTGAACGGGTTGGCGGCTTTCTCGGAGACCTCTCGTTGGTCGGGCCCCGTTTCCAACATCCCCTTGGCTTACAAGTCGCGTCATCTTACACGGATACGCGACTGGCGCTGGTTGGTGATGCGGCACACGGCATTCACCCCATCGCCGGGCAGGGTCTTAATTTGGGGCTGCGTGATGCCGCGGCTCTGATCGACATCCTTGTCGAAGCTAAGCGTTATGGATTGGACCTTGCTCATAGTGCCGGTCTCGAACGATATCAGCGCTGGCGTCGCGCCGACAATCTGCTGATGGCTGGCATGACCGACGTTCTCAACCGATTGTTCTCTAATGACGTGCGGCCGCTTAAAGCCGCGCTTGATCTCGGCCTTGCGGCCGTCAACAGTTTGCCGCCCCTGAAGAAAACTTTTATGCGCCACGCTATGGGTCAGGTTGGTGACTTACCTAAACTGATGCGCGGCGAAACACCGGGCTGACTGGTGGTTCTATACAAGACGCTAAGGGTCGCGACTCAAACCCTTGGTGTTTAAGGCCGCTAGATACACCGCCCATCGATCATCATGCTCAACGCCCAATTCGTACAACGTACGCCATGAATAAATTCCGGTGTCGTGAAGGTCATCGAAAACCAGGCGAACCGCATAATTGCCGACCGGCTCAACCTCCATGATGCCGACGTGGCGACGCCCGCCGACGATAATTTTCTCACCGCCATGGGCTTGTACTTCTGCCGACGGACTTTCCACACGCAAGTATTCCGCCGCAAGAACAAACGTCTCGCCGGTGTCGAAAACCACAGTCAAAGATTTTTGTTTGGGGTCGTAGGACAGATCCGTCGGCCAAACGGACTCGGTTGAATCAGACGACATGATGCCTAATCGTCATCGAGGCGCCGCGCCTCATCGGGCAGCATGATGGGAATGCCATCTCGCACCGGGAAAGCCAAACCCGCTTTTTTGCTGATCAGCTCCTGCGCGTCTTGATCGTATTCCAACGGCCCCTTGGTCACCGGGCACACCAGGATATCAAGCAATTTGGAGTCGACTTTAGACGTGGCCATGGTGGTCTCTCATCCGGTTAGGAATATCAGTTATTGCCGTTGGTTACTGACGTTGTTTATTGGCTGGGGCCTTCGGGTGCACCGGCTTCAAACACACCCATTTGCAGGAGGGCCAGAAGCATGTCGGCGCGATCTTCAGGTGTTTCGGATTCAAGCAGCGCCTGTTTTTCCCGTGGATCGAACGGGCAGATCATACATAACGATGAGACCAGCGTGTGGTCCGATAGGCCTTTGATGATATCGACCTTCAACCGCATGCCTTGGGCATCAATATAAGGCTGCAATGTCTCGAGCAAAGTATCGCGGTCGAGATCGAATTCTTTGCGCGGCTCCATGTCCTGGCGGAATGGTGTGTAATCGGCCCGCACCCGACGATACCCTTTGAGGCCTTCGAGTTCTTCAACCATACGAAAACGATTGAGACCGCGTAGCGCAATGAGCAGTCGACCATCATCGGTTTCTTCAAAGTAGACAATGCGCCCGACGCACCCGGTTTTGTAGAGCGGTACATCATCATCGTCTGGAAGATCAATGGTGGACTCGGACTCATCATCCTCGTCGTCGCCCAGCTCTTCGTCATCGAGTGGATTGCCGCCGCCGAGGACATCGTAGTTGGGTTGAATCATGCCGATCATGCGACCAGCCGCCAATGAGTCGAGCGACATATTTAAGTACCGCGGCTCAAACAAATTGAGCGGCAACCGCCCACCAGGAAGAAGCAGCGCGCCAGTCAACGGAAAGACCGGGATATGCTGCGGCAGATCTTCAAACTTGGTGGAGATGGGGCTGAACACAGACCGAACCTCTACAACACTACGTGAACAACAGCGAAGACAACTGGCGACGACCATCGACGGTCAAGGGGTCTGTCGGTCCAAAGGCTTCGAAAAATTTGACCAGCTGCTTGCGCGCGCCATCGTCATCCCACTTGCGATCAAGTTTAACGATCTCCAATAGGCCAGCGACGGCAGCTTCTCGATCATCGGCACCATAGCGCGCCATCGCCAAATCAAACTGCGCTTGCATGTCTTTCGGATCGGCCGCAACTTTTTGTTCGAGCGCCACAATGTTCTCGTTGGAGCCGCCCGACGCCGTTGCCATTTTCAATTCCAAGGCGGTTGTGACCGCAACAATCTCGGGCTTCGTCTTCAAGTCGTCGGGGAGTTGATCCAAAACCTGTTGGGCGATGTCGTCTTGGCCGAGATCCATGTAACACCGCAGTGCTCCACTTAACGCGACGGGATTCTCTTGGTCTTGGCCGAGCACCTGTTGGTAGATCGATAGAGCGTCTTCATGCTGCCCCTCTTGCGCCAAAGTTTCAGCCTGGGCAATTGCGGCATCAATTGGTGAGCCTTGGCCATCGGTGAGCTTTTCAATAAACGCCTTGAGCTGACTGTCAGGTACAACGCCCATGAAGCCGTCAACCGGGCGACCACCCTTAAAAGCGAACACAGCCGGAATAGATTGCACCTGCATCTGAGCCGCCAGCGGCTGGTTCTCGTCGACGTTAACTTTGACCATCTTGACCTTGCCACCATAGCTAGTGACAAGCTTTTCGAGAGCAGGACCGAGCTGTTTACAAGGCTCACACCACGGCGCCCAGAAATCGACGATCACCGGCACAGATTGGGAAACGTCCAGCACATCTTGCTGGAAGGTTTCGGTGCTGCTTTCTTTGATCAGATCGCCGGGTGGCGGGGCGGACAAAGCCGCAGCGGAAGGGTCAGATGAATCGCCGACTAACATGGAGGCCTCGTGATATGCATGGATTGTGGTTGCCAGACCCTTAGATGCGTCCAAAAGGGTCGAAACGCAAGGGAAAGGCCAAAAATTGACGTCGCATGTGGGTGAGCAAGCCCTTGCAAACCCTTGCTGAATGGGTATAGTCCGCGCCTTCCCCGGCAGGCCCTCGGCCTGTCGCCTATCGAGCGGGCGTAGCTCAGGGGTAGAGCACAACCTTGCCAAGGTTGGGGTCGGGCGTTCGAATCGCCTCGCCCGCTCCATTTTTCCACATCGCTTTACGACGGTCGTGCGCATGCAATTCGGCATGCGTGTATTCAGGTGTGCTTATGGTGTCGCCTGACTCGCACGTCGTCGGCTGCTATAGTTTTTCTTTTTCCTAAATAGGGAGTTTCCAATGCTACGTCGTCATTTTCTTGCAGGTGGGGCCGGATTGGCCGCAGCCGGGGCGGTCACACAGGCCAATGCGGCCGATGCGCCGACGCTGACGGGACCGTACATCGACCTCACAACCGGCAAGGGCAACATGATCTTGCGGGCCCGCATGGCCGGGGACCTGGACGAAAGTAAAGTCAAATACGGCAGCGTCACGGGTATCGTGTCGGGCGTACGACCGGGCGAAAAGGTCAAAGACCTCGTCGGTTTTGAAGTGGTCAGTGTCGGCAGGAATGAACGTCAACCGGATGGCACATACCGGAACTTGCACCGTGAATCCATTCTATACACAGACCTCGCGACCGGAGAGATTCTGTCCGACTACGTGAATCCGTACTTGGACGAGAAAGTCCGGGTGGTCGACGTGACCAACGACCCGTGGAATATCCACATCGCCGAATACGTCAATGTCGGCGGACCGTCCTACGGCGGGCTCAACGAAGAGGCGAATGCCGGCCGCAAAGAATACATTTTGAATTGGTCTCACTCGGGCAATGGAATGATTACGGCCTTGACGAATATCAACCTGTACTACCCATCTGCGCTGACGCCAGACAAGTGGCTGCGGGAAAGCTCCGGCGCGATGAATCGGGTCTCTGAGTGTTATACCCATGTGATCAGTCTCGCCGACGCGCAAAACGAAAACCTGACGACTGTGAAAAAGACGGGAACGTGGTCCCGCGTGACTCCCTGGCTGCCGTGGATGCTTATGGGCCAAGCGCCGGGTCACTGTCTCTATCAATCAACCGTCACGTCCTTGGACGGGATCGACGGTTTCAAGAAACCCGTGCTGGCGTACATGGAGAAGCATTATCCCCATATGCTGGAAGCACCGCCGCCGGAATCCTGGGATAAACCGAACCTGTCGAGCATCGAATGGTATGCCCGGACTGAAGAGCCCGCGCCGATGAAGGCGGGGTCCTAGGAGCAGCCACGGTCTAGCGGCAGTGGCCTTTGGTCACGCCGCTAGTGCTGCTCATTGTTGCCGGAGTGAGAGTTGGCTGTGTGCGCAGTCACCAGCGAACACTTGTCATGCGATTCCCTTGTTAAACAGGAAATTTACAGGGAAAGATTCCTCGACAACAGGGAAGTTAAGGCGCCTTTTTTACACTCAATATCTGGATGAGGTTTTCGGGAGGGTTAGGAACACTTTTTGGGAGGCAGGCCAAAAGCAGCAGTTAGTGGACGGCAAGTTTTGACTCTGTGTTTTGTCCATTATCAAAAACATTCAGAAGATCAATACTTGGCGAAACTATAAGTAGAGCGATTGGTTAGACTGGTGTTCTAGCAACAAATACTCGATTTTCGGAGATAGCTGATGACCTACTACGCGTACGGTGAAATCACCTTGAAGCATCAAGATTGGATTGAAGAGTACCTGGGGAAAATTAATCAATTCATCAAGAAGCATCGTGGAACGGTGCTCAGCCGGACGACAAGGATGGAGAAGATTGAGGGTGCTCGGGTGTTACCCACAAATGTAATTTTAGTAGAATTTCCCGATAGAAGTTCAGCAGTAAGTTTTTTTGAAGATCCGGATTATCAGCCACTACGCCAACTTCGTCTCGATGGTGCGACTTCTGAATTCACCCTTTTCCCTTCTGAAGATTTGATTGAAACCGGAACTCAATAAGTCGTTGCGAAACGATTTTGGCGACCGTCGCCTTTGGGTTACAAGCAGCCCACTATCATCACAACTAGACGGATGATCTGATTTCTCAATAAGGGGACGCGAACAGAAGATCTGGGAGAGCAACCGGATATATTGGTCAGTATCAACCGCTCCATGCGCCGATATTGCAGACGGATCATAGGCAATGAGCCCACAACCGTTTGAACTGTTAAGGCATTATCGGGATGGCACAGTCTGACCTCAAATAGGTGTTCGCTTGTGGCTAATTGCAGCCATAAAGAGGTATCTTTGACCCAACATCTTTGTGAACCAACGCGATGATCCTTAAAGGAGTGACACCTATGCGCACTACAAATTTCGTCCGATCCACGTTGATCGCATGCACCGCGGGCTCCGTCCTTATGCTCGCCGGGGCCGCGATTGCTCAACCTGCCAACCCGACCCCGTTTCAGCAACGTGTCATCGAAGCCATGCAAGGCGACATCCGGACGGAAAAAGATCGCGCCCGTGATGCCAATCGCATGCCAGCCGAGGTGCTCGAATTCTTCCGCATGAGTGACGACATGAGAGTCCTTGAGGTCTTACCTGCGTCCGGTTGGTACACGAAAATTCTTGGCCCGGTGCTGAAAGACAACGGCAAACTTTACGTCACGCATCCGCCAGGGCGTTATGAAGACGTATTCCAGCCGGTGCGTGAGCTTGCCGGACTCGAAGACGTCGAAGAAATCGACTGGAACGGACACCCAAGTCCGACTGGCGGATTTTTCGACCCTTCAGGTAAGTGGGATGTTGAGCCCGTCGATCTTGTTCTGACATTTCGCAACTATCACAATTTTTCATCTGAAGATCGTATGGATGTGAATGAATCCTCATACGATGCGCTGAAGCCTGGCGGCTACTACGGCATCGTGGACCACACGCGCAGGCATATGGAGCCCGGCAATGAGGAGAATGGCAGACGGATCGACCCGGTGCTGAATATTAAGGAAGTCTTGGACGCAGGGTTCATCTTCATCGATTTCACAGACGTGCTTGCGCGCCCGAAAGACGCGCTCGCTCTTGAAGTCGCAAATCCAGCCGTAACAGGGCAGTCGGATCGCTATACACTGCTCTTTCAGAAGCCGGAGTAAGACGCCTGACTTGATGGAAACGCCGGCTGGAAATCTTCAGCGGTCCGGGGCGACTAAAGTCTCAAGGCAAGGCCGAGGTCAGGCCAAATAGTCTTGGGTCAGCTCTTCAGACACGGCCCACAGCTTGGCGGCCATTTCTGTGTTCGTCATATTGCCGTCCGGCACCACCGGATTGCAGTGCTCGAAGTAACGGCCGCTGATTCCCACCATGTCGGGATGGGCTGCCACATAGCTGCTGGTTGCGGCGCCGGCGCCTACGGATTTCATGAACGCCCAGCCGATCAGTTTTGCAAAAAAGAGGACGTACCCGGGCATGTGTCGGCCGAGGTTGGTCATGATGACCCCGGGATGGATGGCGTTCGACGTGGCGTTGGTGCCTTCAAGGCGCCGCGCCAGTTCCAGGGAGAAGAGCCCGTTGGCGAGCTTGGAATGGCCGTAGGCCACAGTGGGGTCGTACTCCCAACTCTGGCCGGACAGATCGCCGAATTGGATGCCGTCCGCCGGTGCTGACTTGTAACGCCCGGAAACCAACACGGCGACACGGCCTTGTGGCGCGGCTTTAACTTGCTCCAGCAGCCGGTTGGCGAGAATGAAGTGGCCCAAGTGGTTGACGAGGAAATGCTTCTCGATACCGTTGACTTGCTCCAGTTCCGGCAGCGCCATAATCCCCGCGTTGAGGATCAGCATGTCGATGGGTGTGTCCATGGCTTGGACTGTCTCGGCACAGGCAACGATGGTGTCGAACTCGGTCAACTCACAAACCACGGGCGTGGTCTGTCCTGCGACGCTGTCACACGCGGTCTTGGCTTTTTCATACGAGCGTGCAGCGCCGATAACATGGGCACCACGAAGAGCCAGCACCCGCATGGTTTCATAGCCAATGCCGGAGTTGCATCCGGTCACCAGGGCGGTCTTGCCGGAAAGGTCCAACCCGGCGGTGACCTCTTCCGCCGTGGTCTCATCGTTAAAACCGTTTACCGGCACACCGCCGCGATTGGCCACGCCTTGGGAGGTCTGTTGCGCGAGCGCTCCATTACCGCGAAGCATCATTCCAGACAGGGCAAGAGCAGAACTTCCTTGGGTGAATCGGCGGCGGTTCATGGTGTGTGACATGGCTTTTCCATCCTCGATTGACATGGTTTCAATTGACTGGGGCTCGATTGACTGGGGGACATCCAGAATCTCTGTTCTATATGACACTGATTCCTATCATGAATTAATGCGGCGCTAAATGACGACGCCAGTGGGTGAGGTGAATGTGTCCGCTTTTGGCTATAAGCGGACGTTCGAAGATGAGCGGGGAGTCGAACCTGTACAGGGTCGGGTGTTCGAATCACCTCGCCCGCTTCATTTTCTTTCATCGCTTTACGACGGTCGTGTGCATCACGCATAATGAGGGCCTTCTTCAGGGGATAATCTATGACCGAATACGCGTACGACCTCTTTCTCATTTTGCACATCTTGGGCTTTGTTTATTGGCTCGGCGGCGACGTCGGCGTCTTTTACTCGAGCGGCTTCGTCATCAATCCCAAATACTCGGCGGAAACGCGGCTGACCGCGTCGAAGATCATGATGGATCTGGATCTGATTCCGAGAATTTGCATGACGCTGATGCTGACCCTTGGCGCCACCTTGGCCAGCATGCAGGGCATTGACCATTATCCGGGACAGATGCTCGCGCTTTGGATTCTCTCGCCCGTCTGGTTGTTCATGGTGTTGTACATGCACTTCCGTCACGGCAGCCCGCTCGCCAAAACTCTTGCGCCGATCGACCTTTGGCTGCGTCGCATTTTGATCGTCGGAATTGCCGCGTCTGTAATCTACACGCTTTATACCGGCCGGCTGGATGACACGCCGTGGCTAACGGCGAAAGTAGGGCTTTTCGGCTTGTTGATTCTGTGCGGCGTCATGATCCGCAGATACTTGCCGGACTATATTGCCGGCATTCAGGCCCTGGCAAAGGGCTCCATCACCGACGAAGAGAATATTAAAATGGCCGCCGGGCTGAAAAATGCAAAGCCTTGGGTCCTGTTCATATGGTTCATTGTTTTTGTTGAAGCAGTATTAGGCGTCGTCAAACCAGGCAACGAATTCGCTCTGCAATTAACGGCCCTTTTCTAGGGAAGACACATCAACCATAGATTTCGGCTATGTTGGTCGACATCAACTAGATCACACCGCTTCGGCGGGGTTTTCTTTTGCCTATTAGTCGGTGCATCAGAGTTTTGATTGTCGTGGCGAACAAAAACATGAGATACAAATAAGGACCTAAACCAAATTCAAATAACATCTTTGGGGAATGCAAAATGGGTAAAGTTAACCGTCGGGATGCGCTTAAAGCGGGCGCCGCTGTTGCTGCTGGACATACCCTTTTGGCACCGCAAGAGGCCAAGGCTCAATTACCAACGCAATCTATCCCCGCCCCTGACGTTGCGACAGAAGTTCAAGGTGACACCTTCGCGTCCCGAGAAGACTCCAATCCGCTACAAGCCAAAGTAGTCGCCTTCACAACTGTGTCGTCGGATGTCGATGCCAGCGTTCAGTTTTATCGCGATGTCATCGGTATGACAGTAGTGAGCGATGCGCCGCTGCCAGATGGCATTACGACTGCGCCAGGAATCGGTCGTTCAGGGCGACGCCACGCGCTGTTGAACATGCCGGAGGAACGGTTCGGTCAGACTGTGCGTATCCTCGAAGCCCCGCCGGGCGCCAAACCAATTCGGCCACGGCCGGATTCAGGCCCCAATGACCCTGGCCTAATGGTTTTAGAAGGCGGAACCCGCGACCCAGCGGAGTCCTATCACGCACTGGCCAGTGTCGGCACACCGATGATTTCACCCCCACGCTATTACTATTTCCGCAATACGATGTGGGGCACCGATGTGGATTCCATGAGCTACGCTCCGTTTGGCCCAGGCGGGGAACAGATGTTCATCACCGCCAGCATTCGGAGCGACCAGCAGTTGGTGCGCTCGATCGGCATCCACAATGGCTTTGGCAGTGCGTCTGTAACCGCTTTGGATCAACGACCGGTCAACGCATTCTTTGAGAACGCACTTGGCCTCAAACGCACATCACAAATGGAATGTTATCAAGATAACGTTAGTGACTTGATTGGTGCGCCCAAGGGCTCTTATTTTCTGTGGGGCAACGTCGGCGCTGGTGTAGGCATCGAAGTTTGGGAGGTCAAAGCCGAAAGCGGCACGGTTTATCCCTGTGCCTTAAACAAAACCGGCCTCGCCATGCTGACTCTCCGGGTCAACGACCTCAGTAAATGTCGCACGATGTGCGCCGAGGCCGGCATTGAACCGGTCGGTGAAGGCGCTCTGCCCACCCCTGAAAATGCGCGCCCCGATGGCTTCACCCTGCGGGGCGCTGTGGGCGAGCTGTATGAAGTGGTGCAGGCCTAAGCGGACATTTTCGCTGACAATGCGCTGACTAGTCTTCGCTGGCAGGGTCCTGCTCGATCAGGTTAATCATAACGCCGTCCGGATCACGAAAAGTCATTTCTCTCATGCCGGCTCCGCCTTCATTTTTCTTAACCGCTCCGTCATCGATTTCCACTTCAAGAAGCAGCGGTGGACTAACGATGTGGTGGCCGTTGTCGGTCAAACGTTCGTAGACCACATCGAGATCGCCGCAATAAAACACCAAACAGGTCTCCCCTATATTGCAGCCCTCTTTTCGTTTAGCGACCGTTGGGGGGGAGGGATCGGATACTTCAAACAGCCCGACCATGCCTTTGTTTAAACCTGCCGACCGTAAAATTTTGTATTGGACGTAGGTGTTCGGCGGCATGCCGAGAAGCTTGGGGGCGGTCTCGTGGACGAGGGAGCCCACCGCATACACCTCTGTGATTTCTAATATTTCCTCATAAAACCGCGCCGACCGTTCAATGTCGGATACGAATAAGGCCGTGCGCACCATGGGGCTGACCAATGCCATCGTCTTCTCCTTTGTCTCAGATTTTGTTCGAGTCTTTATCCTATGGCTGTCTGCTTTTGGCTAGATGCGGACATGCCGAGTTTCTCAAATGATGCCCGTGTCAGTACCCAACGCGGACATCTGAAAAATGTTAGAGCCCACGCCATTGGACAAGCATGTATCCGCCCATTCTAGGGAGCGACCATGGAGCTGAAATGGCTGAAATCCAGCCATTTTCGCAAGGATGGCCCCCTGTGGTCCTACGGCAGTTTAATGCGTCGTATTATTAGCCCCGTAAAAGAGCTAAAATGTAATCTCCAATTCCCCGACTCCATCACAGTCGGCTCAATCTCAGTCTGCTCTCCCTGAGCGTACCTAAAACAGACTGAGCACTCGCATTTCAGCAAGTTGCCGGAAACTCCAATTTCTTGGGGTTGCCGAACCTATATATTTGAAAAGGCTAGATGATGGATTCCCCACATCTACCAACAGCCCGTGTTGTTACGGCTGAACCGCCGCGTGCAATCGTCAAAAAAGCAATCCTCCTCGCCGCCGGCGTTGGTGATCGATTGCAACCCTTTACGCAGGAGTTTCCCAAGTGCTTGGTGCCGGTGAATGGCGTGCCGATTATCGTCAACGCCCTAACCCACCTGAGTGCTGTTGGCGTAACCGAAGCCGTTATCGTCGTCGGCCATCACAAAGAGAAGCTCTACGAGCGTTTCGGCGACACTTTCGAAGATATGAAGATCACCTATATCGAGTCTAAAGACTTCGCGAGCACGAATAATATCTATTCGCTGTGGCTCGCCCGCGATCATCTCGATGAGGACGTTTTCTTGCTAGAGGCCGATGTATTTTTTGAGTCCGCGCTCCTCGAAAAAATGCTCGAGCATGAAAGTGGTAGCCTCGCCGCTGTATCTCAGCATCAACCTTGGATGTCCGGTGCCGTTGTGAGCCTCAGCAAGTCCGGCAACATTCAAGCGCTGATGGATGCCCGTGAACAAGGCCCAGATTTCGATTACTCGAAGGTCTACAAAACGGTCAACATCTACCTCTTCCAGAAAGAATTTCTACGCCGCTACTTTTTGCCGCACCTTGAGGCTTACATCGCCTCGGGCGACGTGAACGAGTATTACGAGGTCATTCTCCACGCCATGGCGCATCGCGTGGACCGCCAACTCGGCGCTGTTCAGTGCGACGACACGCGTTGGTATGAGATTGACGATGAAAATGATCGTCTTGCTGCTGAATATCTATTTTCGACACAAGAACGCCGCTATGAGCTGATCGCAGACCAGCATGGGGGGTATTGGCGCTTCGACTTCGTCGACCACGCTTATCTCTACAACCTCTATTTTCCGCCAGCGCCGGTGTTCGTTCACTTCAAGAACCATATTCAAGATCTAGTTTTGAATTATCCGGTCGCTCAGAATCCGCTCGCCCAATTGGTCGGTGGACTGATCAATCAACCGGCCGACAGGATCGTCGTCAGCAACGGTGCGTCTGAGCTCATCAAAATCATCGCGAACCAGGTTACCGGGCGGCTGATTATTCCTGTCCCCACCTTTAACGAATACGAAGAGGCCGTGCCCGAAGGGAAGCTCGTTCGTTTTGCATTGACCGCACCGACCTTCCAGGTCGATGTCGACGCGTTTGCAGAGGAAGCGGCGCGTAACGAAGCCACCATCGCAATCGTGGTGACCCCCAATAACCCAACCTCGCTATCGGTTCCGAAGGCCGACCTATGCCGACTTGCAGAAAAACTTGGTGAGCAAGGCTGCCTTCTCATTGTTGATGAATCTTTTATCGATTTCTGTGCGGAGCCTGAAAGCCTGACCTTAGTCAACGAGCTCGATACGTATCCGAACTTGGTCATTCTCAAAAGTATGAGCAAGTCATACGGCATTGGTGGGCTTCGGCTTGGTTACCTGCTGACGGCCAACAGCGACTTTGTTGAAGCGGTGCGGACTGAAGTACCGATTTGGAACATCAACGGATTTGCGGAATCATTTTTGCGGTTAGCGCCGCGGTATAGGCGAGAATTTTCCAAGAGCTGTATCCGGGTACGCGAAGATCGAGACGATTTGTACCAGCGTTTAGATTTCATTCCGGGGATAGCCGCTTTCAAGCCCGAGGCAAACTTTGTGTTCTGCCGCCTGCCCGATGCTGGGCCGAGTGGGCCGGACGTGGCTCGGGCTCTATTCGTGGACCACAATATTCTCATTAAGCATTGTGCGGGGAAGTCGGTTTCAGAGTCAGATCGCTTTCTACGGATCGCGTCCCGGACGGTTGCTGAAAACATTACACTTGTTGAAGCTTTGGAATCCGTACTCGATTCCTTCGGGTATCTAGATCTCGACCATGAACAATGAATTATCCCGAGACCCTGGGGTCGATCAAACAGAGACGTCTGTGAAGAGCGTTAACACATCAGAGCGCTCGTCCCGCGGTAGTATTTTTGCCCATGCCGCAGATCCCGCAAACGCACTCACCTTAACGGGATTGTTTTGCGCGCTGCTTGGACTCTACTTCGCGGCGCAAGGAGTCTTTGCAGCGGCCATCATTGCACTGCTGTGGGCAACATTCTTTGATTGGTTTGATGGCCCCGTCGCGCGCCGCACAAAAGGGCGATCGGATGATTTACGTGCGTTAGGGGGACAGCTTGATTCCCTGGTCGACATCGTCAGCGGTGGCGTCGGCCCCGCGATTCTTCTCTTGAGTGTTGGTGCGTTTAACCCGTGGTTCATTCCTGGGGCATTTGCGATCGTTGCAGCGGGGGTGCTGCGGCTCAGTTACTTCAACGTGTTTGGGCTCGAAGATGACACGTCATACTTGGGATTACCGATTGACCACAACGTTATCTTTCTATCGATTGTGTTTTTGCTCGAAGGTCAGATAGGCGGAACTGAGTTCGCTATCGTTCTCTATGTCGCAACGGTGCTCATCGCCATCCTCAGCATCGCGCCGTTTCGGATGCCCAAGCTCGTCGGCTATTGGTACTTTGTGTTTACTGGATTTGTTGTAACGCTGACAGGGGTATACGGATGGCGGCTATGGACTGGGATGTCATAGCGCTCTCTACTCTGACGGACTCAAACGAAAAAAATGATTTTGCAAGTGAGGCCAGTTGATCTGGAGTCGAGACAGGGTTCGGGGCAGTAACCAAAAACTGAGCGGCGTAAGCACCCTTAACAAGTACCAAGTCAGAGCCCCTAGGAAATTGGACTGAGCCGGCAGAAACCGTAAATGCTTTCGCCGTGCCTCCACGAGCTCCACCGCAACTTCCATGTTTGTGTAGGCATAGTTGCGGCGAAGTTGAGCCGGGGGAAACCCCGCCTCACGAAAAATATCTTGGTAGAGACTCACGTTTCGGTAAACCGCTTGATACTCTCCGCTAGGGGTTAGCTTTCCCTGCGGCACTGTCGTTTCACGGAGAACGATAGAGGCACCTGGGGCTAGACGGCCCTTCAATGAACGAAGCATGACCACGGCATCTTCATCATCCAAATACATACACAGCCCGCCAAGAAAAATCAGGTCAAAGGGCCCATCGGGGATGTCCGTTCGAACATCTCCTTCAATGATCTCCACTCCTGGAAAGGGCGCCATAAGTGTCCGCGCGGCCGCCACCATTGATGCGCTTTGTTCAAATCCGACGACACTGTCGTAGCGGTTTGCAAATATCTTGGTCCAACTTCCAGCACCACAACCAAGATCGAGCACTCTGCCCTCCGGGGGGACAGCGTCGAGCCACTCAGCGATCGTCGAAAGCTCTTTACCTAAACGGTAGTGAATAGAATTCTCGGGTAAATTCTGCTCATGCGCCATGTAGCTGGCGGTTGCTGCGGTATTGCTACCAGCCGCCTGGAAGTAGCGCCGAACAACCGCGTAATTGAGTCGTCGTCCTGACGAACTAGGGTTGTTCAAAATAAAATTCAAATGGTAGGAGCGCGCCATAATGGGGCGCAGAGGTGTGCTGATACTGACCGTAAACGCCTTCAAAGCGCCGTGCGGATTGCCGTGTCACCACTTACGGTATCACCTTTAAGATGGCCTCGTTCAACTTTGACGGTGCCTTAGCCTACGCCTTTGGGCACTCGTGTTTTGCCCTATTCTCCGGACGTAAAGCCGTTGTAGACGCCGCATTATACTTTTTAATTATAATAGTTCTAATATATTTGACAGCCGAGATACCCTGGATATAGTTGCTCTTCAGCTGCGTTAATCCCGACCGAAGCAGTTATTCGATCGGCGACCAGCCCCGAGACGTTTTACACCTCAAGGAGAGTGCTATGTCGACCCAATCAAAATGCCCCTTCGGACATACAGGAACCAGCCGCCGTAACGTTTTGGCGGCAACCACGGCGCTTGCCGCCGCTGGAGCGGCCGGGTCAGGCAGCGCTGCCGCGCAATCAATGGATGACGCAACCGGGTCAACGGTTGGCGGTGCCCTATCCGGCCATGAATGGTGGCCTGGGCAGCTCAATCTCAACATCCTGCATCAACATTCGACGGCGTCTAACCCGATGGACGGTGACTTCAATTACAGCGAGGCCTTTGACGAGCTGGACTACGCAGCGCTTAAGCAAGACTTGGTCGACTTAATGACGGACTCGCAAGATTGGTGGCCTGCCGACTGGGGCCATTACGGCGGTCTTTTTATTCGCATGGCCTGGCACAGCGCCGGCACCTATCGCACTGGTGACGGCCGTGGCGGCAGTGGAACCGGCAATCAACGTTTTGAACCGGTCAACAGTTGGCCCGACAACGGCAACTTGGACAAGGCACGTCGTCTGCTTTGGCCCATCAAGCAAAAATACGGCAACAAAATTTCATGGGCCGATCTGATGATCCTGGCCGGCAACGTCGCGCTGGAGTCTATGGGTTTCAAAACCTTTGGTTTCGGTGGTGGCCGAGAAGACATCTGGCAACCGGAAGAAGACATCTATTGGGGTTCGGAATCCGAGTGGCTGGGCAACGACCGTTACAGCGATGACCGTGAGCTAGAGAACCCACTGGCTGCGGTACAGATGGGTCTGATTTATGTGAACCCAGAAGGCCCAGACGGAAACCCAGATCCCGTCGCCTCAGGTCGGGACGTCCGCGAAACTTTTGGACGCATGGGCATGAACGACGAGGAAACTGTCGCGCTTGTGGCCGGTGGTCATACGTTCGGCAAGGCCCATGGCGCTGGTGACCCGGCGCTCGTCGGCCCAGAGCCAGAAGCGGCGTCAATTGAAGATCAGGGTTTCGGTTGGATCAACCAGTTTGAAAGCGGCAAAGGTGTGCACACCACAACCAGTGGCATCGAAGGCGCATGGAAACCAAACCCAACCCAATGGGACAATGGCTACTTCGAAATGTTGTTCGAGTACGAGTGGGAGCTCACCAAGAGCCCAGCCGGGGCGCAACAATGGGTGCCGATAGATCCAAAGCCTGAGAACCTCATACCCGATGCGCACGACCCATCCAGAGTGGCGCCGCCGATGATGACGACGGCTGATATGTCGTTGCGCATGGATCCGATTTACGAGCCGATCTCACGCCGCTTCTATGAAAACCCGGACGAGTTTGCCGACGCTTTCGCGCGCGCATGGTTCAAACTCACCCATCGCGACATGGGCCCCAAAGCTCGTTACCGCGGCCCCGAAGTGCCCGAGGAAGATTTGATTTGGCAAGATCCGGTCCCCGCCATCGATCACCGACTGATCGACGATAAGGACGCCGCGAAGCTCAAAGAGAAGATCTTGGACAGCGGCCTGTCGGTCAGTGAATTAGTGTCCGCGGCCTGGGCTTCTGCATCGACGTTCCGCGGGTCTGACAACCGCGGCGGTGCCAATGGTGCCCACGTACGCCTCGCGCCACAAAAGGACTGGGACGCGAACAACCCAGCCCAACTGGCCAAGGTCCTGGCCACGCTTGAGAGCATCCAGACAGACTTCAACGACAGTGCCCGTCGGGGCAAGAAAGTCTCGATGGCCGACCTCATTGTGCTGGGTGGATGTGCGGCCGTTGAACAAGCGGCCAAGGACGCGGGAGAATCCGTAGACGTGCCCTTTACGCCAGGTCGTTCCGACGCATCACAGCAGCAGACCGATGTTGAGGGCTTTGCGGTTTTGGAACCACAGGCTGACGGGTTCCGCAATTACCAGAAAGCGACCTACAGCGTCGCGGCAGAAAAGATGCTGCTCGACAAAGCACAGTTGCTGAAACTCAGCGCCCCGGAAATGACAGCGCTGGTCGGCGGACTGCGTGTGCTGGGTGCCAATGTAAATGACTCGAAGCACGGCGTATTTACCCAGCGGGTTGGTCAACTGACCAATGACTTCTTCGTCAACCTGTTGGACATGGATACGGTCTGGCGTCCGACATCGGAGGCTGGTGATGCCTTCGAAGGCGTCAACCGTGAGAGCGGCGATGTGAAATGGACGGGCACACGTGTCGATCTAATCTTCGGGTCTAACTCACAACTGCGCGCCCTCAGCGAGCTCTATGCTCAGAACGATGGCAACGGAAAGTTGGTGCGCGATTTCGTGGCCGCCTGGACCAAGGTCATGACCTTGGATCAATTCGACCAAGCTTAAGAGGCTCTTGACGATCTGGCGCTGACTATCCTGGTTGGTGCCAGATCATCCTTCTCCTAAAACGTCCCGTCGCTTCGTTGAGCAGCTGACCACCTACGACGTTAACGGGATGATTTTTTGCCCGAGCAAACGTCCAAAGGTCAGAGCCGGCGTCATACCCATGCCGTTGGTCAACGCCTGGCCCGATGTCGCTGCACCACCGATGACTTCGCCGGCCGCATAAAGGTTAGGAATCGGCGTGCCGTCATTGCGGGTCACCCGCAGTTCACCATCCACCGCCAACCCAGCCGCCGATTTGACCGTCGCACCCTGGAGCTGAACGGCATAAAACGGTCCTTTGGCTATCGGTAGAGGGCGATGCTCTCGCCCCATGTCATCCGGTGCGTCGTTCAACACGCCATCGTTATAGGCGGCGATATCTCGCTCCAAATTGTACGGGTTGATGCCAGCTTTGACGCCCAACTCGCCAATGGTCGCAGCCTTGGCAAACATCGGGTGATCAATAAAGGCATCATCCAATTTCTCTCGCGACCAACGCGGGATGAGCGGCGGTGCGGTGTCCAATATCTCTTGATCGAAAATTGCCCAGTGACGGTGCCCGGGCTGCACGCTCAGCGTATATTCGCGATGGGCCAAGCTCGGGTGGTCTTCTTGCACGAAACGCTTGCCATGCACGTTGACGAACACTTCCCATGGCATGCGGTAGCGGGGCTCGAGGACAGCGCTGGCGCTGATCGGCGCCGGAAAGTGGTTGCTCTCAAGGATCTGGCCAAACGTAGGGGCAAACATGTCACCGCCACGCACATACCCGCCCGCCCCGAGACCGAGGGTAATCCCATCGCCCTGGCTGTAAGGGTAGGCAATATCCCAATACAAGGGCATGCCATGTAATTCTTGGTACATGCGAGGATTGGCCGCACAACCGCCGCTGCTGAGAACAACAAACCGACTGCGGTAATCGACCCGTTCGCCACTGTCGTTCTCAGCCACAACGCCTCGCACGGCGCCTGAGTCATCGGTAATTAGATCGGTCGCACCAGTCGATAAAAGCACGGACAAGCGACCGGTGGCTTTGGCCTCTTCAATCATCGGGTCCAAAATGTTTTGGAACCCTTGACCCGCATCCTTATTCCATTGGTAGCGGCGGGTGGTAAAAAACTCGTGGCCGCTGCCCAGAACCGGGTGGCCATCTAAGACTGTGTATCCCCGTGCCGCGTACCAATTAATGGTGTCGGCCGCATTGTCGACCAGCAATCGCGTCAGGACCGGGTCAGACGTATGGCGGTTGATGCGCATCACATCGTCGTAGTGCGCATCCGGTGAATCTGTAATGCCCTGTTCCTTCTGCCAGATCGTACCAGCAGCGGCGACCTGACCACCCGTGCGGTCCAACGTGCCGCCAAGCTGTGGAGCTTTATCAATAAGCAACACGCGTGCGCCGCGTTCGGTCGCAAACAAAGCGGCGGGCATGCCCGTTGTGCCGCCACCAACAATGATGAGGTCCCACTCTGCGTTCTGGGCCATGGCGTTGCGGACACCGAAGGACTGAGCGCTGAGCGCCATAGAGGCCGCCGTACCAGCGAGAAACGATCGTTTTGTCATGGGGGAGTTCAACAGAGAGACTTTGGTTTCGTTCGGCATTTTCTACCTCCACGGATCAAGTCGACAGTTGCGCTTTACCCTATCACAAAAGAGATCTCACATCGGGCATTCAGCGCCAAAAAGACACAAATCGTGAAGCGCGGTGAATTTGAACACCAGCCGACAACGACTTTCAAAGAACCCGGGACGGCGATAGGGTCAGCCAAACTCAATATGAAAAGGGATTCTCACTATGCCAACGATGCTCATTACCGGCGCCAACCGGGGCCTCGGCCTTAATCTACTCAAACTTTACGACCAAGATGGCTGGACCATCCATGCTTGCTGCCGGAATCCGGACTCAGCGGTAGACCTCAAATCCGTTGCTGATACCAGTGAAGGCCGCATCACCCTCCATACGCTGGACGTTGAAAAGCCGAGCACCATCGCGGACCTAAAAGCCGCCCTTGGCGCGACACCCATCGATATGCTGATCAACATGGCTGGTTATCTCGGTGAGAAAGCCCTTGTTGACCCCGACGGACTTCAGCCTTTCGGTGTTACCGATTACGAGATCATGGAAAAAGCCTATCGCATCAATTGCATGGGGCCGCTGCGCGTGTGCGAGACCCTGATCGACAATGTGGAAGCCAGCGACAAAAAAATCATCATCAATGTCTCGAGCATCGTCGGATCCATTGGCGGCGACAACTTCGGTAATTTTTATATGTACCGACCCAGCAAGACCGCTCTCAATGCCGTCACCCATGCCATGGCGATCAATTTGAAGGACCGCGGCATCACAGTCATTCCCTTCCATCCCGGTTTCACCAAAACCGATATGGGCGGGCCCACTGCGGATATTGAGGTTGAGGAAAGCGTGACCGGCATCAAGGCGGTGCTGGACAACGTGACCATTGCTGACACGGGTCGGTATCTGACCTGGGAGGGTGGCGAACTACCCTGGTAGGGCGGCGGCAAGATCGCCATTCTCGTAGGCAGAGACTGCCCCTTGAAAAGGGTCCGTCGACGGAAGTGTGGTGTTCTCCATAGCCCTAACCTATAGAGTTCCTGAAGCGCAGCAATGTTATATG
>JABJAH010000061.1 GCA_018666155.1 Rhodospirillaceae bacterium | reverse complement strand
GGCACGTACTGATCTTGCTTCAATAACTCGGTCAAACGCACACCACGAGCCAGCAGCTTCTGGGTGGCTGGGTCAAGGTCAGACGCAAACTGCGCAAACGCAGCCATTTCACGATACTGCGCCAGATCAAGTTTGATACCGCCGGAAACCGACTTCATCGCCTTCGTTTGAGCCGCAGACCCCACACGAGAGACCGACAGACCGACGTTCACGGCAGGCCGGATGCCTTGGTAGAACAATTCGGTTTCAAGGAAGATTTGTCCATCGGTGATCGAAATCACGTTAGTCGGAATATACGCCGACACGTCGTTGGCTTGGGTCTCCACAACTGGCAACGCGGTAAGCGAGCCAGAACCGTTTTCGGCGTTCATCTTTGCAGCGCGTTCCAGCAGGCGTGAGTGAAGATAGAACACATCCCCTGGGAACGCTTCACGGCCCGGTGGGCGACGTAGCAGAAGAGACATCTGACGATACGCAACCGCTTGTTTGGTCAAATCATCATAGAAAATAACCGCGTGCTTGCCGTTATCGCGGAACCATTCACCGATTGTGCAGCCGGAGTAAGGCGCCAGGAATTGCATCGGCGCCGGGTCTGAGGCAGTGGCTGCTACGATACAGGTGTACTCAAGGGCGCCATGGTCAGCCAAAGTTTTCACAACTTGGGCAACGGTTGAGCGTTTCTGACCAACAGCGACATAGACACAGTAGAGCTTCTCTGAGTCATCCTTCGCGGCGTCGTTAATTTTTTTCTGGTTGATAATGGTGTCGAGAATAACGGCGGTCTTGCCGGTCTGACGGTCACCAATGATCAACTCACGTTGGCCGCGGCCAATGGGGATCAGGGAATCGATAGCCTTGAGGCCGGTTTGAACTGGTTCGTTCACGCCCTGCCGGGGAATAATGCCCGGCGCTTTCAATTCAGCCAGACGGCGTTCGGTGGAGTCGAGATCCCCCTTGCCATCAATGGCATTGCCGAGACCATCAACCACACGGCCGAGGAGACCGGGACCGACAGGAATATCAACGATATCGCCGGTCCGCTTGACCGTATCGCCTTCCTTGATACCGCTGTCCTCGCCGAACAACACGATCCCGACGTTGTCGGTTTCGAGGTTCAAGGTCATGCCCTTAATACCGCCGGGGAATTCAACCATCTCACCGGCTTGGACATTATCGAGCCCGTGGACACGAGCGATCCCATCACCAACGGAGAGAACCTGACCGACTTCGGCAGATTCTGCTTCAGTGCCGAAATTGGCGATCTGATCTTTGAGGATTGCGGAAATTTCTGCGGCGCGGATTTCCATTTATCCGATCCCTTTCATTGACAGCTTAAGGCGTTGCAGCTTGGACTTGAGCGAACTATCGACCATGCGCGACCCAACGCGCACGACCAGCCCACCAAGAATGCTTGGATCAACTTTTGTTGTAACCGCGACGGTTTTTCCGATAGCGGCCTTAAGGGCATCAGCCAGTGATTGGCTTTGCCCATCGGACAATTCAGCGGCCGAGGTGACCTCTGCGGTCACCAGACCACGCCGAGCGGCGAGGATATCTTGGTAGGCCTGGATCATATTCGGCAGTGCGAAGAGACGGCGGTTGCCGGCGACGAGGCCAAGAAACTTAGCCGTGATGTCTGAAAGACCTGCTTTTGCCGCAATCGCGGCAATACCCTTGGTTTGGTCGTCGCGGGTCAAGACAGGGCTTTTGATAAAGCGGGCAAAATCACTGCTGTCTTGAATGAGCGTATCAATGCCAGAGAGATCTGCTGCCACGGTGTCGAGGGCACCTGACTCATTCGCGAGGTCATAAAGGGCCGAGGCATATCGCGCGGCTAATCCGCCAACACCTGCTCCGTCCGATGCCATCCCAAAGTCCCTTCAAGGCGACGGTTCTTTTGGGGCTCACGCGAGGCGTGTTCCGGAGCCCTCTTAGACCCGTCTTTTTTCTCACGTAGATGAGAACTAAACGTTTGATTTTATTAGCGAACTCGGAGCCCAGAACGGGCCCCTCGGCCACCGCGATTGGGGTGGTATCATACCAGGATGTGCGTTGCAACAGAGTCCCAACGCGACACAGTTCTAATAGAAACTATAGGGGTCTACATCGACCTGAATTCGCACCGACGAGGGCAGCTTTACGGATCCCAGCCAGGCCCGAACGAAGGGCTGCAAGAGCCGATTGCGAGGCCCTTTGATCAAGAAACGGTGGCGATGCCGGCCGCGCAGGAGAGCCATAAAGGCAGGCGCTGGGCCAAGAACCTCAATATCTGCAGCCGCCGGGACGGCCCGCGCGAGCTGCTGTCCTGCCTGCCTGACCGCATCTTCTCTCATGCCCGAGAGGATCAGCGCGACCAGACGACCAAAGGGCGGCATGCCGAGGCTGCGGCGGCCATCGGTTTCGGCCTCGAGAAAGGCGTCAGCATCGGCCGTTTTTAGGGCCTGAAGCACCGGGTGTTTGGGATCATGGGTTTGCAGGAAAACACGCCCAGGTTTGCTGGCGCGCCCAGCGCGACCCGACACTTGATTGAGCAACTGATGGGTTCGCTCCCCGGCGCGCAGATCCCAGCTCGACAAGCCCAGGTCAGCGTCCACAACACCGACAAGTGTGAGCCCAGGAAAGTGATGGCCTTTGGCCAGAACCTGGGTCCCGACGATGATATCAATCTGATGGCGCTCGACGGCCTCGACCAGCGCTGCCATGGCTGAGGGACGCTCAAGGGTATCGCTGGCGACCGCGACCACCCGAGCCTCCGGCCAGCGCGCAGCGGCTTCCTCGGCGACCCGTTCAATCCCAGGCCCGCAGGGGACGAAGCTGTCTGCTTTACTACAAGATGGGCAGGCTTCGGGGCGAGGCGCGACAAAGCCGCAATGATGACACTGCAAGCGTTTCGCCACCCGGTGCTCGACCAGCCACGCAGTGCAACTGGGGCAATGGAGGCGATGACCGCAGGTGGAGCAGAGAGTCAGCGGCGCATAACCTCGCCGATTGAGAAAGAGGAGCGTCTGCTCACCCGCAGCCAGGGTCTCCGTAACCGCCTCGACCAGCGGCGGAGCCAACCAAGAGCGGCCCCACTCTCCTTTCTGAGGTGGCGTACGCACCATATTGATGAGATCGACCTCCGGCATGACCGCACCACCGACTCGCTCCTCGAGGCGGACATGGCGATAGCGCTCAGACTGGGCGTTGAGCAACGATTCCAGCGAAGGTGTGGCAGACGCCAAAATAATAGGGATGTCGCCTTCCCGCGCACGGACGACGGCCATATCCCGGGCGTGATAAATCACCCCCTCTTCCTGTTTGAACCCGACGTCATGCTCTTCATCAACGACGATTAAACCAAGGTCTGTGAACGGCAAGAACAGTGCCGACCGGGCGCCGACAACTACGGACGCATCACCGGTCGCAACCGCCCGCCAGGTTTCCCGGCGGACCTTTCCGGTGACATCGGAATGCCACACCGCAGGATCAACGCCGAACCGGGCCCGGAAGCGATCCAACCATTGTGTTGTCAGGGATATCTCGGGCACCAGGACAAGAACCTGGCGCTTCATTTTCAACGCGGCGGCGACGGGCTCGAAGTAGACCTCGGTCTTGCCCGAGCCGGTGACGCCCTCCAACAGAGATACTGAAAACCCATGCCCGACAGCGGCCGCTAGATCGTCGGCCGCGGCTCGCTGGTCCGGCTCTAACGTCAACCCGGGATGATTGGGATCGGGTGGCGAGAACAGCGGTGGCGGCGGCGCCAGGACCGCGTTGATCGCACCGGCATCGACCAGCCCCTTCACCACTGATGTACTGACTCCTGCGGCTTTCGCCAGCAACGCTGCACCGACAAACGTCTGGTCGCCGAGGGCGGTCAAAACTTTGCGGCGCG
Organism: Rhodospirillaceae bacterium; assembly: GCA_018666155.1. Taxonomy (GTDB): domain Bacteria; phylum Pseudomonadota; class Alphaproteobacteria; order Rhodospirillales; family Rhodospirillaceae; genus WLXB01. The sequence goes on along the minus strand of JABJAH010000061.1, from coordinate 144,207 downwards.
CGTCTGTCAGTTTGAATCCGGCTGGCAGGCCCTTCGCCTGAACCAAATGCGTCTCGGGAACTTGGGGCTTGATCCCGCGGGAAGATCGCAGCGCCATGCGCAGGACAACCCCTTTGGGCTGAATGGTGTAGTCGGCCACCCAATCGATGAACGACAAAAGGGCACGCGGTAGGTGCGGCAGGTCCAGGCGGTGGGCGACATCCTTTAGCTTGGCCGGATCGATATCCCCATCGCCGGGACCCCACACGACACCGATGTCAAACCGCCGACCCAGAGGCACTTCGACGAGATCGCCGACGGCGAGCGAAACGTCCTCAGGCACGCGGTAGTCGTAGGCGCCCTCCACCGGCAAGGGCAACAACACCGCCACACGGTCGCCAGGACCGAATGAGACTGGTATATCCGTTGGCACAGGGTTCGGACCCGAGGGAGCACTTGATTGGATCATGGTGTCCTGGTCATATCATACCGAACCACATTTCGAGACAGAGGGATCGTTTCAGGAACCGCTATGAAATTTTTTATCGACACGGCCGACGTAGAAGAAATCAAAGACTTAGCCTCGACCGGTATGGTCGACGGAGTCACCACTAACCCGTCTCTGGCGGCAGCGTCAGGAAAATCCTTCCTCGATCTGATTGCCGAAATCTGCGCCGTGGTTGACGGTCCGGTTAGCGCCGAGGTCACCGCCACCGACTTTGAAACCATGATGAAAGAAGCCGCTGTGCTGAGAAAAATCGCCCCCAATGTGGCGATTAAAGTGCCGTTGATTCCAGACGGCCTCAAATGCTGCAAAGCCTTGTCCGACGACGGTGTCATGGTCAACGTGACCTTATGTTTCTCCGCCACTCAGGCATTGCTCGCTGCCAAAGCAGGTGCCGCGTTTATTTCGCCATTTGTCGGACGACTGGACGACATCGCCATAGACGGCATGAGCTTGATCGACGACATCTGTGAAATTTACGCCAACTACGGTTTCGCGACGGAAGTGCTGGTCGCCTCGATCCGCCACCCGATGCACATTCTAGAGGCAGCACGCATGGGCGCACATGTCGCCACCATGCCGCCGAAGACGTTGCGCCAGTTGTATAAACACCCGCTGACCGAAAAAGGCCTCGAAGCGTTTCTTGCGGACTGGGCCAAATCCGGCCAATCGATTTTGGACAGCTGATCTGTGACGGATAAGACATCAGATACGGCAGCACCTGAGAAAGCCGGGCCGACCGAGCTTGAGGTCCTGCAGTATCTCACGGCCCATCCAAAACTCCTGTTAGACAACCCGAAGCTGTTGGCCGAGATCGCACCAGACCGGCGTTTTGATTCTGAAACGGTCGTCGACATGCAGCGCTTCGTTGTGCAGCGTTTGCGCCGCCAAGTTGATGAACTGAAAACGTCGACCAAACACTTGGTGACTACAACTCGCGACAACATGTCGATTCTGGAAAAAACTCACGACTGCGCGCTTGCTGTTCTCAACGCCAAAGACTTTACGGACTTAAGTCGTGTGCTGACAGAAGACATTCCTCTGTTTCTGGGCGTCGATGCAGCCGCGATCGGTATTGAAGTGAGCCCCCAAGACAACGCCATGTTGCCAGAGGGGGCGGACTCGGCCTTGCGCCTTCTAACACCCGGCACCATCGACATGTTGATTGGAACCGATGCGCCGACCCGACTGCGCACCAAAGCCGATGGCGGGACAGCGCTGTATGGCGCGGCAGAAGGCCTCGTCACCTCCGACGCCCTAGTACGCCTCGCGCCCAGCGGGACAATGCCGGTCGGTGTCTTCGCCGTTGGCAGCAGAGACGAAGGCTATTTCTCGGAAGATCAAGGAACGGAGTTGCTCGGCTTCTTGGCTGAAGTCGTGCGCTACGCTGTGGCGCGCTGGTGGCCGGCGCAGGGCTGATCAACTTTACCGTCGCGCAGGACGTGACGGACGCCATTGCCGACTGGAATCGGTGGCTCGAAAGTGAACGCCGCGCGAGTGTGCATACAGCCGACGCCTATCGCCGTGATCTTGCAGCCTTCTTTACCTTCCTCAGCGACCATCTTGGCGGCGAGCCGGCACTGAAAGATCTACAAGACCTGACACCAGCAGATTTCCGCAGTTACCTAGCTCGGCGATCCGCGGAAGGTTTGGCGCGCACGTCCATCGCCCGGTCTATGAGTACGTTGCGCAATTTCTTTCGCTTTCTCGATCGTGCTGGCACCGTACACAATCCCGCCATCGACTCAGTGCGCACCCCGAAGACGCCAATCAGTATTCCCAAAGCCCTGACGCCTGATGATGCCTTGGCCGCGGTCAAAGCCGCCGGAGAAATGCAAGACGAGCCCTGGCTGGCCAAGCGTGACATGGCAATCATGCTGCTGCTCTACGGTTGCGGCTTGCGCATCAGCGAAGCCCTCCAACTCAATGGCGGCGATATGGGGGCCGATAAAAACAAAGACGGCACCTTGCGGGTCGTCGGCAAGGGCAACAAAGAGCGTATCGTTCCTGTCTTGCCCATCGTATCGGATGCGATCCGTTCCTACCGAGACAGCTGCCCTCACGCAATCACCGTCGACAACCCGTTGTTTGTCGGCAGCCGCGGTGCACGGCTCAATGCCGGAGTCGTGCAACGGCAAGTGCGCAAAATCCGCGCCCTCCTCGGCCTCAGTGACAGCGCCACGCCTCATGCCTTTCGGCACAGCTTCGCGACACATTTATTGGCGAAAGGCGGTGACCTCCGTACGATTCAAGAACTGCTGGGACACGCTTCCCTCTCAACCACCCAACGCTACACAGCCGTCGACGAAGAGAAGTTGCGTACAGTTTATGAGGATGCCCACCCGCGCGCTCGGGACGATGCACAATGATAGCCAGCGAATCTTATACGGTTGAAACCTTCAATCCAGATACGGTAGCCGAAGTTTGCAGACGGAATGGCGTGTGCCTCATCAAAGGATTCTTTGATGCAAACGAAATGCAGCGCATTCAGGACGGACTTGTTGAGACAGATCAGAGGTTCGGTTCAATGCGGCCCGACCCGTTGAGTTGCCCCTCTCTCAACTGGTTGCTGGTGCATCCTCGTATTTGCGACGTCGCCAAGATGTTGCTGGGTGACGACCTTGTTTACTACACCAACGGCTCAATCAATTACGAAGCGGAGATCGGGCCCCTCACCAACACGCCGTATACCGCCCTGCACTCCGACGCCGCGGGCAATCCTCAGAATGTTCATGGCAACGCCGAGCGTAATACCGAAGAACCTTTTCCGGCTTATCGCTTTGCCATCTATATGCAGGACTATACCAACAGCAGTGGCGGTGTTCGGGTGGCGCCAGGATCACACCTGTGGACGACGGATTACGACACATCGGCACAGGATGAATTCAGTTCCATTCGCATTCCACCGCCATCAAATCCCGACGCTAAGCCAGAAGAGTTCATTGACATTGTTCCCACCCGACCCGGCGACTTGGTGATTTGGAATATCGCTTTGATTCATGGCGCAGGCGCCAAGCGCTTGAAAAACAATCCCAAGCACTGTCTGCATCCGCGGGAGGAAGCGGCGCTGACAAGAGACGACCCAACACAATTTCTACCGGCGCCGGGGCCGCGCAATGCCGTGTTTTTTGACTACGGCGCCGTGTGTGAGCAGGTCGACCTCTACATAAAGTTCTACACCCAGACCACTAAGGAGAAGAGACTGATTCCGTTCGGCCTGGGCAGGTCAGACGACCCCGCGACAGAAAGTCTGATCACCGGCAGCGGCGCACAACTGCGCGAAGACGGCCTGATCGTCAGCCTCAGTGTTCAGATCGAAAAGCTCAAAAATGGTGGCGATGCTGAAACAATCAGAAGTCTGGTCAAACGGCATCGGGAATACTCTACACACCATGCACTTTTTGATCGGACCGTATTTGAGGCGCTAGACCTATCCAGTTGGAAGCAAGCCGTGGGCTACGCCCAACAACACATCATCCGGCAGATCACGGCAGGTGCCCGCGCTCAATAGACCGTGGTTCGAACCACCGAACGCCCAGCTTCGCCACACGCTTGTTGGCCAAAAAAAGGGGTGATCTAAGAACAATTCAAGAGCTGCTGGGGCATGCCTCGTTGTCGACGACACAACGCTACACCGCCGTCGACGAAGAGAAGCTGCGGACGGTGTATGACGACGCGCGTCCGAGATGCCAGAAAATAGATTAGCCCTAACTTCCAAACCCTAACGCTTCGGGTCGATCCAGGCGTAACCGACGGCTCGCGCGTTTGTAGCCTTTGATACATCTCGCAAGCCACCAGACCAAAAGACATAGACCAAGCACTAACGAGAAGAAAGTGGCAAGGATCGTTATCTCTGCGAGAACTCCAGACATGGAAATCAGGAAAACAACAAACATGAACCCTAGCCAGAACGTCCTAATTTGAAAGCGGTAGTGACTGTTCAGCCATGCTGGTCCCGTGTCATTTTGAACGTAGGCAATAATCAAACCAATAACTGCTAAGGGGCTAACAATGAGGCCAAACAACAATAGCATGTAGACCAATTTTGCTAATCGCGGGTCTGCTGTCTCGCCAGCTTCTTGTGTCGTTTCGGCCATAACCGGCCTCCTGTTGCTCACTTAAGGTGGAACCCTAACGCAGCTGCAACGCGATTATAATACCTTACAACACCTCGACGACGCCCATCACCCACCGAAGGCCCAGCTCTTTGGATCGGGAATTGGTTTGCCTTTTGCCGCGAGTATAAGTCCGCGGATGTTGCGGATGATCCACCAGGCCAAGACATCAAACACGGCAAAGCCACAGAGCCAAAGGACAAGCCCACCGGGCGATGCCATTCCCATGGCAGCTAAACCGAGCACAAATAAAGCGGGCAAAACAATGAGCACGCCAAACAGCATATAGATCCAAGCCGAACGGATTTGGAATCTGTAATGATCTTTAACGAGCGCGGGCACGTTGCTCTTCTGACCATAGGCAATGGCGAGACCGGCCAAAACGATCGGGCCGAAAAAGAGGCTCAACAAATACAGCACATAAACCAGCTGGACCGTGCGGGGATCTGGCGGAACTGTTTCTATTTCAGGCACGCTCTAACCCTGCGCCATCAGCCCCAAGGGCCGTTCGAATCGGAGCTGTCGGACCCCGAAGATGGCACACTCCCGCCACGACGGCGCGACGCAGCCCGGCGAGTCTCGACCGCAAAAGCGCGAGACGCACGCTTGCCAAATAATGGTACGCCCGGTTTTCGCATTTTGAAAATCAGTACAACGCCGGCGATGAATCCGCCGATGTGAGCGAGGAATGCGACGCCCGGTTCGCCGGTGTTGGCGCCCGCCTGACTGATCAATTGGCCGAGGAACCAGAAGCCGAGCACGATCCACGCCGGGACATTGATCACCGTAATGAAAATGATCAGCCACATAAAAACTTTGATGTTGGCGCGCGGATGCAAAATCAGATACGCGCCGAGCACACCGGCCACGGCTCCAGAAGCGCCGACCATGGGCACAGTCGACTCCGGCGCGCCGATGCTTTGGGCCAACGCGGCAACGAGACCACAAGCGAGATAGAACAACAGGAAGCGGACGTGCCCCATAGACGCTTCAACGTTATCGCCGAAGATCCATAGGTAGAGCATGTTGCCGCCAAGATGGAGCCAGCCGCCGTGCAAAAACATTGAGGTAAAAATCGTCATCCAAGCAGGCAGAGGTGTAATAATCGGGTTCAATTCTACCGAGCCAAATAAGTCCGCAGGAATGATGCCGAACGAGTAGATCGCGATCTTCGCCTCGTCATCGCTCAATCCGATTTGCAAAAAGAACACGGCGACACAGAGGCCGATGAGACCCCAGGTTACGACGGGTGTGGTGTTGTGCGGATTGTCGTCACGGATGGGCAAGAACATGAGTGGAGCCTAAAGCACTTTCTAAAAGAAAACGCGAATATGTGAGGAACGAGCCCATGCACCACCCGGTTTTGAGAATAATATGGTGCTGAATCAAGGCCTTGTAAAATTTATAAACGAGTATGGGTGAGCGACCCGCGCCTAGACGTTGAATCAAAAGACCGCCCCTGCACCCTCACGTCGCCGGTGTGCGCATATTCGGATAGTCCGTCCACAGGCTATATCGACCATCCCACGGCGCGCCGGATTCAAACAGGTAGGGGTGAACGGACTCAATCATCTGACGGGTCGCATTGGGAATCGTATCCAGCGAGGACAGCTTCGTGCCGTTGGTGTTCCACACCAAGTGGCCCGGGGTTTGGCCCATCAGCAGCCAGGGCCACCACAACATCCCGACACTCATGGAATACGTCGAGGACGCATTAACGACGGCAGGATCGGCCATTTCACGGATCAAACCGTTGTTGGTGGTCTTCTCGGAATAGAGGAGATCGGGACCGGCAAACTCCAGCGGCCAGTCTTCAGCGTTCAGCGGGTGCTTGGCGTAAATGCCGGAGGAATAACGCGACATCCATATGCGCTCGCCCGCCTGGTGCCATTCAAGAGAAAATGGATTGTCAGGGCCATTGCGCGAGACCCAAGTGCCATCATGACGGCGAAATTGCACACCGGTGTCCGTCCACAGGGCTTCACCACGACCTTCGCGCTGATGGAAGGGGCGCACCATCCGGCCGTTCAACGGGTTTTCAAATTCTTCCAGCGGTACGGTTTCACCAGGACGGTGATACACCGTGCCCTCCCAAATACGGATGCGATGACCTTCAGGGAGAGCCTCGACATCGCGGCGAATCAGTGTGGTGCTGGAACACAGATTAACAATCTCATGGCCCGGCATCATCGCCTCTAGCGTACCCACGTAGGTGTAGTAGACGGTTTCCATCTCAAGGCTGGCGTGAAGCTTGAGAAAGGCGCGGACATGTTCCGCCGGAGTCGTATAGGTCAAAAGCGGCAGTGCTGACTCAGCATGGGCTTGTCCAGCGGCCAAAGCAGCCGGAACGGCACCCGCGGTTGCCAGAACATTACGACGCGTTAGGTCCGTCATCACCCTGCTCCTTCAGTCTTCACCGGGAAGGGTGCCATCTCGCCACAGCGCGGATCAAAGAAATTAATGGTGTCGGTTTCATAGCTGCGCTTGCACAGCCAATTATCAAGTTGTGGCTTCATGGTCGGATCATCAATGACGAAAATTTTATTGATGCATCGCTCCGCGCCGGTGCACCCGATGATTTGATCGTACAGATCGCCGCGCCAAATGCCCCCGAACTTGGTGAGGTCGGTCGTCAGGTAAGACGTGCCGGTGCGCCGTTCAGAGTCGGGAGCAGGCCCCCCGGGCACCAGAGCGCCGATGCGGAAAATGGTATAGGGCACCCCAGATCCACGCAGAATGTACTCAGCAATGGTCATGTTAGTGGCCACGGTAAATAGCGGCGGGCTTAGCGGACAGTCTTCGCGGAGCCAGTCACTGCAGCCACCGCCGGTGATGAGGAACTGCTTCACACCCATACGTTTCGCGAGGGGTACAAAGTTCGCGTATAGGCGCGTGTAGCTCACCTGATCGGTGACGTTTAGAATTTGCACCGTGTCGATAATGACCGTGAACTTTTTACCCTCGAGCGCCGCCGCGACCTCATCTGCAATCATGGCGTCACCGACAACGTAGTCCACGGGAACGCCGTCCAGTCGGCGACGGTCGGTTGTGGGCCGCACGAAGGCTGTGACCTGGTCGCCACGGGCAATCAACAGCTTGGCGAGGGCGGCACCAGTGTTGCCAGCACCGCCGATAATCAGAACGTGCTCTTTGGCGTGTAGGGGGCCACCGGTGAACGCAAAAGCCAAAAGCACCGCGATAGCGGCCACACCTCTTATTTTACCGCGCACATAGTCCACCATCGTTCCACACTCCCAAATCGTCACCGACCTGAATTAGACCTGCGTGCCAGAGTTGGGTCAAATTGAGATGGGCCCGCCGTCCATTCCGTTAAACAGAGCGTCGCCGCTTCGCGCACCCTGTTGCTCTGCGGGGTGTGAATGGGGGACCATGCCCGATGCTTTATCGCGGCTACACCGACGGGCCATACGGTCAGATTCATTTTCAAGACACGCGGAACGGCGCACCGCTGGTGCTGTGCCATCAGGCCCCGATGTCGTCGCGCCAGTTCGATAGTGTCTATGGACTGTTGGCGGACCGGGGCATTCGCGCCATCGGCATTGATATGCCCGGATTCGGCGCGTCGGATCCAACCGACTTCGTGCCTCGCATCGAAGATTATGCCCGGGCGATCCCGCCGGTGCTGGATCATCTCGGTATTGAGTCCACGTTTGTCTTGGGCCATCACACCGGCGCGATGGTGGCAACGGAAGCGGCGTTGCAGTTCGGCGACCGAGTCATCGGCGTCATTCTCAATGGCCCCCTCCCCTTAACGGCGGACGAGCGAGCCGCCGGATTACAATATGTCGAGGCCGAGGAAAAAGGCTATCAGGCGCAACCGGATGGCAGCCACTTCCTCAAACTGTTTGGCAACCGCATGGCCTATGCCACGGAAAAAACCGATTGGAATTTGGCAACGCAGTACATTGTCGAGCAACTGTCCGGCCCCGGACCGTTTTGGTATGGCCACCACGCTGCCTTCCAGTATGACCACGGCAAAACCATCCCGCTGATCACCCACCCGACATTGGTGCTGACCAACACGGGGGATGCCATCTACAAGAATGCGCTGGATGCCATGGCCTTGCGCCCTGATTTTTCTTTTGCCGAGATTAAAGGCGGCACCATCGACATCGTCGATGAAGAGCCAGAGGCATGGGCCGACGCGGTCGCGGCATTTATACGAGAAACGACAACGGCCAAAACCGCGTAGACGCTCTTACGCGTTCGCGTCCGACTTAGGCTCAGAGGTGATCAGGTATATCCCAGCGGCAATAATCACGGCTGCGCCGACGTAGGTCCAAATTCCAGGCACCACACCCCAGATCAGCCAACCCAAAAAGCTCGCCCAGATCAGCGCCGTGTAATCGTACGGGGCAACGACAGCTGCTGGCGCCATTCTAAACGCTTGGCTGATCAGCGTTAGACCCAGCGTGCCTGCCACGGCCGTGCCGAGAAATAGGAAGATGTCTGAGAATTCAGGAGTCGGCCAAGCCGTGAAAACCGTAAAGGCGGAAAACAATGCCGCAAACACAGTCATGTAAAACATCATGGTCCAAATACTGTCGCCCTTGTCGATCCAACGCGCACTGAGCATGACCAACGCGTAGAGAACGGAAGCCCCCACTGCCAGCAACGATGCCACCTGGAACGTTGCCGCCCCGGGTTGCACGATAATAAGAACACCAATGAAACCCACAACGATTGCCGCGGCGCGCGCCCAACCGACGTGCTCCTTCAAAAGAGGGGCGGACAAACCAGCGACAACCAGTGGAGATGCGAAAACCAACGCGGTCGCCTCTGCCAAGGGCAGGCTTTTCAGACTGAGAATAAACGCAAAAGAAGCGCCGACACCAAGCACGCCACGTAACACATGAACGGGCAGCCGCGCTGACCGCAAACCCTGGGCGCCATCAATGAAACACACGAGCGCCACCGTTAATGGCAGGGCAATCAAACTTCGAACGAACACGATTTGGAACGGGTCGTACCGCGTGACCAACCATTTCACGACGGCGTCGTTGCTTGCCAAAAACAAAACGCCGGCGCACATGGTGAGAATAGCGGCGGACTTGGATGACCCCGCGACGACCGAATTTCTCGAACTCATTACTCTATCGCCGCGGCTTCGCGCACCATGTTGATCAACGAGGCATTCATCAGAAATGCCTTGTGGCGTTTGGGGTCTTCGGCGGTCTTGCGCATTTCTTCAAACCGGGCCGTCGCCTTCTCCGGGTCTTTGGCCTGGAGGGTTTCTTTATTCTGAATGGATTGCGCCTGGACATACTTCTGCGCCAGGGGGCGACGCTGGCGGTCGTACTGGTCGAATAGCGCTTGGTCGTCCGCGATCTCGCCGCGCCACGCCTGACCAATTTTTTCGGCGAGGTTGAGGCCGTCGGCAATGCCCGAGTTCATGCCCATGCCGCCGAGGGGGTTGTTGATGTGCCCGGCATCGCCCGCGAGCATGATGCGGTTCTTGCGAAAGCTGTCGGCGACCCGCTGGTGCACCGAATAGAGATTGCTGTGCACGATCTCCAGATCTTTGGCATAGGGGAAACAGTCATCGATCATCGCGCGGATATAAGCCTCGGAGGTGATGACCTCTTCTGGCTCATCGGTGGTGATGGGGAATAAATTCCGCCACATGCCGTTCTTGTTTTCTGGCCCTGCGGGTCCGGGGATTTTAAATACTGAGCACCACCGCTCTGGGTCGGCGAGATAATTGCGATAGCGGTAATCGTCTGCCGCTTCATAATCAAAGTAAGAGGCGACGATGATAAAGCGCTCTTCCCAGGTGAAGCCGGGAAAGCCGATGCCCTGGGATTTGCGCACGGTCGAACGTCCACCATCACAGCCGACGACGTAACGCCCGCGCCAGGTGTGCTTGGACCCGTCCGGCGTTTCGCTGACGACTTCGGCATAATCAGCGGCGTTAGTAACGTCAGTCACCGTGTGTTCGCGGTGAAACTCAAAGTGCGGAAATTTCTCGGCGGCAGCGAGGGCGATGGCAACGGTTTTGTGCTGCTCAAGCTGAACCGCGTAGGGGTGATTGCTTTCATCGGTCAGGCGGCCGAAATCAAACTCGGCAAACACTTCGTTGGTTGTGCGGTAGCGATACTGAAAATACCGGGCCATTAAGCCCTGTTTGATGATCTCGTCGGTCAGGCCAACGGTATCGAGGAGATCGAGCGTTGAGGAATGGGTGGTCGCGGCGCGGTGGGCGGTCGGCGTCTCGGCTTGGGCATCCAACACCACAACGGGGATATCCAATTGGGCCAAACGCAAGGCGGTGATCATGCCAACCGGGCCGCCGCCAACGACGATAATGCGATTTTGATCTTGAGCAGACATAGTGGCCTCTAGGACAAAAGGACGTTGACGGTTTTGGTGCGGGTGTAGCTGAGCAACTCTTCCAGGGCTTCTTCGCCGCCCAGACCTGAGTTCTTTACCCCGCCGAAGGGCAAACCAACATAGTGTTGGGCGACGCCGTTGATCCAGACATAACCACTTTCTACTTCCTGGGCCGTCTTCATCGCGTCTTGCAATTGGTTGGTATAGATCGCGGCCGTCAGGCCGTAGGCGGTGGCATTGGCCATCTGCACCGCTTCTTCCCGGGTCGACCACTTGAGCATGCTGACCACAGGGCCGAAGATTTCTTCGCGGGCGACCTCCATGTCCATTGTCGCATCGGCGAACACCGTGGGGCGCAGCCAATAACCGCGTTCAAACTGTTGGCCATCGGGACGGGCACCACCAGCGACCAGTTTCGCGCCATCGCGTTTTCCGGCTTCGACAAACTTGAGCACGTTTTCGTAATGCCCCTTGGAATTCACCGGTCCCATTTCTGATGATGGATCGAGCGGATCACCCAACACAACCGCATCGGTGCGCGCAGCGACGCGCTCGACCAATTCGTCGTAGACGCTTTCGTGGGCGAGGATGCGGCTGGTGGAGCCACAAGACTGCCCGGCCCAGGAAAAGTTCATTCCGGCGATGGAGGCGTCTTCGACTTTGTCGAGATCCGCATCGGGGAAAACAATGAGGGGGTTCTTGCCGCCCAGTTCTAGCGACACATGTTTGACGCTGACCTCGGCCGCCGCGCGCTGAATGGCGAGACCAGTCGGCACCGACCCGGTGAAGCCGATGCGATGTACGTCCGGGTGACGCACCAGCGTATCTCCAACCGGTAAACCAAAACCGGACACGATGTTGACGACACCAGGCGGTAAAACCTCGCGGCAGCATTCGGCCAGCAATGACCCGGTCAGCGGACTGGTCTCCGGCGTCTTGACCACCACCGTATTGCCCGCGGTTAGAGGGGCCGCCAGGTGCGCCCCGGCAAACATGAACGGGTGATTGAAAGGCACGATGCGCGCCACAACACCAAAGGGTTCACGCAAGGAGAAATGAATGTTGCCCGGTGATGCCGGGACGGTGTCGCCCTTCATCTCGGTGGCAAGACCGGCGAAATACTCCAGATAGGCGGCGGCAATTTGAACATCCGCCCCGAGCTTGGCGATGGTGTTGCCGGTGTCTGTCGCTTCCATGGTCAGGACATCTTGCGCCCGCTCGCGAAACTTAGCCGCCAGGGCCCGCAACAACGCGCCGCGTTCAAAAATGGATTTCGCCGCCCACGCTGGGAAAGCCGCCTTGGCCGCGGCAACGGCGGCGTTGACGTCTTCGGCCGTGGCCGCTGGTACGCGACCAATGGGCTCTTCGTTGGCCGGGTTGACCGTGGTCACCCATTCACCGCCTTGACTGGCAACCATCTCGCCGTTGATCAGCATCAGCCGGTCGCCAAATGTTTCTGTCATGGAAAACCCTCCGGTTTGTTTGGCCGCAGCTTAACGGTCAGCGCCGGTTATGAAAGGTGATGCTTGAGAAAATCCCATGTGCGGTCATCGGCCAGAGTGGCCGACTCTTCATGGAAATACGGTCCGCCTGTGTTGGCGAAGGCATGACCGGCTTCATACCAATGATTGGTGAAAGGTTTTTCAGCCTTGGCCATTTCACGTTCAAAGGCATCGACCATGTCTTTACCAAAGTATTCGTCCGTCGTGCCGAAATGCCCAAGAACAGGCCCGTTGAGCGGTGCAAGTTCATCGGCTGTTTTGGCGACATCGCCATAGTAAACCACGGTGGCATCGATAGGCGTGACAACGGAGGTGTTTAAAGACCACGTCCCACCGAGACACCAGCCGACCGTTCCGATTTTACCAGTGCACAGATCATGGGTGCGCAGCGAATCGGCCCAAGACACCACCAAGTCGGTGCAGGTCGCTTCATCCATGGCGCCCATGAGCTGGCTTGCGACGCCCAAATCTTCGGTCGTCTCGCCGTTATAGAGATCGACGGTTGCGGCGATGTAGCCCCGCTGCGCATAGGTTTCAGCGAAGTCGATAAACTCTGGGGTCAACCCGCGGAAAGCATGGAACAGCAACATGCCCGGCACGAGGGCATCAGACGACGCAGAGTCAGGAATGGCGACATAGGCTGACCCGGATTGCCCGCCTTTGGAGGTAATGGTTGTGAGAGTTGGCGTGGCCACAGAATTTTCCCCGATGGAGTTAACGCACCTGCCACTCTTCGTTGAGCAGGTCCTGCGGGAATTCAGGGAACTTGGTCATCTTCTTGATGCCGTCGCCCTCGCCGGTCAGCTCCAGCACGCCCGGATTCATAATGCCTTTGGGATCAAACGCCGCTTTGATCGCCACCGCAGCCGCGAGAGCCGCCGACGACAATTGACTGGCGTAGGGATAGGTCCGGCCCATCTGATGGTGGCTGGCCCCAAAGGCGTCCCATAGACCTGAGAGATCGCGGCGCAATTTCATCACCACCTCACGGGCTTTCGGATCAGCCTTGGTTTTGCCGTAGGCCTTCTTTTGATCATCGGTGACATGGCGCATGTGGAACGCATGCAAGCGGTCCTTCCAATAGAACATGGGTTCAATCAGATAAGACGTCGCGGACGCCGCGGTGAGATAGGAGAATGTGATGTTGTGCTCGTCCATCAATGCCGCGTGACGGGAAAAATATTCATCGGTCACAGAGGACACTTCGGCTGCGCTCGATAAGGGAAATATGCCGTGGACCGGCAACCAGTTCTCTCCATTCGGCCCAAGCAACGCTTTAATAGGACGAAACGGTTTGGACCGCGTCACTTTTGGAATGATGTTGGGTAATTCCTTCAAGGCCGTGGGCATGCAAATGCGGCGCACGCGATCTGCTTTCGCTTCCGCATCGCGGGCATCAACGCCCTCGACCACCACATGCAACGCGTAGCCTGAGCGATCCGCGAGACGCTGACCTTGAAACAGCAGTTTGGTCACGTTGGTCACGGCCCCGGCGAGTTTGTCGGCCGTTGCGGCGATGTCCTTGACGACTCCTAAGCCTTCAAGAAACGTGAAGCCGTGGGCAGCCAGGTTTTGGTTGCCGACCGGATCAATACCCCATTGCTCCGCCACCACATTCTCACGGGCGAGCGCCGTATGGGCGTTGGCAATGTCTTCAATGGTATCGAAGGCAAAAGAGAGGTGCTCTTCCGCAGCCGGCATGGCAATGAGCGGCATGGTGATGCGGGCTTTGATGCCGAACGCGCCACAATCCCCCAAGAACAAACCCGTCAAGTCGGGACCGAAGTGACGCAAGAACGGCGTCCGGCCTTCCGCAGCAGACGCCCCGGTTTCGAGCAGCGAGCCATCGGCCAAAATGACATCCAAGCCAAGGACGTTGTCGGCCATGGCCCCGTGGCTGCCAGAGCCAAAGAAAGTTGAATTGTTGCTGGCCGCACCGCCAACGGTCGAGGTGATGCCGGACAAGGGGCCGAAAAACGGGGTGCGCAAGCCGCGCTCTTTCAACGCCTCATAGAGTGCGCCCCAGGTACAGCCTGCCTGCACCGTCACCACCATATCGGCTTCGTTTATGTTTTCGATTTCCGTGAGACCACTCATGTCGATCATCACGGCGTTTTTACTCTCAGGCAGATAGCCCTTGGTGTAGGACATCCCGGCACCACGCGGCACCAGCGGCAAACCGAGACCACCGGCGATCGTGACCGCCTGACATAACTGATCAATCGCGATGGGGCGCAGAACACAAAGCGGCAGAACATCGCCCTCACCAGAGATGTCCGTAGCGTAGTAAGTCAGATCAGCCTTGTCGGTGATGACACCTTCGGGGCCGAGCAGGCTTTGGAACATGCCTAGGACTTGAGCATTGTCTTGATCAGTCATCGTGTTTCCTTTGATCCGAGCTCGCGGTTATCGGGCGTTGCGCGCCCCGGATCAAGTCCGCTGCATGACATAAGGTTCCCGCAGTCCGTTTTCAGCCTTGGCGCGAGACCACTTGTCCCCCGCAATCTTCTGCCGTTGCGCGGCGATATCGATGTCGTGATAGCGGGCCAGGTTGGCGCCGAGGATTTTTGCCTTGGACTCGTCGGTCAAGGAATAGGGTGCGCCCTCCGGCGGCTGAAAATCAAAGAACGCGTTGATAATCCAATAGGGGTGCTGATTGACCGCCGTCGATGCATAAATGAGGCGGTCCATATCGACCTTGGTCATGAACACGTTCATCATTTTGTTGAAGGCATCCATATCGAACAACGGGAACAGCATGGGCCCTTCCATGACCGCGGTGACATTCTCACGCGCTGCCATCAGAGCCGCGGTTTCTTCAAAATTCTGCCATCCCGCATGGACAAGATGAAAGGTGAGATCGGGAAAGGCTTCAGCCGCCTTGTAGAGATCATCAATTCCAAGCGCTGACGTTTTTGGCCCGACATGCCCGACCAGTTTGTGAACGGCGAGATGTTTGACGCCTTTGCTTTGCAGATGGTCGAACACCGGGAAGGCCAGTTTTTCATCATCCATGAGCCAGGACTCAGGCTCGCGGGTCTCGAAATTGATGCGTGTTGGGTAAAACTTGATGCCGTCGGCACCCTGATCAATCAGCTGATCTGCTTTGGCGACGATCGTGTCATAGGGATCAAACAAGTCGAGCGCGCCATACCACAACACGCGATCAGGAAAATTACCTTTGAGGTAAGCCCCCTTCTCATTGGACACCAAGCCATCGTAGTGGAGATCGAACATGGGCACCGAGTGCATCACCATCATGTCCGTGTGACTCTCGAGAAACATGATGTCCATGACCTCATCAGCCTGCCAGTCCCGCTCCCATTGATCATAGGTCAGGCGATAAGGGTCCGGCGTACAGGCCTCATGAAAGCTATAAGTGGTGTTGATGCTGTTGACGCTGGCTCGCTTGATGCGCCGATTGTAGGGCGCATGATTATAACAATGGGCGACGCCGTCGATAACGAATGTGGTCTCAGCCATCGGGTGCAAGGCAGACGACCACCCCGCTTGAGCCAGGGCTGGCGATATGCGACCGGCAGACGCCATAGCCCCGGCCCCGAGGCTGCCAAGCGTTTGCAAAACGGTCCGGCGGCCAACGCCGTTTGACGAGGATGTGGTCATAGCCTGCTTCCTTCGTTTGTCGCGTCGAATTTTTTGGTCTGTTCGGAAAAGCCGAATCTGTCGCGTTTGTCAGCAAAGAGCTCGCGCGCTTTGTCGCTCAGTCGATCTTCGGTCCACAGTGGATAGGGATCAGCGGAAACTGAGATGTCGGACACGCCATCGAGAGTGGCAGCGAGATCTTCCAAGTCCATAATGATTTTATAGGAGAACACACAACTAGGATCGGTGAAGGTCACGCTGATGCGAATGCTCTCGCCGTCACGGGAAATGCCGTTGATGAGACCCAGATCGACAATGCTGAGATCATGGCCGGACAACGCATGACAGGGGTCTGGAATGGTGTTGAGCAGCGCCCAGACCGCCGCCACCGCTGGATCAGAGAACTCTGAGACCTGGGGCGCGTCGGTTTGAGTAGTGTCCAAAGATCACCCCACCTTGCGCAGTTCGGTTTTGAGCACCTTGCCGTTGGCGTTGCGTGGTAGCGCATCAATCATCGCCACATCCTTCGGAACTTTGTAGCCGGACAACTTGCCCTCACAAAACGTGGCGATGCTCTCGGCCGTGACGCTTTCGCCGCTTTTGGGAACAACAAACGCTTTCAAGCGCTCACCCCACTTGTCGTCGGGCACACCAATCACGGCGACGTCGGAAATTGCAGGATGGGTAAACAACAGCTCTTCAATCTCGCGGGGATAGACGTTCACACCGCCGGTGATGACCATGTCTTTCTTGCGGTCGACGATATAAATGAAACCATCTTCATCGCGCTTGGCGACATCGCCGACCGTGACCCAACCGTCTTTAAAGGCGGCGGTGGTTTCTTCGGGGCGGTTCCAGTATCCGGAGAACGATGAGGGAGATTTGACCCACAACTCGCCGGGCTCGTTTGGAGCGACTTCATTGAAGTCATCGTCGGCCAGTTTAACGAAGGTATGCGGGAACGGGGTGCCGACGCAGCCTTCTTTTTCCAGCTGGAAGGGTGGACGCAGGTTGGTGACAAAACCACCTTCGGTCGAGCCATAGGTTTCGTGGAGCAGACCTTCGCCAAAATATCCAACGATTTTGCGTTTGAGGTGCTGCGGCAAAGCCGACGCATTGGAGATCACAGCCTTAAGTGGCGCACCTTGGTATTTATCAAGCACGGCCTGCTCTAACTCAAAAATAGCGTGGTGCTGTGTGGGCACCGTGAACACACCGGCGAAATTGCCTTCTTTAAGCTTCCTTAGCAGCAACTCGGGATCAAAGTGATCGAGGATTTCCGTAAACCCGCCTGACATGATCGCGGCCAAGGGGAATGCGATTCCGGCCCCATGGTTCATCGGTGTCGTGCCGAGAAACCGGTCTTCAGACCCGTAACAGCCGAACTCTTGTGCCATTTGATAAAAGGCCAGCAGACGCGACCGTTGCGGTAACACCACGCCTTTCGGTTTGCCTGTGGTGCCCGAGGTGTAGGGAATGGTCCACGGGTCCCACTCATTGATCTCTGGGTATGTATCAGGAACCGTTGCGCCTTCGATCAGTGACTCGTACTCATCGCCAAGGTGAACCGTATGTTCGACGGTATCGAAGGACGCCGCGGACACAGCGTCGGCCGAAGCGTCGTCATAAAACACCACACGGGCCTGGGCATCGTTGCAGATGGCTTCGACCTCAGCGCCGGTGAGACGTGGGTTCACGGTGGCCACTGCCGCGCCCGCATCGGGCAGGGCTGAAACAACTTCAACGTATTCGATAGAGTTTTTTGAAACGATGGCGACATTGTCGCCCTTGTTGAGCTTGAGTTTCGAGATCGCGGCCGCGGTCAGTCGGTCCGTCCGGTTCGACAGTTCGCGATAGGTCCGGCTTGTGTTGTTGTGCGTAATGGCGACTTTGTCTGGATTGCGTTGGGTCGTTGCCCGCAATCCATTCGCCACGGTCATGGACGTATAGGAGTGGGGCAGCGTTGCCGTCTTGGTCTCCAACCCACTCATTTAGCTGGCGATCTTTTTGAACAGGCGCAGAGCATTGTCACGCATCAACATCTGATGGGCTTCGGGACGCATCCCGAACTCGCCGACTTCACGCACCGCACGCTCAGGATCGATGACGGGCCAGTCCGTGCCGAACATCACTTTGTTACGGCCGTAGGAATTGGCGTAATGCACCAATTGTTTCGGCCAATGTTTTGGCGCGTAGGCATCACCGGCGGTGAACACATTTTCATGCTTCCAGCACATGGCGATCATCTCGTCGGTCCAAGGCACACCGATATGAATACCGATGAGAATCAACTCGGGGAAATCAATAGCCACTTGATCAAGCAAGATCGGTTTCGCGACCGACGGCAAACGGCGCTCCTTGGAGTACACCAAGTTTTGCCCGACCTGCATCATGATCGGAATATCAAGCTCGCAGCACTTTGCGTAAATAGGATAGATCTGCGGCGCGTCGGGCGGAATGCCGAACCAATGGGGATACCAATGGGCGCCGACAAATCCGTAATCGTTGATCGCCTCTTCTAGCTCACGCAGCTGCGCCATACCTTTAGTGGTGTCGATGCCCGCCAAACCTGAGAAACGGTCCGGATACTTCTGGCAGATGTCACGCACGTACTCATAAGGAATGTGGTGCGAGCCTTTGACGTTGAGATCGCCACAGCGATGGGCGATGAGCAGAGACCGTTCGATGCCCGCCTTATCCATCATTTTTAGATAATCGTCGATTTCGACACCGGCTTTCGCATCGCCAGCCATACGAATCTGTTTTTTGAAGTCTTCGTCGACCCCCATCATGCCCTGTTCGACTACCCAAGGGGTAAACGGGTTGCACACGATATCGATATAACCACTCATTCTGTGTCGTCCTGTTGTCGTTTGTTTTTAGATCGTTTGCTCACGCGCGACCTTAGGCTGCCTTAACCCAACACCTCACATCACGAGAAGAATTCTGTCGTTGCGACGCGACGTTTACTCAGCGGCTTGCGCGAGGCTCCATGTGCCTTCGACATCCGCAACAGAAACGAGATTGGCGAACAACATAGCCATGGATTTCAAAGCCACCTCATTACGTTCGTCATCCAGTTCCGCTACCGCGTCTTGAACCACGAACGTCTTGTAGTCGCGATGACTGGCATCACGCACAGTGGACTCAACACAGCAATTGGTGGTGACACCGCACACGACAAGACTGTCAACATCCAACCCGTTGAGGATGGTTTCCAAGTTGGTCGCGTAGAACGAGCTCGGACGATTCTTATCGACGATGAAATCATTCGCATGCGGCTTCAACTCGGGGATCACTTCGATGTCCCACGTGCCCGCTTGCAGCGCCTGAGTCTCTTTAATCTCTGGCAACAGGTGCTTGATGAGAACGCCGCCGTCCGCATAGTCAGGGCGGTACATGTATCGGGTGTAGATGACGGGGATGCCGGCCGCACGGGCTGCTGCAACCACTTTTACACAGGGCTTAATCGCAGCCTGCAAATTTTTAATGGGTAGTCCGGTTTTGCCACATCCACCATCGTCAGCGCAGAACGAGTTCTGCATGTCGACCACGATGAGAGCTGTTTTGTCGCGCGCGAGTTCCATTGCCGCCATGAGTCGGTCCCCCTGCTTGGCGTTCGGCCGGGACACCTTGCCCCGGCCGGGGTAACGCTTAATCTTACAGACGAGTCTTGATCGTAAACAACCAGGTCATCGGCTCACCCGGATAGACGGTGAGGAAGCCGAGGCCACTGAAATCAAGGCTCTGACTGATGTATTCATCATCCAGGCAGTTACGGCAGGACACACCAAAGGACAGGGATTGATCTTCGCGTTCAAAGTTGAGCGCTGCACTGACCAAGTCGATGGTTCCAGACTGAGCCGCCGGGGTATTTTGCAAGTTGGTGAAATGGCTGTCGCTGTAATTGTAATCAGCGTTGACGCGAGCATTCCAATCGTCGTTGACCGGCTGCACGTAACTGAACCCAAGCTGTGCCGAGAACCCTGGCAAGCGTTGTAGTTCACCGCCAACCACGGAGCCGGCGAGTTCCGGATCAACGCCGATGTACTTGCCTTCTTGAATACCGAAGTTGCCAAAGATATCCAAATTCTCAGTGATGCGGGCCGTGATTTCACCCTCAAGCCCATAAACTTCGGCGTCATTGGTGGCGACGATGAAGTTGCCGCTGGCGCCCGTCGCCGAGTTAAACAGATTGGTGTAATCGTAGTAGAACGCATCGAAGGCGAGGCGAACCTGCCCGTCTAGCAAGCTGGACTTGAGTCCGACTTCATAGTTGTCGACAATTTCCGGTTCAAAAGCCGTGACTTCGGCCGGGTTGTTTGTTCTGGCCGCCCAGCCGCCGGACTTAAAGCCCCGTGTGAACATGGCGAAGACGTTCACGTCTTCGGTGATGTCATATTGGAGGCCAAGACGCGGTGTGAACTCGCTGAAGTTTTGCTCAGTTGGTGTGCCCAAGGCCAGCAACGTTGCGCTGTCCCAGTCGACAATCGGGCCGTCGCTGACGAGGCCGACAGTGCCACCCACCTTGTGGATGATATCAAGGGTCTTTTCGTCACGGGTGATGCGACCACCAACGATCAAACGCAGATCATCTGTCAGGCTGTAAGTACCTTCGGCAAAGGCCGCATAACTCTTAATACCGACATCATAATCACGGCTGAAGAACGGCAGTGGTAAGCGAGCGCCCGGTCCGAAGAACAGATTAATTTGATCGCCGATGAACGAGAATGAATCTTCTTCGAAGTAGAAAACACCGGTACTGTACTCAAGGCGATCATCAAACGCGGTGCCGCTGAACTTGAATTCTTGGCTCAGCTGATCGCTATCGTTGATGGTGAAGAGATTAAAGATCGACACCGGCTGGTCGGTCAGATCCAGGTTCCAGCTTTGGAACGTATTGCGCCAGGACGTGATCGACTGAAAATTCGTCGTCTCGCTGATGTCGTAGGAGATATTTGCGGCCACGCCCCAAGCGCTGCCGACGTTGGTTGTATCGACGCTCGAATCAGAACTATACAGGTCGCCATTGAAGGGTCTCGTGAAGCCCAAGATGTCTTTGCCGTAGAGACCAGCGGCCTTGCTCTCGCTCCAATCGAAGGCGAGATCAACGGTCAAATCTTCGTTGGGTAGAATGCGGATCTGGGCCCGTGTGCCATAAGTTTCCCGGTCATTGACGTCTCTACCGAGCACATCGTTTGCCGTATACCCATCGCCCCATTGCGCAATGCCTGTGAGACGGACGAACGTCCGATCATTAAAAGCTCCGTTGACCGACGCCTTGGTGTTAAGGCGATTAAAACGGCCGTAGGAGACTTCACCCGCGAACTCTTTTTCTGCATGCGGTTTTTGCGAGATGATTTTGATCGCACCGGCGTTTGTGTTCCGGCCGTACAAAGTGCCCTGCGGACCGCGCAACACTTCGACACGTTCAACGTCAAACAGGCTGAAGTTGTTAACACCTTGGCGCGCCATGTAAACGTCATCGATATAGAAGCCCATGCCGGGATCGACCGTGACGATTGACTCGGTTGTGCCAACACCGCGCAAGAAGACCGTCGTCGCCGTACCCTGGCCAATGTTATTGTTGCCAATCAGGTTCGGCACGTTGTTGACGATATCAACAACGTTGAACGACTGACGGCGTTCGATTTCGTTGGCGTCGAAAGCAGACACCGCGATCGGCGCTTGAAGCAATGTGCTCTCACGGCGTTGCGCCGTGACCACGATTTCTTCCAGAGCCAAGGTGCTTTGTGCCACTGCGGCACCGCCCGTTGAAAGCAGGGCCAGCGATAGGGCCGTACCCGTAAGCAGTGATGTTTTGTTGATCGCGCGCATAATGGAGTGTCTCCTCTGTTCTCCCGATGATCCGGATTCAATGGCCGGATGCGTTGGTCCGAGTCTTCCTTTGTTTCCGCCGATCTTGGTAGGGGGTCTTCTGCATATGTAGAAGGGTCTAATATATATGTGGATAGTATGATAGATTGGCTGAGAACTGTGGCACAGCCGCCACGGCGGATGGATGAAGCATAACCCAGGATGAATGACGGTCTAGAAAAACCACCAGAGACGGCGGGTGTCATCAAGTCTGCCTCTCGCACACTGGCCGTGCTGGAAGCCTTTCAGAACTGGAAGCGTCCGGCGGGCGCCCGTGAGATTGCCCGCACCCTGGAGATGCCACGATCCAGCGCCAACGCCCTGTTGGCCAGCCTCGTAACCCTGGGTTACCTGTGGTTCGAGCCGAAAAACGCGACCTACTTTCCGACCCTGAAAGTGGGCCTGCTGGGCGACTGGCTGATTGGGTCGATACGCCGGGATCGGGCCTTGAGCAGCATCCTTCAAGAAATCAGTGCCGCGACAGGTGAGACCGTTTCACTTGTGATGAGGACCGGTTTCGATATGCAGTTGGTCACCATTGTCCCAAGCACCTTCCCGATCGCTTTAAATATCGAGGAAGGCGCATTGGCACCGCTGTTCGAGTCTGCCGTCGGCATCGCTTGGATCGCAGCGCAGAATATCGGTGAAATTGAAGATCTGGTGGTGGCCCACAATAAAAGGCCAGGCGTGACACAGGTCGCGCCATTAGACCTAAAAAAGAGGATCAGCGAGGTCGCCGCAAAAGGAGCAGCCGTCGCCTACGATAAAGTCCTACCGGATACGGGCGCCATCGCCCTTGCGTTTCCAAGGCCCGTGCAAGGGCAAACCATCGTCATTGGTTTGGGGGGTCCACATGAGCGTATCCGCAGGTCGGAGAAACAGATTATCGCGCTGATCCGACGGTTGGTTCGGCAAACCCTCGGCTGACCCGATTACAGGCCTGTGATATGGAGAGGCCCATCGCTGGTTCGACAGGACGTTCTATGACTTTGAGATTTCTTCTCCGCTTTGGCTTGGCTGCATGCCTGTTATCAGGATGCGCCGACAGAACCGCCGCGCCTCTAGCCGCCCAAGAGCTGGATTTTCCCGAAGCGTCCAGCGGGCTCGTTGAGCAAAAAGGCGGAACAGCGTCAAAATTCATGGTGGCGGCGGCGAACCCCATCGCGGTGCAGGCCGGTTATGACGCCATAAAGGCGGGCGGCAACGCGCTAGACGCCGCCTTCGCCACGCAGCTGGTGCTCAACTTGGTTGAGCCGCAATCTTCTGGCATCGGTGGCGGCGCCTTCGTCCTGTACTGGGATAACACCGCCAAGAAACTACACGCCTACGACGGTCGCGAAACCGCACCAGCCACGGCGACCGAAGATCGTTTTCTAGCGGAAGACGGGACCGCTATGCGCAGACCACAGGCTGTCATCGGCGGCAAGTCCGTCGGCGTGCCTGGGCTCGTTAGCGCTATGAAGTTAGCCCATGAGCGCCATGGCACGCTCCCATGGGCGGACATGTTTTCATCGGCCATCGGCGTCGCCGAAAATGGTTTCGCGGTGTCGCCAAGACTGTTCCGCTTGCTCGAAGTCGACAAAACTCTGTCTCAAATCGAGACTCCCGCCGCGCATTACTATTTGCCGGACGGCACACCAAAGCCCGTGGGCACAGTGCTTAAGAATCCCGCCATGGCGACAACGCTGCAGCGCATCGCCACCGAAGGATCGGACGCGTTTTATAAAGGCAGTCTTGCCGAAGACATTGTCGCGCAAGTGCGTGACACAACGCGCAACCCGGCCGACCTAACGCTCGCCGACATGGCTGCTTATCGCGCCAAAGAACGCACCCCGTTGTGCGCGCCCTATCGCCGCTTCACCGTATGCGGCATGCCGGCGCCAACCTCTGGCGGCATCGGTGTGATTCAAACATTGGGACTGCTCGAGAAATTTGATCTGCCCAACATGGCGCCGTGGTCAACCGACGCGGCCCACCTGTTTGTTGAAGCAAGCCGACTGGTTTATGCCGACCGCGCTGTCTACATCGCCGACCCAGACTTCTCCCCTGTTCCTGAGCAAGGCTTGATCGACCGCGGGTATTTGGCCGACCGCGCGGCCTTGATCGATCCAGCGGGACGCATGGCCAAAGCCGAAGCAGGAAAGCCGCCACAAAAAGGCACCTATAACTATGGCCCTGGTCGTGATTTCGAACGCCCGTCGACAACCCATATTTCTGTGATCGATGATCAGGGCAACGCGGTCTCAATGACCAGCTCCATCGAAGGCGCTTTTGGTTCACATCTGATGGTCGGCGGCTTTCTCTTAAACAACCAACTGACAGATTTCTCTTATGACGCGGTCGCTGAAGGCCGCACCGTCGCCAATCGGGTCGAAGGCGGCAAGCGGCCACGCAGCTCGATGGCACCGATTATCGTATTCGATGAAAACGATCAGATCGTCGCGGTGTCTGGGTCACCCGGCGGCATGGCCATCGTCCCCTTGGTTACCAAAACACTGATCGCAATGCTCGACTGGGACATGACGCCGCAAGACGCGACCAACTTGCCGAATATTTTGATGTTTGGGCCAACCGTCCTGCTGGAAGGTGGCACGGCATTGGCAGACCGCAAAGAAGACCTCGAGGCGCTCGGACACCGTGTCCGCGTCGGCAATTTCCCCAGTGGCGTACATGCCATTGGAGTGCGGGACGGAATGATTTTCGGCGGCGCTGATCCACGGCGTGAAGGCACCGTGATGGGCGAATAACGTCTAAGAGTTATTATCCGGGTTCCCGCGCTTTTTGTCTCGCGCCGAGTCCGCGCGTGTTATCCGGGTTCCCGCTCCGATGGCTCTGAGACCTCGATCAGATGACCATCGGGATCGTAAACAAACATGCGGTAGCCCGTATCGCGGACAGAGCCATCCGGATTGGTAATTTCAAATCGCTCGGGCGGCCTATGAAACCTGGCACCGGTTTCCTGGAGCCGATTGAAGACAAAATTAATGTCGTCGGTTTCCACCATAATGATGACGTCACCCACGCCGATGCCCACAAGATTGCCGCGCGCATTGGCCAGAGGGGGGCGCTCGTACCCCAGCAAACCGATCATGCCGATGCGATCGTGATTGCCGCGCATAATGACGATGCGGCCAAACTTTGGATCTGCCGTCAGCGGTAGATCGAGCGCACCGATGACTCCACCCTCGTCTGTATCGCTGGTTGATTTTTCATACCAAGGCGTCAAGCCGAGCCGTTGGTAGAAATCAATGGAACGTCCGATGTCTTCGACTAATAACGTCGTGCGACGGACGGCTGTCTCTTGTGCCAGTAGAGGTGTCTGACCGGACACAATGAACAAGCCGATAACGGCGCATGCTGTCACCGCGAGTTGCACAGAACGAATTATCCGACGCACCATTAACCTAATTTCCTATACGTGGTGGGAGTTGCCCAAACAGGTCTCTACAAACCCGTTAAGCGTTACTCTAGAGAACGGGGAACAGAGAGCAAGTATCGTGAATGATTTTGAGACTCACGATAGCGTGCCTGCCGAATTCAAGAAAACCAAACAGGCCAACGGAAACCGCGGTACGCCATCGTCATCTGACAACGGAAAAACAGCGGAAAGAATGATATCGAAATCTAGATTGGGCCAGTCAAGTTGATCGCACCCATAGCGAATGCACGGTCCGTCGAGGGCCTCTGATTTATAGTTGAACCAAGGAATACCGCTGACCTCTACATTGGCGGGATCGAAAGTTTTTCCGGTCAAATCGAGCGGCAAGTTATCCGCAACGTGGGTGCCGCAATAAATAAAAGCGAACGTCTGTGGCGCGATACGCTCCGACATGAGGAGGTGCGGCGCAGTTTGGTAGATGTCCATAAACTCGAAATGGGACCGGCGCGGCATACTGCCGGTATTGAGACCAGCCCAATATGCGGCCGCGGTCGCGATAACCGGGTGGGCGCGAGCCTCTTCACTCTCACAATGCTCTTCGATGGCCGGGATCTTTGTCACAGCGTTGCCGCGGCTGGCACACACGGCCGGCCACCGGAATGGGACTCGACCCGCTTCCCAACGGGCTTCAACATCAATCCAGAGATAAAGATCAAGCTGTACCTTTGCCGGTTTCGTTACAAATTGAAGCGATTTAATACTTTTGTTGCGATTCCCAACCATGGGATGATAATCGCTGTTAAACGTACTCGTCGCTAAATAATAGAGTGTCTAAAAAATTACGCGTATTTGCTAAGTAGACTGCCAAGTTTACTTGGCGGTGTCACATCAGGACCACAAATATATATGTCTACTGCTCGCGAAAAGTTCGTTGCCTTTGCCTTCTGCTGGGCCGACATCCTGCTCGAACTGGATCAAAACCGGAAAATCGTTTTTGCCGCGGGTGCAACCCAACCCGTCCTTGGTAAAACGATTGAGGAACTGATTGGCACGAGCTTTCGAGACTATGTTGCCCCACGTGACAAGCTCTTGGTCGAACAGCTGTTGGCGGTCGCCGCAAAAAAAGGCCGCATCGACGACACCAAAGTCCGTCTGAAAGGGGTCAAAGGGCCAACGCCCCCATTGAACTTCGCCGGGTATCTCATGCCCGATCTCGGCAACAATTTCTTTCTCGCCCTGCGCACAGCGAGTGACGCTGAAGAAAACGGTGCATTAGAAGGCGCAAGTAAACGAGATCAAAGTACCGGCCTATTGGCAGGCGACTCCTTCTCCGGTTTAGCTGCTGAAAAGTTAAAAGAAACCAAGAATGGCGAAGGCGATACCGAGCTAACCTTGGTCAACCTGCCCGGCTTCGATACTTTCTATGAAAGCCTATCGGAAGAAGACCAAGAAATTCTCATGAGTACGATGGGCACCACATTGCGCGCCAGTTCCATCGGCGGCGATTCCGCTGGCGAGATGGGTGACGGCAAGTTCGGTATTTTGCACGACGCAGACCTAGACGTTGCAGACCTAGAAGCGAAACTGGCGGAAGCCACCCGCGTCTTCGATCCAGAGGGCAAAGGAGTCGACGTTCAAGCCGGCACCATTGATGTCGACATGACTGACATCAACGACGAAGACCTGACCAACGGCCTCGTCTATACAATTAATCATTTCCGCGAACAGAGCGGCGCCGACTTTAACGTTAAAGACATCGCCAAGAATATGGATTCGCTCGTTAAGGAGGCGGTGGGCTCCCTCAACAGTTTCCGAAGCGTCATCGGCGACAACAATTTCGACGTCGCATTTCATCCGATCCTGGACGTCAACACCGGCGCCTTTCATCACTATGAAGCCTTGGTGCGGTTCGGCGGAAATTTTGAAGAATCGCCTTACAAGTACATCACCTTTGCTGAAGAAACCGGGCTGATCAGCGAGTTCGATATCGCCATGGCGCAAAAATGCGTCGACTGGCTAAAGGATCACCGCAAAGAAAAAATTTCGGTCGCCGTTAACATCTCCGGAATCTCGGTCGACGACGCCGTCTATATTGAGAAGCTACACGCGTTGATCGACAACAATCCATGGCTCACCGAACACTTACTCTTTGAAATCACAGAATCGGCCCGCGTGGTTGATCTGCACAAAGCCAACGCCTTCGTCCAATCCGTGCGCCGCAAAGGATTCCATGTCTGCCTGGATGATTTTGGCGCCGGCGCTGCTAGTTTCCAATATCTCAGCGTGCTCGAGGTTGACGTGGTGAAGCTTGATGGCAGTGCCGTCAAGAACGCCCAGACCGCGCCGAAAGGCCGGGCGTTTCTTCGCGCTCTTACGACCCTGTGTAAGACCATGGATGTGGAAACCATCGCCGAAATGGTCGATAGCAAAGAGACCCTCGAATTTGTTCGCGACTGCGGCGTTGAATACGCACAAGGGTTCCTCTTTGGCAAACCCGATCCCGATCCCTGGCAATTTGTAAGCAAGCTGGACCGACGGTTGTTTGGTAAGACGGCATAAGCGGCAGTTCAGCGGTTTGATTTCTTAGTACGGTCGGTTAAAACCCTGCATGCCCTTTCCATCAGCGACGGTTACCGGAGCACAGTGTGAAACCCAAGAAATCGAGCGTGGACCACCAGGCAGAACACGCCAAAGCCGTTGAGTCCTATCGCAACGGCGCCCACGACCAGGCGCTCATTCACGTCAATGCCGCGATCAGGGCGGAACCAAATAGCGCAATCTACCAGGCTGACGCTGGCGTGATTCTGATCGCCCTCGGACGTAATGAGGAATCCCTGATTCCTTTGAGGCGGGCGACCCAACTAGACCCATCACACGCGGACGCCCATTACAATATGGGCGAGGCCTACCAGGCCGTCGGCCAGAAAGACAAAGCGATCGACGCGTTCAAGATCGCCATGAGCCTCAACCGCGGCCTCGGCTGGAAAAAAGTACGCACTGCTTTTGGCCGCTGGTTCAGCTTCTCTCGCTGAGAATTGGATGACCACAATGGTTAGAGCCGCCGGAGATGAACTTGTGCGCCGGCTGGCCTCTCGGGAAATCAGCAGCACCCAAAACACAGAACGAGGTCCAGAAAGCGCCGAGGCGTTGAAGGAATTAGGGACTGAATTCTTTCACGCCGGAAAATTGACCGCTGCCGGGAGTTACTATCGCCGCGCTATACAGGCGAAACCTGATTTCGCTGAAGCGCACAACAATCTCGGCACTGTTCTACGCAAACAGGCCCGTCCTCAAAGTGCGATCGCCGCTTTCCAAACAGCGTTAATGTTGAACCCGCAATCGGGTTACACATCCGGAAACTTGGGCAATCTTTATGAACGCTACGGCAATCTTGCCCAAGCTGAGACTTATTATTTAAAGGCCGTCGCGCTATCATCGGACTTGTACCAAGGGTTTGTTGGATTGGCCCGGATTGCGGCCAGTCGCCAACGGTGGGACGAAGCCCTCGCGGCCCTAACCCGCGCCTCGGCGATTGCACCGCAGGCAGCCAGCATTCACCATCAAACCGGTGTCGTGTATCTGAGCAAAGGCGACTTGCCTGCCGCGCTAAACAGCTTGCGCAATGCTGATAGCCTGGAACCCAAGAACGCGACCATCAAGGCCTGCCTCGCAGACGTTTTCCGCCATCAGGGCAAAACCGACGAGGCGCGCGCCTTAGCCCAGGAAAGCCTGACGCTCGACCCATCTGAGGCCGTTGCAAAGATGGTTCTGGAGAAAATTGACGCCGCGGACGCAAGCGCGCCTCAAACCTGAGCGGCGGCGGCCCGAATTCGATCCACCATCGCGACCAGGCCGTTGCGTCGACTTGGACTGAGATGCTGATCCAGCCCGAGCTGAGCAAAGGCGGCTTCAGCATCGACTGCTACCACTTCGGTCATTGCCTTGCCAGTATATAACGACGCCAAGACGTGTATCAGCCCTTTAACGATATGGGCATCGCTGTCTGCCGCAAATGCAAAACGGCCTTGGTCTGCGGGAGCATGACCCGGAATGATCCAAACCTGACTCATGCAACCGCGCACCTTGTGAGCATCGTTCTTTAACGCATCAGGGAAAATCGGAAGCTTCCTACCGAGATCAATGATGTAGCGATACCGATCTTCCCAATCATCAAACAGACCAAAATTTTCGACCAAGTCGTCAAATCTGACGGCTGGTTCGATCATCTGTAAATCTGTTTCATGTACCGTGTCTTGCATATCTGTCTCGTGATCTCTTTGTAGGGCGCTAGAACATTGACCCATTTATACGGGGAAGCACATTTCCTAAAGGTCGGTCGGCCGTTAGGCTGCTTCAATGATAGCTATTACAGACCATATAAACCTTGATCCGGGAGAACTCGAGTTTTCCTTTGTACGCGCGTCCGGCCCTGGTGGGCAAAACGTGAACAAAGTTTCTAGCGCCGTGCAACTACGATTCAATGCGGCCGCTTCTCCATCGCTACCACCGCACGTCCGTAGCCGGGTTGTCACCCTGGCTGGCCGAAGAGCAAACCGGCACGGAATCATCGTTATTGAAGCAAAGCGTTTTCGCCATCAGACGAGAAATCGAGAGGATGCACTAGACCGGCTCGTCGCCCTAATCGTCGACGCGTCAAAAATCACCCGGCCACGCCGAGCAAGCAAGCCATCAAAAACATCCAAAAAGAAGCGATTGAACGAAAAGAAGCGCCGCGGCACGGTAAAACAACTCAGGCGCGGCCCCGGAGACATGGACTAAGCTGGGACGCTATAAATGGCTAGGGCAATGGCAACTCAACCCAGAACTGAGTGCCGCCTTTGGGCTGCACGTCAAAACCGATACCCCCGTTCATTTGCTCGATCAGACTTTTAGACAGCGCTAGCCCGATGCCGGTGCCCTCTTCGCCCGACGCTTCCGCACCGAGTCGATTAAAGCTTTGAAAGACCTCGCCATGCCGGTCATCAGGGATACCTGGTCCCGTATCGGCGACACCGATCCGGCAAAATCCGCTTTCCATTCTCAACACAGAGAAAACAACAAGCCCACCCGCGTGATTGTACTTAATCGCGTTGGAGGTCAAATTGACCAGCACCTGCGTCAACCTCATTGGATCAGCCAACACGGACAACTGAGGCAAAGACTCCGGCGCGAACGAAAGAGAGATGGCTTTTGATTCGGCTAACTGCTGAAAATTGCTGAGAACCTGCTGCGCAGATTCAACGGCATCCACGGTGCTGATGTTGACCGCCAACTGTCCAGTATCAATGCGTGCGAGATCGAGAACATCGTTAATCAATCCGAGAAGGTGCTCTCCCCCTTGGACAATGTTACCGACGTAGGAATGCTGATGGTCGTTTAACGGGCCACGGGTCTTCAGAGACAACAATTGGGCGAAACCGAGTATGGCGTTAAGCGGTGTTCGTAATTCATGACTCATGCTGGCGAGAAACTTTGACTTCGCCCTGTTGGCAGACTCAGCAGTATCAATCGCCTTCTGCAGCACTTCCTCACTTCGCTTACGACCGGTTAGATCCTGGACCGTACCGATAAGTCGGGTCACTCCAGATGGCAACGTATCGATCTCACCCCGGCCGAGGACGTGACGGATAGTCCCGTCTGCCTGAAGCAAACGATATTCTAGAGCCAAACTCTGTCCGCCTTCCCGAATTGTCGCGACGACATCGTCCCACATTTCTCGGTCTTCGGGATGGATATAGTCCCGAAACGGGGTCATCTGCAGCTCGGGCTGATCCGGATCCAAACCCAGAATGCGATACATCTGTGGCGACCATTCGACCGTGTTGGTCTTTGGAAGCCACGTCCAGTGACCGATGTTTCCGAGGCGCTGCGCCTCCTCAAGCAAATCTTGGTTTTCTCTAAGTCGCCGATCGGCTTCTTTGCGCTCCGTGACATCTTGGGCAACACCGACGAACATCCGCTCGCCCCCGCCAAAACCGTCGACAACATTGACGTTGAGGCGCACCCAAACAGGGTGCCCATCTTTATGTCGAAAGCGTTTCTCTATGTTGAGATTCGTTTTTACCCCAGCGCGTAGATCATCGACGTGATCTAGAACCGGGTCCTCTTCGTCTTCAGGATTCAGGGTCTCCAACCCGCGACCAACGATATCGACAACTTTGTAACCAAGCATATTGGCAAACGCGGTGTTGATGTAACGCACCTCACCATCGTCATCGGCAATAAGAATACCCGCGCCGGAGGTTTCGAAAACGGAGCGGAAGCGTGCCTCTCCCTCCACGAGCGCGGTCTGCATCTCCCTAAACTGGGTAATGTCTTGGTAGACGCCGTAGCTGGATACAATCTCCCCGTCATCACATCGCTGCCGGATTGTTTGGCCACGAATATGACGCAACTGGCCGTCCGGTCGCATGATCCGAAAATCTTGTTCCATCTCAGTCCACGACGGGTCGCGAACACAGGCTTGAAAATTGTCGCGGTCGTCAGGATGTATGGTTGATAGTAACCAGTCTAACGGGGGCGTACCTTTGAGGGGGTCCGCGCCCCAAATGTCAAAGGTCTCCGGCGGCCAGAACACATCCTGAGTCGCCGCATCCCTGTAGTAATACCCGAGACGACCCATGCGTAGGGCCAAAGACAAAAGTTCGTTTTCCGCCCCGAGATCCTGTTCCGCGGATTTGCGGGCCGTAATATCAAGGGTCGTTCCGGCCATCCGAAGGGGACGCCCATCCAGGTGGCGTTCAACGATCTGGCCGTTAACCAGAACCCAGCTCCATTCTCCCGACTTATTTCTTTGCCGATGCTCGTGCTGGTAGCGCTCCGCCTTACCACTGAGATGAAGGTCAAGCGCGGCCAGACGCCCAGCGATGTCGTCGGGATGACCCAAGTCTCTCCAGGTGTCCGTATGAAGCGGAAGTTCTCCGGGGGCATACCCTAAGAGCGTAGTGACTTGCTCGTTGCCGAGCACCTCGCCGGTGTCGAGATTCAACTCCCAGATAGCAATACGTGCCGACTGGACGGCCAGATCCAGGAACGCATCTTTGGTTTTTAATTCGCCAGCGATGCGGCGCTCATCAGAAATATCTTGGAGTAACCCGAACACGCGGATCACGCGGCCGGCTGAATCTCGATCCCGCGACGCGATATTTCGAATATGGCGATACGTGCCATCGGGCAACGCTATACGGTATTCTAGTGTCAGCGTGTTCCAAGCCGGATCACGATAACCGGATTCTATTGTGGCGCGATCATCGTCATGGATGGTCGAATACACCCACTCGAGGGTGACGCGGCCGCCCGGTTCTGGGTCTATATCCCATAGTGCGAAGGTCGCATCGGGCCATGTGAGTTCATTGGTGTCGGCATCAAGAACAAAGTAGCTCTGCTTACCGAGCGCCATAGTGCGCTCCAGCAACTCACCATCCAAAAATGGGCTGCGTTGAGACAAATCATGGACTGTTGCCGCCGCATGCTTTGTTGAACTAGGCAAACCCACCTCGTGTTGAGCGATGCGTCTATGAGCTAACGCTTGCCTCCAACTCTAGTCCGGACAGGAGCACTATAGTTTGGAGTCGAACATTATTAGTACCCGAAAGAGATCGACACATCAATTCGTTAGGTGGCCTGCCCGGCTTCAGAACTGGCTGAAAACTGGAGTTTTGCGAGTCTGGCATAGAGCGGATTGGATTCGAGCAAAGCATCGTGGGGACCAGTGGCGATCAGCTTCCCCCCCTCCAACACAGCGATTCGGTCGGCACGAACGACGGTGGCAAGCCGGTGAGCGATGGCCATGGTTGTGCGGCCATCCATCACAACCTCCAGCGCTTTCTGCACCAATCGTTCGTTTTCCGCATCCAGGGCGCTGGTGGCCTCGTCCAACAACAGAACCGCGGGATCGCGCAGAATTGCCCGCGCGATCGCTATGCGCTGTTTTTGTCCACCCGACAAACGCATCCCCTTCTCACCGAGAAACGTACTCAGCCCGTCGGGCAAGCGATCCAAAAACTCTGTCGCCACGGCTGCCTCCGCAGCAGCTCGCACTTCGTCATCGGATGCATCAGGCCGACCATAGCGAATGTTCTCCCACGCATCGGCGGCAAAAATAACGGGGTCTTGCGCCACCAGTCCGACCCGACCACGGGCCGCAACGGGATCTGCTTGGGTTAAGTCGACACCGTCAATGGATACGGTCCCATTTTGGGGATCGTAGAATCGCAACAACAATTGAAAGACCGTCGTTTTACCGGCGCCAGACGGTCCGACCAGCGCGACGGTTTCACCCGGTTTAACGTCGAGACTAAGCCCGTTGAGAGCGGCAACATCGGGCCGAGACGGGTAATGAAACGTCACGTTCTCAAAATTAACCGCGCCGACCGCCGGGTCGGGCATCGCAACGGGCTGAGCTGGTGGCCGAATATCCGGCTCCGTTTCCAACAGCTCGATCAAGCGCTCAGTTGCTCCCGCAGCACGTTGCAAATCACCAATAACCTCGGTCAGGGCGCCCGTCGCGCCTGCGACAAGCACGGCATAAAACACGAACGCCGTGAGTTCACCCGCCGTAATGCGACCGGAGATGACGTCTTGCCCACCCGCCCACAAAATAAAACTGATCGCGCCGAAGACCAAAAGAATCACAACACCGCCAAGCATTGCTCGGGCGGAAATCCTGAGGATCGCAACTTTAAACGCGCCCTCGACCTCATCTGAAAATCGTTTTTCGTCGACATCTTCGTGGCTATAGGATTGGACAGTGCGGATCGCGTTGAGGCTCTCCTCCGCATAGGACCCCACATCTGCGACGCGATCTTGGCTGTCCCGTGACAAACGACGCACCCGTCGGCCGTACCAAATTATGGGCACGACCACGGCCGGAATAACCAACGCTACAAGACCCGCAAGCCTAGCATTGGTGTACACCAACAAGCCGATGCCGCCGATCAAAGTCAGGGCATTGCGCAGCGCTATAGATAAAGACGAACCGATAACAGTTTGAAGCAGGGATGTATCGGCGGTTAGACGGGAGAGAATCTCACCTGTCTTAGTAACTTCAAAAAACCCCGGACTCAATTTCAAGACCTGCGAATAGACAGCCTGCCGCATATCAGCCACAACCCGCTCGCCGACCCAGGACACAAAGTAGAATCGGAAATAAGTGCCAACAGAAATAACTAGAACAATGGCCATAAGAACGTAGAGCCCACGATCCAAAAAATTCGTGTCGCCGGCCGTTAGACCGTTGTCGATCAGAAACTTAACACCAAGCCCGATGGACAAGGTGGCACCGGAGGTCACCACAAGAGCAATGGCTGCCATCGCCAATGCCCCCCCGTACGGTTTCATAAAACCGAACATGCGATAGAGGTAACGATGATCTTTGCCCTTGGGACGATCCATCATCGCCATGCGCGAAGCGCCCCGTTGATCACTCATTTTTGTTTGGTCCTTTTGTGTATGCGGCGTACGCGCATCGCTAAATCATCCAACGGTTTATCACCCAAACCCGATTCATTTAAATGGGTCAAGGTATCGAAAAGATAATCGGCATTGCTGCCTAGAACACCTGTTGCATGGGCAATGGTTTTTGCGGTCTGTGTTGGTGTCAGCGCACCGCGATAGGATCGATGCTGGCGATTCATAACGAAGGCGAGAGCGGCGTGAGAGCCTTTGGCGTGATGCATCTTGACCCATTTCGGCGTGTATGACCCAACGACCATTTCGCGGCGCCATAACAAGGACAACTCTTCCCGGATGCGTTTGGGGTTCACTCTCAGGGCCGCGCCCTGACAACATCCGCCAGCATCCAATGCCAAGACAAGGCCTGGCTGCGCTCTCGTACCGCGCCCGGTCGGGGCGACCATACAAAAGCGGCGGCGATAGCCATAAACAGTTCCAACTCGCCGCTGAACAACATCGATGATCGGATTCCACAACAGCGAGCCATAGCCAAATACCCAAAGGTCTTTGTCTTTGGGCTTCAGGCTCAGCGTGTGGGTTAGAGACTCATCAAGCTGATCGTCACTCCACACTGGAATCTGTGGATTGGCATCCCGGATAGATTGGCGGACCGCGTCTGCCGACAGGCTTTCTCGGGTTAGGGGACTCACAGAGGGAGGCGGTGGCGGCTTGATCATGATATGGATCAAGGGGTTTGGAGCTTCGCGCCGGAACCGTCAAGACCAAACCCAGACACCCTTGACCGGTCTCATCAACCGCGCATTGAGAAGCCTAGCCTGACCTATGGATTCATCGCACTCACACACCAACTTGTGCCGGGATTGCCTGTTCGTAAGTCGGGCCCAAAG
The DNA here is from genome assembly GCA_018666155.1 of Rhodospirillaceae bacterium. Lineage (GTDB taxonomy): Bacteria > Pseudomonadota > Alphaproteobacteria > Rhodospirillales > Rhodospirillaceae > WLXB01. Next base: position 108,595 of record JABJAH010000061.1, on the reverse strand, counting down.
TGAGGTGTGCCCGCAGTGCGGATCAGATCGTAGTGTCGCCCATGAAGAACTGAGTCAGCTGACCATCGCTCATATCGATTGTGATGCTTTTTACGCGGCGGTGGAAAAACGGGACGACCCAAGTCTACGTGACAAGCCACTGTTGATCGGTGGCGGCAAACGGGGCGTGGTCGCAACCGCCTGCTACATTGCCCGGCCCTACGGACCGCGTTCCGCGATGCCGATGTACAAGGCGCTCAAACTTTGTCCCCATGCGGTGGTGATGCGACCGAACATGGAAAAATACCGCATCGCCAGCCGCCATATTCGAGACATTCTCGAAACAGCGACTCCGTTGGTTGAGCCTGTCTCCGTTGATGAAGCCTATCTAGATCTGTCGGGCACGGTCCGTCTTCACCGCCATGCACCAGCGGTTACACTGGCTTCAATTGCCCGTGATATTGAGCAGCAGGTCGGCATCACAGTGTCGATCGGACTCAGCTACAATAAATTCTTAGCCAAGATGGCGTCGGAGCGGGATAAGCCCCATGGCTTTGCGGTGATCGGACGCAGCGATGCGGTGGCGTACCTTCACGAGCAATCGATTGGCGCCATTCCTGGCGTCGGCCCCGCGCTGGCCAATCGGCTCAAAGTCGACGGCCTATTTTCCATCGGCGATCTTCAAGCACTGGCACCACAAGATTTAGAGGGCCGATACGGCGACACCGGGCGGCATTTGGCCCGCCTGAGTCGTGGTGAAGACTCACGACGCATCACCACCAGCCGCCCGGCCAAAAGCATTTCAGCGGAACGAACCTTTGACCGCGATATCAACGATGTAGAAATATTGCACAAACGTTTGTGGCCCTTGTGCGAAGAGGTCTCTGCTCGATTAAAAGCCAAAGCGCTCGCGGGTGGGGCCGTGACCTTAAAACTCAAGACCGCGCGCTTTCGCACGCTCACCCGGACCCTCACTTTAAAGTCCCCGACGCAACTTGCTGAAGTTCTCTATCGAACCACCAAGCCGATGCTTGGGCGGGAATTAAAACGCGGACCCTTTCGCTTGATTGGTATTGGCGCTGGCACGCTGACAGAGTCTGCGGTCGCCGACCTACCCGACCTCCTCAATGAGGATTTGGATCAGGTGAAGGGGGTAGAGCAAGCAATGGATGCGGTGCGCGCGAAGTTCGGTAAAACAGCGATCCGAAAAGGCCGCGGTGACTAACGATACACCCGCTAAGGAACCGCTGTCTTGCTCGTCAGGTTGTAGGCAACCATTGTCCAATCCCATAAATCGACAAGGCGCGCCGCGTAATGAGAACGCAAGGGCAAGCGTGCTTCATGATCAGATTTGAGATTGTGTTCGAAAGTATCGATCAAGCGATGAAGGCGGCGATGATGCATGCCGGTGGATGCCTGGATCGGATCAGAAACCAGACCCGCCAAAGCGGTCAGTGCCGCCGCCGGTACCGTCAGGCCCGCGAACACTCCGGCTGTTAGTAATGATGATGCCGCCGGGGCACCGGCCAGGGCGTAGTACACGCTGCCCGCCGCAGGCCCAGCCCAGAACCCCGAAACCGCGGCTGTATGCGCAACCGATACCGCGACCGTCGAACTGAGAGACATCAGACCAGGCGTGGCTTTGTTGTAAGCGGCGTATCCAATTGACGCGGTCATAAAAGCCGCAGTGATGTCGGTCGCGGGAGCACGGGCGCCGATGTATTCGGACAAAACGCGATTAAGGCGATCCTGAAAGGCGCGCTTGTCGGCTTCTTCACCGATCGCAGCCATGACCTTGTCGAGGTGACCACGGACGCGGGGATCGGACAGCACTTCCTCAAACAAAGCATCTGCCAAATTGGCGCGGCCCGTTTGTCGGTACGGGATCATCAACAAATCAGAATGAACCCGCCACACCACTTCGCGGCCGACATCCGTTTCAAGTAGAAGCTGAAAGCGACCGAGGCGGTCACCAATGCGTCGCGCGCCGAGAGATCGCGCGGCCAGCCCGCCGAGGCGCGCCATACCGGTCGCCCCAGATAAAACGACATTGGCCGGTGCTCGCAACAGATCCCACCCCAAGGCTTTGCGATGAAGGCCGGCAGCGCCTTTCCAGCCGTAGGTCCGCGCAACAAAGTCCGGGATCATGGCCCGCCGACTGTCGGCGTAGCGACTGATCGCCTGATCAAGAATGTCCGACGCAATATCGACCGGCAGGATATCGCCTGGTACGGCAGAGAGGTCGGAGTGAGGCTGTTGCTGAGTCATGGCGCGGTACCTTACCATCGCGCGCGAATGGGGCGAAGATTGGGCAAGCACACGAACAACGAGGGGCGATCATGACCGGGGACCAAAGCAACGGCCAAAACGACGAGCAAACTGGCGGGCCAAACTCCGTGTACCACCACGACGATCAGGGCAATCCGGTCGGACAATCGAGCCATGACAACGAGGTTGTTTCAGAAACCCGGATGTCGGCCTATTGGCAAGCCAATCTGCGCTTCTTGGCGGTTTTGTTGGTCGTCTGGTTTGCGGTCTCCTTCGGCGCCGGCATCCTTTTCGCCGATGCTCTAGATCAGTATTCGTTCCTCGGCTTTCCCCTGGGGTTTTGGTTTGCCCAACAGGGTGCGATTTACGTGTTTGTTGTTTTGATCTTTGTCTACGTGATCGGCATGAACCGGATCGACAAAGCCCATGGCGTCAGCGACGACGACGAAACCCCGGCCGTAACGGGAGGTGACGCATAATGGGCGTTCAAACTCTCACCTATATTTTTGTTGGCCTCACTTTCGCGCTCTACATCGGCATTGCCGTGTGGGCACGGGCGCGGTCGACCACTGACTTCTACGTTGCAGGCGGTGGGGTTCATCCCGTGGTCAATGGCATGGCGACAGCGGCGGACTGGATGAGTGCGGCGTCTTTCATTTCCATGGCCGGGATCATTGCGTTCATGGGACGCGATGGCGCGGTCTACTTGCTAGGTTGGACCGGCGGGTACGTTCTACTTGCTCTTTTACTCGCCCCTTACCTGCGCAAGTTTGGCCAATTCACCGTGCCCGACTTTATTGGTGAGCGGTATTATTCGAAAGCGGCCCGCGTGGTTGCTGTTGTCTGTCTCATCTTCATTTCCTTCACCTACATCGCTGGACAAATGCGCGGCGTCGGCATCGTCTTTTCGCGATTTCTGGAAGTAGACATTGCAACGGGTGTGATCATCGGCATGGGCATCGTCTTTATCTATGCGGCCCTCGGCGGCATGAAAGGCATCACCTACACCCAGGCCGCGCAATACTGCGTGCTGATCTTTGCCTACATGGTGCCTGCTATTTTCATATCGATTCTAGTATCGGGGTCTCCGATTCCCCAGCTCGGCTTCGGCGGCACCATGGCCGACGGATCAGGTCGAGCGGTTTTAGAAACCTTAGACGGAATCCTATTGGATCTTGGGTTCGGGGCTTATACGGCGGGGGCTAAGTCGACCATCGATGTGTTCGCGATCACCGCCGCCTTGATGATCGGCACTGCTGGTCTGCCCCATGTCATCGTCCGCTTCTTCACAGTACCCAAGGTTTCCGACGCGCGACGCTCTGCGGGGTGGGCCTTGGTGTTCATCGCCATTTTGTACACGACAGCGCCTGCCGTCGCGGTCTTTGCCCGCATCAATTTCGTCGAATCCGTCAATGAGAAAAGCTACGCCGAGACACCTGCCTGGTTTCGTAACTGGGAAGATATTGGGTTGGTGGCCTGGCAAGATAAAAACGGCGACGGCCGATTGCAGTACCGGGCCGGAACACCCTTTGCCGGTGCGCCAAGCTTTAGCGATGATCGTGGCGAGTCCGGTGAACGCTTGATGACCAATGCGACCACCGAAACCGCTAACGAAGTTTATGTCGATCGCGACATTATTGTGCTGGCCAATCCAGAAATTGCCGCGCTGCCAAATTGGGTCATCGCTCTGGTTGCCGCGGGGGGCTTGGCCGCCGCGTTGTCGACTGCTGCTGGATTGCTTCTGGTGATTTCGGCCGCGGTCTCCCATGACCTTCTCAAGAAAACCTTCTCGCCAAACCTAAGCGAACGGCAGGAGTTGCTTTACGCCCGCATTGCCATTGCCGTTGCCTTGGCGCTTGCGGGTCTGTTTGGCATCTACCCACCCGCTTTCGTCGCCCAGGTGGTGGCCTTTGCCTTTGGATTAGCGGCGGCATCCCTGTTCCCTGCGATCCTGCTCGGTGTGTTCTCAAAACGCATGAACAAAGAGGGTGCCATCGCTGGAATGGTTTCGGGGCTGGTGTTTACCTTTGGCTACATTGTGTACTTCAAGTTTATTAGCCCAGAGAGCAATACTGCAGCCCATTGGCTGTTTGGTATATCCCCGGAAGGGATCGGGTTTATTGGCGCATTGTTGAACTTCGCCGTCGCGGGTGTTGTGGCTCGGATGACCGCACCGCCGCCGGCCGCCGTGCAGGATTTGGTGGATGACATCCGGTTGCCGTCCGGCGCAGGTGTCGCCCACCGTCACGGATAGGGCGGCACGGATAGCGCAGCCATATCCGCCTGCCCCGTATACACGCGAGGATTACCGTGGCCAGCCTGGTTGCATTTTCATTCCCGGCGGGGCAAACCGTGCCCACGTTCGCTCGCGGGAGACATCTAGCATGGACATGAATGGGTCATACGACATAGCGGCACCGCGTGAAGCCGTGTGGGCGGCCCTCAATGACATTGATGTTTTGAAGATCTGCATCCCGGGCTGCGAATCCATCACCAAGCATTCCGAGACCGAACTTGAAGCAACGGTGTCAGCCAAGGTCGGGCCGGTGAAGGCCAAATTCACCGGCGCCGTTACCCTATCGGATATTAACCCGCCCAACGGCTACACGATCTCGGGCGAGGGCAAAGGCGGGGCGGCTGGATTCGCCAAAGGCGGCGCCAAAGTCAGCCTGGCAGAGAACGGTGCTGGCACGACTCTGAGCTACGAAGTCTCGGCCAATGTCGGCGGCAAGCTGGCCCAGATTGGCAGCCGATTGATCGATTCGACAGCCAAGAAAATGGCCGATCAGTTTTTCTCGAAATTCAGCGAAGAAGCGTCCGCCCTTGGCGCGCCACCAACGGCTGCAGCCACAGACGGCGAAAATGAACCTGGGATTTTTACGGAGCCAGTAGCACCCACTCCAGTTACAGAAACCGTTGCCCAGGCGACCCAGAAACCCGATGCTCTGAACAGCTTTCGGCCGATTTCTTTTGAGATTTGGCTGGCGATGATTTTAGGTATCTTCGCGTTCGCTGTAATTTGGACTATCTTCGGATAACCAAACCATCCAACGCTAAAAAATGGACGCAGGTACGATGCAAATATCGGTCAAGATTAACGGTAAACAGGAAAGCGGCGAGGTTGAGTCCCGCACCCTGCTGGTGGAGTTTATTCGCTATCAGCTTGGGCTGACCGGCACCCACGTCGGCTGTGACACCAGCCAGTGCGGCGCTTGCACCATTCATATGAATGGCAAATCCGTCAAAGCCTGCACCCTTCTCGCAGCGCAAGCCGACGGCCAAGACATCCAGACCATTGAAGGCGTTGCCCCGGCAGACGGACCACTGCACCCGATGCAGGAAGCGTTTCGTGACAACCACGGTCTACAGTGCGGCTTCTGCACTCCGGGCATGATCATGTCAGCGCTGGCCATGGTTGATCGTCACAAGGGTGAAGAGCTAGACGAACAAACCATTCGCGAAGAACTCGAAGGTAACCTGTGCCGCTGCACCGGCTACCATGGCATTGTGAAAGCCATCGCGGCAGGCGCTAAAGCCATGCAGGGAGGCGCCTGATGTACGCGTTTGAATATAAAAAAGCCGCGTCATTGGATGACGCAAAGCAAGCCTTCGACTCAGCCGATGACGGGACCTATATGGCCGGCGGCATGACGTTAATTCCCACCCTCAAGCAACGACTTGCGAGTCCATCGGATGTGATCGACTTGGGCAGCATCGCCGACCTCGGCGGTATCACCGTTGACGGCGACACTGTGACCATCGGTGCGATGACCTGTCATGCGGATGTGGCGGCCTCTGCAGAAGTGAAAAAAGCGATTCCAGCCCTGGCCCACCTCGCGTCTTTGATCGGCGACCCTCAAGTGCGCAACCGCGGCACCATTGGTGGCTCTATCGCCAATAACGATCCCGCTGCCGATTACCCCGGCGCTTTGGTCGGATTGGGCGCGACCGTCCACACGACAACAAAGACCGTCTCTGCCGATGAGTTTTTCACCGGCATGTTCGAGACCGCTTTGGATGAAGGAGAACTGGTCACCAAGGTGTCTTTCCCAATTCCGGAATCAGCCGCCTACCAAAAATTTCCCAACCCCGCATCACGCTATGCCGTTGTCGGCGCCTTCGTGGCCAAGACCAAAGACGGCATTCGCGTCGCCATTACCGGCGCCGGACCGACCGTGTTTCGCGTACCGGAGATGGAGCTAGCTTTGACGGCGTCCTTCACACCCGAGGCCATTGCCGACAATACTGTCCCGGCAGACAACCTCAACGGTGACCTTCATGCGACGGCCGAGTACCGCGCGCACTTGATTGGGGTCATGGCCAAACGCGCAGTCGCAGACTGCGCCTAGGTCCTCGGACCGGCCATTTAAGGCAGAATTCTAGGGTTTTTCGCTAATTTGAAGCGACTTGGTTCGACCAGGCACGAGCGCTATGATCGTCCCCAAGAATTCGAGCGCCGTGGGCGTTCGCACACAACACATATGGAGAGATCATCATGGCCGAAGCATCCGCATCGGGACCAAGCTTTACTGAGAAATACGCAGCGAAGGTCTGTTCGATCGGTTTGACCATCGTGGGTTTAGGCGCCCTGGTTGCCGCCTTGTCTGGGCCACTGTATCAAGCCGACGTCGTCGGGTTGTTCCCCGCTTTCGGCGTGTTGCGCTACGCGATCTATGCGATGGGTGCTGGCGCCGTACTTTGTGTGGTTGGGTTTGTGTTTGGGGTCATTGCCTTTAAAGGCGACGTCCTGAGCAATGCCGCCAACGGGTTGCTCGGGATCATTATTGCCGGAGCCGTGTTCCTGGTGCCCTACAGCCAAATGAGCCGGAACGCGCCGCCGATCCACGAGATCACAACAGACTTTGATAACCCACCCGCCTTTGTTGATATCGTTCCGCTGCGCGTGGCGACCAATGCCGCCAACCCACCCGAGTATGTTCCGTTGGTCAAAGGTTTCGGCCGCGAGGTCAACGTCGTGCAAACACAGAAGGACAGTTATCCCGACATACAGGCGCTGCGTTTCGAAGGCACCAACTACGAAGCCGTATTCGAGAAAGCGCTTCAAGGCGTCGAAGATATGAACTGGACACTGGTCTCGGCCAATCCACAATTGGGCCGCATTGAAGCCTACGACAAAACCGCGTGGTTCGGATTTATTGACGATGTTGTCATTCGTATTGAATCACAGCCGATGGCCTATGAACTGGATATCCGATCTAAATCACGAGTTGGCTTCGGTGATGTCGGTGCCAATGCCGAGCGCGTGCGGAAGTATCTAAAAGCGGTCGGCGGCGTCTCCGGGCATTAAGCAAGACGACATCGGACCAATATTATCCCGCCGGAGCTTGCTACGCACGGCAACGGCGGGATGTGTTGGTGCAGTTCTCCCAGGACGCCAAGCCGACGCGCGTGAAATTCGTGACGACGTCGTGATTGAGCGGCGCTACGTGGCCTGCCGCAGTTGGATCACGGGGTGTTCTCTGTCGGCTCTGGCATCATCGCCGAGGAAGCACGTAAGGTGCTGGATGCTCCCGCTTAAACCTGGCCTCGACACTCATGTTTACAACCCGGCCTGAACTCATCGGCACCTTTGGCGTAGCCGCATCGACCCATTGGATCGCGTCCGGCGTCGCCATGAGCGTGCTTGAGCGCGGCGGCAATGCTTTCGATGCTGCTGTGGCGGCAGGCTTCACGCTGCAGATTGTTGAACCGCATCTCAACGGTCCAGGCGGCGAGGTACCGATTCTATTCGCTAAGGCCGGGGAAGACAAAGCGACCGTGTTGTGTGGCCAAGGCGTGGCGCCACAAGCCGCGACCATCAAGCACTTCCAAGGCCTCGACTTACCCCTAGTGCCGGGAACCGGGCTGCTGGCCGCGGTGGTACCGGGAGCCTTCGACGCTTGGATGCTGTTGTTGCGCGATCACGGCACCTGGCCCCTCGCTGACGTTCTCGCCCCCGCGATCTATTACGCCGAACAGGGTCAACCACTACTGCCGACAACAGCTGATGTGATCGATCGCATGACAGCTTTGTTTGAAGCAGAGTGGGCAACGTCAGCGGCGCTTTACCTCAACAATGGGACCGCGCCGCGGGCGAATACATTATTTCGTAATCCGGTTTTGGCCGACACCTATAAGGCGATTGTTAAAAACGCGACGGGCGCCAACCGCGACGCCGAAATAGACTCCGCCCGATCACTCTGGCGCGAAGGGTTCGTCGCAGAGGCCGTCGACTCCTTCAGCCGCAAAACGGAAGCCATGGATACCTCGGGGCGTCGCCATCGTGGGCTGCTCACGGGCGATGACATGGCAGGCTGGTCGGCCAGTTACGAAGACCCGGCAACGCTGGACTACCACGGGCACACGGTGTGCAAGACCGGGTCATGGGGACAAGGCCCGGTGTTCCTACAACAATTGGCCTTGCTGTCAGGGTTCGACATTGCCGCCATGGACCCGATAGGACCAGACTTTGTCCACACCGTTGTCGAGTGCGCCAAGCTGGCCTTCGCCGACCGGGAAGCATTTTACGGCGACCCGAACTTTGCCGACGTGCCCTTGGAGACCCTGCTGAGCGCTGCCTATGCGGACGAGCGCCGGGCCTTGATCAGCGAGACCGCGGCTATGGGTCTAAGGCCGGGAGAAATTTCTGGTTACGGCGGCCCCATCGGCGTGGGCGACGTTGCCCCCGCGGGCGCGCAAGACCTCGGTGAGTTTGGCGCCGGTGAACCGACTGTCGCCAAGACCGGTGAGACCCGCGGCGATACCTGCCACCTGGATGTGATCGACCGTCACGGCAATATGGTCTCGGCGACACCGAGCGGCGGCTGGTTGCAAGGCTCACCAGCCATTCCAGAATTAGGCTTCTGTTTGAACACGCGCGCCCAGATGTTTTGGCTCGACGAGCGCTCTCCAAACGCCCTAGCCCCGGGGAAACGACCGCGCACCACACTGACGCCGTCCCTGGCTCTGCGTGACGGCAAGCCTTATTTGGCCTTCGGCACACCCGGCGGTGACCAGCAAGACCAATGGTCTGTAACCTTCTTCCTGCGTCATGTGCACCACGGACTGAACCTGCAAGAAGCCATCGACGCGCCGTCTTTTCATAGCGAGCACTGGCCTAATTCCTTCTACCCGCGTCTGGCCAAGCCCGGACACCTGGTGGCTGAAAGCCGGTTCTCTGATCAGACCCTCGAAGACCTCAAGCGACGCGGCCACGATGTTGCCGAGGCACCGGCTTGGTCCGAGGGGCGGCTGTCGGCCTGCGCGCAAGACGGGGAACTGATGCGGGCGGCCGCCAATCCGCGCGGCATGCAAGGTTACGCTCTCGGGCGATAGGCGTTGAAACACGTAGCTCACGGGGTCGTGTCTTGCGATTAGACCCGCCGAGTTGAATCATGAACCCATGTCCGGCGCATTCAGTTTCGGGAAGACAACAGCATGCCTTAGCGCTGCTTTGTGTTTCGTGCTGGCAATTACAAGCGCAGAGGCAAACCCCAAGCGCTGGGCGAAAGAATGGCCGAACACAGATTTCAGCCGGGCCTCGATTGATTTCTCCGACGTTAAATCCGGTGGGCCCGGCAAAGACGGTATCCCTGCCATCGACAGTCCTCGATTCGTACCGGCGGCGATGATCCAGAAAGAAACTGACTGGCTGGGACCGGACGAACCCGTCATCAGCGTGACCGTTAATGGCGAGGCTCGCGCCTACCCAGTTTCAACGTTGATGTGGCACGAGATTGTTAACGACGAGTTCAATGGGCTGCCCCTGACCATCACCTACTGCCCGTTGTGCAACTCGGGCATCGTATTTCAACGAACGGTCGGCGATCGCGTGCTCGATTTCGGCGTATCCGGTAAGTTACGGCATTCAGACATGGTGATGTACGACCGGCAGACGGAAAGTTGGTGGCAACAATTTCTCGGCCAAGCGGTTGTTGGCGAAATGCTTGGCGCCGAACTTGAAACTTATCCGGCCCGCACGGAATCTTTCTCCCGTTTTCTAGCCCGTCATCCAGCGGGGGATGTTTTGGTGCCGCGCGACCCGGGCAGCCGAAACTACGGCGGCAACCCGTATCGGAAGTATGACAGCGCCCGGAAACCCTTTCTCTACGACGGACGGTACGATGGGCCGGTTCCACCGCTCTCCCGCGTGGTGGCGATCGGTGACCAAGCCTGGGCCTTGGACATGGTGCGTGAATTGGGCCGCGTTGAGGCGGGCGATATCATTATCAGCTGGGAGGCGGGACAGAACTCACCGCTCGATACGGGCTTAGTGCGCAAAGGCCGCGACATTGGCAATGTTGTGATCCAGCGCAAAAACCAAGACGGTACATTAACGGACGTCGCCCACGACATTCCGTTCGCGTTTGCCTTCAAGGCGTTTCGCCCCAACGGGGTGATTCATGCGGATAGTGCTGAAGCCAACTAATCCGTCACGGAGAGAAAACGGCTGCTAGCCAGAGAATCGAGCATCCAGTGGCCATATCTGTCTTAATCACTGGCTGTCCCGTTCCGAGACAGAACGCCCCGTGCTAGCCTTACACAATATGGACATGCGCAAACCCACCGTACGCCGAGCCAAAGACCAAAACTGTTACGCTTGGCTCTCCCGCCTTGCCCGACGCCTCTTCGTAATATCGCTTTCCGGTATCTTTATAAGCCAGGCCGCTTATGCGGTGACCTTACGCGCAACCGGCGGCGGCAACATTGTCGCCCTACTACATCCGTTTTCATCGTTGCCGCAGGGCGTGATCAACCCGCACGCGATGATTCACGACATGTTGTTCTATGTCTCAACGGACGGCACATTGGAGCCCGGCCTTGCGCTGAGCGCGGAGCCGACTTCGGACACCACCTGGCAAATCAATTTGCGCCCCAACGTCCGCTACTCTAACGGACGAGCTTTCACCGCCCATGCCGTCGTCAAAACGATTGAGTATCTCAAGAGCGACGCGGCGCGTCGGTATGTGATCTCCGCCGAGACCCGCAGCATTAAATCTGTGCGTGCTATCGATGACGTGACGGTCGAAGTTGAAACCTTCGTCCCAGATGTATTGCTGCCTCGACGCTTTGGCACAATCATCATGCCCGAGCCCTGGCTCTACGAGGAACTTGGCCCCGATGCGTTTAGCATGGCACCGATTGGCACCGGCTCCTATGTGGTTGAAGATTGGCGGTTGGACGCACAACGCCCGCTCCTGAAAGGAAATCAAGATAGCTGGCGCCCCCCAGTCGAAATCGACACCGTCGATATTCGCATTGTTAAGGATGCGCCGTCACAAGTGCAGGCACTACTGTCTGGATTGGTCGACGTTGGCTATAACTTTGGCATCGTTGAGATTGACGCGCTGCGAGAGCAAGGCTTCCGCATCGTAACCAAGCCTGGCGGACAGGTGGCCTCGCTCGCCCTAGCGAACCGTGATCCAACATCACCCTTCGCTGACCAACGGGTGCGGCAGGCTCTCAACTATGCGGTCGATAAACAGGCGATTGCCGACATCATTATGATGGGAACGACCACCGCTGCAGGACAGGCCGGCCTTCCAGGAATGGCCGGTTACAATCCAAATATCAGCCCATACCCTTATGACCCTGAGCGGGCACGGGCGCTCTTGGCTGATGCGGGTTATGGATCCGGATTATCGTTCCAGGCGGAAGTGCTGATCACCGGCATCCTTGAAGCGCCGACCATGTACCAAAAAGTCGCGCAGGATCTGGCAGCCGTCGGCGTGTCTATGGAATTAAACCCGCTGCAAGGCCAACAGTGGATTCGTAAATACTTTACCGGTGACTGGGGCGACGCAGATGCAATCTCCGCGACATGGAACGCCGCGTCTTACTGGGACGTCATTCGGGCCATAGAAATATTTTCATGCAAGAAAACCGGGGCCTTCTTTTGTGAGCCCGATCTGATGCCGATGATCGACGCCTCCCACGGTATGTTTGACCCAGAAGAACGCTCGCGGACGCTGCAAGATCTTTCGCAGCGTATGCATGATCTCGCGCCGGCCCTATTCCTCGTTCACATCGTTGATGTGATCGCCGCTAGTGACCGGCTTGGCGAACTGCCCTTCCGCCACAAACAGCTGGCTGTCGATAAACTGCGCATGGCTCGCTGAAATAGATGACACCACCACAAACAAATCTCCGTAGCGTCATCAGGCAAGTCAGTGGCACGCCGTTATTGATTTTCGCCATCTGCATGGTTGGACAGACCCTATCCAACTTTGATCAATCTCTGTTCAGCTACGCTATCCCGGGAATCATGGCGACCTTTGATGTCGGACTCCCAACAATCGGCGCCATTCTCTCAGTCTCTTTTGTGTTCGCCGCAATTGCCACGGTAACCATCGGCGTCGCTGCTGACCGCTTCGGACGACGACGCCTGTTTATTTTCTGTCTCGCAACCTCCGCCTTTTTGGTCGGCGTCCATGCTCTCGCACCAACAGTTATGACCCTGACAATGCTGCGGGCCTGTGCCTTCGGTCTCAGCGCTGGAATTTTGCCGCTGGTAAACGCCTATATGGCAGAAGCGGCACCCGCGGGCGTGCGCGGCCTAATGACTGGCCTCTTGCAAACCGGATATGCGCTGGGCTGGTTTCTCGCTGCGTTAATCGGGGCGCCGATTCTGGAGGCTTTTGGTTGGCGCTATATTTTCCTGCCGGCCCTCGCCGTGATCCCCCTCGCTTTTATCATTGCGCGGGCCCTGCCGGAATCCGCCCGTTTTGTTGCCCAAACCGCCGACCATACCGCCGACCACAGGGGCATCTGGGATCTATCGGCCTGGACAGAAAAACTCAAAGTGCTGTGGGAACCCGCCCTGCGCAGCCGCACCACATGGTGTTTTCTTCTGTTCTTTTTTCAGGGTGGCGCCTACGCGGGTACGGCTTTCTATTTTCCGACCTTTTTTAGCACTGTGCATGGCTACACGGAGCGGGAAGCGGCCGAGATCGTGGGTTTGTCCTATGGCATTGGCGCGATTGGATACATCGGTGTCGCCATCATCGGCGAGTTTTTCATAACCCGGCGCAACACGGTTCTGATCTGCATGATCGTCGGTACCGCTGCGCTAGCCGGTTTAATCTGGGTTCCCCAAACCTACAGTGAGAATGTGCTGTGGTTTGGCGCGATGACCATGACCTTCTATGCATCAGCCTCTGCGATGTGGGCGCTGGCCGCAGAATTATTTCCAACCCGCGCGCGAGCAACGGCCTCAGCTGTGATGCTCGCGGGAGTGCTTTTATCCTTCGCAACTTTCCCTCTAGGTGTCGCCTATCTTGTTGAGTCCATCAGTTGGCAAGAAGCCTTCACTTGGGCGGCGGTTCCGGCAGCGATCGTCGCAACCGTAGCCGCAGCAATGCTGCCGAGCCTCAAATCCGGATTGGATATCGACGAGATCGCGGTTTAGTCGAGCACGCCGCCATACAACGACGTCCGCAACACCATTTCGAGATCGTCCTGCCCCGACCCAAGGTACTGCGTCATAGCGACGGCGACGATGTCGTTCTCGGGGTCGATAAAGAATGTGGTGTTGGCAAGGCCATCCCATTTGAACTCGCCGCGACCACCGCCAACCGTATGCGGTTGGCCATCAATACGAACACCGATGCTCAAACCCCAACCGTATCCATTCAGGCGCGACCATGGGTCACTCTCTGTAAATCGCCCATGCGCGTACCAATTTAACGGGCCTTGCTCGGGTGTTAGGTGATTGCGGGAGAGCAGCGCAACGGTCTCAGGCTTCAGAATACGAACCCCATCCAGTTCGCCGCCGTCGAGGAGCATTTGGGCAAAACGTAAATAGTCGATGGCAGTGCCGACCAAGCCACCGCCGCCAGAGAATATCGTGTCGCCGGCACGGTATGAATTGATCACTGGCGCACGGGCTGTCGCGTCGACCAAGCTGCCACCATCGCCTGGGGCGTAAACCTTTGCCAACCGGTCCCATTGATCGTCGGCAATCTGGAAACCCATATCATTGAGGCCGAGGGGTTCGAAAATGCTCTCACGCAAAAAGACGTCGTAAGGTTGACCAGACCAGATCTCGACTAAGCGACCCAGAACGTCACCGGAAAAACCGTAGTACCAATGTTTGCCCGGCTGAAAGAGCAGCGGCGTCGATGCGAGGAAGTTGACCCCCTGCTCAATGGTGATGCCGGGACCAAGTGTGTTCTCGAATCCAACCTTAAGGGAGGGATCATAATCAAAGGGATATCCGAGACCCGACGTATAGGTCAGAAGGTGACGCACGGTGAGCGGGGTTTGCTGCGGCTCAGTGTCCGTCGGATCACCCTTGCGATCCTTGAGAACAGGCGTGTCGGCGAATGCCGGGATAAATTTTGCGACCGGGTCATCAAGTTCGAATTTGCCCTCTTCGAACATGGTCATAACCGCGACCGTCGTAACCGCCCGAGTCATGGAGTAGAGGCGGAACAGCGTGTCCGTTTCCATCGGTAGGTCGTTTTCAACATCCCGTAGACCGGCTGTTTTATGACTCACCAATTTACCGTTTTTAGCGACAGCCCAGACCACACCGGATCGGCGACCCGTTTCGACCAAGGCTGCCATCGAGGCATCAAGGTGTCCCATGGCCAAGGCTGATAAACCGACGTCCAACGGCGCGGCTTCGTCCATGGCTAGAGATGGCGAAGAAATTGCAAGCACAAGAGACGCTGCATAAATGGCAAGAGGGTGTTTCATGGTTTACTTCTCCAATGCGCCGTAAACGCCTTCGCGCAAACGGAAGACAACTTCATCAGCGTTAGGCCCGAGATATTGAGTCATGGCGACAGCGACGATGTTTTCAGTGGGATCAAAGAAATAGGTGGTGTTGGCAAGGCCACCCCAGACGAGATCGCCGGGTGAGCCTGGAACGGTATGCACAGCATCGGCCAGGCGCACGCCAATGCCCAACCCCCAACCGTAGCCACTAAAAGGTTTCGGCGGATTGAAACCATCGCCGAACGAAACTGTGCCTTGGATTGACGTTAAGGCGTTGGTCCCCATGGTAGCGACCGTGCCCGCCTTTAAGACGCGGACGCCATCAAGCTCACCGCCGTTCAAGATCATCTGACCGAAGCGAAGGTAATCGGGAACCGTCGAGACCAAGCCACCGCCAGCCGAGAACATCGTTCCAGGTTCAGTATAGGTGCTGGATGCTGGAGCCGAGACAGCGACGAGCGCATCACCGTCACCTGACCCGTAGACTTCGGCCAAGCGATCGTTGGATCCGCGGCGCACCCAATACCCAGTATCATCCATGCCAATGCGTTTGAGGAGTCGACGATCAAGGAAGTCATTGAATTTCCGACCAGAGACGACTTCCGCCAGCGCGCCCAATACATCGGAATGGAAGCCATAGATCCAGCGCTCGCCGGGCTGCGCCAATAAAGGATATTTGGCGAACTTCGTCACCATATCGCCGAGATCGCCATCCAAAGACAAGATGTCGCGCTGCTCGATGCCGATACCTGCGGGCCAGTCCCGAGCGTAGCCAAGACCGGACGTATAGTTAAATAGATGACGAACCGTCATCGGCGGGCTTTGTGGGACGGTTTGAATGACGCGATCCCGACTTAATTCCGCAATCACTTTCATCCGGCCGATTTCAGGGAGGTAATCAGCCACTGGGTCATCAAGGTTGATCTTGCCGTCATCAACTAAGGTCAGAATGGCTGCAGCGGTTACCGCACGGGTTTGCGAATAGAGACGGAAAACAGTATCGGTCTCCATTGGCAGCGCGGCATCGACATTGCGTTGTCCGTAGGCTTCAAGCTGAACCAGCTTGCCGTCTTTGACCACGCCCCAGACCACACCAGCACGGAGGCCCTCATCAACCAGTCCCCGCATACTGGCGGCCAGTGCCTCAAGACCGTCAGCCGTCATGCCAACACTATTCGGTGTTGCCGGTGGAAGCGGGTCTTCCGCCACGGCCGGCAAAGGCAGCCCCATACAAAGTGACAGCCAGCCGACAGTGACGATGCGATTCATGATGAGGTCCTAGCTAATGCGTTCCATGATTTCGAAGGCGGCCCGCTCACCAGATTTGGCGGCGGCTTCCATTCCGTTCTCAATACTCCGGGTTTGTTCACCGGCAAGATGCAGGCGGCCATGGGGCTTGGCCATGACATCAGCCCACTCCTTGACCTGCCCCGCTTCAAACACGTGACGGCAACAGCCCGACGCCGAATGCTTGGCCCACGAGTGAACCTTGATGACATCGACTTTGCCCCGGGATGCAGGCCGGATATTGGCCAAGGTGTCGACCACGAAGTCGCCGACGGCTTCGGTCGGCAACTGATCTAATCGGAAGGCGGCATTGCCGTTGACCCAACAGTCGATGCCAACAATTTCACCCTCTTCGTTGCTGCGGGCGAAGACACGCTCAATGGCCGTGTCCGAATAGAGGCCGGGTTCACCAATATCGTCGTCCCAAAATGGCGTCTTCGGTTCCATAAACACCCGCACCGTGTTGCCATGTCCGGACTGACGCACCGCAGTCCTTTGAATGCCCTCAAAATGAGGAAAGACATCGATATTCCGCAACACCGAGAACGGCACCGCAGAGACAACGTATTTGCTTTGGAAACGGCTGCCGTCAAAGGTCTTCACTTCGACGTTGTCACCGGTCATGGAAACGGAACGCACCGGTTGATTGAGCCGCACATCACCTTTTAGTGCCGCCGCCATAGCTTCCGGCAAGCGCTGCGTGCCACCTGCAACTTCGTTGAATTCAAAACCGTCTGCGGCACCCGCGCCATAGGTCGAGCGCGTATTCTGATTGTCGGATGTCGCGATACCCCACTGCAGGCGTTTTATGTCCCGGAGATAAGCCAAGGCTGAGCCCGTCGACAGGCTAAAAACATTCATCGTAATGCTGGCGAGGCGTAAGGCTTCTTCCGACGCCCCCTTGTTGATCATGTATCTCGCGATGGACACATCAAGATGCGCCTGTTCGGCTTCCGTCCAGCTTTCCACATCGGGCAGCGGGTTGTTGTTCGATAGATAAAAGAACTCCAAGGCCCCTGGCTGAACATTACGCTCAGCGCCGACGGTCTTGTTCACCTTGGCGTTCGGCCAATCCGCCGATGACACCAGTTCTCCACTGACATAGTTGCCCATGGCGACGCGACCGGGTGGCGTGATCAATGGCACGTCAAACCGGTGTGCCAAATCGCGAACCCGAGCGTAGTACGGACCAATGGTCTGGCCGCCAGCATTGGTCGGTCCTGAAGGAAAGTCATAGGTAAGCGTGCGACCGCCGACATAATCGGCCGCCTCAAGAACGATGACGCTATAGCCCTCTTGTTCGAGATTAAGGGCCGCGTTTAAGCCAGCCAAACCAGCGCCAATAACGATGACATCGGCTGATTCAAAGGCGAAGGCTTTGCGACCCAACAGAGGTAGCGATGTGGCAGCGCCCAGAGCCGCGTTAAATCCGCGGCGACTCAGAGCGCGTTTGGGTGGCGAAGTGTGTGTCATTGAAGAAGTCCCTTTAAACGGTTCTCTCAAGAATTTCATAAGCGGCTCGCTCACCTGATTCCATTGCGGATTCCATGCCGATCTCGAGTCGACGGGTGTGCTCACCAGCAAAGTGCATACGATGATGCGGTTTGATCATTTCGTGGGCAAAACGGGTCACTTGTCCGGGACCATAGGAATGGCGACAACCGGAGACAAAGTCGTATTGCGGCCACGAGTGAATACCGGTGACTTCTATTTTACCTTTGGTCGAAGGTCTGAGCCGCTCAATCTCGCGCACAACAAACTCACCGCGCTCTTTGGGTTGTAGTTGATCGAGCCGCTCGCCCTTTTTACCAGAGCCGATGGCGACCAGACGATTACGGGTGCCATCATAGTCGAGGGGCTGACGCACAATATTGAGCGCGCCGTCAGACCAGAGCGAAGCATCCATGCCATCTTGTTCCCAGAATGGTTCGCCTTTCAAACGCATATGCACTTGCGAGTTGGTGGCATAGGGCATGTGGCGCACGGCTGCGGCTTGCTCACCACCCAGCGCGGGGGTGATTGATACGCGACGGAGAGGACCAAAGGGTATCGCAGAAATAACGAAGTCAGATTGGTAACGCGTTCCGTCGAGACAGGTAATGTCGGCGCCACCGTCAGACAGATCGATGTTCGTCACAATCTTATTCAAGAGTACAGAGTCACCCAGATGCCGAGCCATCGCCTCCGGCAAGCGGGATGTTCCGCCAACCACATGCGCGCTGGCCAAGGCATACTGTTCAAACCTGTCTTTGCCTTTTGAGTCGCCCGCGCCAGACATCAAACGTCCACGCGTTGCTTCCTGGAGCAAGGTCAGTAGAGACACGCTCGACGCATCCGGCGCGACAAGTCCGGCATTGACCAAACGCATCGCCTCTTTGGATATGCCCTTTTCGATGAGCCACTCAGCCAGTGAAATGTCAAAGCGTGCCGCTTCCGGCTCAAGCCAGTCGTCAAACCCTTCAAAGGGATTGTGCTTACCAATGTAAAACCCCTGCATGGCAGACGGCAGCGCGGTGCGCTCAGCGCCAACAGTTTTATTGAGTTCGTGGTTCTCCCATTCTTCTTTGCGAATGAGCGTGTCACCAATGGCAAACGTGTAGGGGGCATTGAAGTTCGAACCCGCAGCCAACTCGACCTCAAGCCGCTGCGCCATATCGCGAATGCGGGCGTAATACGGGCCGATCTGATGGGCGCCCAACTCAGGCCTGCCGTAAATATGGTCAGCCGTGAAAGCGCGCCCCCCAACCCGATTGTTGGCTTCGAGGACGGTGACGCTCATGCCTTCATCGGCCAAAAGAATGGCCGCGTTCAAACCGGCAAACCCGGCACCAATAATCGTGACATCGGTGCGCTCAGCGGCGCGAAGGCGCGGTGACGCCAGTGTCCCGGCGGCCAGAATTGTGGCCCCTTGTAGGATTTTGCGGCGCGATGGTTTGTTCAGTGGTCTGCGCATAATGCTCTCAATTTGTTGGTCTGGACTTGTGGGATCATGCTTTCTTGTCCATGACACTGGCAACAGCGGATGGGGGTGAACCGTCACCCAGTGGTCGGCCCTCAGATGCCGATTGGCGGGCCCGGTCTGACAAGGTTTTGTGCCATCCCTAACCCATTCGAGGCAAAGGCTTCTAACCGCGTGAACGCCGACACCGACACCCCACCCGATACGAGTATCTGGTCCCTCCTGCGTATACCCCTCTTTCGCTGGATCTGGATTGGTATTTGCCTATCCAACCTCGGGTATTGGATGCAGACCATAACGGCGGCCTGGCTGATGAAGGATTGGACAAACGGTGACCCGATCCTCGTTTCTCTGGTGCAGACGGCCTATTTTCTGCCGACTGTCTTGCTGATCGTCGCGGCGGGCACGCTTGCCGACACCTTTGATCGACGACGACTCCTGATCTTCGCCAACATTTGGATGATGGTCGCCGCGGCCCTTCTCGCTGTCCTCATATTCATGGGCAACAAAGACCCTGTTATGTTGCTGGCATTGTCAGGTTTACTTGCGGTCGGTTTTGCCCTCAATCAGCCGACCCAATCTGCTGTGGTACCGGAAATCGTTGGACAAAAAAACGTCCCGTACGCGGTTAGTCTTTATAGCGTCGCCAACAACGGGGCTCGGGTCCTCGGCCCAGGTATTGCGGGTGTCCTGATTCCGATTGTCGGGGGTGCGGCGCTGATCGGCATGAACGCTGCAACCTACGTGTTTTTGCTGGCCGTCCTCATATGGTGGCGGCGCACTCCCCAGGCGGCCGATACATCTGGGGAAAGCTTCCTAAGCGCGATGGGCACCGGCTTCCGCTTTGTGCGCCAGTCGGATCGACTCCGGACAGTGATGTTGCGCGGTGGCCTGTTCTTTGCGGTGACTTCGATCATTATCGCCATGATGCCAATGCTGGTTCCCAACTCCGCGGACTATGGCCTGGTCTTTGGATGTTTCGGTATGGGAGCGATAACCGGGGCGTTAAATTACGGGCGATTATCAATCCGGTATTCGCGCAATTCAATCGTACTCGGCGCGATCATCATCCACGCCGTCATGCTGGTCCTTCTTTCTGCCACGACTAATTCATACGCGATGGGTGCAATTCTGCTTTGCGCTGGGACGGCATGGTTTTTTGTGATGTCGGCCCTACAAATTTCAGCCCAGCTGATTTTGCCAAATGAAGTGCGAGGGCGGGGCATCGCCATTTTAAATATGACGTTGATGGCGGGTTATGCATTGGGCAGCCCCGTCTGGGGTACGGTCGCTGCATTCACCACGCCACGGACCAGCATGTTAATCGCAGGCTGTTTGTCGTTGATATTTTTAGCGCTGACCTATCGGATGCCGTTCCCACAGGATTCAGAGACAGCGGCCGGTGCTCAGTCCTAAATTAGGCGGCGTCCGGTAGCTTATCGTTCCAAGATCCGATTTCCTGACCCATCCTCAGAGACGCCTCTCGCATATCGTCGGCGTAGCGTTCCACTGCTTGCTGCAGAGTCATCGCTGTTGTGTAGAAGCGCGCTGAAATTGTCGCGAAGATTTCTCCATGGACCATGACGGGAAAGGCCAGCGCGTTATGGTTCGGTCCGACTACACGCATACACGCGTAGCCATCCGAGCGAACGGCTTCCAGTGAACGTCGGTACAACTCTATGTTAGAGCCGCCGCTGGATAGCGCATCTCGATCTTCGGCCATGGCGAATTCGATCAACTCTTCTCGTTTGTTGGTATCACTGAAAGCCAGATACGCAGATCCAGACGCCGTGCTGAGCAGGGGAATCTGCAATCCCCCACGATGACGGCGGATTGCGAAAGGGCTGATCTCATCGGTCGTGTCGCGGACCAAAATATGGGCGCCATTTATGGTGCCGAGAGCCAAGGGCCACAGCATCTTTTTGCACAAGTCGACCATGATGGGGCGCGCAACTTTAGGGATCCATTCTTCCTGATCATAGCCATGACTCAAGGTGCGAACCTGCAGGGTCAAACGGTACTTCTTGTCCTGCTTGTCGCGAAACAGAAACCCAAGGGATTCAAGCGTCCGGAGAAGTCGAAAGGCGGTGGGCCGGGGCAAGTCTGTAAGCTGGCCAACCTGAGTCACGGTTAGCCCATTGTGCCGATTCAACAATTGAATGATAGCCAGGCCGCGCTCTAATGCGCGCACGGAAGATTGCTGTCCCATAATGGTGTGCCCCCCGGCGGTCGTTCTACTTGCGGTTCTTATTTTTCCCCACAATGCCGTGGTCACCTAGAGACCGCAAGTCCCAGATTGTTCGTTTAGCAGACAAAATTGTAACAGCACGCCATGAAGATACTTGGCCAAAGCCTTGATTAGGCTGATTTTTGCCTTTCGTTCCACTTGAGACGTGCCATAACGCAGACAGACTTGTGCTGAAGGGAGATCGCGATGGGACAGGTAAAGCGGGCGTTTGCGGACTTAGACGAAGGACAAGTTCACTACTGGATTTCACGAACGCCGGCGGAAAATTCAATCCCGGTGGTCGTGCTTCATCCCGGCCCTGGAACAGCGCGCATCCAGGTCCCTCTGCTCGAGCGCTTAAGCGAAACGCGAACGGTAATCGCTCCCGATCTTATGGGAATGGGCGACTCGGCGCCGCCGCCTCACCCCGAGAATGAACCGCCCGAGATATCTTATTACGCAGATGCGGTCGGACGCTTTCTCGACACACTCGGGATTCAAAAATTTGATCTCTATGGCTCATCTTTGGGTGGGCGGGTCGCGATCGATCTAGCCGTCAGTCATCCTGATCGGGTGCGGCGTCTTATGCTTGGCCAGGCACGCATTTTAAAGGGACAAAACCACGCGGACTTTGCCAATCGGCATGCACCCCAAGTTGAACCCGATCAAAGTGGTGTCTATGTCCAATTTCTGTGGAGCCGGCTGCGCGATCTCTACACGTACTTTCCGTGGTTCAAACGCAACGCTGAGAACATGCGCAAGACGGATTTACCACCCGCAGAACTGATGCACATCGCGTTCGTTGAACAGGTCAAAATGGCAACCACACAACATTTGGCCTTCGCCGCTTACTATCGCTATCCCATCGAAGAAAAACTGAAAGCGATTAAGGCGAAGTCATTTGTGCGCGGGGACGACGTGCTGGCCCTGATTCCAGATGTCGTCGAATGGGTGCCAGCGATGACGCGCGATCCACTGACCGCATCGCCTAACGAAGTCGCAGCCTATGCCGCACAAATGGTAGCGTTCTTAGACAGCTAACGTCCTAGTTGAGATCACGCACTAGACGAATACCAAAGACCTGAGTGACAAAGTCCTCCGTATCCCGACCGCGAAAGGTCGGACGCTGCCATGTTGCCCGGGAGTGCCAAGCACCACCGCGCACGCCGCGTTTCTCGCACACCCCATCAACAAGGTGAGCAGAGCCGTCCGTCGGTTGAGGGCCATAGGGCACGAGATGGCAATCTTCGACCCATTCCCAGACGTTGCCGATAACATCGTGGATACCAAAATCGTTTTTGGCCAATGATCCGACCGGGGCAACTATCGGATGCCCATCGTCACAGGCGACCGGCTCCCAAGGACGCAGGCCGGCAGCAGATTGGTCGTAGTAATTCGCTTCGGCACAGCCAGCTTCAGGGTCTTCGCCCCATGCATGGGTGGTCTGTCCACCGTCATGGGCGACATATTCCCACTCCGCTTCGGTTGGCAAGCGGTAGGGCTGTCCGGTTCTCTCAGCCAGCCACGCCACATAGGCTTTGGCGTCATACCAAGAGATACACACCGCCGGATCATCGTCCCGTGGTGGACGACCGTAGCCCGGATCGCGCCAATCTTTGCCCGGCACATGCTCAACACTCTTGCCCGTCCACAAACGACAATCGGTGCCTGCCGTGTACCCGGTTTCATCGACAAACTGACGGAATTGGGCTGTCGTAATTTCCAGTAGACCGAACGCGAAACTGTAGCCGATGGATACCGGGTGCGGCGGTCCTTCGTAGCGCTCCTCATTAACGCCACCATCGAAGCCCATGATGAAATCACCAGGCGGGATAACCACCATCTGGGGGCAATCCGCACAATCGGCAAAAACGCTACCTGGACCAAGATTAACAGATGCGTTCTCAGCCCACGCGGTCGAGGTGAACAACAAAGCAGCGACGAACAAAGTACGCATGGTGTTTTCCTTTACGTCAGTTCTTGCTTAAGTCGCGCGCAAGACGGAACCCAAAGAGGTGACTGATGCGATCCTCCGGATCACGGCCCCGGAATGTCGGGCGATCCCAAAACACTGGAGACGACCAACTTCCGCCTTTAACAGCGCGGTTTTCACAAGTTCCAGTGGCTTGCACTGCACTTCCATCTGTCGGTGCAAGAGGGACCGGCATAAAGTAACAGTCCTCGACCCATTCCCAGACATTACCGATGACATCATAGAGACCGAAGGCATTGGGTTGTAATGACCCCACAGGGGCAACAATGGCATGGCCATCATCACAGCCCACTGGATCGTGGGGTCGTTTGGGATCAGTGCCGGACTGGTCATAGTAGTTGGCAACATCACAGCCGCCATCAGGATCATCGCCCCAGGTGTATTCACCAATGTTGGTGCCCGCGCGTGCTGCGTATTCCCACTCTGCTTCAGTCGGCAAACGATAAGCCTGCCCCGTCTTTTCTGCCAACCACACAGTATACGCTTTGACATCAGTCCACGTTACACAGGCGACGGGTTCGTTTTCAGCGGGAGGCCGACCATATCCCGGGTCGCGCCAGTCGGAGCCTTCGGTGTGCAACCAAGTTTCGCCATTCCAGATGGCGCATTTTGTACCGGACACATAGCCCGTTGCATCGGTGAATTCCTGATACTGACCCTGGGTGACTTCCGTCCGACCAAGAGCATAGGAATAGTCGATAGCAACGGTCCGCACTGGCCCTTCGTATCGTCGCTCCAGCCCTGGTTTTTCCAGGTCAATGCCGCCATCGTATCCCATAACAAAGTTGCCAGGGGGCACGACGACCATTTCTGGGCAATCGGCACAGTCTTGGAAAACGGCACCGGCGTTAACATTAACGTCAGCAGCTTGAGCAGACCACGTGAGCACGACGGCACATGTAGCCAGAGTGAGGCGGATTAGATGTTTCATGGAATGGTCCCCTTGTTGATTGCCTTGATCATGACGACCGCCGACACAAAGAGGAAGAGCTGTCCGGCGTTTGTTCCGCCTGTGAACAATTTATTTTAGAGCGCCCGGGCAAGCCTCGCGCCCTCTTGGACAGCAGCCCATATGCCCCGTGGCGCCACACAGTCACCAATTGCGTGCACGGCATCCGGGACCGGTCGGGCCGCCGCGCCCATAGATAATGCGATCGAATCAAACGGGCCAAGAATGTCGTCGTCTGATGCCGTTGCGAAACGGCCATCGACAGAGGCGATATACACATTGTTGACGACCGTTACCCGAGCCTCCTTAAGACGTGCCGCAAATAGAGGAAGCTCTCCGGTGGCACCAAGATCGGGCAAACCAAGTACAGCGCTGTTGGTAGCGACAGTGATGTGAGTCACATCGTCCTGTTCGACCAGGGCCTCAATGAAGTTAAGCGCGGGCCACCCACCTTCTTCGTCGATGACCAGCACCGACCCTGAAAGCTTGGCGGTTCCAGAAAGAACCTCACGGCTATGGGGCAGGCCTTCTGTGCCAGGAATACCATCGACCAACGTGGGACGGAATCGCAACTGCCATATGGAGGTCGGCTCCCCACCAACGGCCCAAACCACCTCGTCGGCGGCAAGAGAAGAGGCGTCCTCAACACGGGTGTTGAGCCGCACATCGACACCAAGATAGCCCAGCTCCGACACCCACCACTCGAGGGGGAGCTTAAACTCGTCTCGGTTTGGACAATTGGCCGCCAAGTACAATTCACCACCCAAGTGATTGGCGGCCTCATAAAGAGTCACATCATGCCCGCGCTCAGCAGCAACCCGGGCGCATTCCAAACCGGCAGGCCCGCCACCGACAATGGCCACGCGCTTTTTCGTTTTCGCTGCCGTTACAGGCGGCAACTCATCTTCCCGGCCCGCCTCGGCGTTAAAGTTGCAGCCAGCCGGTAGAGATCGACCGGCGAACCCGAGACACACCTGGTTGCAGCCGGTGCATTGGCGTATGCGATCGACCTGCCCCGTCTCAACTTTCGTCATCCAATCGGCGTCAGCGATGAACGCCCGCGCCAACGCCACGAGATCAGCCTGTTCGTTGGCGAGCACCGCTTCAGCATCGGCCGGAGTCGTGATCCGGCCGGCGACAATAACCGGGACATTGAGCGCTTGTTTAAACTTGGCAGACAACTCCGCAATCTGCGGCCGAGGGTAGGTCATGGGCGGAATCGTCTCAGCGAAATTCGCATTCGACCCAGCCATGACGCTGACGTAATCGGTCAAACCGGTTGCGGCGATATGTTCCATCGCCGGTAAGGAATGCTCGATGGTATAGCCATCCATCTCACCGGGGATAGCGTGATAAATCGACGTGCGAATGCCGAGCGCAACATGCGGCGGCAGCTTGGCGCGAATGGCCTCCAGAATTTCCAGAACAATACGACAGCGGTTCTCAACCGAACCGCCATAGCCATCGGTGCGATGATTGAGTTGCGGATTCAAAAAAGACCCGAGCAAATAATCAGACGAGGTTTGCACCTCGAGGACATCAAGCCCCGCTTTGATGCATCGTTCCGCAGCCGATACGTAATACGGAATGATGTCTTTAATGTCGGCGACTGACATCGCCCGCGGGATTTCACCAATCTGAACCGATGGAATGGCCGATGGTGCCATTGCCGGAGCGCCGCGTCGGTAAGACACATTGTGTCCGCCGTGCCACATGATGATGGAGAGCTTTGCTCCTTCGGCATGAACTTCATCAGCCGTGGCCGCAAGGGAGTCGATTATGTCGTCGCGCCACAACTCTACCTGTCCGTTCCAGGTTTGCGAGTTTGGGTGGATCGGTGCTGACTCAATACCGATCAGCGACGCACCGCCCTTGGCGCGGGTTGTTAAATAGGCACGATATTTTTCTGTAATACCGCCGGTAGAGTCCCCATGGACCATCGAATGCCCGGGGATGACGACGCGGTTGCGAAGATCAACCGGCCCGAGCTGAAACGACGATGTCAGATGAGGAAAAGCTGCCGTCGACATGGCCCCTAGTTCCCCGGTGGAACGAAGTCGACCGGAACAGGAACCGGGCTGTCGGGTGCTGGCTTGCCCTGTGCACGCAGCACCTCGGCCACTTTCGATTGACAGAACTCGGCGCTGTCTTCCCCTTCATATTCTATATCTAAATGGGACAGCACGGATGGCCGCTGAATGGCTTGCTCCCACCATGCCGTCAACGCCGGACGACCGTCACGCCAATCCCAACCCTCTGGAACAGGCGTGTGTAGACCCCGGCGTGTTTGCCGGTCGAGATAAGACAATCCATGCAGCGCCGAGGCCTGGCCGATGTCAAAGGATGCAAAGCCTTTTGCCGCGTCCTCTTCCATTTGATCAACGGCGCGGACGACCTTGGCCCAATTCCACTTAAACACCATCTCTCGTGGCGGCTGTTCCAAACTTTCCAGTGCCATAACGACGGTCACTTCAAACAGTGTGTCGGCAAGGGCTAAGCGCCGCACGGCATCCCAACGGGCTGGGCCTTCTGCCGGATAGAGACGCTGGCCGGTGGTCGACAAAGAATCGAGATACTCAACGACAGCCTGACTGCCGTACAGAACTGTGCCGTCATCCAGGGCCAGAGTTGGGACTTTATGTAACGGATTGATGGCGGCAATCGAGTAACCGTCTTTAACCGGGTAAACGGGAACGAATTCCAGCTGATCCCACACGCCGACTTCATGGGCGACCACCAAAATTTTGTGAATAAATCCGTGAATTGGTGAGTAAAATAACTTCATGGCCATGGTGGCTCCCCCCTGATTATTGATTGACGCTAAGATAGCCTGTCTGCCCCATCATCATGCAAGGCGAAACCTGCAAGGACCTTCCTGTGAACAATGACAAAAGCGGCTTAAATCCGTTCTTAAACGGCAAAAAACCAGACATATCCGGCCATTGCGACCCGCTGTTCCAAGCCGTCGCGGATGTCTTCGAGCAAAACCTGACCCAGCGCGGCGCTGATGGCGAGGTTGGCGCCAGCTGTGCAGTCGTAATTGACGGTGAAATGATCGTTGATCTGTGGGGCGGTTATGCGGACGTTGAAGAGGACCGAGCCTGGCAAGAGGACACTCTGTGCTGCTGCTGGTCCGTTTCAAAAACAGCAGGGGCACTGTTGACCCTCAGAATGATCGACCAGGGCCTGATCGATCCGAACGCGCCGGTGGCTGATTATTGGCCCGCCTTCGCCGCCAACGGCAAAGACGGTGTTCTTGTGCGCCATCTATTGAATCACACTGCTGGCCTTTCCTACGTCGACGCTGATTTGGCGGACGGACAGGTCAGCGATTGGAACACCATGATCGCTGCACTGGAGCAAACGTCACTCAATTGGACTGCAGGGTCTCAACTCGGATACCTCAATATGACCCAAGGGTATCTGCTCGCCGGTCTCTGCTCGCAGGTAAACGGTGGGCGGCGTCTCGCTCAATTCTGGCAAGAAGAACTAGCGCAACCTCTCGGTCTCGATTGGCACTTCGCGGTGCCCGACGATGTCATTCCACGGCTGGCAACGGTGTACCAAATCGATCCGACCATGTTCACCAAGATCATCGATGCCAATCCGGAGACCAATTTCGCCAAAAGCATGAAGGGTCGTGACCCGAACGAAACCTACGACAGCATGACGTGGCGCAAGGCGGAAAATGGCGCGGGCACAGGACACACCAACGCCCGCACGATGGCAAAATTGTATAGCGCTTTGGCGCGCGACGGATCGCTAAACGGCGTGACGGTATTGTCCAAGGACGCATTGACCATGGCGAGCACCGAGACGGTTCGAGAACAATGCGCGGTCAACGCCCTCGAACTCAGGTTTTCTCTTGGTTTTGAAATGAACTGCGCCCCGGTTACACCGATGGGACAGGGCGACCGGTGCTTTGGTTATGCCGGCGCGGGCGGCTCATACGCCTTTGCAGATCCAGATACAAAATTGGGATTCGGCTTTAGTCACAATGTCATGCATCAGGGCGTTGGCCCTGGACCCTGTGGGTTGCCTTTGGTCGAGGCTGCCGTCGCCCAAGCTTACGCGTAATCAGCCGCGCTACTTCCACCCGCCAAACGTGAACCACTTCAGCCCGCCTTGCAGTTTGCCAACGTTGCCTTCAATCGCATCTGCGCTGGCTGTTGCGGATTCGCGCACGGCGTCGGCACCAAAGCCGTGTTGGCTCGGGATGACGAAACGCACAAACTTGTCGGCCGCAAAACCAGCATCCGTTACGGCCTTCTGTACGTCTGTATCCCGCAATGATTTATAGAACGGCTCTTTGTTATAATAAGCGTCCCAGTCCATATAGAACTGGTCATAGGGCTCCATGTCCGCGTTCAACGGTAGCTCCATGTGAATCATCAAGCCGCCCGGTTTGAGCACGCGGTAGCTTTCTTCAAACACCTTCGCGACATCTGCCGCTGGCAATTCGTGGAGCACCATCGCCGACCACACAATATCAACACTGTTGTCTTCGAACTTGAGGTCGGTGCCGTTCATTTGGTGATAGTGGATTGGCTTGCCCATCGCCTTGCATCGCGCATGGCCGTAGCGAACATTGGGCGCGGCCGCGTCAACGGCATGAACTTCTAGATCGGGCCACGCTTCAAGCCACGGCAACGTATTGAAGCCAACCGTCGCGCCGATATCGATCATCCGCTTAGGTTCGAAATCAGGATAACGGGCTTTGATAAACTGGGACACGGAGCGTCCGGTGTCATCCATCTCGGGTCCGAGGTAGCCCATGAGAAAGACCGAAAGGCCATTGTCGTAAAGCGCGCCTTGCGCGACATCGCCGTCAAACCGTTCCGTGTGGTAACAGCCGGGCATAAGGTGGACATCAAGCGCGCTGATATAGCGTGGCACTTCAAGCGTAGGATCTAGATGGAGCGTATCGTCATTGGCGTTTTGCTCCGCCGTCTTTTCAGCAAGCTCTACAGATGATCGGGCTATGCCTGGCAGCACCGACCGCCATACCAATTCTTGTGTGCCGTTTCGCACCGCTGAATAGAATTTGAAAATGGAGTCGGGCTTAATCGCCTTGTGAATTTCCGGCCCATCCTTTGGCGAGCGGCCATTGGTCTTTTCAAAAGTTGGCTGAACCCGGCGGTCATAAACCGTGCGCATGTGACCGGCGAGATTGCCGAGAACATATTGACGCATCCCCGTCGCAAAACCCTGGCGAGCGGCTTCATCGCGGGTAGATTCAATGGCCAAGTCGTGACTAAGGCGCGTCGGCATCTTCCGTCTCCTTGGTGTTCACCAATACTGGAGCACCAAGACTACAGTGGATTGACCGCCCGGACAATTATCCAGGCCACGGGCCCTAGTGCGCGAGCAGGGTCGGTAATTGGGTATGCTTAATCATATGCTGCGTCACCCCGCCGAGAACAAGTTCTCGCCATGGATTGTGGGTGTAGGCACCCATCACCACATACCCCGCGCCGATTGCTGATGCTTCTTCCGACAGAAGATCCGTGATTGAGGCCTTGCCACTGTCCACAGTCTTCATCGTTGTGCCGATGCCATGAAGGCGAAGATACGCCTCGGCTTCCGTGATCGAGGTTGTCCCGGACTCAAGATCGCCAACTTGAAGCAAGGTAATCCGATTGCTCTTTGCCAAGAGCGGCACCGCATTAATCAAAGTCCGAGCCGCCTCTGCACTACCATTCCATGCGATCAAAGCCGGAGCGCTTGGATTGAGTTGAGCGCCGGCGGGAACCATCAAGACCGGCCGGCGCGCATCAAACACCGCCTGCTCCAAGGTGCGGAGGTCACCGTATGAACTGCGTTCGCCGGGACAAGCGATCACGATGACATCAGCTAGCCGACCCAACCGGGCCACCACGCCGGGGTCACCGTCATGAGCATGCCAATAACACGTGGGTCCATAATTATCGGGCTTAGCCTTCAAGGAAACACCTTGTCCTTCTCGGACAGTCTCAAAGAGCTCACTGGCTCGACCCCGCTTGTGGGACTGGACCTTCTCCGCTGTTTGATAAAGTTCGTCGTAATAGGCGGCCATCATCCCGACTCCTGTTTGATCGAGAAATGGGCCCGTTTCCGCCACCGTGTCACTGCCGACAAGATGGGCGTTAAACTCTTTCGTGAGCGAAAACGCAGCTTCGGTAGCTGCTTCTCCGTCCGTTTCGCCGCTGAGAGCGAGATAGAGTGATTTCATATACATGGCATCTGTCCCTTTGTTTGAGGTCACCCGAATTGCCCATTAGCTGACTTTGGACAGGTGGCCCTGGGGATGCATTGATCAATGTCATGTGGCATTCAATTTATTCGGGAGAATATCTGCGGTGCCCAACGCGAGTAGCATTCAGGTCGCTTTACACGGCCCAAATCGACATGATTAAATTTTAGAATTTAGGCGACGGCTGAGCCGTCTGTTGGCTAGTTGGTGTAGACCGACTTCAGCACTTCGGTGACGGCAACACCAAGAACATCCCCGCCGGTAATAACAACCTCACCTTTGGCGATGAGAATATCGTTGGCGAAGACTTCGACCTGGTCGTTCGGGCCGCTTTCAAGTTCGACGACGGCACCACGACCGAGCTGCAAAATTTGATTGAGCCGTAAAGTCGATGCGCCAAGCACGACGACAATCTCGACCACCACGTCATTGACGGCAATATCTTCATCTATGTCAGACATCGTGTTGCCCCAGCCCCTCTCACCACGCACTCGGCACATACTCTACGCCGCGGATGACACCCATAATGGGTCACATTGGTAGTTACCGAGGAAAGCTTAACATATTGTGACCACTATGAGAATCGCCCGGAAAACAAAGCCCTAGATAGGGACTGACATGGCGTCGTAACTCATTTCGTCTTCCATGCCCGCATTTGGCGTCTTGCTTCTCGCCGCAGGGTCCGCGCTCATATAGGTCTTGCCCCGTTCGAGCGAGCCACGGTGAAATTTATTGGCTCGGCCAATTCGCGCCCGTTCATAGCGCTGCAACGCACCCTCCCAATCGTCGCCGGACGCCTCCAAACAGCGAGCCAGAACAGCAGCGTCCTCCATCGCCATACCAGCCCCCATGCCATAGAACGGCGTCATCGGGTGAGCGGCATCGCCAAGCAGGCAAACCCGACCACTGACCCAGGTGTCGAGGGGCTCGCGGCTGTGCAAGGCCCAACGATTGGCGCGCGCGCCTGGTGTTGCCCGAATGATGCTGACCACATCCTCATGCCAGCCCTCAAATTCTTCCAGGACTTCAGCAATGTCGGCCGTCTCTTTCCAGCTTTCAGACGTGAAACCAGGTCGACGCGCATTGGCGACATAGTTGATCAACGTGCCGTGGCGGACCGGATAGCGGCCAAACATTTTATCTTCTGCGGTAAACGCAGCGAAGTGCGGGTCGAGGCTTACGTTTGGAACTTTTGAGCGGGGGACCAGACCGCGCCATGCCAAGAACCCCGTAAACTTGGGAGGCTCTGTTTCAAAAAGTGTGTCTCTGACCATCGATTTTAGGCCATCGCAGGCAACTGCAACGTCACAACGATCGGTCACGCCGTTTGCGAACCGCAAAGTAACGCCGTCGTCATTTTGCTCGATCTCGGTGAGTTTGTGATTCAGTTTCAATGCATCGTCGTTCGTATTAAAAGCCCGTTCTAGAGCGGCGTGCACGTCGGCGCGATGCATAAGACGCGAGACCGAACCGTACATTTTCAGAAAATTCTCTTTTCCCCGGATCTCGTAAGAGAGTCTTTCACCAGTCTTATTATCAAGAGTGCCGACATGAGGAGAGGCACTGGACAACGCCTCGAATTCATCTTCCAACCCTAAACCGTTAACGACCTTATTGGCATTTGGGCCAACAGTGATGCCGGCGCCGATTTCCCCGAGCGCTGGTGATTGCTCATAGACAACGACATTCAACCCGCGCTGCTGCATAGCGACAGCAGCCGTTATGCCGCCAATGCCGGCCCCGACAATTCCAATTTTAAGGCGATGACCCAACCTGCAACTCCTCGTTAAACGCAACCAAAGCGGATTTTATCGCGGCACCCTGAAGGCCCAATCCGCGCGAGGCAAGCAGAGGAAGGACATAGATGCATCTGGTGAACTGAATTCGACCCATCACACAGCGAGCGCGATGGCAAATGATCTAGTGGTGCGGCGTGATCCAGCCCTACCCTAATCAACGATCAATGGGTGGGGTGCATCATGAGCAAAATTAGAGTTCTTTTTTCGTTCGTTCTATTCGGCTTTTGCAGTACTGGATCGCCCTGGGCACAACCCGGCACCGAAACTTTGCTCATTAGGAACATCACCCTTATCGACGGCACCGGCGCCGAGCCGTTGCCAAATGCGTCCGTGGTGATCGTCGATGGTCGTATATCAAAGATCACCGTGGAGAATGTCTCACCTCCAGACGGCGCCACAGTGATAGACGGCGACGGCAAATATCTCATTCCAGGCCTCATAGATAGCCATATGCATCTGCCCGGCGGGCGCACCGGTCCTGGTAATCGCGAGATGATCATGGACACAGAGGTGGGACTCAAAGTCCTGCACGGCTTTCTCTACGCCGGTGTTACAGCTGTTTATGATTCCGGCAACCACGACAAATACATCTACAAAATGCGCAGTGATGCTTTGGCGGGACGCATCGTCAGCCCACGCATCTACGCCACCGGCAGCCTTGTTGCCAAGAAAGACGGCTACGCCTGTTGTGCTGGCGCGACCACCATGGACGGTTTTGAGGACGGCAAGGCTAAGCTTGACGCCCTGTTCGCCAACAAACCCGATATGCTTAAGTTCACCCGCGACCGACGCGGCATGGGACCGCGCGGACAGGACTTGCCCCTTATCCCGGACGACGACTTCAGCCAGCTCATTCGTTATGCCAATGACAACGGTGTTCGCACCACCATCCACATCGCCGATGAAAAAGCGGCCCGCCTGGCCATTGCTGCTGGTATTGATGCGCTCGCCCATCCCGTATTTCTCGCTGACGCCAGCACGGGATTTGCCGAATACGTGGCTGAACAAGGCGTGGTGATTTCCAGTACGGCCTTGTTGTTCGGCGCCGTTGGACGGGTGGAATTGGATAACTCGTTCTTTGATGATCCACTCTTTACGGAAACGCTTACGGAAGAAGAGCTACAGTTCAACAAAGTGACGGAACGTGACCGCTATGCCTCGTCGGGCATGTCGGGCTGGATGCGCGGAGTCTTACCTGCCGTCCTACGCAATCTCAAACAGCTCCATGATGCCGGCGCAATTATCGCCATGGGTACGGACCGGTTGCTCGGCCCCATGGTTCATATGGAAATGGAGCTCTTAGCGGAAGCGGGCATTTCACCGCTGGACGTCATCACGCTATCGACGCTCAACGGTGCGAAGTACATCGGCGTAGAGGAGTATCTTGGCTCGATTGAGATCGGCAAGCGCGCCGATATAGTGATCCTGTCAAAGGACCCAACGATCAACATCCGCAACAGCCGATCCATCGAGCGCGTGTTTATAAACGGCGTAGAGATCGACCGCTCTCAGCTGGACGTCGCGATCAATCAAAACTGAGTCGACGCGGTGCCCGACTGCCGACCGCACTCACCTACGGTCAGCGTAGTGTGGCGGTGGTGTCCCAAGCTGAATAGGCCTGCGAACAAATGGAAAAGGCATGTTAATTCGCTAAAGTAATACGCTTTTCCTTTTTTTTAATATTATGTCTTTTTTCTACCCAAAAGCAGACATTGAGCGCGTTTATGCCAATTTCCGCTATTTGCCATAAGCGGACATTGTAAAATGTTCATCTGCTCGCCGCCGGTGAACGTAAACAGAATACTATGTCCTTAAGATCCTTCCATGAAGTCGGGTTTAAACCACAATTTACGCCTAAGGAAATGCTCAAGTTGGGCGTCTTTGGTGGTTGGTATTTTGAATGCCAGCATGACGAGTTTCCTCAGGACTGGCTGGAAGACGCGAAACTCAGTCCTTCGGGATTCGACCCAACCTGCAACTACTTTAAGGTTGCCGCAGGTCAGCCTCGAGACATATGGAAGTCAAAAGGATGGATCACTCCAGAAGACCCTCTAGGCTGGTTTCAATGGTATTGCCGCTATTTCATGGGTCGTCGTTTAGGTGGCACTGATGACTATCAGATTAGTCGATGGCGTGCCTTTGGTCCACGGCACATCGGTGGACTAAGGGCGAATTGCGAACCGGGTAATATTTGGTGCCGACCGAGACAGCGCCAGGCGCTTCTTCAGTGGGCTTACGACCCTTTCTTTTGAATGGTTACACATGTCCACTATTAGCCATAAGCGGACACTGGAAAGGAAAAAATGTAGGCTGTCCAAACGCCCCGGCTTTGGCGACGTTACCGTAAGTTTGTCGGTTAGCATTCAAAGCGCCACAAGTTATGCTTTCGTCTTTAGCAATACTAACGGAAGGATCAGACATGCAAAACCTCCGCCCCTACTTTCCGCTGATGGCACTATTTGTTGTTATCGGTGTGAACGCGGCTGCCAACATCGTGCCAATCAACGGCCACCAGACCGGCGAACTCTCTGATCTCAATCCCACCGGATTCACACCGTCGGGATATGTCTTTTCCATATGGAGTCTGATTTATCTTGGACTCGCGGTATACGCATTCTCTTTTCTGTTCGGGACAGATGCCGTCAAATCGCGCGCCCAAACAGTGTCCCAACTCTTTTTATTGAATGCAGTTGGTAACTCCGCGTGGATTTTCGCTTGGCATTATCGCTTGGAGGAATTGAGCCTGGTCATGATGCTGGTCATCCTTGTGACTTTGGTGATGATTCATAGCCGGTTGAGGAAGCAGAGGTCTCCTACGTTCCGCCAATTTATGGCAATCGACGGTCCTTTCAGTCTGTACTTTGGCTGGATTACCACAGCAACGCTTGCCAATCTCGGAGCTGTCTTTCATGCCCAGCAATTCTATCCGTTTGCACTTTCAATGGATCAGTGGGCACTAATCACTGTGATTTCTGCCATCGCCATCTATGTATGGATGGGAGTTAGAACGAATGACATTGTCTATTGTTGCGTCTTCATTTGGGCGTCATATGGCATATATTTAAGACCAGAAGGGATTAGTGAACCCGTAAGGCTCGCCGCCGTAACTGGCACAGCCTTGCTCGTGTTGACGGTTATGTGGATTTTCGTTCAATTGCGAATGGAACCGCATGACATCTAGCTGCCGCTTCTTGTCATAAGCAGACACAAAACCATTACTGAGCTGTAAACGAATTCTCCCTCTGAGTTTTCCAAACCGAAAATACAGACGCAAACATAGCGTGACCGATGTATTCCTTTTGGTCACGTGCTCAATAAGAGCGCCCCACTTGGGGCGAGCGGGGCGCTAAATGGTCAATATTCGGTTGGGGGAGGGGAAAATATTGACCGTCGAAGAATGTCGGAGGATTCGGGACTAATCAAACACAGGAACCGTCGCCCGCCTCGAGCAATTCATCATTTTTATCGCAAGCATTTGAGCAATCACCAAAAAATTAAAAACGATGCTCTACACTTCGCACGCACTAGTGTTCAGCAATTTGTAAACGAGGCAGTTTGCTAAAGCGCCAGAAAGTATTAAAGACGCACCGATGATAATCCCAACAGCGGACAACAACTGGGCGACCCAATCGCCTGTTAGTGCGCCTGTAGATGCGTAGGCCACTAAAATAATACCGAAAACAATACGCGTAACACGGTCAAGGGTGCCAACGTTTTGGTCCATCAATCTCCTCCAATCAGAATCAACGTTACTTTAGAATTGATATAAGGTGTACGGGAGATGATGTGTTTTGGATCAGTCTGAATAGCTGAACTTGAAGTACTTGGTTCAAGTTTCGCGGGTGGAAAAGCGCTTTGGCCCACTCGAAAATGAACCAAACAGCATTGCTATGATACGCTTCTCTTCAATGGTTTCACTAAACAAACTGCGCTCTAATGAGTCTGGTCCTGACAGTAGAGCGGCAAAATTGGCATAGGTCATATCCTAAAGGTATTGACCACTTAGATGTCCCCGACGAGTGTAGGGATTATGAAGACCCAGGCTATAGTCCTTCTTAATCTCTAGGACCTGGAGCTGAATGACAAAATTAGATGTGACAGCAGAATAGAGCTGCGCAGACCAAAACAATGAAACGATAGATATTATGGCCGAGCTACAAATCGTTGCGCCTGCCGGATCTGCATCCGCTGAGATGACCAATCACCTCATCGCCGTTGCTGAAAGGCAAGATAAGTCGGCTTTTTCAGAACTATTTGCATATTATGCGCCGCGTATAAAATACTACCTTATGGCCAAAGGTAGTAGTGCGTCGTCAGCTGAAGACTTGAGTCAGGAAGCAATGGTGTCCGTTTGGCGCCAAGCAAATAGATATGATTCCTCTAAGGCGGCGGCCAGCACTTGGATCTTCACAGTAGCTCGGAACCTAAGGATTGACGCATTTCGGAAAGAAAATAGACCAAGCTTTAATCCTGAAGACCCAGCTTTCATTCCAGAACCGGAAACGGCACCAGATACAGCCTTATCTCTCAGTGAGAACCAAGCCCTTATAAGAGAAGTAATAACTAACCTTTCAAGTGAGCAAGCAGAGGTGATCCGGTTAGCCTTTTACCAAGACAAATCACACAGCGAGATCGCAGCGGAACTCAATTTGCCCCTAGGCACCGTGAAATCGAGACTGAGATTAGCGATGCGCAAGCTACGTAATACGATAAAGGTAGTTCATTGAAACAAACGAACTATTGGTTATTACCCAGTGCGACCACTTATCCCTAAGTCTTATCCTAACCTTCTTGCTGTACAACCGTAACTGCTACTTCATTTCGGCGTAGAAATGGCGCTGTCCAAGGTGGGTCATAGTAGAATGCAACCGGATCACCATTGGCTTTCCAATTCGACTCGTTAATAGTCTTCATCAAAACGCGTTTGTTCTGGTCAACAACGCTTTGGTTTCGTAGACCACTAAATCTTATTGCCGCTATAGTTTCGGACGGAACTTCAACCAGCTCGACCCGTGTATCCTTTGGCACTGGTGCGGTATCCAATGAGTAGCCTGCTGGCAAATAGAAACGCATTGTGTAAAGACCTTCGTCTTGGGCACTGGTTTCGACTGGAGCAGTCATGGCGATTTTTTCAGAGGGTAATTTGGTCGCCACTGGTGCTGTCATGGCAACTTTGGTTTGTGTGAAATTGTTCCCAAAGATATATCCAGCCAGCATCGAAAATGCCGAATTTTCATTCATGCGTTGACTACTTCTGTCTATCGAAACTTGAGCAGCTAACCGTTCTCCATACTCGCGTAATTCAACACCCTCGTTGATTTGGCCAATAACCTGATAAGGCGGTTGTTCTGTGCTGGTTCGTACGCCAATGACCGAACACCCCGCCAGCAAAGCAGAACCGATAAGGGTAGCTATAGTCTGTTTCACGGATTTATGTCCTTAAACATCTACGAATATACTGAGGGCACTCATACGAATGCTTTGACTGTAAAATCTAATACGAAAAGTGTGGTTATATGGATCAGCCCGAGAGGTTAATTACCCCCTATTACGATGTCCGCTTTGGGTCAGAAGTGGAAATCCAAATAGCCATTATTTACGTCTGCTCTTGGTCCTAAAGCGGATATGAAATTAACTTCTGTAAATGTCTACTACTGACCCGAAGCGGAATTAACCCTACTGAGAAAAGTGTAAGGATTCTTTACACTGTATTGAGTGACAATTTACGGTAATTATCCCATGTACGTACGTTCATGGGATAATTACCGTATTTATTGTTATTCTTTTTTCGGTATTTGAGTTGAGCAGGGTCAAGCCCTTGGGTCACTCAAAGCGCCTAAAGTGCTGGCCTGTTGCCCCTTACAACTGAACCGACAACGCAGGCGGCACGTAAACAGCTTGAACCTTCACTCTCCTGCGTAATCCCTTTGCCTAATCCCTTGCCAAAACTGGTATCCACTTCCATGCGTCATGTTCTCCCTGCCCTTCTGTTTGTTTTGTTTTCCTATGGGGGGCAAGCGCTCTCTCAATCTGCAGACACCGGTGCACTGCGCGGTGAGATCGTCGATACCGTCTCTGGCCGCACCCTGATCGGTGCGCAAATCACGCTTGCGGGGGATACGGCGCAGGCGCAATTCGCCGTGTCTGACACAGCAGGAGGATTCGAGTTCGGCCCCGTGCCGGAAGGCCTCTACCGTCTGCGGGTGGAACGGAGCGGTTATGTGAATGCTGAAGAGCTGGACGTCCGTATTGTCGCCGGACGGACCACGGTCACAGATTTTAAGATGGCCCGCCAACCCCTGGCCCTGGAAGAAATTCTAGTCACGGCAAAAGCCGCAGGGACAACTCAGTTTGCATCTGTCACCTCTACCCGTCTGGGCCGGGAAGAAATTCGGCGCGGCGCAGGTACGGCAGGTGACATTTTCCGCGGGCTTGATCTGTTGCCCGGCGTCGCCAACACGGGCGAGTTCTCCAACTTTACAGTGCGCAGCCGTGGCCCCCGCGACAACCTGATCCTGATAGACGGTATCCCCTTCGACAAAGTAGTCCACTTTGACCGCAGTCTCGGTGAAGAAGAAGACATCGGCGGCGGCGGACGCTTCTCCGTCTTTGCCCCAAACCTGATCGGCAGCGCCGAGTTTCAACCGGGCGGATGGAACGCGGCCTACAGCGGGCGCAACGGTTCCCTGCTGAAGCTGAACATTGCCGAGGGCAACCCGGACACTCCAACGGTCAGCGCCCGGATCGACGTGGCTGGTGGGGAAGTCACCTACGACGGCCCGAGCTACGTGGCCGGCAACACCAGCGTGCTGCTCTCCGCGCGCTACTATGACTTCGGCAACCTGTTCAAACTCATTGGCCAGAAAGATATCGGCGACCCGGAGCTGGCAGACTTTTTGTTTAAGTCTGTCACTGACCTGAATGACCGGCACAGCGTCTCGCTGCTCGCCATCTACTCGCCGGAAGACTACAGCCGTGACATCGACAACGTGCTGGAGTCCGACGACTTTGAAGACACCTCCCTGCTGACGACGGAACAGGAAAGTATGTTGCTTGGCCTGACCTGGAATTGGTTGGTCGGCAATGAAGGCCAATTGAGCAACGCGATCTTTTTGCGCGACAGTGACAAGACCAGCAATCTCGGCGAAGCGTTTCCAGACCTTGCTGTACTGGACCCTATCACCGGAGTAGTGAGCGCCGAAAACGTCACCGTGAGGGAAAACATTCTGAACCTGACCGAGAACGAACAGGAGATCGGCTGGCGCGGCGATTACACGACACCGACACCGTGGGGCGTGTTCTCTGCCGGGGCGCGCTACTCGAGGGCATCCTTCGATTTCGACACACAGCTGGACGGCGATTGGATTCGCTACGTGTATGACCAAGATGACTTCCGCCCAGACCCAACGCAGAAGTTCGTCACCCTGACACCGGGGCGCATCAACTCCACCTTCGATGCGAAGAAAAGTCGGTTCGCTGCTTATGCGGATCACACGTTTTACCTGGGCAACGTGTCAGTCTCGCCGGGTGTTCGCTTTGACCGCGACGAGGTCTCCGACCAATCGCTTTTTTCGCCTCGTTTCGCTGCCGACTGGCAAGTGGGGTCCGCAACACGCCTTTCCGCGACGGCCGGTGTGTTTTACCAAACACCGCGCATCCTAGATGTGGCTGCGGACCCGGCCAACAACCGCCTTAAGAACGAGCGCAGCAATCAGGCCAGCCTGGGCATCGAGCACTACATTACCCCCGACCTGAAAGTAGCGGGTGAAGTTTACTATCAAGACCTGGAAGACTTGGTCGTCGCCGGAGATGCAACCTCGGGCCTGGCTAGCAACACGGGCGACGGCCACAGCGCCGGGGTCGACCTGAGCGTGCAGAAGCGCCTGTCGAACGAATGGTCTGGCTCCATCGCCTATTCTTATTCTCGCGCGAACCGAGACAATAACGAGGGCGAGGGCGCTTATGATGCAGACTTCCATCGTCCCCATGTGGTGACCATTGCAACCTCATGGGAACCCAATGACCGATGGGCCTTTGCCGCCAAATGGAAATACGGCTCGGGACGGCCGACGGACTCCTTCATAATCAATGCGGATGTGTTTAACGATCCGAATTTCTTGCGCTTTTCAAAAGAGATCACCGGCACCAACACGGAGCGCCTGCCCGACTTCCATGCTCTAAACCTGAGGGTGGACTACCGCCGCCGCATCGGCGGGGTGAGCGTGGTAACATTCCTGGATGTGATCAACGTCTATGGCCGCACCAACATCGACTCCCTGGAGTTTGACGAACGCAGGGGCGTGAATGTGTTCGGAGACCTTAGTGTGTTCCCGCAGATCGGGCTGAAGATCGAGTTTTAGGAGCGCGTGTCCTCAGCGGAACGAAACCGCTACTAGTTGTAGGCTGTTGAAGAACTCGCCTGAAGGCACAATGCAAGGATTATCTTGACCACTAAGTATCGTTGCGCATTATTGAAACGAAAGGTACCGGCAAATAGACTCAAAACACGGCCTGACGGAGTGTAGAGTCGTTGAGATGGACTCTTATGCGACCCCTTCATTGCAAATCAAAATCGGGCAATGTCTCGTATAACCTAGTACCCGACGTCTTCGACACCCCTGGCCAATAGCAGAGATATAATGCAGGAACTTCAACCTGCTATGCTGAACCCAGATTTACCAACGTTTCATCATTATCGTATCACTGCTATAAAGAGTACGACTTTGGGGAAGGAATACTCATGGACTCTAACGTTGGTAATCTTGACCGCATGATGCGGATCGTTTTTGGCTTTCTATTATTGTCCGTTCCATTCACTAATTTTTTAACTAGCGATTGGATTGGCCAATTGATGGCCGGTGTCGCAATCATTGTCGGGGCGACATTGGTACTCTCA
Organism: Rhodospirillaceae bacterium; assembly: GCA_018666155.1. GTDB lineage: Bacteria > Pseudomonadota > Alphaproteobacteria > Rhodospirillales > Rhodospirillaceae > WLXB01. Next base: position 67,286 of record JABJAH010000061.1, on the reverse strand, counting down.
GGTGCCATCGCACGCTGCTACGTATACAAATTTCTAGGTATAAATACCTGCAAAGTTTCGTGAAATAATACATCTTAGTTTAAGTCCGAGAAAATCCCTGACTTTTATAAGTTACCTGCCGTAAATCGGTTACTAGCGGACATACAAACCAGCAGCGATAGAACGATTGCAGCAACTTTAGGCAGCGGTGCTTAAGGGTCTAACATCTGCGCTTAAAATCCCTTCACGTAGGCTCTTATTGAAAAGCGCTGATTTATTAACCGTCTTGTCATGGCTGACAACAATTTCTCAAATAGGGTAAACGCTGGACCAGAAATAGAATTCAGACCGCCCAAGAATTAGGCATAGTGGCCTTTGTCGACGCCTGACGTTTTAGTAATTCCGTTGCCCGGCGAAGCAGATATTTAAGCCGCTGCACGTCTGGTGAATTTGCATTCGCCCCTGCTTTTTTAATGTCACTTAGCAGGCGCGGCTGGGCCTGCTGACCATGAACCTGGACCATAAATTTTCTTGGATATCCAATATCTTGGTTTCTGACATAGTCGCGCTCCCACTATTTTTAGGCGCAATTGAATATCTCTTATCTATCTGCTTTAAGGCTTTTGGTAATTGATGGGCAGCAAAGAGACGCTTTTACATTGATTGAAAGTGGCGCTGAATAATCAATTCAAAGACATCTTTCTAGTCACATGACCTATTTCTCGTGTAGCCAATCCGGCCCTTCCTTTTCTCTACATAGTTTACATAGGAGAAATTTTCCGTCTGGCCGGTATTTCTTACATACACTACATAGAGAAAAGGAATATCTATGCCGGAAATTGAGACTAATTCCAATTGCAATGAAACACGGTGTGTTTTATAGTTTATAGGTGGAAAATTCGCCAACCTATAACATTAAGGATATCGCCCGGCTGATCCTCGGCAGTGATGACCATGAGGAATTCCAGACCGTTTGGCGGCAAATCCAGCATTGGGTCATGCGCGGGGCCTTAACCCCCCTTGGTCAAAAGCATCCCGGTCGGGGCCGGGAACGGCGCTTTGATGCCAATGGTGTCCGGCAGGTCTATATCATTCGAGAACTCATGGGATACGGCTTCTCAATCGATAATCTGTATCTCGCCAATGAAATCTTGATGGCTTGCCGGGCGGACGATGAATGGCGGATGGCCATTGATGGCAAGAAAGACGTGTTTATGACCGTCATGTGGGATGCAGAATCTGATGAGACGGCGTGGGACCTGACCGAGGATAAGCCTAACCTTGAGCTCTTGATGCTTAAGCATAAGAAAAAGCCTACCAGCCCGTCCCTGATGCCTCAGCAATACAACAGCGCCATTGTGATCGCCCTCACCCCGTTGTTTGCGTCGATCGAGATTTAGGACCTTTTTGTTTTGTTATTAATAAACATAAGTTGTTTTACTGGAATTGGATTATGGCCAATTTAAAGGGAAAAGATAAAAAGCCCGAGTCTGACTGGAAAGTGCGGTTTGAGCTCTTTCCCGATAATGAATTCCCGCTGTTTCCGGGGGAATTAGATATTCTCCAGGACTTGGCCGAAGATGTGATGGATTGGGTTCTGGAGCAACTGAACAGGTCTGAGTGAGGGTTTTAACAATGCAGCCACGTGCAGCCATCTACGCCAGGGTCTCGACCACCCGGCAAGCGGAGCGGGACCTGTCTATTCCCGATCAACTGGCTCAGGCCCGCAAACACGCCAAGGCCAAGGGCTGGGTGGTGGTTAAAGAGTATGTCGAGCCTGGGGCGTCAGGCACCACAGCCAACCGTCCTTTGTTCCAACAAATGATGGCAGATGCCCAAGGGCCTGACAGTCCCTTTGATCGGGTTATTGTTCACAGTTTCTCCCGCTTGTTCCGCGATGCCTTTGAGCTTGAGTTCACGGTCCGCTCCTTAAGGAAGAAGGATATTGCCCTGGTCTCCATCACCCAGGAGACCGAAGACGACCCCATGGGCCACTTGGTGCGCCAGGTCCTGGCTCTGTTTGATGAGTACCAGAGCAAAGAGACCGCCAAACACACCCTCAGAGCCATGAAGGAGAATGCCCGGCAGGGCTTCTGGAACGGTTCAGTGCCGTCCTATGGCTACAAGGTCGTGGATGCAGGCATCCGGGGCGACAAGATGAAGCGCAAGCTGGCGATCAATGAGATCGAGGCTAACGTGGTTCGTCTGATCTATGACAGCTATACCGGAGCCAAGACCGGGTTACCCAAGGGTGTTAAAGCCACCACCGACTGGCTTAACCGCCAGGGATATAGAACCCGGCAGGGCCGGACCTTCTCCACCGGTCTGACCTACCGTATCCTGACCGGCGAGACCTATGCCGGGACCCATTGGTTCAACAAGACGGACTCCCGGACAGGGAAGACCAAGGGCAAGTCACACTGGGTCTCCATGCCCTGCCCGGCCATTATCTCAGAAGAGACCTTTAAGGCGGTAAAGGCCCAACTCTCTGCCCGGAACCCCAAGACGGCCAATTCCCGCAACATATCCAGCCCGACCCTGCTGACGGGCCTGGCTAAGTGCTCCAAGTGCGGCGGGGCCATGATGCTGCGCACCGGCAAGGGTCAGGGTGGCAAGATTTACAGCTATTACACCTGTTCGACCGCAGCCCTTAAAGGCAAGATCGAGTGTTCGGGCCAGAGTGTACCGATGGACAAACTGGATAGGCTGATTGTGGAGCAATTAACCGATCAGGTGTTTACGCCAAAGCACGTTGCGGAATTACTCGCCGAATTAAACGAAAAGAAACCGGCTAATACAAAAGCCATCAATAGCGATATACGGAAATTACAAAGCGATTTAGACGATACCCGCAAACGCCTGGATCGCCTTTACCTTTCCATTGAGGAAGGCATTACCGAATTAGATGAGGACCTAAAGACCCGGATTGGCGGATTGAAAAGCAAAAGGGAAAAGCTAAACAGCGATATCGATATAGCGAAAAACCCCAGTTCCATCCCCATGGAAATACTAAAGCCAAAGCATATAGACCGGTTTTGTGAAGCGTTTAGAAAAACCGTTTTGAAAGCGGATAAGCCAATTCAAAAGGGCCTGATAAACCTCTTCATCGACCGCATTACCGTCGATAAAGACAACAGCGAAATAACCATTACCGGATCGAATGATGCCCTATTGGCAGCGTTAACCGCCAACGACGCTTCAGCACCGGAGAAAGTTCGCAGGTCTGTTCGAGAATGGTGTCCCCGGCGAGATTCGAACTCACGGCCCCCAGATTAGGAATCTGGTGCTCTATCCTACTGAGCTACGGGGACACAGGCACAGCATACCAAGCACGCGCGAAGAATTTAAGCATGATGATGGAACGCGAACTCTGTTGGCCGCATAGATGCTAGTTGACGAAGTGCAGCGTTAGGTCGTTTTGCAAGATAGCGACCATGGCCTGTTCCCGGGTTGGGGTCGCACCCACGGCCTCGCCAGCAGCGTTGTAAATCGACCACGCCGGTTTTTCGTCGATGACAACCGGGCGGATATACGCGATTTGATCTAGGCCAACATCCGCCAAATCGATTTGGGTTAATGCCAAAGCGTTTGGTTTTTCTACTATCGAATTAATCATGTTCGTTTCCTTCCTTCGCTTTGGTCTATTCGAGTTTTGTCGAGTCGACGTCAATCGTTTTGGGTTTAGGCTTGGTCGACTTCGTCGACGTAATTTTTATCTCCGTAACTTTGGGCTCAGGCACCGGGCGCTGAAGTTCAATGTGCAACAGGCCTTTATCGAGCCCCGCATTCTGGACCTCTATGCCTTCGGCCAAAACAAAACTGCGACTGAACTGTCGGGCGGCAATGCCACGGTGCAGGAATACACGTTCCGTCGCATCTTCCGCGTTTCTGCCCCGGATGACCAATTGATTGTCTTCCACGGTGACCGACAAGTCCTCTTCGGCAAAACCAGCGACGGCCAGCGTTATGCGCAAGGCGTGCTCGCCAGTTTGTTCGATGTTGTAGGGCGGGTAACCTTCGCCGGATGATTTGTTGACCCGATCGAGCACGCGCTCGATGTGATCAAAACCGAGCAACAATGGGCTCGAAAACACGGACATGCGTGTCATACCAAAATACCCCTATGTCTCCTCGACGAGCGAGACTGGTTGTGGGCCCCCATGGGCACCGGTGCGACATCGCCCAAAACTGGCGCGATACAGGCCCTATTTTGTGTTTACGGCGTCAAAGGTCAAGGGGTGTCGAAAAAGGCGTCGAGATCTGTGTGCCAATCGGCCATGCTAGGCGCCAATTCTGCAGACTTGCAACGCGGATCAACGGCTTGGGCCAAGGCAGTTGTGTAGCCCACGGGCTCCCAGGTTGGGTGACAAAGTAGGCATGGCACCGTGAGCCGGGGCAGCTTTTCGCGCATGGGATAGCGCCACATGGCATTGTAGGCATCCTGGTAGCGGTCGCCACATTTGAGTAGTTCCCGGGTTCGAAGATCCGTCAGCGCGACATCTATCGCTCCGTCCTGCCAAATAATTCCGTCTTTGGTTTGATTGAACCAAGGCCAATACAAACTTTGGTCACGCATGATCGACCAGGCCGTCATCAAATGGCTGCCATCCCAACGGGGGGCGACAGAGGGGGTGTAATTCTCAATCAACGAGGCTTGTTCTTCACCTTCGTAGAACGACACGCCCGCCTGAACGATATGCTTGACGCGTTCGGGCCGTTGGAAGCTCATCTCCATAGCGACTGGCCCGCCCGAATATCGACCCAGCACATCCACAGCATCAAAACCCAGTTCATCAAGTGCGGCATTGAGAACTTGGGCATAGGTTTCAGAGTTAAGCGTATCGATCACCGAATCGGACTCGCCGTTGCCGGGGTTGTCGAAGGCAATCACCGGGCGACGACCGAGGTAAGGATTAAAAATCGGCTCGACCAAATGACTGGACCCTGCCGGATCGTGAATTGCAACGAGAGGCAGCCCCTCACCTTCCAAACAGAGTCGCGCGCGCAGTTGTCCTCCGGGGACATTCACCATCGCGTTCTGAACGGTCGGCTCGGTGTTGGTTTGAGGCGGCGGTGGCGGACACGCCGGGTCGTTGGTGTAGTTGGCGGCGGCCTCGAGTAGAGCTTGGTAACGAGTCTGTGGCGTGCTGTGCACGATGGTAAAGTTGTCGGGCAAGCCCATCGCGATGAGCGCCTCTGTGTGAGGCCGCATCATGCTACCGGCGTTCAGCGACAAAAGAGTGGGCACCTCAACCTGCGCCGTGTTGGAATGTTTCTCTACTTTCATCGCCTCCCAATAGGCGATGCGGTAGTCGGGGCCTGCGCGCAGCATGTCGTTGACATGATCTTGTACGGAGTTGATTGGGGCTGGGCCGGACTGAATACGGTCTTCGAGACGACTGGACATCCACGGAAAGAAAACCGAGAGGTGACGGCTAGAATCCCAGGCAGCGAGCAGATGTGTGCCATCACGCCGTGGCGTCAGATCAACAAAATAGCCGTTTGAGAATGTATCCCGTTCTTCGTCGGTAAAGTGCCCCGCTCCATCGAGCATCAATAGTCGCGTGCGTTTTGGAAAACGTCGCGCGAACTGCGTTCCAATCTGCGCACCGGTCGCCGCACCGTAGATGACCGCAGACTCTAATTTGAAGGCATCGAGAACATGAACGACGGCATCGGCATAGCCCCAGAGATCTTCTTTCTCGGTCACACTATCGTCTGATAATCCGTAGCCCGGCGTATCCAATGCAATGCATGTAAATTGCTTTGAGAACACCGACATTGCCGGAAGCAGTGCTTCCGATGAGATGGGCGACGGATGCATCAGAATCATCGCTGGGCCACGCCCCGCCATACGGAAATGAACTTGCTTGCCGTCAGGGAGGGATAGAAACCGTCGTTCAATATTCATGGCTCCGCCCTCACGTTTTAAAGAACGGATCGAGCAGGGATGGAATCGCGCTTAAGTCTTCAGGCATATCCGCAACGGAACAATTTGGCGCAACGGCTTTCGCCATGGCTAGTCGATCGTAAGACGCTGCTCCAGGCCAATCGATGAGAAGACAGGGCACATCTAAAGCCGCAAGCTTGTCCGCCATGGGATAGGTGAAGGATGCTGCGTAAGCCTTCTGATAAGCATCGCCGATTTTAAGAAGGTCTTGAACGCGACTATCGAGAAAATCAGGATCGAGATTGGCATCCCGTTGAATCGCACCTTCTTTTGTGCGGTTGTACCATGGCCAATAAAGACCCATGTCGCGCACGATCGCCCAAGCCGTCACAAGGTGGCCGCCATCCCAGCGTGGGGCAATGGACGGCGTATAGTGTGCAAGCAGATCCGTGCGTTCGTCATCGGTGAAAATCTGCACACCGGCCTGAACGATATGCTTCACCAACCCCGGGCGGGCAGCCGCCATCTCTATTGCGACCTGACCACCAGAGTAGCGGCCGATGACATCAACGTCGTCGACCCCTAACGCGTCTAGCGCCGCGATAGCAGACTGGGCATAGGACTCAGTTGAAATGTCTTCAGCGGAAAGAATTTTATCAGAGTCTCCGCTGCCCGGATTATCAAGGGCAATGACCGGTCGTTTACCGAGGTAGGGCGTTAACAAGCCAGCGAGTCGATTGGAAGAGCCGGCCGGGTCATGGAGACCGAGGATAGGCCGTCCGGCGCCAGCCGTGCAGACCCGCGCCATGATTTGCCCGCCATCAACATCGATAAACATTTTCTGCAGCCGCGGTGCTGCTTCGTCGATTTGATCGGGATGCGGTGGCGCAGGTGTACCCGAAGGCAAGTAGTGGTCGATCAAGTACTGCTCGCTGGCCGCAAGGCGCTCATCCATGGTCGGACCGGCGTGGAGAACAGTAAAGTTATCGGGCAAGCCAGCGGCGATAAGGTCGTCGACTTCCGTCAGATCAGGTTTGGCAGCCCAGCGCGTTAGCGTGGCGGGAACCGTGACCCGACTGATCAGATGATGCTTCGCGGTGTAAAAGGCAGGCTTGTATGCATCAGCGTAGTGAGCCCCCGCCCGAAGGTAGTCGTGCAGCTTGGCCTGAATTTTCTCGGGCGCCGGCATATCGACGGGCAAGCGCGACTCTTTCTTGGTGAATTGCCAGGGCGCAAAAAGATTCAGTGACCGCACCATGTCCCAATGGGTGAGCAAATGGCCACCGTCCCGGCGCGGCGTAGTATCGGGGAAGTACCCATCCGTTAGGGTGTCGACAAATTCATCAGACACATCACCGGCGGTATCGAGCATACACACAGCAACCCGGTCGGGATGAGCGGCAGCAAAAATGTGGGCGATTTCAGCACCGGTTGCGTTGCCATAGAAAGCCGCCTTTTCAATGCCCAAGGAATCAAGCAATGCGACCAAGGGCGGTAGGTAATCGTCGAGAGACGGCCCCTTGTATCCACCCGGAAGGGCATCGGACAAACCGTACCCCGGGGTGTCGACGGCGATGGCCGTGAAATTCTTAGCCAATCGCGTGGCCATCGGGATCGAGAACGCGCCGGACTGTGGAGATGGATGCAAGAGAATAACCGGCGGACCTTCTCCGGCCCGGCGAACGTGAAGTTGCGTGTCTCCGATAGAAACAAATTGGCGCTTCATGGCCATCTCCTAATTCCCATACGTCATGGTTCTATAGGCGAGATGAGCGCACAACAAGCAAAACGCCCGGCCAAAAGACCGGGCGTTTCACGTTTGCTGCTGAGGCAAGTTTTAGTTGGCGAGGGCGACGTCGCTCTTTGCGCCAACCGGCGTTAGCGAACGCGACAGGATTGCATCTATCGCCTGGAAGTAGGCCTCAACAATTGGCTTGTTGTATTTGCCTACCGGCAGCCCGTTGTAGATAATCTTTGTTCCCTCGATATCAAACGTCCGCGTGTAGGGAACGGTCCAGTCATCGTAATCAACCGGATCATAGATGTCGTAGCCAGGGAACCCTTCGTAGTTAAACATCGCATGAGAGAACATTGTGTCCGTGTTTTCGGCGAAGAACTCGATCGGTAGATTTATGACGTAATCATAGTCTTCTTCAATGCCTTCCCAGAACGCCCTGTTGGTTGACAGGGTTTTACCCAACGGATCGTTATGCGGATCCGCGAAGTGATCTTGGGATTGAACGACAGCCGTCCGGCCAAAATCATATCCCGCCACGACGCCAGTCAGGTTTTCCATGATCGGATTAATGTAATCGGGCGCCAATTCAATCCAGGCTTCGTGAGGAACCGCGTCCCATGCCATGCCATGAACAGAAGCCACCACTTTCACGTCAGACCCCTTGGGCAATTGATCAAGACGATCCCGCAACATGATCGCGTAGGTCTCATGAACGATAGGGAAGTTCGCCAAGTTCTGAGTGATGATGGTTTTGATATGCTTGCCGTTGGCTTCTTCCCATTCGTGGATGTAGTGCATGGCATGCTTAATTGAGCCATTGAACTCTTCGTGGTGGGAATAGACCGGACGCGGTGCTGCAAAAACGATCGTATCCGCGCCACCGTCGAGCAACTCAAACATTGCCTTGCGCGCCAAGTGGAAATCTTCAGCTGTCACCCAGCGATAGGGAACATCGCCATATTTGGCTCTGATCTTGGCCATAGCGGGCTCGACAAGGGCCCAGCTTCCGGCCTCATGGGGCACCTTGCCGTTCATAAAGCCCTTACCCTTGCCGTAATAATAGACGCGCGCTTTGTTGATGAGCTTCTGCGCCGACCCGGGCATGCCGCCCTTGCGGCCCGTATATAAGAAGTAACCGTGGTCAAGATGCTGGGTTGGGTTGGGGTTGATCCATTGCAGCTCACCATTGTGATAACGCTCAACCCAAGGCGTTCCATCAAGATCGACCGAAGACCCGGACGGATCGACAAGATTGGTTGGTTCAAACTCTTTGAACTCGTAGAACCGCTCAGTGTCTAACAAGACCACTCCAGGGTCTGACATCACGCGACTTCGAATTGGCCACGGAATATACTGGCTCGACTTGAGCGCAAGGTTATGAAAATCCGGCACACGGAAATCTTCCGGCATAATCAAACCGGACATAAAGATTGCGACATTGCCCTCAGGGGTCATCGCCTCCTCGCTGGCCAGCTGTTCTTTGTAAATACGGAAGTAATTGGGCTCCACCAGTTGCGGCGGCGTCCTGTTCATATACTTGAACGTGCCGTAGCCACCACCACCAACGACAATGACTGCGACAACCAATGTGACAGCGAGGCGCTTAATCCATTTGAGCATTTTCGCTCTCCGTTTTAGTAAATTCGATCCGTGCCGCACACAGGCGATTTAATGCATGTGTTCGAGATAGATACGTTCGATATCGGCGTGGGATACCTCACCGGTATTGAGTTCTTGCATCAAATGGCCTTCGCGCATGATGCCGATGCGCGTGCCGGTTTCCTTTGCGCGGAACAGATCATGAGTAGCCATCAGAATGGCCGCGCCTTCAGACTGTAGGTGCTTTAGAAGTTCCGAGAATTCATTGGAGGCTTTCGGGTCAAGGCCCGATGTCGGCTCATCCAACAACAAAGCTTTGGCTTGCTTCGCGAGCGCAATGGCGACGCCCACCTTCTGGCGCATGCCTTTTGAGTAGGTGGAAATCCGACGATCAGCCGCCTCAGCTTGCAGACCACAGCGGACAAGGAACCCTCGAAGATCGTCGTTGCTATACTCGTCATGCCCTCCCAGGCGAGCGAAGTACTCGATATTCTCCAAGCCCGTCAGGTTGGGGTAGAGCATCACCTGCTCTGGGATGTAAGCGAGGAATTTTTTTGTCTCGAGCGGGTTCTCCGTGACGTCAATGCCGTTGACCTTGGCGCTGCCGCCCGAGGGGTCAATGAAATTGAGGAACAAGTTGATGGTGGTGGTTTTGCCAGCACCGTTAGCGCCGAGCAGACAGTAGATATCTCCCGCGTTGATGGACAGGTTCAGCCCCTTCAGCGCGTTGTGGTCACCGTAGGTCTTCTTCAAATCGATTGCTTCGAGCACGCGGCGCTCCTCCCCTAAATACCGTTACGGCCACTTCGATGGTCGACTCTGGTCTGGAACAAAACTGGAATCAACAAAAATGACTTTCTGGTCAACTTTCTGCAACAAATGCCGAGTGCGATCTTGTTAAGGATTGTTACTTGGCTGAGTTGCCCGCAACAGGAGCGGATGCGTCACGGGGCAACGAGAGCACCATGACCAGCGTCGGAACCATACAGACCGCTGCGATCACAAACGGTACAGCCGGACCAAGCTGGACAAAAACCAAGCCCGCATACATCGGGCCGGCGACCCGAGCGAGGCTACTCGCCCCCTGGTAAACACCCAGAATGGCCCCACGCTCTGTATCGTCTGCCTCCTTGGAGACCAGACTTGAGAGTGACGGGTTGGCGAGCGCATTGCCAATCGCCAATAACGTCATAGAAATAATAAGGAACGCCCAGTCTTGCGCTGCCGCGAGGAATCCATAACCGCTGAATAGAAAACACACGGCTACGGCGACCAGAATTTTCTCACCGAAGCCCTTGGTCAGCGGTCCGATCATTCCCCCCTGAATAATGACGCTAATGACGCCGACATAGGCCAACAATAGTCCAATGTCGCGTGGTCCCAAATTCATTACGCTGTTGGCCCACAGCGCCAACGTTGTTTCCAACAACGCCCACGCCATTGTCACACCGAAACCGATGAGCACGATCAGCGTCAGGGCGCGCCGATTAAGGGCTGCTCTAATTTTGGTCATAACCGGAACCTTGGGACGGTCGCGGATTTGGTCACGAATGTCCTGACTCAAGGATTCCGGCAGAACAAAAATCACGCCCAATAGGGCAACGCATGTGAGGCTTGCGGCGACCAATGCTGGAAGGAGAAAGTTGGCGGTCTCGATATCGGAACCGGCGAGCACTCCGCCAATAACTGGGCCAAATATAAAACCAAGACCGAAAGCCGCGCCAACCATGCCCATGCCTTTTGCCCGGGTTTCCGGCGTAGTGATATCGGCGACATAAGCGAAAGCCGCGGAAATATTTCCGGCCATAAGACCGCCGAAAACACGGCTCGCAATCACCATCCATAAGCTATCAGCAAAACCCAAAATCAAATAGGACACAGCGAAGCCGGAAAGCGCCCACGCCAATATTGGCTTGCGGCCGTACTTGTCGCTCAACTTCCCCCAAATGGGGGCCGCGATAAACTGAAAGAGCGAATAGAGACCGAGAGTGATTGTGATGATTTCCGGGCCCGCACCAACCCGCTCAACGTAAAACGGCAACAGGGGAACCATGATGCCAAAGCCGACGAGATCGACAAAAACGATCAGAAACAAAATCATCATGGGAGTCATAGAAATCACCAAACCATATCGCGCCTGTCTCCCCGCGAATGAGGCTGACGCAGCAAAACTGGGGGCCTAACCTTTTGACGGTGGCACAAAAACTTCAGCAGCGTCGCCGGGAACAGACTCGATATAGACCGACCTACTGGGAAAGGCGAACCCTGTCCCGGCCGCTTCGACAATCTCTTTTATTTTATAGGCGAGCGTCTCTTTAACCTCGAGCCACTCCCCCCAATCCGTCGTTTTCGTAAAGCAGTAGAGCAATATGTCGATGGAAGAATCGCTAAACCGGTCAATGCGCACGAACGTGGAAACGTCACTTGGTGAGGCAAAAGCGGCATCGTTTGTGATGTAGGTTTCAATGCCGTCTCGGACTTCTCTGAGCTGATCAATGGTGGCGCTATACTCGATGCCGATCATCCATTTAATTCGCCGGTGAGTCATGCCGCTAAAATTGGTGACCGCGTTGTCGGACAACTTGGCGTTCGGTACATAGACCGGCGCTTTATCAAACCGCCGAACATGGGTTGAGCGAAAACCGATATGCTCCACCGTGCCCTCAACAATGCCGTCGACCAGAATCCAGTCGCCGACCCGCATGCGCTTTTCAGCAATTACTAAGATGCCGGCGATAAGATTTTTGAAGAGATCTTGAGCGCCCAAAGCAACAGCAACGCCAAACAGCCCGAGGCCAGCTAGAATCGGCCCAACCTTGATGCCCCAAATTTCAAGGATCGTCGCCACGCCGATGAACACAACGGTGAGGTGCAGAAAGCTGACGAGCCAATCAACCATCTCCCGAGTCAACAGCGCCTCTAATCTTTTAATCGAGGAACTCAGCGGACCGGTGACCTGATACAGCGCCCAGAACAAATCGAATACGACCAGCGTGCGAATAAGAAGCGCACCCATGGCGGCGTATTTTTCTGGGAGCGCCAAGTAGTCGAGCGCGATAAATGCACCGATAATGATGGGCACAAGGCGAACGGGACCGTGAAGCGCTTCGAACAGGGTGTCGTCGATTTCAGTTTCTGTCTTATCCGTAATGCGCCGGATCGCGCCCAGAACGAACCGCGTGAACAATCCGCGCAACACGAGAAAGAACAGAAGAATGCCGACGGCGATGAGGAGCCGGCTGAAATCCACACCAGCAATGCCCGTCGCCCATACGTCCTGAACGACGGTCCAAAGATCCATAAGCTGTTGCTGTAGACGGTCCATGACTCAAGGCTTCCACAATCAGAGGGGAACGGTGCGGTCTTAAGACGAAAAGAAACGGAAATCAAAGGCTCCGTGGCCCATCGTGTTTAAGACCTTTATGATATAGGTCGTACACAACGATCCACCAGCGAGGAAACCGGCATGACAACGCCGAAGAAACCCAACCAATCCGGCAAACCGAACCGAAAAGAGAAAAAGGGACGCGGTAATAAAGGACCATCTGCTTTGATAAACGACCTACAGAAGCAGATGGAAGCCTGTCCCAATGCCGAAACATTAAACGATCAGGTTATTACGCCATTCATTCAGGCCCTGGTCAGCGTTTGCGATGCCCGCGGCTACGTCCTGAATATCTATGGCGATCACTGCAACCTAGCGATTACGCCTGAAGAGCATGCGGAGTCTTTGTTTCAGCTCATTGAAAGCTATCTGGACGACGCGGACCTTGGGTAACCTACCCTTGCACCTATTCGGTAATGATCGGACATGGTGACGAGAGCATGACCAAACTGACCGCCAAAAAGTATTCATGGAGAGACTCACATTCCTGCACTTGAAACCATCGGGCCCTCGAGCGGCAGCAAGCAACAGGATGCGCACCCACTCTATCCCACAATAGAGTGCCGCAAGTCTGGCTTTTTGCGTGCTGATAAGGTGCACCGTCTTTACTGGGAAGAGAGCGGGAATAAAAAAGGTGTGCCGGTTGTCTTTCTCCACGGCGGCCCTGGCGCAGGGACGGCACCAACTTATCGACGGTTTTTTGACCCCAACCATTACCGGATTATCTTGATTGATCAGCGTGGATCCGGCCGCTCGACACCAGAGGCAGAGACCCAAGACAACACGACGGAACATCTGGTGTCAGACCTGGAACTGGTCCGAGACCATTTGGAAATTGAGCGCTGGATTGTTTTCGGCGGGTCCTGGGGTTCGACACTGGCGCTTGCTTATGGACAGGCCCATTCTGATCGATGCATCGGGTTTATTCTACGTGGTGTATTCCTTTTTTCGAGCGAAGAAATTAATTGGTTTCTGAGCGGCATGGGGCGGTTCTTTCCCGAAGCCTGGCGCGCGTTTGCCAATCATATCCCGGTCAATGAACGGCATGATCTTTTGACCGCCTACACGGCCCGATTGATGGACCCCAGTCCTGAAATCCACCGGCCCGCGGCAGCAGCCTGGTGCGCATACGAGAATTCTTGCTCTCGTCTGATGCCGACCTCGAGAAAGACAAGCCGCAATGACGCCTACTATTCAGGCGCCCTCGCCATGGCGCGTATTGAGGCCCACTACATGACCAATAACGGGTTTCTCCGTCCAAACCAGTTGCTCGACGGAATGACCGCTTTGAAGAATCACCCCGCCATCATCGTGCAAGGCCGGTACGACATGGTTTGCCCGATACAAGCGGCTGATCGGCTGGCTCAGATTTGGGATGGTGCGGCCTATCGGATCATTCCAGACGCCGGCCATTCATCATTGGAGCCGGGTATTCGATCAGCGCTCATCACCGCAACCGATGAATTTCGCGGCCTGACCTAAGTCGGGTTTTCGCGTATCGGGCTGGATTAATGGCCAATCGACCGGATTTTGATGCAAAACCTGTCAGTCCTGACAGGGTATTTCAGGGCTAACCTGTCAGAACACACAGGTACTCGTGAGTCGGCTGCGTGACACTATCCTTCTTGTGTGTCGCGCCTATTTGGCGGGACTGCTGCTGACAAGTTCCAGTAACCTCACTTCAAACCCCGCCCGTTGTGGCGGGGTTTTTTTTGTATTGAACTAAGGACGTCTTAGGCTGGTTTCTGGGCCCCGTGGACGAACCAATCTCCGACACCCTGGGTACGCTTGCGATATCCCGAGAATTGACAGTCTTCCGGATAACCAGCGGCCGTCATCAACCCTGGAAGATCAGCCTCTGCCCATCCCATCCAGAACGGCTCACCGTTGTGGCGAATTTGCCAGTCATTCAGAACCTGGTCGACCAGCCCTTGGTATCCAGGTTGGTTTGGCACATCCATATGAAACGAAATGCCACCGGGTTTCAAAACGCGCCAGATCTCAGCGATGGAATCACTAAGGATTTGGGGTGTCGTTTCATGACCCCAGATGGTGGAAGCGACGAGATCAAAGCTCCCGTCTTCAAAATCCATATTTGCGGTACTCATCTGAGAGAGGTGAATTGGAACACCTTCGCTTTCGCAGCGAGCATGACCCCAGCGCAAAAGACCCGCAGCAACATCGATGCCGTAGACCTCGGCATCGGGGAAAATCCGGGCGAACGTAGCGGTGTTAAAACCGGTACCACAACCAATATCGAGTATCCGCTTCGGCTTTAACTTGCCGAACTGTTTCTCAGCTTCCCCAATCAGAAAATGAGCCGCTGAATAGCCGGGCTTTGAAGTGCGGCCCTTCCCGGCCCCATAAACCATCCCTCCGCCGGTCATCCGGGCGCCCGACAGCAGATCGTAATCGACCCCGTCGCGCTCGAGACAAAACCCGCCAGGTTGCCGGTGTATTTCAACCTGGGCGATGTTCGGGGGCAAATCGAAATCAGGATCAAGGGTCAATGATCCGACTTTGTCTTTGCGTTCCAGAATTTCGGCAGCGGCAGCATCGATACGCGGCAGGTCGTGCGCTAACGTTTCATCAACAACGTTCCACATCATGTCTTGACCGATCCAAGTCAACGTCTCCCAGGCCTGGAAAAGATGCTCATCCGCCATCCGTTGCTTGAGCGCTTTGCGGTGCTCTCGATTCAAATCGTCCAGCGGTTCGCCTAGATCCGATTCAAGTTGAGGCGCAATATTGTCAGCGACGTAAGTCTGGATATCTTTTTGTAAATCCAGATTCACCTTCTGTTTGAACTTAACGATGAAAGCCTGGCGCGACAGCTCGTCTTGCGTCGGATGCAGGTTGATTTCACGGTTTAGATCAGTCGCCATCTGCTCAATCCTTTTTCAGCACTCATTCTATTAGAGTATAGCAGCGTCACATTTGTCATAGAAATAGGATGAATGATAAATTGAGGCAATGAAATTCAAGGGTAGGCCCATACCGACGACGCCTTGAGCAATGCACCCGACACCACTACGCTGCTATTATGCAGACACTGACCATCTTTCTCGCCGCCCTCATTGGCTTAGGCGCGGCACCTGTCGCGGCCCATCCTCATGTTTGGGTTACGGGGGAGGCTTCCTTCCAATTTGAAGAAGCCAAACTCGCTCGGATTGGGATGACGTGGCAATTTGATGCCTTCTTTAGCCAAGTGCTAGGCGCAGACTTTGACACCAACGGTGACGGAGCCTTCGACGCCAAAGAAACACAAGCGATGAAAGATCAGGTTTTCACCAGCTTGAAAGACTTTGGCTATTTCACCCACCTCCGCACTGAGGGCTCCGACGTCGAGCGGCAATTCGAAAGTGTCGAAAATTTCTCATTGAGAACAGACGCCGGTGAATTGGTGTTTTCGTTTGATTTGGTCTTGGCGGAATCGATTGATCCGATATCAGAGACCATTGGACTGAGCCTGTTTGATCCAACGATATACGTCGATCTCATTCTTGACGGGGAGAAACCCACAACCATATCCGGAGCGGACGGCCTTGAGTGCTCGATTGAGTATCGCCAAGGTAATGAGGTTGCCAATCAATCCTATTTCTTTGTGCCACAAGAAGCTTGGCTGAATTGTTCAAGCACTGGCTGAACAGGGCGCCCTTACCTAAACAAGGAATCCTGTCCGTTCTAACGCACCGCCGAAGAGTAACCCGCCCATTAGCGCGACGGCCAATGACCCCGCAACAGATAAGGCCCGACCAAGAAATGCTCTGGCGGGGCTTGGCTCTTCGTCAGCCTGCCCAGCGACTGAGCGGCGCAAAACGATGGCGCCAATCCCCAGCACAGAAATTGTGATCGCCACCCCAGCCGCCATCATGAATGACGCCACAATGCCGAGGATAAAAACACCGTTGGCGGCGGCAAACAGCAGCACCAGAATAGAGCCCGTACACGGTCGCATCCCAGAAACAATTCCGATCGCTATGACTTCGCCACGAGGGCCGAGCCATCGACCAGCGGTACGGGCCAACCATGTCTCCTTGGCAGCAGGATCTGGCCCGTGACTATGGCCGGGATGGTCGTCGTGGTGATGGTCGTGCCCACGGTCATCACTGTGATCATGCCCGCACGTCGCCTTCCCCGTCACAGCGCCGTAAGTCATGTAGAGTCCAATGATTAGAATAAAGCCGTAGCTAACAACTTCGAGTAATGCTGTTCGGTCAATAATTTCGAGCTGGCTGCCCTGGAGGAGAAGAGCCAGCACCGCAACCATGACAATGGCAACCACGGCCTGAGTTGTTGCAATAACGCCGCCCATCAAAATACCGCGGCGCAGAGGGGCGTCCTTCGCGGTGAAATATGACGCCACCACCATTTTACCATGACCCGGCCCAGCCGCATGCAACACGCCGTAAACGAAGCTGGCCAAAACAACCGTGAGGGCGGCGCCAAATCCGCCCTGGTCGTTTGTCGCCTGCAGCTGTCGGGCGAGATAGCGATTGATCTGGCGTTGCCAATCCGCGATCTGCCGAAAAACCACGCGCAGAGAAGCGGGCATGACAAAAAGCGGCTCCGACTTTGGTTCAACCGGTGCCGCCGCGTTGCCAAAAGGATTGGGGCGGGGCTCAACGGGCTGTGTTTGCTCGGGTTCCGATGCGGCGCGACCGACACCAAAAGGATTTGACCCACTTTGGCTGGCCTGGGCCAAAAGTGATGCGGTCCCCATACCGAGATAAGAAATAACAAGACTCACGAGGAACACTAAGCCAGCCGACCTACTGGACATCTTCCTTTGTCTGAGAATTTGGTTTGCCATGCCGGCGATCATAGCGGTCGAGTGTCAGATCTGTGAAGGCATAGCCTTCACAGAGATGTGACCATGGAGTTAGTCCAATGCCTTGAAAAACCTCGGTTTACTGGGATTGGCGAGGCAGCCCTTTGTTACGAACTGTCACCCCGTTTTCTTGGCATATGGTCGAGATTGCCTGTATAAACTCGACAAACCATTGATTTGTAAGGGCGTTATTCTATTTCGGGGCCCTTACCGTTGCCTGGGACTCTAAAAATGAGCGTGCTTCGCACCCTTTTTGGGCTGCTTTTTGCGGTCGCTTTGGCCGTTGGCCTCTATTTCGGATACTCGGCCTATATCGCGCCCGATGGCGCGGGAGGGACTGCTGGCCGACAGGGTGGCCGTGGTTTTGGCGGCAACACTCAAGCTGTTATTGCCATGCCGGTGCGCCAGGAAGTTTTTGTCGACCGGCTTGAGGCCATCGGCACCTTACAAGCAAATGAATCCATCTTCGTGACCGCGCGGGTTCAGGGCATTGTTAAAAGCATTAATTTTCGTGACGGCGAAACCGTAGAAGCCGGCACTGCACTCGTCCAATTTGACCAGGATGAAGAGAGCGCCCGTCTTCAAGTTGAATTGGCCAACTTGGAAGAGCAGCGCAAGCAGTTTGAAAGAATCACTGGCCTCGCTCGAGCCAACGCAACGTCGGAAGCCCGCTTTGACGAACAACAAGCGGCGGTCAAGAAGGCAGAGGCGAATGTTAACGCCGCTCGTGCGCGTCTTGACGACTACACGATCCGCGCTCCATTCGCCGGCCGCCTTGGCACCCGGCGCATCAGCACGGGCGCGCTTGTGTCTCCGAACACGACCATCACAACGCTTGACGATTTGTCGATGGTAAAATTGGATTTTTCGATTCCGGAAACTTACTTGTCCACGGTGCGTGAAGGCTTAGACATCGAAGCAACGACCGCGGCGTATCCTGATGAAATTTTTAATGGGCTAGTGACGTCGATCGATACGCGAATCAATCCCACCACCCGGTCCGTCGATATTCGCGCCGAAATACTCAACGAAGACCGGCGATTACGCCCCGGCATGTTGATGGTCGTCGATCTCATTAAAGATCGTCGCGAGAGCCTCATGATCGCGGAAGAATCTCTCGTCCCGTTTGATAACCAACAATTCGTCTTCGTCGTTAGCGACGATAATACTGTCGAGCGCGTTCCCGTGACCATCGGACGCCGACGTCCAGGCAGTGTGGAAATTCTAGAAGGCCTAGCGATGGGTGATCTCGTGATCACAGAAGGAAACACATCTTTGTCGTCAGGCAACAAAGTGCGGCTACTCAACGAGGCTGATGTCCGTGACGGCCCGGTCTCTGCCGCGACCCGGCCATCACAAGGCTAGAACGCCAACCGACTTAGATTTAGACGCAACGGTTTGAGACAAGGATATTTTGGCGATGGTGCTTTCTGATTTTTCGATCAAACGCCCGGTCGTTGCAGCTGTGCTTAGCATGCTCCTCGTCGTGTTTGGTGCGGTTGCCATGCTGCAATTGCCGGTCCGCGAAGCGCCGGACATCGAATCACCGATTGTCTCTATCAATGTGACCTACGCGGGCGCATCGGCGGCGATTGTTGAGACCAAGGTTGTTCAAGTCCTGGAAGATCAAATCAGCGGCGTTGAAGGTATCAAATCCATCAACTCGTCTGCCCGTGATGCCATGGGTTGGATCAGCGTTGAATTTGAACTTGGCCGTGACATCGACGCCGCAGCAAATGATCTGCGTGACGTGTTAAGCCGAGCGGCCCGCTCCCTTCCTAATGACGCCGACCCACCCACGATTCGCAAAGCTGACCAAGACGCACAGCCGATTATGTGGCTGAATATTTCAAGCCCACAAATGAACCGTCTTGATTTATCCGACTATGTAAGCCGCTACCTTATTGACCGCTTCACGTCCATTGAGGGTGTTGCCAATGCGTGGATCGGCGGCGAGCGTAAAAAGTCGTTACGTGTATGGTTTGACCGGCGCGCGATGGCCGCTCGCGGCCTTACAGTTGTGGACGTTGAGAATGCGTTACGCCGCGAGAACGTCGAACTCGGTGCGGGGTTGCTTGAATCAGAAAATCGAGACTTCAATCTGCGCACGGCGCGATCATTCAATACGCCCGACGATTTCGCGCGCCTCGTCATCGCGCGCGGTGACAATAATTATCTGATCCGTCTTGGGGAAATTGCCAAAGTCGAAATCGGTCCAGCCAACACGGCTACGAGTTTCCGTACGGATGGAAAGAATTCCGTCGGAATCGGCGTCGTCAAACGGCCCGGCGCAAGCACGCTTTCGGTTGCGCAAGCGCTTCGTGACGAAATTCGCCGCGTTCAGCCGACTCTACCAAGTAATATGGCGCTCGTAGTCAATCAGGACTCCTCGGTTTTCATCACGGCAGCATTGCGAGAAGTTGGCTTTGCCATGGGAATCGCTGCCTTGCTGGTTATCGCCGTGATCTATCTTTTTCTTGGCACAATCCGCGCCGTTATTATTCCGGCCGTCACCGTGCCTATTTCATTGACCGCAACGTTCATCGTTTTGTGGCCCCTTGGGTATTCGTTGAACATTCTGACGTTACTGGCTCTCGTCTTGGCCATCGGCCTGGTCGTCGACGATGCGATTATCATGCTTGAGAATATTCATCGCCGCATCAAGCGCGGCGAACCGCCTCTGTTGGCCGCCTATAGAGGGGCCCGGCAGGTTGGCGTTGCAATCGTCGCAACAACATTGGTCTTGGTCGCCGTGTTTGTGCCCATAACCCTGACAGAAGGCGTTGTTGGACGGCTGTTCACCGAGTTTGCCGTGACCATGGCTGCGGCCGTGACCTGTTCGATGTTCGTTGCGCTGACTCTTACGCCAATGATGTGCTCTAAGATTCTTAAAGACGAACTGGATGACACGTTGGTGGCGCGCGGCTCCCTGAAAGCTTTTGAATGGATGAAGGCTTTCTACGCGCGAACACTAAATGTTGGTCTGGACCGGCCCTACGCCGTTCTCGCGGTATTTTTCGGAATTATGGCCAGCTCCGTTGGTTTCTTCCTCCTACTTCCACAAGAATTCACGCCGCCTGAAGATCGCGGCAGCGTCAACATCATGATCAGGGCACCCGAAGGGGCGTCACTTGAGTATACGGACCGCCAAGGCCAAGAAGTCACTAAGCGAATTCTTAAAGAGTATGTCGAACCGGGAATTGCAGCGCGTGTTCTTCAGATCATGCCCATGGGCGCCGGTGTCAGCGGACAGGCGACCAATATGGGCAATGTCATCATTCGGATGGAGCCCTGGGAAGAACGGGATAAGAGCGTTCATGAAGTGCTGCGTGAGCTTCGTCCGTTGCTCAGTGACATTCCGGGCGCCCAAATTATTCCAAGCCCCGCCCCAGGATTTGGTCAGGGCCGATGGGGTGGTGGCCTGAGCATGGTCATTGGCGGCAGCACCTATGAGGAACTGGTGGTCTGGCGCGACATCATGCTGGAAGCAATGTCAGAAAACCCTCGGCTGTTCGGCGTGCGCTCCAATTACAATGAGACACGCCCACAGATGCGTATTCAAATCGATCAAAACCGAGCCGCTGATCTTGGCGTATCGATCGGCACGGTCGGACAAACCCTGGCCGTGATGTTGGGATCGCGTCGCGTTACGACTTTCGTCGACAAAGGTGAAGAGTATGACGTCATTCTGCAGGGACGTGATGAAGACCGCCGCACACCGACAGACGTCACGAATATCTATGTTCGGTCTGACTCAACCGGTGAATTGGTGCCGCTCTCCAGCCTGATTGTAGTTAAGGAAATTTCAGATGCCGGTACGCGCAATCGGTTTGACCGCTTGAGATCGATCACCGTTATGGGGACTCCGGCTCCCGGTTACGCTTTGGGCGATGCGATCTCTTGGCTTGAACAAGTTGCGGAGGAGCGTTTGCCAGAAGCGGCGCGCATTAGCTGGAACGGTCAGGCGCGTGAATACAAAGAGTCTGGGAACGCCATGTATGTGTTCTTTGGATTGGCTTTGCTGGTGGTTTTTCTAGTCCTCGCCGCGCAGTTCGAGAGTTTTATTCACCCGTTTGTCATCATGATGACCGTTCCCCTTGCGGTTATGGGGGCATTGGCGGGGCTGTGGCTATTCGGCATTAGTTTCAACATCTACTCGCAGATCGGAATTATCGTTTTGATTGGGTTGGCGGCAAAGAACGGCATTCTGATTGTCGAATTTGCCAATCAACTTCGAGATGCCGGTTATGAATTCCGCGAAGCTTTGGTTGAAGCGTCAACTATTCGTCTCCGCCCGATTATCATGACGGCGCTCGCCACATGCATGGGCGCTGTGCCATTGGTCTTAGCGTCCGGCGCTGGAGCAGAAGGGCGAGAAGCCATTGGCGTCGTGATCTTCACCGGCGTTGCGTTCTCAAGCTTCATTACATTGCTTGTGGTCCCGGTCTTCTACCAACTCTTGACCCAGGGGACACGGTCACCTGGCGCTGTCGCGGCGGACCTCGTTGAATTAGAACGCCAACACCCCGGCAAGGGTCAGCTTGCCGACGATGTGATAGGTGACGGCACGCCCGCTGAGTAAATTGACCTTCCGGTTCAAGGTCAGTCGCTTTTCCGTGTAGAGTGTGCGCTGTAGCGATAGTCAGTGTTTGATACAAACGGGGAAGCGGGAACGGTGAAAGAGAAAGAGCTAAGGCTCGCGCTGGTTTGCTACGGCGGTGTTTCTCTTGCCGTCTATATGCACGGCGTCACCAAAGAAATCCTCAAATTGGTGCGCGCATCGCGTGATCGCAACAGTGACAGCCCAGCGGAGCGCGGCGATATTCGCGACAGCGAGGATGTCTACGCCGAATTGCTGGCAGCGCTCGAGCCGGAACTGGATTTGCGGGTGGTCGTCGATATCATCGCTGGCGCATCGGCCGGCGGCATAAACGGCGTCATCCTGGGCCGAGCGCTCGCCCACGATCTTGATCTCGATCCTGTCCGGGCTTTCTGGCTGACCCACACCGATGTCACAGAACTGATGAACGATCAGGTGCAGGCCAAACCCTGGCATAAAATTCTATTCCGGCCTTTCATTTGGGCCTTCATGTGGTCTTTCCGGAAAACCCTTTCCGGTGACAGGGAGTTCAAAAAGAAGCTTTCGATCTTTCTGCGCTCACGCTGGTTCAAGCCACCCTTCGACGGCACCAAACTGACCGAAGTGCTGTTTGACGGAATGGCTGCCATGGGTGATCCACAGTCCAAAAGCAGTTCTCTGCTACCGGATGGACTTCCCCTAGATTTGTTTGTCACGATCACGGACTTCTTCGGCTTCACCAAAGAGACGCCCATTCACGATCCACCGTCGGTGATAGAGCGGGAGCATCGTCAGATCATCCGTTTCAACTACCGGCAGTGGCCGCCGGGCACCGAGCATTCTGATTTTGATCGCGACAATATTCCGGCGCTTGCCTTTGCCTCCCGAGCAACAGCCTCCTTCCCTGGGGCCTTTCCTCCGGCGCAACTTGAAGAATGCGACAAGCTGATTGGCCGGAAGGGCATCGTTTGGAAAAGCCGCGTCGACTTTCTGTACGACAACTTCAGACCGTACCTGACAAAGTCCCTCAATCCGGCAGACGCAGCATTTGTCGACGGCAGCGTTCTGGTCAATATGCCTTTTGCTCAGGCGATCGGTGCGATAGCGGGACGACCGGCTTATCGACAGGTAGACCGGCGCGTTCTCTATATCGACCCTCACCCACGCGGACCACGCAACGACAACTGGGGCCGCGTGCCAGGGTTCTTTAGAACCCTAAAGGGTGCCCTTTCAGATATTCCGCGCAACGAGCCCATTCATGAAGACTTGGCATGGGTCAATTCCTACAACGAGGAAGTGCGACGATTGCAAACCGTTATTGACGCGTCACGGCCGCATATCAAAGCCATCGTCAAAGCGGTCTCGGGAGACGTGCTTGAAAAACCTGTTGATGGTCCGACGATTGGCCGCTTGCGCTTATCGGCCAACGCCAAGGCACGCGCCGAAACTGGGTTCGCCTACGAAGGCTACCTGAGACTAAAAATTGCCAGCGTCTTAGATGACGTTGTCGCACTCGTGCTGTCTCTATGTGGCTATGGGCAGGCGCGACCTGAGCGTGACGAAATCGAAACTCTGATCCGCCAGTGGGCGAGTTCAAGTGGCATTGGGTCGGACATGGCGGCGCTGCACACAGAGTCTGCTGAAGAAATTTCGCCCCGTTGGGTGCAATTCCTGCTCGCCTTCGATGCCGGATTTAGGCAACGCCGCCTGAGGTTTGCAATTCGAGCGGTCAATCAACTGTACCCCCGGCTGGGCAGTGATGCATTTGAAGACGTTACAACCGCAGATCTCGATCACCTTAAAGCGGGTTTATACGACACGCTTGATCTGATGACGCCTCTAGAGAAAGCGCCGGCTAACATTCCGGTGCCGACCGCTGACAAGATCAAAGCGCTGGTGAGAGATGCCCGTGACGGAGAACAAATGGATGTGGCAATTTCGGCACTTGGAGAAATACTTGATTTTGAATCCCACGCCGCCCGCGCCGAGGCGGTGCTCGCAGACCTAACAAAGGACTTGCCTGCCGTTGTGCGCGAAGAAATTCTTGAGGCCTATATTGGTTTTGCGGCCTGGGACGTACTCACGTTTTCCGTCACCAACTGGCGGGATCTCGATGAGTTTAATGAAATTCGAGTCGACCGGGTGAGCCCAGATGATGCCCAGACCTTACGGCCCGGTGGCACGGAAGCGTGCCTTAAAGGCCAACAATTCAACCACTTTGGCGCCTTTTTTAGTCGTGCCTATCGGGAGAATGATTACCTGTGGGGTCGTTTGCATGCCGCCGAGCGCCTCATCGACATCGTGATTGATGCAGCGAAGCTTGAAGGGGCAGGCAAGACGATTGACGCCCGAAAGATTAAAGCTAAGGCGTTTTTAGTGATTCTGAAAACAGAAAGCTCACAACTGCCGCAATGCGCAACACTCGTGGCGGAGTTGCAAGGGGCCGCAGCGGTTCTATAACAAGGGACGAAAAAAAGACTGCCCTTTGCATGACAACTACGTCTACGCTGCCCTCCTTCGTTCCCTATGATTAAGGTGGCCCGCGTGTCTCGACTTCTAACGCTCCTTGCAGTTTGTGGCGGTCTTGTTATTGGCGGGCTTTGGCTTTTTGGATCTAAAGAACAGAGCCCCAGTCCGAATCCGAACACACCTTCAACTTCAGAGCCGAAAATTCTGCGTCTCGGCGTCGTAAGTCTGCCGCCCGCCCTCGGCAACCCCTATCGCGGCACCGGCGTCCCCACCATCTATACCTATCGAGCAATGTTTGAAGGCCTGACCTTCGTCACAGAAGGCGGTGATGTTAAACCGCGTCTAGCGACATCATGGGAACGTGTTGATGACCTAACGTGGAAATTCAACCTGCGCCGGAACGTCCTGTTTCATAACGACGTACCGTTTACGGCCGATGCTGTTGTTTTCGCCGTTCAATACTTGACTAGCGACGAAGCCCGCGTTGAGCCGATCGCGCGCGACCTCGGGGCCATAGCGCGGGCGGAAGCAATCGATGACCATACTGTTCTGATTCACACGGGCGTTGCCGCACCCTTGTTGCCTGCCTTAACCGAAGCGCTGATGATTGTTGAGCCGGGGCAATGGCAACGCCTCGGGCGTGAAGGGTTTGCGCTGGAACCCATCGGAACAGGTCCCTTTAAACTGACAGAGTGGAGCGAAGCCAAAGCAACGCTAGCCGCGCATAGGGATGGCTGGCGCCCGCCAAAAATAGACGGGCTGCACATCTTGGCCATACCCGATACATCGTCGCGGGTCCAAGGCATGCTCTCTGACCGCCTCGACATTGCTGTCGCGATGAGCCGCGATAATATTTTAGCCATTGAATTGAGCGGCGGACGTGGTGATATCGGCACGACAACGAGCGTTCTTGGCATCAGCTTTATTCTCACAAAGACGGCGGCCGATCACCCGATCCAAGACAAGCGCGTGCGGCAAGCGCTGAATTATGCCGTCAATAAGGATGCATATATTGAGGCTTTGTTTGGCGGCCTGACCAAGGCGGCCAGTCAACCAAGCACGGCGGCGGCATTTGGATACAACCCGGCGGTTCAACCCTATCCCTTTGACCCTGATCGCGCGCGCGCGCTTTTGGCGGACGCTGGTTATCCCGATGGATTTTCGTTCACGGCGCAAGTCACAATTGGGGGCGGCGCATCACTCGCTCCTGCCTATCAGCAAGTCGCAGCGGATTTATTGAACGTCGGCGTCGTCATGACTTTACGGACGATGCCGGTGCAGCAACTGATACGCGGTATCCAAGAGGGTGAGTGGCGCGGTGAAGCTTTTGGCATGAACTATTCGGTCGAACGAACGACGGACTCACTTCGCCCAGCACGCCTTCACTCGTGCATCCAACGTGTGCCTTGGTATTGCAATGAAGGCCTGACAGAGAAAATTCGTGAGGCCTTTGCAACATCCGACCTGGACGACCGCCGCCGGAAAACGGAAGAAATTATGGCGATCTACCACGACGACGCACCCGCGATCTGGATGCATGAGGTCATTATGTTCAAAGCGCTTGGCCCTCGGGTCAAAAATTTTCGGCAAGACCTGACCGTTCTGAACTATGACGAGATCGAGCTTCTTCCGTGAGCGCCAACACAGGTCCAATCGAAACAGCTGTGACTGCCTGGGTAACCGCGTGGTCGGAACTGGACTCAAAGAAACTCTTAAATCTTTGGGATAACACCGACGACCAAGCGACATACCTGCCGGCTGAGCGTGTCGACCCCCTCATCGGCAACAGTAGTGTCAGTGGCTACGTAAATTCCCTGTGCACGCACTTCGACCAGGTCCGTCACCGAGCCGAGGATGCCGTTTACCGGCGCTTATCAGAAGACACCGGCTTGGCGTTCTACACCTTGGCCTGGATGTTCTCTGACGCCCGGGGTCCGATTGGTGGAACCTGTAGAGTGACGGCTGTTTGGCGGCAGCACGGGAACCTGTGGCGGCTATTTCATTATGCAGAGGCGCCGCTCGCGCCGCTGTTGGAGCTAAAAAACTTTTATGAAAGCGTTGCGTCTGAGGGCCTAGATGCAATTCCGGTTCGGGCACAACCATGACAACCGTTCAAGCAGAGATCACTGACCTCATTACACGCTATGTGGGATTCTCGGAGTCGATGGATTTTGCGGGCAAGAAAGCCTTGTGGGACGATGAAGACCCCGCTCCTTTATTAATGCCAGAGGAAGCACTCAACCCTCTGATCGGCTGGGAGGCGATTG
This sequence comes from Rhodospirillaceae bacterium, assembly GCA_018666155.1. GTDB lineage: Bacteria > Pseudomonadota > Alphaproteobacteria > Rhodospirillales > Rhodospirillaceae > WLXB01. Next base: position 40,549 of record JABJAH010000061.1, on the reverse strand, counting down.
ACGCCTATTGGTCAAAATCACGCGTCATCATGGAGACACTCAAAAGCCAGACCGCTAACCATCGTGTCCGAGAGATCGATGACGGCCTCGTGCTCGCGTCATACGACATGCGGTGGGTAGCAACGATGGTGGGACCAAAAGATTATCCGAGCAAACCAATTGCAGCTGACGTGCGCGTCACGGCGCTGCTACGCAAAAAACCGGGTGGTTGGCGTTTCTTCCACCTAATGGAAGGCCCGATAGATCTGATGGCAATGACCCGAGAAGCGTACGCACGCAAAGCGCGGACATTGTTCCCGGCTGACACATAGAGTCCTTAATTAAGGACCATCTTCCGTTTTCAAGCGAAGGCGTTCGACAACAACTCCGCCTTCAATATGGCTCGCTAGAATCTCGTCAACGTCGGCTTCGTTTTCATAGCGATACCAAATGCCCTCGGGATACACCACCATGGTTGGTCCGAGTTCACAGCGATCCAGGCATCCAGATGCATTGATGCGAACCCGCCCAATGTCCATCGTCTTCGTTTTTTGCTTCATATAGTCGCGCAAAGCGACAGAGTTACTGCGTGCGCAGGACCCGCGCGGATGGGCCTCGGGACGTACGTTGGTGCAGCAAAAGACGTGTAGGCGGTAATAGGGATCGTCGGACTCAGACATAGGAAACTCTTCTTTGGATTGCGACTTAGTCTTGCCAGTGGTGACAGGCGACCTCTTGCCCCTCTCCGGCACTCTCGAGCTCGGGGACCGTCTCCGCACAAACACTGGTCGCACGCGGGCAACGGGTGCGGAAGACACATCCGGACGGCGGATTAATTGGCGACGGAAGGTCACCCGTCAAAAGAATGCGGTCTTTATTGCGCTCTTTCGTTGGGTCTGGAATCGGCACGGCAGAAAGAAGCGCCTGGGTATAGGGGTGTCGCGGCGTTGCATAGAGTGCCGCCTTGTCGGCCAGTTCCATCACCTTACCAAGGTAGAGAACAAGGACTCGGTGACTGATATGCCGAACGATCGCCAAGTCATGACTGATAAACAAAAGCGCTAGACCGAAGTCACGCTGTAAATCCATGAGAAGATTGACGACTTGAGCCTGGATCGAAACGTCTAGGGCTGAGACCGGCTCGTCACAAATCACAAGCTTCGGCCGCAGAATCATGGCCCGTGCAATGCCGATGCGCTGACATTGGCCACCGGAAAACTCGTGGGGATAACGATTGATCATGCGGGGTAGCAAACCAACCCGCTCCATCATGTCTTCAACCATCTTGCGACGACCTGCTTTGGTCAGCGTTGGGCGATAGTTGCGCAACGGCTCTGCAATAATGTCCCCGGCCGTCATGCGTGGATCAAGGCTAGCAAGCGGGTCCTGAAATACGATCTGTAAATTCTCGCGAGCCGCGATAAGTTCTTTTTTATTGAGAGACGTCAGGTCGGTTCCAAGCCAAGACACAACACCATCGGTTGCCCCGATGAGTTGCAGCACGGCACGGCCAAGGGTTGATTTGCCGCACCCAGACTCACCAACAACGCCTAACGTCTCGCCGGGATTAAGATCAAAGCTAACGCCGTCTACCGCTTTTAACGGCGTGTACTGACCGACGAAGAGCCCCCCTGTGCGAACCGGGAAGTGGACTTTGAGATCACGGACCTGAAGAAAAGGCTCGTTCATTCGGCCGCCTCCTGAGCGGCGCGAAAGCATGCCTTGGCTTGGCCGTTTGACAAATTCTCAAGGCTTGGTCGCTCAGCTTTGCACCGGTCAAACACATGAGGGCATCGCGGATGGAAACTACACCCAGACGGCAAGTTTTGTAGGTTCGGCGGTTGTCCGGCAATCGTCACCAGCGCTTCAGTTTCCACGTCGAGGCGCGGCGTGCAGGCCAACAGCCCTTGTGTGTAGGGATGGGTCGGCGCTGCAAAAATATCGGCCACCGTCCCTTGCTCAACAATGCGGCCCGCATACATAACGGCAACACGATCGGCCAGCCCAGCAACCACACCCAAGTCGTGGGTGATCAGAACAATCGCTGCCCCGAGATCGTCTTTTACTTCCGTTAGAAGATCAAGAATTTGCGCTTGAACTGTTACATCTAGAGCGGTTGTCGGCTCATCGGCGATGATCACTTCCGGTTCGCACATGAGAGCCATGGCAATCATGACGCGCTGACGGAGACCGCCCGAGAGCTCATGGGGATACATGTCGAGCCGACGCTCAGCTTCCGGAATGTGCACGCGATCGAGCATTTCACGAGACCGGCGACGCCCGGTTTCCTTATCAACGCCCTGATGTTCGATCAGAACTTCGGCAAGTTGGCGGCCAATTTTCATATGCGGCGTGAGAGAGGTCATAGGATCTTGAAAGATCATGGCAATCCGCTCGCCGCGGACAGTGTTCAGTTTTTTCTCACTAGCGGAAAGAAGGTCCATGCTGTCGAGACGAATATGGCCATTGGCGGTGGCGTTATCAGCCAGCAAGCCCATGGCGGCCATGAAGGTTTGGCTTTTCCCCGAACCAGATTCACCAACAAGTCCGAGACACTCGCCCGCCTCAACCGATAAAGAAACATCTGTCACGGCCTCGACGGCGCCATCTGGCGTCGAGAAGGAAACGGTAAGTTTGTCGATCTCAAGCACAGAGGTCATCGGCGTCAACGATCTTTCGGGTCGAGCGCATCGCGCAGACCATCGCCAAGAAAATTAAAACAAAACAGGGTGGTAGAAAGACAAACTGCGGGGAGGATCAAGGTGCGTGGGGTAATTTCCATTTCCTGCGCCCCTTCCGCTATGAGAGCGCCCCAACTTGTCATCGGCGGTTGCACGCCAAGGCCGAGAAAACTGAGAAAGCTTTCAAGCAATATGACTTGAGGAATTGTCAGCGTGACATAGACGATGACCACACCCAAAACATTCGGGATGATGTGGCGCGCAATTATACTTGCCGTCGACCCACCCGAGGCTCTTGCCGCTTCGATGAATTCTTTGTTCTTAAGGGTCAATGTCTGGCCGCGCACAATGCGTGACATCGTCAGCCATTCAACAAAGCCAATTGCCAAAAACATCAGATAAAAATTTCTGCCGAATACGACCATAAGAATGATGATGAAGAACATCAGTGGTACAGCGTACATCACATCGACGAACCGCATCAGAACCTGATCCACGCGTCCGCCCATAAACCCGGCTGTCGCCCCAACCGTTACGCCAATCACCAACGCTACTGAAGTCGCTAGAATACCGACGAGGAATGAGACTTGCCCGCCCTGAAGAATGCGGGCTAACAAATCGCGCCCTAAAGAATCCGTTCCGAGATAGTGGCCGGTGTCAAAGTTCGGTGGTGTGGCTTCAAGAATATCCCAATCAATTTCCTCATAAGACCAGGGCACCAGAACTGGCCCGACGAAACAGACAAACGCCATAACAATGAGAACGATCGCGCTGATCATGGCGGCGCGGTTTGCCTGTAACCGACGGAAGGCGTCCTGCCATAAGCTGCGGCCTTCCACATCTGCGGCCTTATCAAGTGCCGCCGCGTTGGGCACGCTGAGATTGGCGCCCGGTCGACTGTCCCTTATTGGGGCGTCACTCATAGCGCACCTTGGGATCAAGCCACGCGTAGGCCATATCAACGAGAAGATTGAGGAAGATCACCAGGGACGCAGCCAGAATGGTGACACCCATCACCAACGTATAATCGCGGTTCAACGCGCCTTGGACAAAATAGCGGCCAATTCCCGGCAGCCCAAAGATGGTTTCAATCACCATGGATCCGGTCAGAAGAAAAACCGTGGCCGGGCCAAGATACGTCACAACAGGAATCATCGCGCTCTTAAACGCGTGACGCAAAACAACCATACGAAAGGGCAGGCCCTTCGCCCGCGCCGTGCGGACGTAATTGGTGCGCAAAGTTTCAATCAGGCTCGCGCGCGTTATTCGGGCGATGTAGGCAATGAAGGGGAGGGCGAGACAAATCACCGGTAAAATACGATTCGGCAAAGCGCCGTTGTTCCAACCCGCAACCGGCAACGCAAACATAGTGTCCCGCAGCCAGATACCAAAAATGAGCGCCAACAGCGGGCCAACGACAAAATTGGGGATCACAATACCGGTCATCGCTACGGTCATTGCCGCGTGATCAGCACCGCTATTTTGTCGAAGGGCGGCCATCGCGCCGAGCGGGATGCCAATTAGAACTGCAATAAAAAGAGCGGCGGCTCCATTTTGGATGCTGACTGGAAACCCTTGGCCGATGAGCTCCGTGACTGAGAAGTCTTTGTACTTAAAGGACGGCCCGAAATCGCCTTGAAGAAGATTTCCTAGATAATTCACGTACTGCCACCACAGGGGCTGATCGAGTCCGTAGGCCGCTTTCAGGTTCGCCATGATCTCCGGTGGCAGTGGCGCTTCTTGATCAAACGGCCCGCCCGGAGCTAATCGCATGAGAAAGAAGGCGACGGTGATCACCACCCAAAGAGTGGGGATGGCAATAAAGAGGCGACGCGTGAAATAAGCCCACATGGATGAGGTGGAGATCCGTTTTACTGCGTGACGGGAAGGTACGCTGAACCATACCGGGCGCCTGAGCCAGGCGCCAGACCCCGAGTGACTCTGACGTCCGTATCAACTTGATGTGATCATTGGTCCGTACCAATAGACGGGGCAGCCTTGGGTAAGGCTGGACGACTCAAGCTAGGCTTTTGAGTCGTTGAGATCACTGACAGAGCCCCTAGCGGGTGAAGGCCTGCCGCATTGGTCTGCCAACCTCCGACGGAGGACGAAACCAAGGCCAGTGGCTGATAGAAAAAAAGCGCGAGCAATGTCTGGTCTTCGATCAACGCCTTCTCGGCCTCTCTATACTGGCCAGCGCGCACCTCGTCTTTGCGGCTTTCAGCCGCACGCTCCAAGCGTTCGCTGAAATCAGGAAAATCGTAACGCGGCCAATTCCACGGTCCGCCAGCACGACTTAACGGCTCGAGGCTGCTGCGCGGTGTATCGCGGCGACCTGGCCAGCTGACAAAAGCAACGTCAAAATCTCCATCGGCTAGCGCCTGCCAATGTTCATGTAGAGGCGCCGTTACAATTTCTGTATCGATGCCGGCTCTTGCCCACATCTCAGCAACGACGGATGCAATCTCAGTGTGAATGTCTCCCGATGGAACCCGTAACTTGACGGTAAAACGATTGTCGACGCCATAATCGTGCTCTGACAGAAGCGCCGCAGCGACGGCTTCTCTTTCCTCCAAAGTCAGGGACGCAAAAGGAGTGCGATAAGGTCGGGCGTACGTCATGGCCGATGGGGACACGAACTGTGTTGCCGGACTAGCTCCCGCGACCGGATTACGTCTCATGACCTCCGGGCGATGAATCGCCATCGACAACGCATGACGGGCTTCTAACGTGTTCAACGGCGTGCGCGTCGTGTTGACCGCATAAGCGTATAACGCATCGCCGCCATCACGCCTTATATCTGCGCCACGGCGTCCCGCCCGGGGCGTGCTCACTATTGGAAGAGCCGCTGTAACGAAAGCCCCTGATTCTTCCGAGTCTATCCATACTTGGTCAACAGAGTCCGCCGGCTCCAGTCGGAGCGTTGGGCCCTCCTCCCGTGGCACAAGGTCCACGCGGCTGCCTTGCTGTGCCGTCAATTGATAAGGACCTGACGTTATACGACCCGTTGCAACTGCATCTGGATCAAGGGCGGGAGTCGGCTTCGCGACGGGATGACTTAAGATATGGAGAAAATCAACGTCACGGCGGCCAAGAGTAAAAACAACGGTGCGCCGGTCTGGGGCGACGACGCCGAGTGATCGCCCTTGCGCCATCGATTCAGTTTGAAACGCTTCCGCATCGGCGATGACAAACAACTTGGCCGCAAAAGGGGTTGGGCGATCTGGGTCTAGAGCCCGCCTAATGCCGGCAACAAAATCGTCACCAGTAATCGCCCGACCGTCAGACCAAGACGCACCCGGCTTTAGAGTAAACGTATAGGTCAGGGAATCACCCGAAATGATCCAGCTTTCCGCCAGGCCGGGAATTAGGTTTCCATATTCATTGTAGGTGGTTAGGCCGAGATGGAGTGCGTTTACCGCAAGGTGATCGGCGTAAGATATGGCGTAATGAGGGTCGAGTTGACTGAGCTCCGATCCCACAAAAACAGTGACAGAGTCAGCCGCCGCTCGTGGCGTAGGACTCCAGAATGATCCCACGACAAGGAAGCCGATTAGCCACCGGGGAGTCAGACTTCCGCCTCCGCTTTTACGGAGTTGGACAACGTCCCGACGTTTTCAATCTCAACATCGATTTGATCACCTGGCTTCAACCAAAGTGGTGGCGTCCGACCGGCGCCAACTCCGGCGGGCGTTCCGGTGGCCAGAACATCACCGGGCTCAAGATGGGTAAACTCAGAGATATAGGAAATGACGACCGCAACGGAAAAGATCATGTCTGCCGTCGAGGCGTGCTGCATCACTTCGCCATTCACGCGGGTGGTCAACTGCAACGCTTGGGGATCTGGAATCTCACGGGCAGGAACCAACCACGGGCCACACGCTCCCGAAGAGTCAAAGTTCTTTCCTGCCGTAAATGAATGCTTTTGGTAGTCACGCACCGAGCCATCAAGGAAACAGCTGTACCCAGCGACATACTCGAGCGCTTTGTCCACTGGGATATGTCGGCCGCCACGGCCCATGACGACAGCCAGCTCCCCCTCGAAGTCGTACTGATCAGATGCAGTCGGCATAATGACAGACTGTTGATGACCAACAACGGACTGGGCTGTGCGCATAAACAAGTTTGGATTGGCTGGCACTTCGCCACCCATTTCCTTAGCGTGGTCTTTATAGTTTTTGCCGACACATATTATACGTCCAGTGTCCGGAACGACCTGATGCAACACCACGTGATCTAGATCAACCGTCGGTGAGCGTTGCTCGGCAACTTTGATCAGGTTATCGAGCGGTCCCGTCGCAAGGATGGCTTTGAGGCTTGGTCCGGCGTCAGACAGATCGATAATACCATTGTCGATCACTGCGCCGATCTTTACGCCTTCATTGTATTCGTAAGAGACGAATCTCATTTTCCCGTGAGCCTATAGTCGGTCGGTGCCTCTTAGTAGCCACCCATATTCATTGTGCGTGGCAGCCACAATACGATGTCAGGCCATGCGATCAAGATGCCAACTGTGAGCAAATCCATGATCACAAATGGGCCAACACCGCGGAATACAGTTTCCAGACTAATGTCTGGCCTGACGCCATTCACGATAAAACAATTGAGGCCGATCGGCGGGGTGACAAGGCCGATCTCGATCATTTTGACGACCAGAATACCGAACCAGATCGGATCGTATCCGAGAGAAATGATCACCGGGTATACCACGGGCATGGTGAGCAGCAGCATGCCGAGGCCGTCGAGAAACATACCCAGAATCATATAAGTGGCTAGAATCGCGAGCAGAATGACCAGCCGCGGCACGTCGAGATTGCCAATCCAATCGGCAAGCATTCCAGGCAACCCGGTAAAACCGAGAAACCGGACAAACACCAAAACGCACCAGACGATAGCCAAGATCATCGCCGTTAATCTGGCGGTGTCGATAAACGCTTCTATAATTTGCTTCTTGTGGGTGTCGCGGTTTGCGAGCGCCATAATCAACACAAGAGCCGCCCCGACTCCACCAACTTCGGTTGGAGTCATCCATCCCGTGTACAAACCAACGACAACGACGCCGATGACAGCAAGAAGGCCCCAGGCCTTTCCCAACGCCCTGAACTTCTCGAGCATCGGGACGGCTTCCGTTGTCGCCGGACCAAGCTCAGGAGATATTTTAACCCGCAACACGATAAAGGCAGCGTAGAGAAAAGCTGACAGAATTCCCGGAACGAACCCGGCGAGCAAAAGTGCGCCCACCGACTCTTCAACGATGATCCCGTAAAGCACGAGAATTGCGCTAGGCGGAATTAAGGAAGCAAGCGTTCCGCCCGCCGCGACAACGCCCGCGGCCAAACGTGGGTCGTACCCAGCCTTCAACATTTCGGGCACAGATACGCGGGTGAAGACCGCTGCCGTCGCCGTGCTCGCGCCAGACACGGCGGCAAAACCTGCGGTGGCAAAAACCGTGGCGACCGCTAATCCGCCGGGCAACCGTCCAGCCCACGCTCGGGCCGCAGCGAAAGCGCGTTGAGTTAATCCCGCATGAAAAGCGAGAAGACCGATCAGAATAAACATGGGTAGAACTGATAAAGAGTATCGCGCTGTCTCGGCATAGGTGAGCAGCCCCGTAAGGCCGACCGCCGGGTCCCAGCCACGTAAGGTAACTAAACCGCCAAGACCAACAACACCCGCCGCCCACGCAACCCGCATTCCCGCGACCACAAGAACGACCAATATCAATACTGCGATCACACCGGAAAAGAACGGATCCACGGTCATGCCCCCGCCCCGCGATCAAGGTCTTTTGTCTCGATCTTGCCGATGACGTCTTCGATTTCTTCGCGCGCATGATCTTCGACCGAGAACACCGGCAACGCAGCAATTGGCTCCGCATCGGGCGTTACAATCAACCGCAGGGAATCAAAAAACTGCAAGGCTAGACGCACGGCGAGCACAGCCAACGCGAGAGTGATCAGCGCTTTAGATGGCCAGACAGGGAGGAGTAAATCCATTGTGGAATCGCCAATTTGATGCGCCCGCACCACCCCTTTAGCGCTGGCCAAGCCAACAGCAGACACAAATCCGAGCGCAATCAGGGTCATCACCGATTCAACGCACCATAGAGTGCGTCCCGAAAGACGCCGGACAAACAATTCCATCCGAATGTGGCCGCCCATTCTCTGACATTGTGCTGCACCGAGAAAAGCGACGGCCGCCATGCCTAGATTAAACGTATCGATGATGCCTGGCAGAGGTGCATTCAACAGTTTGCGGCTGAGCACTTCGGCCACTGTTAGCATCATAGCCATCGCGATCAGCAACCCGGCGATACCTGCGCATACGTCTTCGATGCGGGACCAAGCCGTATGCAGGCGAGCCAAAAGAATAGGGGTCGACTTTTCTTGCGACAACGAAGCAAACCTTATGATGCAAATAGTTGAGGGGACCCTACCCTACATGGTGCAGCCATCGATACCCGCTTCGATCAGGCGGTCAATGGTTTGTAGCAAATCGCTTCCAACTCGAGCCGGGCGCCGGGAAGTAAGAGATCAGACCTCACAGCAGAACGCGCCGGAGGTTCGCCGTCAAAATAAGACGCATAGGTAACGTTAAAGGCCTTAAAGTCATCGGCGTTGGTCAGCCAGACCATACATTTCACGACATCAGAAAAATCACATTCGGCACTTTTTAGCACGCCGGACAGACGGTCCATCACCACCGCCGTTTGAGCAACGATATCTCCATCAATCATTTGGCCGTCTGCACCTTTAGGCATCAGACCGGAAATGAAAATAAAATCACCCGCCCGAACTGCTGGACTGATGGGATTGGATGAACCATCGGGAAGAGACCCGATCGACCCAATCACACGCAGCCCCATTTCTTACTCCATCTCAGCGTTGGCAATAGCCGCCTCAGCCAAAATAAAATTCAAGTAGTCCTCTGCAGGAAAGCGCCGACTGTTGCGCTTAACCCACTCATCCCACAGCGGACGGGATGTTTTTGATTTGAATTCTTCGATAGCGGTCTCGTCGTATACAATTCGCTCAAGACCGGCTGCATCAAACTCGGGAATCCACGCAGTATCAGCATCCGCGAGGGCCTCGAACTGAAGTTCGTGTGCTTCGATATTGATTTCGTCAATAAGTGCACGCTCATTATCTGACAGGGCTGCCCAAGCATCCTGGCTAACCAGAACAACACAGCTGGGGAACGCCAAATTCATGTTGAACGTATACCACTCGGCCACTTCGTGGATACGATAACTGGCAAAGGGGTAGGAGAACGGAAGAGCCGCCGCATCAAAGAGGCGGCGCTCTAGGCTTGTGTATATTTCAGGCGCGGGAACGGATGTTGGTCGCCCACCCAAAGCACGCACCCCTTCGCCGATTGCACCGGGAGCTCGGACCCGCATACCCTTCCATGCCGTTAGGACTTTTGGTGGGGCGCCCCGTCCCATGAACTCGTAACGCGGCGCGATGACGTGTTGCATAACACGCGCGTTAAACTTTTTTAGTTCGCGCTCTATCACTGGGTGGGTGTGGGTTTTTAAAGCAACCTTGTGAGCCACCCGGATGTCGTTAAGGGGCAGAAACGGAAGCTCCATAGCCAATAGAGCTGGAGTTTTACCCGGATGATAAGACGGACAAATGTGTCCCGCCTCAAAGGCACCAAGCGCAATACCATCTATGTTTTCACGTGCTGGTGAGATGGCTTCTCCGAAATGGATGACCATCCGCAACGCACCATCTGTTCGCCGCTCTATTTCTTTGGCCAGATGCTCAATGGAGACCGTGACAGCCCGACTGCTCCCCCATAGGGAGACATTCCATACCGTGTCGGCAGATACCGAAGGTGTAACAAACAGGCACGCAAGCGCTACACTCGCGAACGCCTTGGCGATCAATCGACTCACTCTACGGACCCTCAAAGATTGCAACGTCATAAACACCGGACCCTTCGCGTAACGGCTTGATGTCTTTCTGATAGGCGTCCGAATGATAGTACGGTTCCGCCTTCTCAAGGGTTTCAAACTTCGAAACCACCACACTGCGCCCGTTCAGGTAATCTCCTTCGAGGACTTCTTTGGCAGGACCACGCACAACATACTCGGCACCATGCTCTGCGGATAAATCCGCGGCCTTACCGATGTATTCTTTTAGTCCGTCTGTCATTTTGTCGATCCGAGCAATAGCCACGACATAGCCAGCCATAAAGCGTCTCCATCGTTATTGTTTATAAAGATTAGGAAGCAGATTCGTAGGTCGCAACATCGTACACGCCCGAGCCCTCGCGGAGGGGTTTTATCGATTGGTAATCGTCCGAGTGAAAAAAAGCGCTGATCGCGTCGAGCGAAGGCCACTTCGAAACAATGACCGCACGTCCCTCAAGATATTCGCCCTCTAGAACCGCTTTCGCAGGCCCTCGAACCACGTATTCGGCGCCGTGCTTGGCGAGTGCCTCTGCCGACTTTTCAACGTATTCCATAAAACCAGGTGTGCGGTTGGTGACTTTCACCAGGGCAACTTGATAGGCCGGCATCTACCATCCTCCGCATTGAGTCCGAAACGTGATCTCTGTTTAGCAGGCTTAGTAATTAGCGGCCAGTTGGCCAAAGCCTCGGAGGCGATCTTCAATACCCAAATGGCGTAACCCAGCCCAATAGGTGACGACGTTGACGGTAAGGACGGGTTTGCCCAAGCGAGCCTCCATGCCCTCGACCAGAAACGACATGGAAGAGTTCGTGCCGACCTTAATGATACAGTCCACGCCATCAACATTAACCTCGTCAACCGCCTGGTTCAGAAGCTCCGGTTTAGCAGTGGCAATATGAAGAGGCGTGGGATGCTGCAATCCTTTGATCGCCAAGACGTTGTACCCGGCTTCATTGAAGAAAACGGTGCACGCTTCGTCGGCCGGTGGCATCCATGGCGTGAGAATGCCTAAGTTTTTGGGTTTACCGAGAATGTCCAACGCCTTCAATAAGGCATGGGCGGGTAACATCACGGGAATTCCCCCGCTCAAGGTTTGCATGTGGGCCTGCATGGCATTGGCACCAGCCACGCCCTTCGCGAGGCTATCGACCGAATGCCCATGCACAATTATGTCGGGTTCACATGCGGTGAGAACGTCTATGGCGGCGTCCATCTCAACCGATGCACCTAAGAATTCTTTGTACTTTTTGAGATCGTGTGCCGGCCGATTAACACGGCTCATGCGTGACACGTGATTGGTAACCCCCGGCAGCTGCATTGCTGCCATCTCAGGCTCGACAATCGTGTTACTCGCCGGAACGAGAATGCCCACCTTGGCGCGATGACCAAGAACGTCTACATCCCTATCGGAAGCTTCTATAGCAGGCATACGGGACTCCACGGCGGCATGGTCAAAGAAATGTCATTGATTACTTTTATAGCGTGATCCCCATCGCAATCGAACGACCCTAAGAGAGTGTCCGTTCAGCGAATGACTATCGACTGAAGATGACAGACTCTCTTCTCTCTCGCACTGTCTTGCACAGTCCGACGATGGTCATGCACTGTATCTTTCAAACTTTGAATGGAGAAAACCCTCGTGCCCGACGAGTCAGAAACCAAACAACGAGAGATGTTCGAAGAGATTGGCGCCCTCATGGGGGGAATCGCAAAAGCCTTCGAGTTAGATGAGAGCCAGACCATCACCGCGGTCGAAAAGGGCACCATAGAGATGTCGTTTGAAACCGATGCCAATGGAAACCCGTTCGTCTTGGCCACCTATGGCGACAAATCAGCCCGGCTCTATGCCGGGGCGATAAAGCAGGAATCAGACGCTCAGCACTAAAAAAGTAGAGAATCCTTGAGATTCCCCATTATACATGCATATACATAATATATGGATGATCGTCAGCTAACGTCTGAACTAGCCGCCCAAGCCGTTGAGGTTTGCCTCTGTTTTCATGCCCGCAAAGCGTCGCGCGCAATCACGCAGGTTTTCGATCACATATTGGCGCCAACCGGGCTAAGGACCACGCAGATTAGCCTTCTGATGGTGGTGAATGCCAGGTCTCCCTTGCGAGTCGGCGATCTGGCCGATGCGCTAGTGACCGACTCGACAACCGTGTCCCGCACCATCAAACCACTCATAAAGAGCGGCTTCATCTCTGAAATGCCTGATAAGCAGGACCGCAGGGTCAAATTGATCACATTGACGGACTCAGGTCGCGCCGCCTTGGAGCGCGCCCTGCCCCTATGGCAAACGGCACAGAGTCAGGTTGCCAAACGTCTCGGGAGCGGCGTTGTCCAGACCCTCCTTCCGGCCTTGGAATCCGCGGCCCAGCTCGGTCCATCGGACATCGTCTAAGGCGTCAAAACAGCCCGGCGCACTCCTAATATGCATATACATATATATGGTCGGTGGGCGCTGCTAGGGCCCATTTGATGTGACGACATAAGATAAAAACTGAATTCTTTGAGATTCTGTGAGGTCCATTTAAGGGCTTGTTAAGAGCCGCCGGACAAGACTGTCGCCACACACCAAGAGGCCCTGTGCCCCTTACTCTGGAGGCGACGCGGTGCAGACCGTTACTAAATCATTTGAAGCTGGCGACATAATTTACGTCGAGGGCGAAGAAAGCCGCTGGGCATACGAAATCATCGAGGGAACTGTCGAACTGTTTGGCAGAGAACATGCTGGTTCAACCATCCATGCGACTTTGTCTGACGGCGATCTGTTTGGTGAGATGGGAATTCTCGATAAGAGCCCTCGCCATAATTCAGCACGAGCGAAAACTGCCGTGGTGTTGCACGCAATTCCTCGAGCTGAATTCCTCCGTCGCGTCGAAATGGAACCGGACACAGCCTTTAAGGTGATGTCCAAACTTGCGAAGACCCTGCGTAAGAACGATGACCCGTTGACCAGAGGCGACGCCATCAAGGCTGCAGTCCAAGGTGCACGGTTACCGGTCGTCGTACCTTCATCGACAGAGATTGCTAAAGCGACAAGACCGGCTGGTATGGGCCGGGCGATGCCTACGAATCTGGTTGGTGAACGCAAGCCTAATCTGTTTGAGCGAATCGTGGATGCAGTGGTCAAAGACCCAACCCGCCGTCCCGGCAGAGCTCGCAAGGCGCCAACGCCCGAAGATGTTTCGATCTTGGTTGCAAAAGTACACGACGATTATGAAGACATGCAGCATCGCATGATCGTTGAAGCCTTGAGCGAAATTCCGGGCGTCCGAGTCGAGTCTGTTGATCGCGATATCACTCGGATGATTGCAGGTCTTGCTGATAGCTCGCCGACTGGTCCCAATGATGATGCGCTTGCGCGCGCAACGCGTGAAGGCCGACGCTGGTTAGCTGAAAAGAACGCAGATGTTTTGGTCTGGGCATTCGTCGACGAAACCGGCCGTTCGATCCAACTTCGTTTTGTTGCCCTAGCCTCAAGCCCCGGCGAACGCCCGGGACGCTTTCGTCCCTATCAAGCCCTCACGGTTCCTGTCGATTTTTATACGGAATGGACACCACTCATTCGATCCGTCGTGCTTGCAGCGGTTGACCCGCGCAGCATCGCTCAGGGCCGCATCTTGCGGTCAGCCTTGCCATCATTGGCGAGCGCGGGCCGGACGCAGGGACTCGAACCGTCAATGGCGATGGAAAGCCACGAGCAAGCCAGCGTGCTGGCTTGCTACGGCAATGTCGGCGCCATCGCTGCTCAGCTGAGCGGTGATCGGACGTGGTATCATACAGCCATCGAAGCATGGCGCGGTGCTATTGAACACACGCCGACTGACGACAAGCGCGCGCTCGGTCATCTACATCAGCAGCTCGGCCTGACGTTGCAGATCGTGGCCGAACGCAACAATGATATAGATACACTTAAAGACACGGCCACCGCGTATCGCAAATCACTCGTTCACATTTCCCGTCGTCATCAAGCTGTCGATTGGGGAATGATGAAGTACCGTCTTGGCTGCGTACTTTACAAAATCGACATGGCTGAAGGCGACGACGACGTTTTGCGCGAAGCCATCCAGTCATGCCAGGCCGCGCGGCAAGTGTTTGATAAATACGCTCATCCGATTCGCTGGTCAGAAATTATGAATACGCTGGCCCAGATTCTTCAAGTCTATGGTGATAATGTTCGCAGCGTACCGGTTCTGCAGCATTCCGTGCGGTCGTGCGTTGCCGCACTCCACGTGCGCACTCCCGATACCGCACCACTGCAATGGGCCGCGATTCAAAATACACTTGGGTCCGCTTTGTTCCTCCTCGCGAAACACACTGGGGAATGGGAATACATGCGGCAATCATCGGAAGCCTTTCGCGCCGCATTGACCGTTTATGGCGAACATGGTGCAGGCCGTATGGCGACCGTCACTGAACGCAATTTGATTCGCTCAGAAAGACAAATGAAAGACGCCAGCGATAAACAAACCGTCGATCCAATCTGGGCACAAAGCTTCAACATCACAGATACCGACGATGTGTTTGATTGGGATGCATTCCTCGACGGGGATTCTGGGGACGACGACTCCGACGTCAGCCAGGTCGCCTAGTTCCATTGACGTCAGCGTTGCGTTGACCGGCGACGCCGCGACCCCCATCCTAAACTTATGGAAAAACCCGCCGCCGTCATTCTTGCTGGGGGAGAAGGCCGCCGTCTTGGTGGGGTCGAAAAGGCTCTGGTCAAGGTCAGCGGCCGCCGTTTAATCGACTGGACCGTCGCCCACCTAACACCTCAATGCGATAAGCTGGCGCTCAGTCTGCGGGCTGATCGGCCTTGGGCTGACGAGCTTCAACTGCCAGTGCTTTTGGATCGACCGACATCAGCAGTCGGTCCACTCGGCGGTGTCGCTGCAGCACTGCACTGGGCAAAGACGCTGACACCGACGGCGGCCTGGGTGATTACTGTCCCAGTCGACCTTCCCTTTTTACCGGACAATTTGATTGAGCGCCTTACGGCTACCGATACAGATATTGCGGTCGCTTGTTCGAGCGGTCGCGCTCATCACGCTGTCGCCGCGTGGCGGCCGCACCTTTCTGACTCACTCGCTGATGCCCTCAAGAACGGCGCGATGGCAATCCGACAATTTCAATCTAAGCATAAGGTGGCAGAAGTGGCGTGGTCGACAGAGCAGACTGATCCATTTTTTAACGTCAACACTCCCGAAGATATCACAGAAGCAGAGCAACAATTTTAATTGGTAAAGTAGGGAAGACCCCGCTGGAGCCGAGGCGCAATGACCAACGATACAAAGTCCGGACCCTTTCTGATTGCAATAGATCAGGGCACTACATCGATCAGAGCCGTTGCTTTCAACGTTGCTGGTTCAGCCGTTGCCACCGCGCAGTATCCGTTCCCACAGATCTACCCTCAGGATGGATGGGTAGAACACGATGCAGAGATCATTTGGCAAACCGCGCAAAACTGTATGACGTCCGTTCTGTCTGACATCGGCGGACCGGGCCAAGTGGCGGCGATCGGCATTACCAACCAGCGCGAGACGACGGTGGTATGGGATCGCAAGTCCGGGAAGCCAGTCTGCAATGCCATTGTTTGGCAGGACCGGCGAGGCGCCTCGGTATGTCGAGCGTTAGTCGAGGACGGATACGGCGACGTCATCCAAGAACGCACCGGGCTAATTCCCGACTCATACTTTTCCGCGACCAAGCTGCAGTGGATTCTAGAATCGGATCAAGACATTCGAGATAAAGCAGTGCGCGGTGAGCTCGCCTTCGGCACCATGGATACCTTCCTGCTCTGGCGTCTGACGGGCGGCACCGTGCACGCGACAGACGCCACCAATGCCTCGCGGACCATGCTGTTTAACATTCATACGCAGTCATGGGATCAGGAGTTGCTCGACCGCTTCGATGTGCCGTCCGTCATGTTGCCTGAGGTGCGTGATACGGCGAGTGACTTCGGTAAAACCGATCGCGCTCTTTTCGGCGCTGAAATACCAATTACGGCATTGGTCGGAGATCAACAGGGCGCGCTCGTCGGCCAGACCTGTTTCACGCCCGGCATGGCAAAGGCCACTTTTGGAACCGGTGCCTTTGTATTGCTCAACTCCGGCTCGTCAGCACCTCTGTCGAAGAACAAACTTCTAACAACCGTGGGGTATCGTGTTGATGGGACAGCTACATATGCCATCGAAGGCAGTGTGTTCAACGCTGGAACGGTGGTTCAGTGGCTGCGTGACCAAGCGGGCTTTATCGCTACCGCTGAAGAGTCCGCCACCTTGGCACGCGCGGCGAGAGACAGCAGCGTGACGTTTGTACCGGCGTTCACCGGATTGGGCGCGCCGCATTGGGACCCGGATGCGAGAGGTGCGATTCTTGGCATCACCCGCGACACCACGCCGGCAGAAATTGTGCGGGCCGGATTAGAAGCCGTGTGTTTTCAAACGAAAGAGCTTTTGGATGCCATGGCGGCTGATACTGGGCAGCGTATCGAGATCCTGCGTGTTGACGGTGGGATGACGGCCAACGACTGGCTGCTTCAGACTCTCGCTGATCTTTTGGACACGCCCGTCGATCGCCCGACCTATTTAGAATCCAGCGTTCACGGGGCAGCACTCATGGCTGGACTTGGTGCCGGACTCTACGGGTCACTTGATGACCTTGCTATGGGCCGCAAGACTGAACGGCTGTTCGAACCAAGTCAGACTGCAGATTGGCGGAACGCTGCGTTTGCGGATTGGCAAACCTCAGTGGCGCGAGTCCGGCAATAATCACGGACCAACTCCAATAGTCTGGCCCCACGAGTGGGCTGGAGTCGGGGGTCTTTGGGTTTCAGTGCGATGCACAAAAAAACCACCCATCAAGCATTAAGGTATTGATTTTAATGCGATTTCCTATGCTTCAATAGGAGAATTCCATAATCTGAGATAGAGTTTCCTATCGGCCCGGGTTCGATAAGGTTGGTAGTGTTATGGAATCGTCTCCCCAGGCCGGGTCCGAAGAGCGAGGCGTTACGGCGAAAGTTAAGTGGTTTAATCCGGCCAAAGGCTTTGGTTTTGTCGCCCCGACCGACGGTACCCCGGACGCTTTTCTCCACGTCTCTGTTGTACACAAGGCGGGGCTGAGAACTTTGCGCCAAGGCGCAACGCTCAACTGCGCTCTAGCCGAGGGCCCAAAAGGACCACAAGTCACCGTCATTGAGGACGTCGATAACTCAACGGTAGTTGATGATGTCCCCGAAGGTGATGAAAGCGTCATTGACGGTGAGATAAAATTCTTCGCTGCAGACAAAGGATACGGCTTCGGCGTTCCCCTAGGCGGCGGCGATGATATTTTTATTGGTATTGGCGCATTGCAAAGATCAGACCTCGACCGCCTGGAATCTGGTCAGCACGTTAAAATGCATGTGCAAGACGGCGCAAAAGGACCAATGGCGACTCAAGTCGAAATCATTAGTGACGCACCGCCGCCTTCCTCTGAAGACACCAACGAATAATTTTTAGACTGCTTCAACGGACACACGCCTACGTTAAGAAGCTGTGCGCCTTTGTTGTGCGGTTAGCCAGAGCACGGCGCCGAGGGCAACCGTAAGCGGCAGCACCATCGCGCTGTTGACGGCCATCCAGCCAAAACCATTCTGTAGAGCACCCGACGAAAAAGTCGCAACTGAGATCGTAGCGAATACCAGGAAGTCGTTTGCGGCTTGAGCCTTCTCTTGTTCGCTCTGGCGATAGGATTCCGTAAGCAACGCGGTCCCGCCGATAAACATGAAATTCCACCCCAGCCCCAGCGCCACGAGCCCGAACCAGAAATTGATGAGTTCAACGCCGGCGAGATTGGACGTCATGCTCAAAACATTCAGCACGACACCGGCTAGAATAATACGCAGAGCGCCGAATTTTTTAATCAGCGTACCCGTGAAGAAGCTCGGGCCAAACATTGCCAAGGCATGCCACTGAATAACAAATGCCGCATCTTCAAATGCGAAGCCGCAATCGACCATCGACAGAGGGGTCGCACTCATCACTAAGATCATCACCCCGTAGCCAACCATTGCAGAAATTGCTGCAACGATGAATTTGGGCTGGCGCACAATCTCTGGCAGTGGGCGCTCGACCGTCGTCTCTGATATCGGTGCTGGAATCGGCTTAGTCAAAGCAGCGGTTTGAATCAAACAAATCGTAAAGGCGGACAGAGCTGCTATTGCGGCATAGCAACCGGCGAAGAGAACGGGAGAAAATAGTTCCCGTGTCGCCATCGCCAATTCTGGACCAAGAACAGCTGAAAAAATGCCCCCAGCCATAACCAAAGAGATGGCCTTGGCTCGCTTGTCCGGCGCCGCGGCCTCAGCGGCCGCAAATCTGTAATAGCCCCAGAACGCGTTGTGCGCCCCGAGAAAAACAGCGCTCAGGATCAATAGGGTGAAGCTGCCCTGCAACAAGGCATAACAGCCAATCAATCCACCTCCGATGCCGATGACCTGACCAAATGAAAAGCCAATCCGGCGGCCTGCACGTTTCATCCAAAGTGCAGCCGGGAATGTGGTCAACATTGTTGCGACGAATTGCACGGCCAAGGGCAGCGTCGCAAGCCTCGGGTCTGGGGCGAGATAAACTCCAGCAAGTGCGGTCACCAGCATAACGATGCTGGCCCCTGTCATCGACAACGCCTGTGCCGAGGCAAGAACAAAGACAGTCCGGCGGGCCTTGCGGTGATCGAAGGGCGTAGCCGGCTCTATTGCCGACGCTGGATTTTGATCCGTCATCCGCCGCTCGACCCAGCACGGGTGCCATCTTCGTTTCGTCGCGAGAGAATGCGATCAAACCACTGGGTGAAAAGCGGCTTCACGTCTTCTGGCGGCACACAATCGATAACGATCGGGTCCGTGGCGTAGGGATTTACTGGGGGCGCACTCTTTTCCTCGCCAAACACGCAGGGCGTGAGAGACACGACACTCGGCTTATCTTCAACAATCAGTCCGTTCATCCACATCACCAGAACGATCAGCGCAAATGTAACAACGACGGCTGCGACAGAACCGACAAGGAAACGAATGAGATAGGGTGTTTTGAGCATGGCTGTGACTTACACCCGTTAAACGAAGCTGTGAAGAGGCTCTACGCGATGCGATCGGCCGAGTTCTGCAGATGACAGGATTTTCAGATAGCAGCCCAAAATTCGACACATTTGAGCCGTCTGATGAGGATGCAAAATGGAGATAGACGGACCGGCAGCGCGCGCCCCTTCCCCTCCCCCCGTCCTCGAGCGCGCCGTTGGTCCGTCGCCATTTTTCAGCCCCCGACAGCGGTTACAGCACCCCGCTCACATTTAGCCTTCATCCGGGACCTCCTATTTGTTAGAATGCTTCCAAAGAACAACTAGGTGCCCTCCCTATGTCTTCGTCCGGAAACAAAAAACCCGTCTTCAATGAGGCCGCGCTGGCTGACCAGCTGCGCTCGGTCGGGTTGCGTCCGACTCAACAACGAATGGCCTTGGCAGATTTACTGTTTGGCCGCGGCAATCGGCACATCACAGCTGAGGCCTTGTATTCCGATGCGTTGGCCACCGGAGTGAACGTTTCTTTGGCGACGGTTTACAATGCCCTTCATACGTTCACCGCGAAGGGTCTTTTGCGTGAAATAACGATTGATTCAACGCGCTCCTACTTCGACACGAACATCGACGAACACCACCACTTCTATTTTGAGAAGTCAGGGCGGCTCGAAGATATTGACCGTGCCCATGTCAAACTGACCCGCTTACCCGAAGCACCCGACGGGCTATCGGTGTCGCGCATAGATGTCGTGATTCGCGTCGACGGCTAAGCGGCAATTCGACCAAAATCTTCAGCGATTTCAATAACATTAGAATAATTCTAATCTGCTTGACTTCGGTTCTTGCGGTGCCGTAGAACAAAGGACAGTGGCGATCTGTTGAGTCAGATCGGGCACCGAAAATTCGAATCTTAAACAGACTCTTTTCAGGAGGGACCCATGGCAGATCTCAAAGGCAGCAAGACGGAAGAAAGCTTAAAGGCAGCATTTGCCGGTGAAAGCCAAGCCAACCGTCGTTATCTCTATTTCGCGCAAAAGGCCGACGTCGAAGGCCAAAATGAAGTGTCCGCACTCTTTCGCTCGACCGCAGAAGGCGAAACCGGTCACGCTTTTGGCCACCTCGAATACCTCGAAGTGGTTGGCGACCCGGCGACCGGTGAGCCCATCGGTGATTCCGAAGCCAACTTGAAGTCTGCCGTCGCTGGTGAAACCCACGAATACACCGACATGTATCCAGGCATGGCCAAGACAGCACGCGAAGAAGGCTTCGACGAAATTGCTGATTGGTTTGAAACCCTCGCCAAGGCTGAAAAGTCACATGCGGGCCGTTTCCAAAAGGCGCTCGATAGCCTCGACGCCTAATTCGATTGTGTGTGGATCGGCTGAACGTCAGCCGATCCCACATTCTTTTTCCAAAATAAAGTGGTGAGACTCGGCCATGCGCGAAGGCAGCTTGGACGCCCCGACCCGGCACCCTATCGACTGGCAAAATCCAGATTTTCTTGATGCGGAAAAACTGGATGCCGAGATGCGCCGGCAGTTCGACATCTGCCATGGCTGCCGCCGCTGCTTTAATCTATGCGATTCCTTTCCTCGGCTATTCGATTTGGTTGATGAACAAGAAGACGAAATTGAAGGAGTCGATAGCGCAACCTTCAAGTCGGTCGTGGACGCCTGCACGCTTTGCGATATGTGCTTTCTAACGAAGTGTCCGTACGTGCCGCCCCACGAATTCAACATCGATTTCCCACACCTTATGCTGCGGTACCGCGCCGCCGAGAAAGCCAGTAACGGCATTCCATTTTTTGATAAGCAACTCACAGAAACGGACAGAAACGGCAAGCTTGCCAGTGGCGTCTCAGGGTTGGCCAACTGGGGATCGAAGCGCGGCAATGGACTAACCCGCCCCGTTCTAGAAGCCGTCGCAGGCGTTGATAAAAACGTCGAGCTACCGAAGTATCACGGCAAAACGCTTCAAGCGCGCGCCAAAGAAAACCCACCCCCCGTGAATAGCGACGCACCCGCACACGGGCGTCAGGCTGTTATTTTTGCGACCTGTTTCGCGAACTACAACAATCCGGACATTGGCACCGCCGCGTTGAATGTTCTGGCCCATAACGGTGTTGAGACCGAAGTTGTCTACCCCGGGTGCTGCGGGATGCCACAACTAGAACAGGGTGACATCGCGCGCGTTGCAAAGAAGGCGAAAGCAATAGCTGAAGCCTTTAGGCCGCATGTCGATGCCGGCAAGGATGTCATTGCGCTGATTCCGTCCTGCGCCTTGATGATGAAATTTGAATGGCCCCTCATCGTTCCGGACGATGAGAATGTTAGGGCGCTCGCTCAGGCCACTTTTGATATTTCTGAATATGTAATGGCCATCGCCAACGATGAAGGGTTGGCAGACGGTCTCAATCCGATCGACGGCCCCATCGCCCTCCATTTGGCCTGTCACGCCCGGGCGCAAAACATGGGCCAGAAAGGCGCGGAGATGCTGCGCGCCATACCTGACGCCAAAGTGACCGTGGTTGATCGCTGCTCTGGCCACGGTGGTTCTTGGGGCATCAAGAAAGAAAACTTCGGCATCGCGACGAAATTTGCCAAGAAAACTATAAAGAAATTGGTGGACGCCAAACCAAGCCACGTGTGTTCTGAATGCCCCTTAGCGGGAAAGCACCTCGTACAAGGGATGAAAACTTTGGGCGGGGACACCCCGAAGATCGAACAATCGACCCACCCCATTCAAGTGCTCGCTAAAGCTTACGGCTTCTAAACTTAAAAACAGGCCCACGGACGAAGTATGACAAACGCGAAAAAAGCCATTACCCGCGAAGATCTAATGCCGATGGACGAATACGGCAAAATACGCCGTGACCAGCGCCGTGCTTTGATAGCGACCAAGGCGAACAGGCGAATTCATGTCGGTCCCTTCGCGACCTTTCATTTTGAGAACTACGAGACAATGTGGGCTCAAGTTCAAGAAATGCTCTATGTCGAAAAAGGCGGTGAAGCCCAGATCGCGGATGAACTGGAAGCCTACAACCCGCTCATTCCTCAAGGGCAGAACCTCGTCGCAACTTTGTTGATTGAGATCGAGGATGAGGGGCGACGACGGCGCACCCTTGCAACTCTCGGACACATCGAAAACAAGATCGTCCTGTCTTTTGGTGATCATCGCGTTGTCGGTGTTCCGGAAGATGACGTCGAGCGCACAACGGAAGACGGCAAGACCTCAGCCGTTCATTTTATTAAATTTCCATTTAATGCTGAGCAGGCGCAAGCATTCAAACAAGGCAACGTGCAGGCCATGCTCGGTACAGAGCATGAAAACTATCGCCACACCGCTGTCCTGCAAGATGAGATAAAAATTGAGTTGGCGAACGATCTAGACTGACGGGGCTAGTCGACGAACTCTCCGCCATAGACGCCCCAAAAAAAATCCCGGTGCAACCAGCCCTTTGTACCACCGGCCTCGACTAAACAAAGCTCCGTTTGTTTTGGACAGCGATCCACGACAACAACCACGCCAGCTGAGACTTGAGCAATCACCGCGCTTGAGGGGGCCGACCCTTTGTAGAGAGAAGAATCCGCTTGGGTGACCAAGCCAGTGCGTTGTCCGGAAAGCATGCTTTGATGGACCCAGCCTTCTTCGCCGTCTGGATCTCTAACCTGCCGCCACGTATCAAACTCGTCGGTGATCTCAACAGGTAAATTGCGCCGTTGGTAAACCCAGGTCACCGGATAACGCACGCCTGGGCCAGTGCGCATGTTGACTGGCTCAGTTCTCAGGGACACGAAACGAGGGAGTGGAAGAGATGAGACTCGACCCTGCTGGGCTGAAACCGGCGGACTAAGGGACCCAAAACCGACCACTAGAATCGCTGCCGCCGCACCACCGGTCGCGACAGAACGTATCAACCGGCACCAAGCTGTCAGGCGTTGCTTCATACCCCCTGTCTTGCCCAAAATTGACTGACTTGGCAACGGATTACCTAGGTTCAGCTGGGATTCTGGACAAGCCTGACGGTGGCTGGTAGGCAAAGGCTTCTGTTCCCCGAAAGATCCGGATGACCCTCAATAAACCCTCCGTCATTGTAACGCGCAAGCTGCCAGAGGCAGTTGAAACGCGGATGATGGAACTCTTCGATGTCCGCCTGAACGCCGACGATACCCCGTTTGATCGCGAGGCCTTAGGCAACGCGCTGGCGTCGTGTGACGTGCTTGTCCCCACCCTGACCGATACTCTCGACGGTGACCTGCTGTCAGCCTCGGGCATTTCAGCACGATTGATCTCAAATTTTGGTAACGGAACCGATCATATCGACGTCGTCGCCGCGCAGACGGCCGGCATCGCTGTGACCAACACACCGGACGTTTTGACAGAAGACACCGCCGATATGGCGATGGCCTTGATAGTTGCCGTTCCCCGTCGGCTGGTGGAGGGCGCCCGCATTATCAAAGAAGATCGATTTACCGGATGGAGTCCAACCCACATGCTGGGCCGTCGGATGTCTGGTAAACGGCTTGGCATTATCGGCATGGGACGTATTGGTTTTGCAGTCGCGAAACGGGCCCGCGGTTTTGGCATGACGGCGCATTACCACAATCGTCACCGCCTACTTCCAGAGATCGAACAAGAGGTTGAAGCAACCTATTGGGAAAGTCTCGACCAGATGCTGGCGCGGATGGATGTCATTTCTATTCACTGCCCCCATACCCCAGCGACATTCCATTTGCTTTCTGAACGCAGGCTCAAACTTTTGAAAGAAGATGCCTATATCGTCAACGTCGCCCGTGGTGAAATTGTCGACGAAGATGCTCTTATTCGGATGCTGGAAACCGGCGCGCTAGCCGGTGCAGCTTTGGACGTTTTTGAACATGAACCGGCGGTCAACCCAAAACTCCTCGCATTAGACAACGTGACTCTCCTTCCCCACATGGGATCAGCGACCATTGAAGGTCGCGTTGCCATGGGTGAAAAAGTCATCATCAACATTAAGGCTTTCGTTGACGGTCATCGCCCCCCGGACCGCGTTCTTCCCTCCTAACCTGGAGCAGGATAGAGACGACGTTTTGATCGTACGCGAGGTGCCTTGGCGGGACCCTCTCGTCGCTTTCACGCCGTTCGCCGAAGATCCGGTCGCCGCTCTTTTACACGGCGATGGCGCCGACGAATTGGGCCGGTGGTCCTATTTGGCGGCCTCGCCGTTCACCACACTCACTGTCGATGCTGAATTGAATACCCTCATTGACGGAAATCCTGTCACAGGCGATGCGTTCCATCTGCTCGATGAATTATTAAGTCGATATCGTTCCATTGCCACGACGGGTCCAGCGCCATTCTGTGGCGGTGCGGTCGGATTTTTTGGCTATGAACTCGGACGCCTATTGGAAGACCTTCCGACGCCACGCCAAGGTGCGACGAGTCCAGCGATGGTCGTTGGTCTTTACGATGTGGTCGCAGCATTCGATCACGTTGATCGGAGAGCTTGGGTAATCGCGACCGGTTTTCCGGAAACAGATATAGACTGTCGGGCGGCACGCGCTCACCAAAGGGCGCAATGGTTGATTGAGCAAATTAAAGGTGCATCACCCGCCGCGCCGAACAAGATAGAAGCACGTTGGTCGGCAGACCGAACCTGTGAAGATATTGAGCGCGCCATTGAAGACACCATCGAATACATCAACGCTGGCGACGTCTTTCAGGCCAACATGACCCAGCGCTATACAGCCGAGAAGCCAGCTGATGTCACGGCATGGGATTTATTCAGGCGCTTACGTCAAACCGTGTCATCTCCTTTTGGTGCGTACATCGCCGGCACCTCAGAGTTTCAGATTTTGTCTGCCTCACCGGAGCGGTTCCTCCAAGTCACGCGAGACGGAAACGTCGAAACCCGGCCAATTAAGGGCACCCGACCGAGGCACACTGACCCAGCGGTCGATGCCGCATTGGCCAGAGAACTGAAACACAGCGCAAAAGATCAAGCCGAGAACTTGATGATCGTCGACCTGATGCGCAACGATATCTCCCGTGTCTGTGACTCCGGTAGTGTTTCAGTGCCGCAGCATTGCGCCGTTGAAACTTTCGCTCGGGTGCATCACTTGGTCTCGGTCGTTACCGGCCAACTGGATCAGGGGAAAACGGCAGTCGACCTTTTGCGCGCCTGTTTCCCCGGCGGATCCGTCACCGGTGCCCCTAAAGTCCGCGCGATGGAAATTATTCATGAATTAGAGCCCGTCGCCCGTGGGCCTTACTGCGGTGCGATCGGATGGATTGGGTTTGACGGCGCCATGGATTCATCAATCGTCATCCGCAATCTGACGGTCGACGGAGGTCGGGTGATTGCCCAAGCTGGCGGCGGCATCGTCGCAGATTCGATTCCGGCACTGGAATATGAAGAGGCTATGGTAAAGATACGTCCGTTACTTTCCGTTCTCGATTCTACGGCGCTGGCATGATCATCTATCTCAATGGAACTCAAGTGGAGACGAGCAACGCCAGGCTGGACCCGGCCGATCGCGGCTTTACCTTGGGCGATGGTGTCTTTGAGACGATTCGCGTTCGTAATGGAAAACCGGATCGCCTTGACGCTCATATCGCACGCTTGCGCGAAGGCGCAAATGTCCTCGGCATCATTATGCCGACGACGGACACGGGAATCGCAAGTCGCATTACTGGTGTACTTGAAGCCAATGAACTCAGCGATGCGGTGGTCCGGGTCACCCTGAGTCATGGCCCAGGTCCACGTGGACTGCTGCCGCCCGAACCGGCCTTCCCAACGTTGATCATTTCAGCAGCTCCGCGGCCTGAACCGGCAGGCCCGGCCAAGGCCATTATCGCTATGACCACCCGGCGCAACGAGCACTCCACAACGTCCCGGATTAAATCTTTGAGCTACCTCGACAACGTCATCGCGCGCCGAGAAGCAGACGAGTACGACGCCGACGACGCGTTGCTTTTGAACACACAAGGACGCCTAGCCGAGTCAACCATTGCCAACCTGTTTCTGATGATCAACGGTGCTCTCCTAACACCACCGGTTTCCGATGGCGCACTGCCCGGCGTAATGCGCGCCGACCTCATCGCCCGCTTTAAAGCAGAAGAGCATCCACTCGAAGTCGATGACTTGTCACGGGCTGAAGAAGCATTTCTCACAAATGCGCTTGGCATTCGACCGCTTATTGAAGTCGCGAGACAACCGATCGGCGATGGCGAACCGGGCTTGATTACCCAGATGCTCGCGGCCCGTCTCTAAAGAATTACCCTGCGGAGCAGATGTATCGGTTTAGCCTGCGGAGCAGGCTTGTTGGCTTAGCCTGCGGAACAGGCGGTGGTGATGTCTTTGTGGGCGGCGGTGAATCCGCTCAGGGAATATGTATCGGTTGTCAGCGTGCCCCGGCCCGATGTGCCTTTGACTGTCAGCTTTGATCCGCGGACCATTGCTTGCACCATTTTCTTATCAGTCTCTTCGTCCCGGTTCCACGCGCGTTCCCCATGGGTGAACATATCGTAGTTTGCTGAGCCGATCTGCAGGCTCACGTCAGAGTTCTCTTTATAGGCATAGCCAGCGACAACGCTGACGACGTCGAGGGACTCTTCGCTGGGACGATGGGTGACCAAGGCGAAGACGTCACCGCGGCGGGTGTAGTTGCCCTCAGCTTTGGTCGGCTCACTGGCCATGTAACAGACGATTCCGGAATCTTCCTGGTACGAGTACGCCGTCCAGACCCCATGGGTGCCGATCACAGTGACATCCTGCGCCGATGCGGCGGTCGCACCGGTTAGAGCCAAAACGAAAATTATGAGTGCCTGCAGTGCGTTAGTGACGCGCATCCGGTGGAACTCCCTTTTTCTTACAATACCTATTGGTCCGAGCGACCATCTGGGGCGATTGTGTTGATCTTGTGACCCAGACGCAACCCCTTAGTTTCTGCCGAGTCGCCTGTCAATCTTCTGGGCCGCCCTTTTCGGCCTCCACGACCTCCGCCAGTGGTGGGTCGGTGCGGAACCTTTGCATCTCTTCCTGACGCAACACCGGGCCGCCATGAACGTGTTCCGGCAAGGCTTCCGTTGGCCCACCGGGCACAACGGGACGAGCCGGGAAACGGCCACGCGACACCAACCGGTCATACATCACCACCACACCGGCGATGCCGACGTTGAGGCTGAACCGTGTCGGAATGCGGATCAAATGATCACAGCGCGCCGTCATCTCCGGAGACAGACCGCCACGCTCAGACCCAAGGACGTACGCCGCCTGCAGTGGATGCCGGAAACTGGGCAGTTCGACAGCGTCATCATCCAATTCGATACCGACCAATGCACAGCGTTTGGGAAGGATCAAGGCCTCGAGAGTTGGAAACTCGTAGAATGGTAGTTGGCCAAGCGTGTCTGAGGTGTCGACGCGGCCTCCGATCTTACGTTCATAATTCGCCGCAACGGTGAAGACAAAGTTGGAGTTAAACGCGTGAGCCGAACGGAACAAGTTACCCACGTTGTATGGCTTGCTGATGCCCTCGACACCGATTCCGAAATAGCCGCGCACAGATCCGTCTCCGTCTTAGTCGTTTAACTCTGACCGAGCTTTGTATTGATCTAGCGCGTCGAGATTGGCAAGGGCTTCGGTGTTTTTGATCGGCCGGCCATGAACCACATCACGCACGGCCAGCTCAGAAATCTTGCCGGACCGTGTGCGTGGGATATCTGTCACCGCCAGAACTTTCGCCGGCGTATGACGTGGCGAGCACTCTGCGCGAACGCGGGATTTCAGATCCGAGATCAACGCCTCATCCAGAACGGCATCGTCCGCCAGCACGACAAAGAGAACAACACGCACATCACCTTGCCAGTCCTGACCAATGACGAGCGATTCTGTCACGCTCGCGCAACTCTCGACCACACCATAAATCTCTGCCGTACCAATGCGCACACCCCCAGGATTGAGCGTCGCATCGGATCGACCGTGAATGATGAACCCGCCATGCTCGGTCTGTTCCACCCAATCGCCATGCGTCCAGACGTTGGAGAATGCTTCAAAATAGGCCGCGTGATACCGAGACCCGTCGCCATCATTCCAGAAGCCGACCGGCATGGATGGGAACGCGTTGGTGCAAACCAATTCACCTGGCGTGCCATGCAGTCTTTGCCCGTCCGGGTCAAACACAGCGACGTCCATGGCCAGAGCGGGGCCTTGGATTTCTCCCCGCCGCACCGGAAGCCGAGGATTGCCCGTCAGAAAACAGCCGACGATATCTGTACCGCCGGCAATGGACGCGAGGTGCACGTCCTCTTTAATGTTCGCATACACATAGTCAAAGGAGTCCGGCGACAACGGGGACCCGGTAGAAGCAATGGTGCGAATCGATTCCAGATTGTGGCTGTTATGTGGATCAGCGCCGCTGGTCTTAAGGGCCTCAATAAACTTCGCCGAGGTGCCGAAGAATGAAATGCGTTCCTTGTCGGCATAGTCAAACAACGCTGTCATGGTTGGAAAGCCGGGCGACCCGTCGAACAAACATACCGTGGCTTTCAGTGCGAGCGCCGAGACCAGCCAGTTCCACATCATCCAGCCGCAAGTGGTGAAATAGAACACGCGATCCTGCGCCCGAACATCGAGATGATAGCGATGCTCTTTGAGATGTTGCAGCAAGGTGCCGCCGTGGCCGTGAACAATGCACTTCGGCGCGCCGGTGGTGCCTGACGAAAACATGATGAACAGCGGGTGATCAAACGGTACGCGGGTAAACGTTAGTGGGGCCGGTTGATGAGCGGCCAAAGCCTCGGCCCAACCCGTTGACCCATCGACGGCTATCGCATCGTTAGACTCAGAGACAAACGAAACCAAAACTGTCTGTTGAAGGGTGGGCAACCCTTGGATGATTTCAGCGACCTGAAGCCGACGATCATGACTCTTCCCATTGTAGAGATAGCCGTTGGTCGCGATTAGAACTTTGGGTTCGATTTGACCAAAGCGATCAAGCACACCCCGCACGCCGAAGTCGGGTGAGGCCGAGGAAAAGGCCGCGCCAAGCGAGGTCGCCGCGAGCATGGCAATCAGCACCTCGGGACAATTGGGCATGTAAGCAGCAACGCGATCGCCAACGCCGACACCAGCCGTTTGCAGGACTTGTGCACAGCGCGAGACATCCGCGCACAACTGACCAAAAGATATTCTCTGAGTGGCGCCGTCTTCGCGCCGGAACACAATGGCAGTGTCGGATTCCGACCGGGGCCGCAGTAAATTTTCAGCGTAGTTAAGGCGGGCGTCGGGAAACCATGACGCACCGGGCATCTGCGTCGGGTTGTCGACAATGCGCGTGCCTGGCTCGCCGATGACCGCACAATCGTCCCACAGGAACCGCCAGAACTGATCTGCATGCTCGACAGACCAGCGGTGAAAAGCTGCGTCACCGTCTGCTGGCGCACCGTAGGCCGTCGCAAGGTCATGCATCAGAGCCGTCATCGCACAACCTGCGATACGCTCTTCAGACGCACTCCAAAGCGGATCTCCGATGCTGCCTGACACGAATGGCTCCCCTGCGTATAAAGCCGGACAAAGGCTTACACAGCTTGTGATACACTGCCCCAGAGCCCGCGCATGGCTTTTCCTTTCTCTGCTCACGTATCGGATATTCGTTGTCTTCCCCACCTTCCTCCGCCACCGCAAAAGCGCTACCGAACGACAACCTACGCGGGGCGATGTGGATGCTCGGTGGTGCCGTATTCTTTTCAGTGACCGCTGTGTTGATCAAAATTGCGGGGCAGACTCAGCACACGTTTGAGATCGTATTTTTTCGCTGCCTGTTCGGCATGTTGGTGGTGATTCCCCTGTTGATGAAGAGCGGGCTCGGCGCTTTGCGTGTGAACAAACCCGGGCTTCATTTGATTCGAGCGGCCTGCGCCGTGGTTGGGATGTCATCAGGCTTCTACGCGATAACTCACCTTGAACTGGCGACAGCGATCTCGTTGTCGTTCACCAGGCCGCTTTTCATGATCATCCTAGCGGCGGTCTTTCTCCATGAGTTTGTCAGATGGCGGCGTGGCCTCGCGACCGCGGTCGGATTTGTCGGGGTGCTGATCATGATGCAGCCAGGCGCAAGCTCGATTGAGCCCGCCGTCCTGACCGGGCTCCTCGGTGCCCTAGCCGTAGGCGGCGCTTTGATCACCGTGAAACTGATCGCGCCCTACGACGCACCGGTGACAATTATGCTGACGTTCTCAATCGCCACTGTTGTGATGGCCACCATCCCGGCCGCCTTCGTGTGGCAAACGCCGACAAATGATGAGCTCCTGCTGTTTATGGGTCTCGGCATCGTCGCAAGCCTGGGACAGTACTGTTTCATCCAGGCCTTTACTGTTGGCGAGGCGACAGTCATGAGCCCGATTGACTACGTGCAAATTATTCTCGGCAGCACTGCCGGATTCTTGATCTTCAATGAACGCCCTGGAATCGAAACCTTCATTGGCGCAGCGGTGATTGTGATCTCGACTTTGTACATCGTCATGCGCGGCGCCCGGGTGCAAGCGACCCCGCCTCAGCCGCCGGACCCGGCTGTCACGCCGCCTCGCAGCTAACGTTTCACAATAAACTCCGTGGTCTTTTTTAAAGAAACGCGTTTTGCGAGGAACGAGCCCATGCACGACTGCGCTTTCTGGTTTTTATCTCTACTTTTCAGCGCTCTAAGTGGAAATACAAACGAGCCCATGCACCTCATGCAGTGAACACATATTTGGGGCGGACCCGATCACAGCGTTGATATTAAGCCATTTGTATTTGCCCTCAGAACGAACCAAGATGATTGGGCTCGAGAGCAACTGAATGGGGTAATTTTTGTGTTCCCACGACTCAACAACCACAGAGCCTATCCGTGAAACGGCGCACGGTACTTGGAGCCGCAGCTGGCCTTGCAGCGACCCATCTGAAGTACGGTCGTTTGATCAGAGAAGCGGCAGCCAGTGAAGATGTTGAAGCAGACGTCCTTGTTATTGGTGCCGGTGCATCAGGAGCCGCATCGGCTTGGCGCCTGGCCTCTCAAGGTTTCAAAGTTGTCTGCTTAGAACAAGGTGATTGGCTCGACCACCTTGAAATTCCAAGCACTAAGGATGACTGGGAATTGGTGCGTCAACGCGAATGGAATCCCAGTCCAAACGTGAGAGGCCTGCCTGCAGATTATCCGGTCAACGATTCGGACTCTCCGATTAAGGCTTTGATGTACAACGCTGTCGGCGGGACAACGTTAATGTGGTCCTGCCATGCACCACGGTTTCATCCCTCTGATTTTAAGACGAACAGTTTGGACGGTGTTGGAGCAAATTGGCCCCTATCCTATTGGGACCTCGAGCCCTATTACGATCTCAATGATAAAATGTGTGGCATATCTGGGCTGAGCGGCGACCCGTCCAATCCGCCGCGATCTGCCCGTCAACGAGCACCAATGCCAATTGGCAAAGGCGCAGCGCGTCTCGCCTCCGCGATGGATGACATGGGTTGGCATTGGTGGCCAAATGATGTTCAGGCTCTGTCATCGGCTTATGGCGAAGAAACAGGGGACTGCAATAATTGCGGGCCGTGCGAAGTAGCCTGTCCGGTCCGGGCCAAGGGCAGCACAGACGTCACCTATTGGCCAAAGGCGCTTGATGCCGGAATACGTTTGATCACGAAAGCGCGCGTCTTTGAGATTGAAACTGATGCGAACGGGAATGCTGTCGGCGCGGCCTATTACGACCGCAATAAAGTTGCCCGGCGCGTTCGTGCAAAGCGAGTCATTGTCGCAGCCAATGGCATTGGAACACCTCGGTTGCTTCAACTGTCCGTGTCAAAGAAACACCCAAACGGCTTAGCGAATGGATCAGGATTAGTCGGGCGCAATCTCATGCTGCATCCGATTGCCCTAGTCACCGGACTCTTTGACGAAGACCTTGAAGGATACAAGGGTATTACGGCTAACTGCATTACCAGCCAAGAGTTCTACGAGACAGATGACTCGCGCGATTATAAGCGTGGCTACATGGTTCAATTCCTGCGCAGCTTTGGCCCTGTTCTCACCTCCCTCGCTGGGTACGGAGTTCCCGTTCCATGGGGCGAAAAGCACCACAGCCGGTTCTTGGACGTGTTTAACCACACGGCGTCGGCTGGCATCGTGTGCGAAGACATTGCCGACCCAGACAACCGCATCACCTTAGACAGTGACCTGACTGACGGAGATGGGATTCCCGCTCCGAAAATGACCTATACATTGAGCGAAAACTCTAAAAACATGCTCGCCCACGGCATTGAGTCCTGCACAAAAATTATGGAGAACGCAGGCGCCAAAGAAGTGCATAACATTGAACTTGTTGAACAAGCCGGCTGGCACCTCATGGGAACGGCCCGCGTTGGTGACGATCCTGAACAGTCGGTGCTGAACAAATGGAATCAGGCCCATGACGTGCCTAACCTTTACGTCGTCGACGGCAGTGCCTTTGCGACCGCCGCCGCCGTAAACCCAACAAACACATTGCAAGCCCTGGCGTTACGAGCAGCCGATCACATCGCCCAAACACGTGGGGAGCTATAAACCGCCATGCCGAGCTCAAACGTGGACACACCAAATACCGACATATTGGCCGCAGTAATGAACGCTATTCTTCCCGGCGGAGATGGATTTCCCTCTGCTCGACCTCAGCGCTTCGGCAGCGCGATGATGGCCGACGCCGCAAAAGATAACGACACTGAGATGGTGCGCGACTTACTCTCCAAACTTCCCGAAACATTTGTAGCTCTTGAGCCCGGCGATCAGGTTGCAGCGTTGCAAACCTTAGAAGCGTCTGAGACCGTTGCGTTCTCTAAAATGATTCGCCATGCGTATCACGCCTACTACACCGATTCCGACGTGCGCAGCGCGATTGAGGAGATCACGGGTTATCCCGCACGTCCGCCTCATTTTGAGGGCTACGAGATGGAGCCGTTCGACGCTAAAGTCGTCGCCGTGCAACGGCAGCGCGAACCGTTTTGGCGCAAGGTCTAGATGAGCCGAAGCCTAGGGTCTCATTGAGACTCTCTAAAATAATTATTGGGTTCTCGCGCTTTAGTCAGCGGCTTCATCCATAAATTTAGCCAGCGACACATCTCGCTCGCTCAGGCCGTCGGCGTCATGGGTGGTCAGAGTCACGTCGACTCGGTTGTAGACATTGAACCATTCCGGGTGGTGATCCATCTGGTCGGCCTTGAGTGCACAGCGGGTCATAAACCCGAAGGCTGCATTGAAATCGGGAAACTTAAAGGTGCGTTGAATGGCATCCCGGCCCTCGACCTCCAACCAATGGGGCAGATCGGCTAGGGCCTGTGTGCGGGTGTCCGGCGACAGTTTCTCGACCATGGCTTTGTCCTTTTCTTTCGGCCCAACAGAGTGACAGACTAAGGCATCTGCGCCATTTCAAACCAGAGGGAACTGCGATGGGCATTATCAGTAGGGCAATCAGTGTAGCGATGATCACACTGGGTATAATTGTCCCAATGGAAAACTCGGCCTTCGCCGAACCGTTCGACTTCGTCGCGTTGGGAGACACGGCCTACAACGTGCCGGAAGATTACCCGGTGTACGAAGCGCTGATTGAAACCATCAACAACGCTGAACCCGCATTCTCAATCCATGTTGGGGATATCGTCGGTGTCGAGCGCTGCACAGACGCTATGTATGAAAAGCATTTGGCCTATTTTCAAACGTTCGATCACCCGTTGATTTACACCCCCGGCGACAACGAATGGGTCGATTGTCAATTCTCAGAACCACGGATGCAGGACCCGGAAACCGGCGCCCTTGATATGGCTGGTTATTATGCCGGGGCCGCAGGAGACATTGCGCCCGACCGTTTAAACAAACTCCGCAGCGTCTTCTTCAGCGAGGGCGAAAGCCTCGGGACTGACCCCTTGCCGCTCCATCGCCAAAGCGACGACAAGACCCATCCTCAAATGGTGGAGAATGCGCGATGGACTCATGACGATGTCCTATTTGCAACCTTCCACGTATCCGGATCGCTCAACGGCCTCACCATCGTCAGTGAAGAGTCGAGCATAGAAGCCATCGGGCGCAACCGAGCAAATGTCGCCTGGTTAGGCTCCACCTTTGCGGAAGCGACTGAGAAAGAATCGAAGGCCATCGTTATTGTTCTCCACGCCGATATGTTTGAGACGGTGCATGCGGAATTCAATTTTTTCGCGCCGCTTTCTTCTCACAATATTCGAGGCGGTTCGCTTGGCCCGTTCTATTGGTTCGCCCGACGCCTCGCGGATTTAGCCGACAACTTTGAGGGACAGATTCTCATCGTCCACGGCGACTCCCACGTCTTTATTGTCGACCAACCGATGACCGTGTCCCGCGGTGAAGGGG
Organism: Rhodospirillaceae bacterium; assembly: GCA_018666155.1. GTDB lineage: Bacteria > Pseudomonadota > Alphaproteobacteria > Rhodospirillales > Rhodospirillaceae > WLXB01. The sequence goes on along the minus strand of JABJAH010000061.1, from coordinate 5,542 downwards.
CTCCACCGCTGCGGCAAAACGTGACACGGCTCCAGGTCTTTGGCGCACCGGAAATCAAAGCGGTGCAAGTCACCGTGGATACGGATACCCCCTGGGTTTTCAGTTTTTCACCGCTGTACAATTAGCTGACGATCAAGCCTGCTTTTTGATAGACTAATCCCAACTGCCGGATGCGGACTCTTAGGAGTGACAGGCCGGTGATTCCTTTCCATTCCGTCGGTGTGTACATGGTGTGCCAGACCGTCGATGCAATTTCAGAAAGAAAGGAGTGTGCCATGAGTGCATGGTATGACCTGACGCAGCCGACGGAGATGGACCTCTTGGTCGGTGCCTCCGACTTCACCGGATATGTTAAGTATTGCCGCACGGTGCCAACGCGTACCGCGTTCGACCTGCTTGCCGGATACTTTGATTACACCGGCGGGATGATTGCGGACGCCGGGGGGCGGTTTGTTAAAGCCATCGGTGATGCGGGCCTCACCGCGTTCCGTGCCGAAGATGCGGACGCCGGTGTGCGTGCTCATCTAGACGTTCAGCACCTCGGCAATATTTGGCTGAAAGAAAACGGCTATCCTGGACACGCCCGTTTTCGATTGAACTTAGGGCCTCTCACCTGCGGACCATTAGGGGCGCCGGGGCAGGCCCACTTCGATATCATCGGGTCAACCGTCAACATTGCAGCGCGCGTCGGCACAGAAGGCTTTGCGATGACGCCGACGGTGTTCCGCGCGTTAGAGCCAACGACGCGCAAGCTATTCAAAAAGCATACACCGCCGATGACCTACATTGCGTTGGAAGACAAACACCAAACTTAGGTCACCTAACCCACCGCTTTGCGCAGCACCGGCAACACCTCTTTCTCAAACCACGGGTTTTTTTTGAGCCATCCGGTACTGCGCCAACTGGGGTGGGGCATGGGCAACAGCCCATCGGGCTGGTACTCGGGCCAGGCCTTCACGGTGTCTGTCATCGTCTTCTTACGACGGGTGCCGAGGTAATAAGCCTGGGCATACATGCCGATGAGCAGAGTGAGTTTGATGTTGGGAAGATGAGCGCGTAGATCATCATGCCAAAGCGGCGCGCATTCAGGACGCGGCGGTGCATCACCCCCGCTTTTTTGAACACCCGGATAACAAAACCCCATGGGCATGATGGCGATGCAGTTTTCGTCATAAAAGGTGTCTTTATCGACCGCCAACCACTCGCGCAGGCGATCGCCGGATTTGTCATCCCACGGCACACCACTTTCGTGCACTTTGGTCCCCGGCGCTTGGCCGATGATCAAGAGAGTCGCCGACGGCGCGATGCGCACAATCGGCCGCGGCCCTAAAGGCAGGTGCTTAGCGCAATGGGTGCACGCCCGAACGTCCTTAAGCAATTTGGGAAGTGACGTCACAAGGACTCCAGTAGATGGTCGACATAAGCGGGAACAATTGCCGTGGCAGGACCATAGCGTCCTTCATCAAACTTGTCGGCACCAAGAGACGGTTCCAGATTCAATTCCACCGTATGAGCGCGTCCAACCTGTTGTACGACGGAAACAAATCCAGCAGCCGGATAAACATTGCCGGACGTGCCGATGGATAGAAAAAGATCACACTCCAAAAGCGCGCCCTGAATCCGATCAAGCTCTAGCGGCGTTTCACCAAACCAAACCACGTGGGGACGCAACCCGCCAGCGCAGCTACAGCCGTCGCAGACATCTGCTGTCGACATGTCACCCTGCCACTCAACGATATATTGGCAATGATTGCACCGCGCCTTGGAATGAACGCCGTGCATGTGAATAAGATTCTGGGTCCCGCCCGATTCATGGAGCAAATCGACGTTTTGGGTGATCACAGTCACCTCACCGACCCATTGAGCCTCCAACCGGGCCAAAGCCAGGTGAGCCGGGTTGGGATTGGCGGTCGCAACCCGGTGGCGAGCCCGCCGCATATTGTAGAAATCATGCACGGCATCCGGGTCTTTTGCGAAAGCTTCGGGTGTCGCAACGTCCTCAATGCGGACTTTTGACCAGATTCCATCTGGATCGCGAAAGGTTTCTAGCCCAGATTCCTGCGAGGTTCCTGCCCCTGTGAGGATGACGATGTTAGAATTCTTCTCGGGCGTGAAGCTTTGGGGCATAGTGCGCGCCGCCGGGAACCAGACCAGGGGCTATGCTAGCCCCCAGATCGCCCGGCGGATAGGGCCACAGATTAAGGAAAACGGTTAGTGCCGGTTGGAGTTTTGTTTGTTTGTACCGGGAATATCTGCCGTTCGCCGACGGCGGAAGGCGTGTTCCGGCATCTGGTCGCCGAAGCGGGTTTGACCAAAGAGATCAGCATCGATTCTGCTGGGACGCAGAGCTATCACATTGGCGAGCCCCCGGACGAGCGATCGACTGAGACGGCGCGCGCCCGTGGCTACGATATGTCAGGCCAATCGGCCAGGCGGGTCGTGGAACAGGATTTCCATAAGTTTGATTTGGTTCTGGCGATGGATCGCAGTCATCTTCATCACCTCAACGCCATGGCACCCGGCGACACCTACGAACGGGTAAAACTGTTTTTGTCTTATGCGGCGAAATCGACGGTGCAAGAAGTGCCTGACCCCTATTACGGAGGCGGCCAAGGGTTCGAAGACGTGCTCGACCTGATTGAAGACGCTGGCCGGGGTTTGATAGAAGCGATTCAACGCGACTTTTTGTAAGTCATATATCGGATAGCAAGTGAGCGCAGCGCTCCACGACCGCATTCGCGACGCCCTCCAAACAGATGTAGTGCGCACCGTGCCGCTATCTGGCGGATGTGTCGGTGATGTGCGCGCCGTCGACCTCGCCGACGGCCGAACCATTGTGGTCAAGTCTGGCGGCAGCCAACTCGACCTCGAAGGATGGATGCTACAGGTTCTCGCCGAGCGCTCAACTTTGCCTGTCCCAGCGGTTCTGTATTGCAACGCGGACCTGTTGCTGATGTCGCATATTGAAACTGATGGCGGCATTACGGCATCGGTAGAGCAAGACGCCGCAGACCATCTCGCGACACTTCATGCAGTGACGGGCGACGCCTTTGGCTTAGAGCGCGACACCCTGATTGGTGGCGTGCATCAACCGAGCCCGCAATCGAAACACTGGGTGCCCTTTTTCGCTGAACACCGACTCCTCCATATGGCGAAGGACGCGCATCAAGCCGGACGCCTGCCTGCGGCTTTAGTCTCACGCATTGAAACGCTGTGCGGACGGTTAGACCGTTGGCTTGCGGAACCGGATACACCGTCGCTCATCCATGGTGACATGTGGACCGGCAACGTGTTGTGCCGGGAGGGGCGGATCGCTGGTTTTGTCGACCCGGCTATTTACTACGCCGACCCGGAAATTGAATTGGCCTTTGCGACCCTGTTCAACACCTTCGGCGATGCGTTCTTTGACCGCTATAACGAGCATCGACCGATCAACCCCGACTTCTTTGAAGCCAGACGCGACCTATACAATCTTTATCCGTTGCTGGTGCATGTCCGTCTGTTCGGCGGCAATTATGTCGTCTCGGTTGAACAGACGCTACGACGTTATGGCGTCTAACTTACGTCAGTGAGTTCTCGCCGCTCATCCAAACAGCAACCGCACAAATTTTGTCACCTTCAAAGGATAGAAGGGTGAGGTTGTCCATCTCGACGGCAGAGCCATCTTTGTTAGTCCGCTTAACAGCGAGGCGGATGGCCAGCCGGCCAGCGTCTTCGTCAGCAGTGAAGATAAAATCGCCATGCCAGGACTCGCGCACCATTCCAGCGCGTTTGACGTATGTTTCACGCACAGCCGCAACGCCCTCTTTGCGCACACCACCCGTCGGGACCTCTAGGACGATATCGTCCGTAAGGTGAGAAAGAATGGCATCCGTATCAAAGCGATCAACGTCGGCGAAATAGGCTGTCGCACGGGCAATTAGTTTTTCACGGGATGCGGTCATAGGAGCCTCTCAAAAAGAAACGGCCGAACCCTGATGGTCCGGCCGTCGCAAAATTACTTAGACAGGGCGCTTACATGTCGCCAGCGAACTCACGAACGCCCGCTTCAATCCATTTTGTGAAATTGGGATTGGAGGAGAGGCCTTTTTCATTGAACGTGTAGGTCAAACCTTCAAAGTCGTTCGCAATATTGGCTTGGATACCGCGCGTCGACAGCAGATAGCCGACCACAACAACTTCCCGGCCATAGGCATCGGCATTATCGATCCAACTGCGCATCACATTGACGTTGTTTGTGCGGATGCGCTTGGGTGCATCGTCTTGCAGATTGTAAGAGCGGACATCGGCAAATAGGCCTTTCGCTTTCATGCGGTCTGCATGGATATCAAGCACGGCCAATTCCAACACATTGTCTTCGTACTTTTCTGGACCATGACCAAGAATGACAACCAAGGCGTTTTTTGGGTCTTTCACCACTTCCATCGCGTGTTCGATGAGCATATCGGTGATCAGTTCATGGCTAGACTGCGGTGCACCGAGCGTTACGGGGACAGTTTGTTTGACCCGTGGCGCCGGCAGGTAAGAGGCTTCTTCACGCTCTCCAAAATAGTAGGCCCATTGCTCATAGACGGAACCGGACGCGGACAACGCGGCAGGGACAACGACGATCCGCTTAGCACCCGCTTCGGCGAGATTGTCGACGGCCGATTGGAGGTGGTCACCGTTCATCATGGCCATACCAAAGCCGATCGATGTGGGGTAATCGGTGGCAAGTTGATCAAGAGACTTGGCGAAAAAAGTGTCGCCAGGTTCGCCTGCACCATGGGCGAGAACAATGACCCCGAGATCGTCAGTAACAGACGCGTCGCTGACATAGCGCTCATAGGTTGGCGGCATCATCATCATGCTGCCCATGATCTGTTCGTCGGACATGGTTTTGTATTGCATGACCTTTTCGCGAAGGATGCGGTAATCCTCTTGGCTCATCTCATGCCCGGAATGGTCCATCTGAGAATGATCCATTTGAGAATGATCCATCTCTTGCGCCAAAGAGGCACCGGAGAACGCCACAGCGCTACAAAACACAGCCGCGCAAGAAGAGGTAAAGAGAGGCGACAAGGCACGCATGAGATTAACTCCTCGGCAGTCATAAAGGCGGCGACAATATTGTCGCATCTATGGATAGTATAACAGGTTCCGGCCAATGGAAGGTCAAGGAACGAGGCTAACCAAGCTGATTTTGCTGCTATTTCAGCCCTTAGGGCGCTACACGCTCGGATTCAAGCGCGCGAGTCTCGCGAAGGCGTAACGGATAGTCTGCTAATTCCTCGTAGATCGACCCGCCTTTACCCATATGGCTTTCGAATAAGACGAAACGGTTAACGGCAATAGGGCCGGCACGAAACAAACCATTATGTTCGACAAAGGCCTGGACGCGGTCGGGATTGGGCGAACGGAATCGCGCCACCGTCACATGGGGGCTGAACTTGCGCGGTTCCGGCGGCTGCCCAGCACGCACGACCGCCGATTCAACTTTGGCTTGGAGATGGGCGAGACCCGACGAGGCATCGGCCTGGGCATAAAGGGCCCGCGTTTTGCG
>JABJAH010000060.1 GCA_018666155.1 Rhodospirillaceae bacterium | reverse complement strand
CCAGCGCAACTCAGGATGACGTCCGCGCTTTGCTCCTCGACCGAAATATAGGGGAGGTCTATGTCATCGACGACGATGGTCTCTTTGCCGGCGTCGTGGCTGGGTCTGATTTGTCGGAGTCCAATGGCAATGGTACCGCGACCATCGCTGACCTGGTCCATAGCAGCGCCTCAGTCGTGGTTGCATCGGACACAGTTGAGAACGCGGTGCGGGCTATTCTTGCGGCCGGGACCAATCGTCTGCCCGTGGTCCGCAGCACCGACGATCAATTTTTGATGGGCACTGTTGCAGCTGTCGACCTCCTACGGGCAGTCAATATGGCGCTTCTCAATGCCGATGCTGAGGTCAAGATTCGGTAGCGGCAGCATACCCCAACTTCATGCTGTTATCAGCGGCAAGAGGGCTTAGGATGCCGCCATGACGCCATCCGATCCCTTCGCACTTGATGATGCCCCACCACCGCCACCGTCCTCAGAACCGCTGCCGGTCGACAATCCACCGTGGCTGAGCGGTCTTAATCCGGAGCAGCGGCAGGCCGTTGAGCTCACAGATGGCCCCGTCCTGGTGTTGTCCGGGGCAGGGACCGGCAAAACCCGCGTATTGATCACCCGCCTGGCCTACATTCTTGGCAAACGGCTGGCCCAGCCCTGGCAAATTCTGGCGGTGACCTTCACCAACCGCGCTGCCCGTGAGATGCGCGAGCGTGTTGCCGATCTAGTCGGACCCATGGCCGAGTCCCTGTGGCTCGGGACCTTTCACGCCTTGGGCGTTCGCATTCTACGCAAGCATGGCGAGCTGGTTGGACTGAAGTCCAATTTCACCATACTGGATTCCGATGACCAACTCCGCCTGCTCAAACAGGTCATGGAGGCGGACGGCATTGATCACAAAAAATGGCCGGCGCAAGTCGTGTTGTCGGTGATCCAACGGTGGAAGGATAAGGGGCTCATCCCGGACCAAGTCACGTCAGCCATGGCTGGAGATCTCGCCGAGGGGCGCGCCGTCGATTTGTACCGGGCTTATCAACAGCGGCTGCTCACTTTAAACGCGACCGATTTCGGCGATCTACTGCTCCACTGCCTCACACTGTTTCAAAACCACGCCGAAGTCCTGCAGGAATACCAGAGTCGATTCCGTTACATCCTCGTTGATGAATACCAAGATACCAATGTTGCCCAGTACCTGTGGCTCCGGCTGATGTGCCAGAAGCATCGCAACCTATGTTGCGTTGGCGACGATGATCAATCGATCTACTCTTGGCGTGGTGCAGAAGTGGGCAACATCCTTCGCTTCGAGAAAGACTTTACCGATGCCAAGGTGGTGCGGCTCGAGCGCAATTACCGTTCGACGCCAACAATCCTGGCGGCAGCCTCGGCTCTGATTGATCACAACGAAGACCGCCTTGGTAAGACTCTTAAACCGGCTATGGAAGTGGATGGTGAACCTGGTGCGCCCGTCACGATCAAAGGCGTGTGGGATGGTCCAGAAGAAGCGCGCTGGGTGGTCGAGGAAATAGAAGCTCTGCAAACCAAAGATCAAAGCCTGTCTTCCATGGCGATCCTTGTTCGCGCTGGTTTCCAAATGCTGGAATTCGAAGAGCGCTTCATCACCACCGGCGTACCCTATCGTGTGGTCGGTGGACCACGGTTCTATGAGCGGCTCGAAATTCGCGACGCGATCGCCTACTTGCGTTGCATTACCGCGCCGACCGACGACCTCGCCTTTGAACGCATCGTCAACAAGCCAAAACGCAGTATCGGTGATACGACGGTGCAGAAGATTCACGTCTATGCGCGGTCAACCGGATTGAGCTTAATGGAAGCGGCTTTGCGTTTAACGGAAACCGATGAATTGCGTGCTCAGACCCGCAAAGCGCTGACGACACTGATCGGCGATATGTCGCGGTGGCGCTCCCTTCGTGATGGTCTGTCTCCCGCCGACCTTGCTGCCCAGGTGCTGGACGAGTCTGGCTACACAGAGATGTGGCAGAAGGACACGTCACCCGAGGCCGCCGGTCGATTGGAAAACCTCAAGGAGTTCGTCGGCGGACTTGAAGAATGGGACACCATTGGTGCCTTTTTGGAGCATGTGAGCTTGGTCATGGAGAACGATTCCAAGGCGGGCGACGAAGCGGTCACCATTATGACCCTGCACGGCGCCAAAGGGCTCGAGTTTGATACGGTTTTTCTGCCCGGATGGGAGGAAGAGATTTTCCCTCATCGCCGAGCATTAGATGACGGCGGTGGTGCCGCAGTCGAGGAAGAGCGTCGCCTTGCTTACGTCGGCCTCACCCGAGCCCGTAAAAAAGTGAACATCTCTTACGCCGCCAACCGGCGGGTTTACAATCAATGGCAAGCCAGCTTGCCATCGCGGTTTATTGGTGAGCTTCCCGACGAACACATCGAAAACATCTCAGACAACGGCCTGATGGGGTCGTTTGGTGAGGGCCGGGCAGAAGGCTTTTCAGATGGCTGGAACAGCGGTTCAAATTGGTCCAGCAAGCGTGGTCGTAAAGCGCCCGTGATCGATGGTGACAGTTGGCAGGTTGAAGCACGAAAATCAGAGGGCGGCTATTCCGTCGGTATGCGTATTTTCCACCAGAAATTTGGCTACGGCATTGTACAGGCTGTTGATGATACGCGCCTGGAAATTGCTTTCGATAAAGCCGGCGACAAAAAGGTGCTGGATAGTTTTGTGGAGCCGGCCTGATTGACTTAATCCGGAAGGGAAAACCGGCGGCGGAAGCGCTCTCTTGGGGGAGAGTATGGGGAAGGTGTCGCGTCTCCGCCGCCAGGACACCGGTTATCTGAAGGGGATCGTCTAACCGGGTGTTTTTCCAGGTGTCAGTGTGATTTGCTGGCTGACTAATCTTTCTACGCCGTCCTCACACGTTTGGATCAGTGCGGCGCGCCTGGAGGGAACCGGACGCGGTGTTTCTTCCTCAGACGCCGATGACATGACTCTCGGGTATAATGAAATCAATGGCTTAACCATATCTGGAGTCCTGCGTGATTTTGTTTGCCTACACTAAGTACGCTTTCACCCTCGATGTGGTTCCAATGGACTCAATGCGTAGAGATAGATTTGGTGATGCAGGGGCCAGCGGCGGGCATACTTTAGGTGAGTGGGTGCGTCTCTAATGTGGTCCATTACCTTTCGCGTCCCAGCACATGCCGCCGATGCCTTTTCAAGACATCTTGAAGAGTACGCTCTGGCTGTCTCTTCTTTTGAAGTGTTGGACGAAGAGGGGCGACAGGTCGGTGACCAATGGCAGATTGATATTCTGCAATCGGAAGCGCCAGACCAGGCAACAATCACGGCGCAGTTAGCCCTGATCGCATCCACGGCTGACGTTCCTGCGCCCGCGTTTACGGTCACCGTTGTTCCGGACACTGACTGGGTGACGGCGACCCTCTCTTCGTTTGCGCCGATGGCCATCGGTCGTTTCTGGGTGCATGGCACTCACGATGCGGATTTAATCGCGCCGGGTAAGTTGCCTGTGCGTGTTGATGCGGCGACGGCGTTTGGCACCGGCGAACACGCCACCACTCACGGCTGTTTGCTCGCTCTTGATCGCCTCGGTAAACGCACACGCTTTCGCCGAAGGATAGCGACAGCGTCGCCCACGGCCGTGCTCGATGTTGGATGCGGCACTGGCATTCTCGCCTTAGCGGCAGCGCGCTTGTGGCCCGGTCATGTATTGGCATCGGATATCGATCCAGAGGCGGTGCGCGTGGCTCGCCGCACAACTGATGCCAATGGTTTGGCGTCACGTGTTCGCATTGTCGTGGCGACTGGCGTCGAGTCTCGGGTCATTACCCAGTCCGGCCCATACGCTGTAATCACGGCCAATATTCTGGCCCGCCCTCTATGCCATCTTGCACGAGATATGGCGGCGCTTCTGGCGCCCGGAGGGCGGATTATTTTGTCGGGCTTGCTGGCAACCCAAATCCCGATGGTCCTCAATGCCTATCGCGCCCAGCGTCTTGTTCTTGAGCAAACCATCATCATTGGAGAATGGGCCACATTGGTTCTCATGCGACCGGCCCCAACGTTGCAAGTTCCTGACCATCCCCTTAGCTTCTCTTCATCATGAGTGAAGCCCTTGATCATTCTGCGTCACGGTCCCCGGAGGGTCGCTTGGCGGCTCTTCGCGCCCACCTCAAGACGGCTGGGGTTGATGGCTGCGTTGTGCCTCGTGGCGACGAATACCAAGGTGAATTTGTTGCGCCCTATGCGGAACGTCTCGCCTGGCTGACCGACTTCACGGGGTCTGCCGGTCTTGCAGCGGTGCTTAGCGACAAAGCTGCCTTGTTTATCGACGGGCGCTATACGCTTCAGGTGCGCGATCAGGCCGACGAAAACCTATACGCCTTCAAGAACATCCCAGATGAGTCTTTAAGTCAGTGGCTGCGTGAGACTTTGGCGGCGGGGCAGAAGCTTGGCTTCGATCCTCATTTGCATACGCCTGATCAGATCAAGAAGTATCGAGGCGCCTGCGAGAAGGTGGGGGCAGAGCTGGTCGCTTTGCCATCCAATCCGATAGACGCCGTGTGGGCTGATCAACCCGAGCGACCATGCGCACCAATTAAGGTTCATCCCATATCACTCGCTGGTCAGAGTCATCAAAGCAAACGAGAACAGATCGCCGAAAGTTTAAGTAAAGAAGATCATGATGCGCTTCTGATTACGGCGCTCGATTCTCTCTGCTGGCTGTTCAACGTCCGTGGCGCCGATGTCGAGCACACCCCGTTGGTGCTGGCGTCCGCGCTTCTCTTCACAGATGGCCGGGCAGTGCTATTTGTCGACCAAGGTAAAGTTACCGATGACGTCGTCACCCACCTTGGCAGTGATGTAACGGTGAATCCTGCAGACGGTCTCGGCGCTGCAATTGATGCGTTAGATAAAACGGTTAAGACCATCGCCGTTGATAAAGCGACGGTGTCGCAATGGGCGGCGGATCGATTGGAAGCGGCGGACCTCACCGTTGTCTCCATTGAAGACCCGTGTTCCTTGCCGAAGGCCTGTAAGAATGAAACGGAAATAAACGGCATCCGCGCCGCTCATGTGCGCGATGGTGCAGCGCTGACCCAGTTCTTGGCTTGGCTCGATCAAGAAGCACCGTCCGGTGCGTTGACTGAGATGACCGCAGCCGACCAGCTGGAGCGGTTTCGCCGCCGCGACAACATGCTGCAGGGTTTGAGTTTTCCAACTATCTCTGGCGCTGGCGCTAACGGTGCCATTGTTCATTACCGGGCCACACCGGAAACCGATGCTGCGATCACGGGAGACATGCTGTTCCTGGTAGACAGCGGCGGTCAGTACCTAGACGGCACCACCGATGTCACCCGGACGGTTGCCATTGGCACACCAACCAAAGAGCAACGGCGACGCTTTACCCAGGTGCTCAAGGGGCATATTGCCCTCGCCGACGCGCGCTTTCCGGAAGGCACTGCGGGCGGTCAGCTTGACGCCTTCGCCCGGTCCGCGTTGTGGGCCGATGGGGTCGACTATGATCATGGCACCGGACACGGCGTTGGCGCTTACCTCGGCGTTCATGAGGGGCCGCAGCGCATCAGTAAGGCGAGCCTCGGTCCGCCGCTGAAAGTCGGCATGGTCGTGTCCAACGAGCCCGGCTACTACAAGACCGATGAATTCGGTATCCGGATCGAGAACTTGGTTGCTGTTCGCGAGGGTGCGGCGCCGGATGGGGCCGAGAAACCGCTGTTTGAGTTTGAAACGCTCACCCTGGCGCCAATTGATTTGCGTCTGGTTGATACCGGTTTGCTAACGCACAGCGAAAAAGAATGGCTCAACGCCTATCACACCCAAGTCCGCGACACCCTTTCCCCACTAGTCGGCGAAGAGATCGCGCCCTGGCTGGCCGAGGCCACGCGCGCGATTTAGATCCGGCTTCCCAATGCTAGGAAAGCTGCCACAACAGGATTTCTGTGTCTTTCTCAGCGCTAGCAAAGGCAACTTGCTGCTGCGACGCGGGGCGGTAGCTGTAGGACCCTTGTTTGAACACAGTGCCATCGCTCATGGTTACCTGTCCGTCAATCACCAGCCATTCTAACGCGATGCCCGGGGGTGGAATATAAGGTCCGGTCCAGCCGGTGGGAAAGCGCAGCAAAGACGTGGTGTCTCCTGTCTTGCGATCCTCACTGAGGATTTTTCGTTCATACCCGGTTTGGTCTGCTCCCTGCCACGTCCCGGCTATGTCCGGCGCACGCAGATGCAGAATATGAGGGCGGCCGTCGTCCGAGGGGATTTCGACATACTCCTCCCCTGACTTTGGCTCGGGGATATAATTGAAATTCAAAAGCCCGTCGGTGCGGATGAGGCAGCGGCAGCCGCTCTTCGAGCCTTCGTTATGACCATGAACGATGCCGCCGGGACGGTAGAGGTAAGACCCGGCGGTCAAATAATCGCGGCCGTTCAGAGTAATGTCGCCGCTGATCACGTACACCTCTTCGGCGCAGGAGTGATAATGGGCGACACCGCCGCCCTGCCAGTTTTCGGGAAACACGTGAACAGCGGTGGTTGCGCTGGTTGCTGCGTCCTGAGTTAGGATTCTGCGGCCCGCGCTCGTACCAAACGGGGTGCCGACATCTTCAACTCTCAAATGGGGTAGCAAAGGACGCTCGGCGTGGGCCAAGCCAATGGGCTGTGCGGCGACACCAACCGTGCCGGCTATCATCCCTAGCATCAGATGGCGACGCGATAGTTTGTTTGCGCGGTGTAGGGAATTCCGGGTGTTCATCAGCCTTACTCCATGTTGGGGTAGGATGCAGAATTCGCGGGCTCTTTAACAACCAGTATTCAAGTGTAGCCCATAAAACCTTATTCACCACCACCCCACACCCTGGGTCATTCGCGGCATGGGGTTGTCGCCGGTGGTCGACGCCCAGCATTAACGATGCACAGTGGCAGGCCTTGCGGGGCATTTGCGCTGAATCTTAAGTGTCGCGCCCGGCTGTTTGTATCCAAGTATGGTTGGACTCTATATCGTTTCAACGCGTACTGCTGCTGGATACTCATTGGATAGTTGTAATGGTCAAACAAGTCCGTGCCTTAGAGCGTGGTTTGGATCTACTCGAAGTTCTCAATGGGAACGACGGGGCGGATATCGCGTGGCTTGCGGAACACGCGGACCTGCCGCGCGGCACGGCCTACCGCATGATGGAAACGCTGATCACCAAGGGATTTGTCACCAAAGGCACCACTGCGGCGACCTATTGGTTGACCGGAAGAGTCCGGGCGCTCAGCGATGGCTATGGTGCAGATGCCCTCATGGTGCAAACCGCGGCACCATTCCTCGACCAGTTGTGTGAGAAAACCCAGTGGCCGGTATCGCTGACCTTGCCGCTCGGGATCAAAATGGTTGT
>JABJAH010000059.1 GCA_018666155.1 Rhodospirillaceae bacterium | reverse complement strand
GGCAAGGTCCGCCGCATTCTTGATATCGGGACGTCTATCGGCCAATTCGCCACGTCGATGAAGCGACGCTTCCCCGACGCTGAAGTTTGGGGCATCGATATCGGCGCACCGATGGTTCGCTACGCCCATATGAAGGCCCTGGATATGGGACAAGAGGTCAACTTTGCCCAGCGCTTGGCTGAAGACACAGGCTTCCCTGATGGCCACTTCGATATCGTGACGTCCAACCTCCTGTTTCACGAAGTCAACACCCAGGCGTCGAAAGACATCATCAAAGAAGTTGGGCGAGTCCTCCGGACTGGTGGGACATTCTCAGCCACCGATCAAAACAATCCGATGGTAACAGCGCACAATAAATTTACGCTTTGGTACAACTACCGTTGGAACCATGAAGATTGGTATCTGGATTGGCATGACGTCGACTTCCCCGGCGAAATGCGGAAATCCGGCTTGAAGGTCACCAAAAACAAAGGCAACGGTTTGGCCTCGAACTACATCGCCATCAAGACATAAGACGACGCAAATTGAGAAAAGGGGCTCGTCATTGACGGGCCCCTTTTTGCTGAGCTCGGCGCGGCGTTAGGTTCAAAACAACCGATAGAGCGCGCTTGACATTCGGCTCTCAGACTTATACTTAACCATATAGTTATTTAACAGATTGGTTAATTATAGAATGCCCACAGACTCCCTCAGCGAAACTTTTGCGGCCCTCGCGGACCCCACACGTCGCGCCATCTTGGCCCGCCTGGCACAGGGGGAAGCCCCGGTCACAGAGCTAGCCGAGCCTTTTGCAATGTCCATGCCCGCCATCTCAAAGCATCTCAAGGTTCTTGAGCGGGCTGGCCTTATAAGCCGGGGCCGAGATGCCCAATGGCGTCCGTGCAAACTCGAAGCCAAAGCGCTCAAGGGCGCGAACGATTGGCTAGAATCTTACAGTCGCTTCTGGGACGAAAGCCTCGACCGCCTCGATCTCTATTTGCAAGACCTGCAAAAAGGGAATCCCGATGAGCAGCACTAGTGCACTTACCGAAGACGACATCACCCTCTACCAACACCCCAATATAGAAACCAATTAGCACGCACACCGAAGAAGGACTCGATCATGGCGGACGCAGCTGAATTACAAAACCCAAGCGACCTTGAGCTTACGATCACGCGAACTATCAATGCCCCACGCGCCCTCGTCTTCAAAATGTGGACAGCTCCTGAGCATTTAACTCATTGGTTCTGCCCGCCCGACTTCACCCTCGAGTCCATCACCGTAGATTTTAAGCCTGGTGGTGCGTGGCACCTTCACATGAGCTCTCCCGACGGCAATTCGTACAAAATGGGCGGCGCCTATCGAGGTATTGTTGCTGATGAACAGATCGTCATGACTCAAAAGTGGCTTGGCGGAACCAATGACCCAGATGTCGAGACTTTGATTACTGTCGACTTTGCAGACCAAGACCAAAAAACAGCTCTAACATTTCACCATGCCGTATTTGAATCCAAATCTAGCCGTGACTCCCATATGGGCGGCTGGAACAAGTTTCTAGATCATCTTGAGAGAGCGCTGGAGAACGCATAACCCAGCAACGACAATCAACGAACACCCCTGCGATCGGCACCCAATTTGAGTGACCGTTCTAACTGAGGCAGATCAAAAGCCGAGAGTTCTATTCCCGTTTCTTCAGCACCGGTAGCATGCGATGTAGAACATCATCTTTGACGACAAAATGATGATAGAGCCCTGCCAGGATGTGCAGTGTCAAAAGACCACCACCAACCCACCAGCAATAAGTGTGGATGTCACGATAAAGCCGGAACGTGTTGAACGGTGGTTCCAGGCTACGTAAAAAACCCAACCCGATCATTTCAAGACCAAAGAAATTAATCGGTACCGGAAACTGTGCACTACCAATCAAGCTGGACCCCGCCCACCCCGATAGCGGGAAGACGATCATCAAAACGTAAAGCGCTATATGCGTGATATGTGCAAGAACCTTTTGATACGCAGGTGCTGGCGGTGCAGATGGGCTGATATGTGACAATCGCCACGATATGCGCAAGGCCGCCACGGCTAAAATTACGAACCCCATACTGTGATGAATTTGCTCTAGCCACAGCAGCAACCAATCATCGCCGGTGATCCGGGCTTGCGGAGCTTCCCGCGATAACCAAAATCCAATGGGAACCTGGATCGCGACGAAGACCGCGAACATCCAATGTAACGTAATTGAGACCGTGCCCCAGCGAGCAGTCGTGTTCTCACGCATCACAAAACAATCCCGACAGACGGACCGGCCTCTAACCGCCCGCCTGCGCCTTGTAGTATTCGTTCATGGCTTGGAACTGCACCAACGTTGCTGGATCATGCTCGCCGCCACTGGCCAAGCGATTCACGAAGATGCCGAAGATGCGCTTGCCGCCCTTGTCGTAGAACGCAACTTGGCGAGCAACACCACCTTCGCGAGAAGGCTCCTCGATGATGTAAATCGCTTCCATATTCTTGGGCTGAAAATGCCCGCTTAGGCCATCCATGCTGTTCAGATTGTAGAATCCCTGTGAATAGGACCCCATAGGGATTTTGGAATGCACTTCAATCACCGTGCCAGCAACGATGGTGATGAACAGTGGGTTCTCCCACTCCGTCAGCTTTTCCCAGACCTCATCGAACTCATCCGCGTCGATGGGCACACGATAGTTGGCAAGCAATGCGGTCGTCACATCGGTTTCTGACTCGCCCGTTGCTTCTGCGATCCACTCAACCGAATGCCCTTTGTGCTTTTTCATGGCGTCATCAAGGCTCATGGATTGAGCATGGGCACCCACTGGTAAAACCAGCATCGCACTGATCATGAGAGTCTTTAGGGTGTTGCGCATCGTCATCTCTTCGGTCGGAACGGTTCAGGCCCTATGCCCCGTATAGGGAGATTAGAACGCAGCACCGAGCCTGAAAAGAGCATTAAGCCTAAACCACCCAACCTTAGGTCTATACTTACGCTATTCCGGCACCCCTGCCCCGACATCAATCCAAGCTGACCGCTTGAAATTAGACATCTGGACAACGGGTTCACCGTAATGAGCTGGCTCACCCAAAAGATTCAGCCAAACGACACATGCACTTTCGTTTTCTTTTCGCAAAAGCGGGAAACCGACACTTTCCGACGTCATAGCCCGCCCGGTCGCCGTGGCGACGTCGGAGCCAATCTTAGCGCCGCACGGATGTGAGGTGATTTGAAATGCGACATCGCTGAGAATTTTACCGTCTTCACCCGGCATGAAACTCAGAATGTTTTGCCCCGTCGCGTCCATCCCAAATGTTTCCGTAATGGCAGTGCCGACGAGTCTAAATGTCAGCTCGTTCGGGGATACAAGGTCGAGGATCGTCACATAAGGTTGTAAAATGGGTATCGGCCGATTCAGAAACTCGGAAAGCCTTGGGATAAGACTATCGCTCTCCAACAAACGCCAATGGTCTTCGAATGTTTTGAATAAGTCGGCTTCAGATCCAACGTCGATGGCGACATCACTGCTCGTGACTGGCACGTCCGATTCAGGAATTCCAGCGCCGATATCAACAAACATGGACTCCCCATAACCGACGACTTGATAGATAAAGTCATCGGGCTCCAGCTCAGTGACACATTGAAAATAGCCAACAAGACATGGCGGAGATCCATCGGCTGTCGCGAGCGGCAGGGTAATCGAATCAAGTTCCGCATCATGCCCATTTGCCGTAATTGCGGTTTTTACATTCGACGTTCCACAAGGCTGGGCGGTTAGAAATTGCGCCATATCGGCGAACGGATCCGATACGCCGGGTGGAGAAAATGTACTAATGAAGTTTCTGCCCGTCGGATCTGCACGAACCAGCTTGACCAACGCCGTTCCAAAAAGACGGATGGGAATTTCGGTTCTAGAAACGAAATCCGTAATCATCACATTGGGCTGCAGGTCAGGACTTGGATGATCAAGATAATCCTGGAGCGACGGCATCACTTTGCCATCACGCAACGATTCCCAGTGTTTTAGGAATTCTCTACATCGATCGGATATCGCTCGAGGCATGGATTATGGCCGCAACTTTACTGTGAGCGCCCTCACGCGAGGCTTTACTATTTATAGCGACCAGCAAACACCAAGTAACGGGCGAATAAGAACATTCTAGTTAAATTGCTAATTGGCCGTCTTGATCCCAGTAACTTTCTTTCGTTCCTTTTACGGCGGTGTATGGGCTCGTTCCTCGCAAAATCGAAGTTTCTTTTTTATGACTGACTTGCCCAGAACGGGTTAATTGACTTTTAAGAGAAACAGGCCCATATACCCGGCATCCTTCCAGTCGGCTTGTTAATGCCTGCGTTGGTCCCGACCATCGGTTGACCCGCTCTTTCACCTACAGTCCGATAGAAGCTGACGCCGTCTCAGTGGCGCTCACCTTGACGTCCAGCCTTAAGCTGGACGCCTTTTGTGTGCGTTTGCCTGGACGCGGCACCTATCATTAATGGCCTCTCCAGCGGAAGGTGGAGCGGACCCAAACACGAAGAAAGATATTGTTTTGACATCCACACCTATTGAAACGTTTGCCGATCTGGCGCTCATCGAGCCTCTACAACGGGCGCTCATCGCCGACGGATATAAGAAGCCTACTCCCATTCAACAACAGGCCATTCCTATTCTGCTCGAAGGGCGGGATATGATTGGTTGTGCCCAAACCGGGACCGGTAAGACTGCGGCCTTCGCCCTGCCCCTGCTGCAAAGCCTGTATCACGAGCCTAAAGCGGTTTCGACAAAGTGCGCGCGCATTCTGGTTCTCAGCCCAACGCGTGAGCTCGCCGGTCAAATTCATGACTCGTTCGGCGCTTATGGTCGCTATATCAACGTCCGTCGCACGACGATCTTTGGCGGCGTTAGTTCACAGGGCCAAATCAAGGCCATGGCCCGCGGTGTTGACGTTCTCGTCGCAACACCAGGCCGCCTGCTCGACCTGATCAATCAAGGCCGCGTCTGCCTCGACGAAGTTGACGCTTTTGTCCTCGACGAAGCCGACCGCATGCTCGACATGGGTTTTATTCCCGATATCCGTAAAATCGCGGCGAAATTGCCCACCGATCGCCAGACCCTGCTGTTCTCAGCAACCATGGCACCTGGCGTGACAAAACTTGCTAACACCTTGTTACGTAACCCGATGCGCGTCGACATCGCACCTGAGTCCACCACTGCGGATACGGTCAAACAGGAAATCATGTTTGTTGATCGGCCCGCCAAGGTCAAAACCTTGCTCGAGCTGCTCGATAACGGGATTTATAAGGCCATCGTCTTTACCCGGACCAAGCACGGCGCCAACCGCCTTGACGGCCAGCTCCACAAGGGCGGAGTCAAAGCAGTCGCAATCCACGGCAATAAGTCTCAGAACGCGCGGAAGAAAGCACTAGAGGCTTTCCAAAATGGCCATTTGCAAGTGCTCGTGGCCACTGATGTTGCGGCCCGGGGTCTCGATATCGATGACGTCACACACGTCATCAACTACGACATGCCGGATCAACCAGACGCCTATGTGCACCGTATTGGCCGCACCGGACGGGCTGGTAATGAGGGCATCGCCATTTCTCTGTGCGATAGCAGCGAACGGCATCTTCTCAGGGATATCGAACGTCTCATCGGCAAGAGCCTGACCGGTGGAGCAGCGCCACCGCCGATGAAACAAGGGCACAATGACGGCCCATCAGCAGGCAAAGGGTTTAATAAGAAAAAGCCGTTCAAGAGCCATCGCAAGGGCCCAAAGAGCGGCGAGAAGAAGCCATGGCAGGCCTCTGAGTCTGGCAAGCCAAGCGGCGACAGGAAAACCGAAGCCGGGGGCGAAGCGAAACAAAAGCGCCGTCGCAGACGGAGCCGCCCAGGCCAACCGCAAATCAAACGCGAGGCAGCTTAAGCCTACACTACAAACACGGTATTACGCGGACCCGGAAACGGGTCCGCGAGACCGGTGTATTAGTCAGCGAAGTCCAATTCGGTCGGACGCCCCATAGCGAAATTTAGATCTTCCGCTTCAAGTGCCAACTCGTCGTCGAACTCAAACGTGTCGAGTTCAGCGTCAATATCGATGTAAGCCCGACCCGGGCCTTCTTCGGTGTTAAACGGATCTAACATGGCCTTAGCTCCCATAAGAAAAATCATACCTCACACCCAGGAGCGTGCGTCGGGAAGGTAAACAGCCCCTTAATCCAAGACGTAATATTATGTCAAAATTGAGCATCTGGAATCGTCACACCTGGGCCGTGATGAACGATAATTCCCAGGGTCAGACCTGGATGCAGGTCGTCTCTTCGGTCGATTTCCTCAATTATGAGGCCGCGAGCACCTGACTGAAAAAACGATTTTTCTCGCTCTAGCCATGAGAACTAGCCGGGGCAGACGGACCCCATGGATTTCACCAGTGCCATCGTCGCATCAAAACGCGCAACGTCAGCGTCGTCCGGATTACCGGCTTCTCCACCCATAATCACACTAAATACGGTAACGCCTGACTGATCAAAAAAATGAATTGAGCGAGAGACTGCGCCGCCGCGTGCTGGCAAAGCCATGGCATAAATCGCCGACATTTGGTCATCACGAATATGCCCGCCGAACGGAGCATCGATATCCAGATTAAAATAATTGCTACGTTCTGAGCGTTTTCCGGCTGGAACAGCGCCATCAATTTCAAACACGTGGCCCTCTTTGAGGATCAACGTAAAGGCCTTTTCCCACTCGGTCACAGAGGCCCAAACATCGACGAACCCTGCTGCTGATGTCCCAGCTTTCTCGACCGCTGGCATTGCGCTGGCAATCACCACTTCTGGAATATCGAGCTGGCGTGCTGCCATACCCGGGACCAGACCCGCGCTCATTTTGTAAACCGCCTGAATTTCTATGGCTTGATCTGGCGTTGCACAGAGCGCCGCGTCTTCCGCCTGCGCTGTACCAGGAAGACCAAACGCCAAAACCGCTGCAGCGCCCATCAAAACTGACTTGAACATCACGCATCTCCTCTGAATTCATCCGAGAATACATTCAAGCATGGCGGTCTAATCAACCCAAGGTGTAATGGGTAACAATGCGTAACCCGGCCTAGTTGACGGCATACCCTACCGGTCAAATCGTTCTGGCGGCCCATTGAGCCGAGCCACAAAGTCCTTGGCGATCTCAGGGTGATGTTGCTTCACCATCGTTAGAATCCTGGGATGGATGTCTTCGACCTCAAAGCATTTAGCACCGCTGATGCGGGTGATAAGCGTCCCTTCCTGGTCGCCCATATTCATCCACGGGTGCCAGCTCTGCACAATGTGAACTGCCATGGTCGAAGGCGGGCTTGGGATGTCGGGATTCAAAACGTCGGACACTTTGCCATGGTACGTTGACAAGTCGTTGGCCCGAAAATCCCGTTGCCCTTCGCGGCTAAGCACGACATTGGCATCCGATATAAGCCAAACATCGTCGCCAGCAATCTCGGCTGGCCCCAACGACCCACTGCGCTGAATCTGCGCGCCAGGTAATTCCGTCTGACTTATCGGACCGGCATCCGTGAACCTCCGGGAGAGTGGTCCCATGATCAACGGCTCTTCGTCGTACACCTCGCCGTTGTACGGGTTCCGCCATTTACTCAGTGGCTCATCGGTCTCGACATCGGTTTTATAGACAATCTCCATCGACTTTGCGTCGAATCTACCGTCTTCGTTGTGCGATACCGATTTAAACAGAACAACGTTCAGCGTCCAAAGCGGCGTCAGCTCACCATTGATCGAGCCATACTTGTTGCCACGAATCCACCAAATGAGAGGCCGGTCATCCGTCGCGTAAATAAGCTTCTTTTGTAGAAGACCCAGATGGGATGGGTCAGCGGGATTGAGACTCTGTGGTAGCGTCGCCGCGTCAACACGCCCTTCAAATGTAGCCGTCGCTGCAAGACCAGCCAGCCCTGTAATCACTGTACGTCTTTTCATATGATCGACTCCCATTAGCTCCCCCACAAGTCATAACCCTCAAGGGCCTGCCCTTTCGAAGGTGGATTAAGTATCCCATCATCAACTTTTTTCTTTATGACGTCGATTAGAGCATCTTGAATGCGTTGCTTGGAATCCATCGGCTTATCCGCCCACAGATTGACCGGATAAAAGGCCGCATCGCTAAACACCGGCGCATAGGCTTCGGATCGCAACCGCGCAATGCGGTTCACACCGAAAGGCCCAGTTGGTGTGCAGCGCGCGCGTCGCAAAGCATCCATATCTATAACCGCCGACGCATTAATCGACTCACCGGCAACACCGCTTTCGACCATAAGCTGCCCTTGGAAATCGATAATCTTTGAGTTGCCGGCGTGGGTATCGTTGGGCGGAGACCCAATAATTTTTCCAGCATTGGCAGAGACAAAGTAAACCATATTCTCTGCCGCTCGCACGCGCTTGGCCGACTCCCAGGCCATGTTTTCCGAACGACCATGATCCGATGTCGGGTGCAAAATCACTTCTGCCCCACGCATCATCAAACAACGTGATGTCTCGGGCCACAAAATCTCACCGCATGGCATCATCGAAATGTTGCCAATCTCTGTTTTTGCAACAGGAAAGAGTCCTTCGATCCCATGTTTGTCGAGATACTCATCAAGCACATCGTGAGGCGATGCCGCCTGTGCCGTTGAAATGCGCCGGTACTTCAAGACAATGTCGCCAGATGGGTCGATTAAAAACGAACAATTGAAGTACCGCCCAGGCCACTCGGGTGGTGCTTCGTAAGCATTGGCACCCAAATAGATTCCGAATTTCTGTGCAATCTTCTGCAAGCGTTCGACGGGAGCGCAGCCGGGGATTTGGAAACAGGCTTTCTCAATCCATTCCGCCGAGCTTTCTCCGAGCGGAAAGCCCTGCAAATTGAATTCTGGGAAAACGACAAGGTTCTTCATCCCACCGCCACGGCCCGCCGCCCACATGATCAACTCTTCCCAGCGGTCGATACTCTTGTCGACAATCGCCATCGCTTCTTCGCGGGTTTTCGCCGCGTTAACGATGACATTGTTGGTTTGCATCGCCGTCGCTTTCCAAAGCAGTGCCATGGGGCTGTCCCTTCCCTTCTCAAATTGACTTGATACCTGCACTATACGGGCGGAGTTCATCTCGGCCATCACCCCAGTGTGTTGCGCGGTCGCCACCTGACCAGAGTCTGGGATCAAAGACTGGAGCAAGAATATGGGTCTCTGGATACAAAGTTTTGTCGGGCTTTTCGGATTAATCGGCCTCGCATGGCTGATCAGTGAAAACAGAAAAGCCGTGTCATTGCGCTGGGTCGGCATCGCTCTCATCACCCAGGGCGTCTTGGCTCTCCTTATTCTCAAAGTACCGTTTATCTGGGCCGCATTATCTGTGCTGAGCCGAGGTGTTGCCGCTCTTGATCAAGCAGCCCGAACTGGTGCCGCGTTCGTGTTTGGATATGCAGGTGGCGGCCCCACCCCCTTCCCTGTTCCCGGTGACGGGACGTCGGTGATTGTCGCGTTCCAAATATTGCCGGTCGTGATCGTCGTCTCTGCACTGGCGGCACTTCTATGGCACTGGAAGTTGCTGCCCACTCTCATTCGTTGGCTCTCGCGCTCTTTACAAAAAGTCTTGGGCATCGGTGGTGGCGCCAGTCTAGGCGCGGCGGCCAATCTTTTTTTCGGCGTCGTTGAATCGCCCCTATTTATTCGCGGTGTTCTCAACAAACTAAACCGGGCAGACCTATTCGTCGTCATGACCGCTGGACTAGCGACCGTATCAGGTGTCGTTCTTGTCCTTTACGCAACTATTCTTGAGCCCATTTTGCCGGGCGCGACGAGTCATATCGTCACAGCGTCAGTAATATCCCTTCCCGCCGCACTGCTGATCGCGCGTGTCATGATTCCCAGCAGCGCAAGCTCAGCCGATGCTGATGAAGACCTCAACAGCCTGTCCTACGACAGCAGTCTCGATGCCGTTGTCCAAGGCACGATGGATGGCATGAAGCTATACCTCGCCATCATTGCCATTCTGATTGTGGTCTTTGCGTTTGTGTCCCTTGGCAATCAAATGTTGGGCCTGTTGCCTGACGTCACCGGCACCGCGCTGACCATCGACCGTATTTTCGGCTGGCTCTTTGCCCCCATCGTTCTCTTGTTCGGCATTCCGCCAGGCGAAGCTTTGGCCGCAGGACAACTCATGGGGACCAAGGCTGTACTCAATGAATTCGTCGCCTACCAAGCCCTAGCTGGACTTGATCCTGGCGTTCTATCACCGCGATCCACGTTGATTATGACCTATGCACTGTGTGGCTTTGCCAACCTGGCCAGCGTTGGCATGTTGGTCTCGGTCATCGGAACATTAGCGCCAGACAACCGAAGCGCGGCGTTATCTCTCGGAATGAAAGCGTGGGTGGCTGGGAACTTGGCGACGGGTATGACGGGAGCGGTCATCGGACTTGTCAGTTGATAATAAAAAGTCCCGCGCCACTCTAAATCCGTAGTACGGCAGCCTGATATCCACCATTGTGCGACTCAGCGATCGCCCCAACGCTCACGGATGTCGTAACGAACAAGTGCATAGTCGACAGTCTTGCCAGTAATACTCCGCCAGACATCCAAGGCCTCCCCTTTTTCGAAGGGGCCATAAGCTTCGATCGCCGTACCGCTGGCGGGGGTCTTAAACGTGGTATCCGCGTACTCTCCACCGACAACCCAATAGATCGGGCCGTTGATCTCTTCTTCCGCCTTAAGCACATAGCGGATCATGGCGTTATCGACGGTCTTGCCGGTGATAGACCGCCAAAAGTCCTTCGCGTCGCGTTCTAAAAACGGGCCATGAATATCTGGATCGCCGCCGTTGGCCAGGTGTTCGAAGGTCGTGTCGGCATACTCTCCGCCAACGACATAAAATTTCTGCTCTGCCATTCAAGTCACCATAGCTGCCGATTCTCGAGAGACTATCACCCCGCTCTGGACCTGTAGAGAACGGACTTGAGCGACAGCCCTGGACAGTTGCGACCGGCCCGGTTATGCCCCCGATATGACAACATCCATAGAGCCTATTCACATCGTCGGCGGCGGTCTCGCCGGTTCGGAAGCCGCCTGGCAGATCGCGCGCGCTGGCATCCCCGTGGTGCTGCACGAAATGCGACCCGTTCGGACAACCGACGCCCACCACACCGACTGTCTTGCCGAGCTTGTCTGCTCCAATTCTTTCCGCTCAGATGATGCAGACTACAACGCTGTCGGATTACTCCATCACGAGATGCGGGCGATGGAGTCCCTCATATTGAAGTGTGGCGACACGCATCGCGTTCCAGCGGGTTCAGCACTCGCCGTTGATCGCGACGGTTTTGCTGAAGCCGTCCAGGCCGCGATCGAAAACGAACCGCTGATTACAATTGAACGCGGCGAAGTGGATGGCTTGCCACCCGATGACTGGTCGAGTGTGATCATCGCGACCGGCCCGCTCACCTCTCCGGCCCTGAGTGAAGCCATCAGCACTCTAACCGGCGAAGAGTCATTGGCATTTTTTGACGCCATTGCCCCCATCGTCACCAAAGACAGCATCGATTTCGACAAAGCCTGGTTTCAATCTCGCTACGACAAGGGTGAAGGGTCCGATTACGTCAACTGCCCGATGGACCAAGCCCAATACAATACCTTTATGGACGCCTTGATCGCCGGGGAAAAAACAGAGTTCAAGGAATGGGAAAAAGACACACCCTACTTTGAAGGTTGTCTTCCAATTGAAGTCATGGCGGAACGTGGCCGTGAAACCCTGAGATTCGGACCGATGAAACCGGTTGGATTAACAAACCCGCATGATCCGCAAACGAAAGCGTGGGGGATTGTTCAACTCCGACAAGACAACGCCCTGGGCACGCTCTACAATCTCGTAGGTTTTCAAACGAAGCTTAAGTACGGCGCACAGAAAGAGGTCTTTCACACGATCCCGGGACTTGAAAAGGCTGAGTTCGTTCGACTTGGCGGCATTCATCGCAATACGTTCCTCAATTCCCCTCGTCTACTTGACGAAACCTTCCGTCTAAAAGCGATGCCTCGCCTGCGATTTGCCGGACAGATCACGGGCTGCGAGGGTTACATCGAAAGTGCAGCAATCGGACTATTGGTTGGTCGTTTTGCAGCCGCCGAACGGACGGGCCAGGCGTTTGCTCCGCCGCCAGCAACAACCTCCATGGGTGCACTTCTCAGCCACATCACAGGTGGTGCCCATGAAGACACCTACCAGCCGATGAACGTGAATTTTGGATTGTTTCCTGACCTCGAAGGTGCCGAGGGCTTACGAGAAAATGGCCGCCGCCTCAAAGGGCGAGACCGCAAAAGCGCTTATGCAACACGTGCCAAACGTGATTTGCAGTCCTGGCTTGAAAACAGCACACACGCCGCAGAGTAAGCTAATAGCGTTTCCGCCAGTTGCTCCACCATAAGCGGGCCACGTTGGGACGCTGCCGAATGACACGGGAATCGAAGATTTGATACTCCGCCCGCGCAAACATATCGAGATACGAATCAGCAAGGGTCGCGGGCAGGAAAATGGGTAGGCCTTTCAGATCAACCGTATTTCGATTCTCACGCGCCTTAGCCAGGTGATCGCGTGCCAAATTACAAACCTCAGATACGATGTCAGCCACCGGTTTAGCGGTTTCCGGATTCTGTAAATCCTGAAGGGCGAGGCCCTGGTTAGACATCGCCGCCGTCGGTAGCATCACTCGACCGGCAAGAGCGAGAAATCGAACGGCACGGGCAATCCCCGCGAGTGCCCAAGCGGTCGCGATGCTCTCCGCCGTTTCGCAGGATACCTCGTCGTCCACACCAATCACCTTTAACCCAAGCACAGCTAATCCCGCCGAGGACCCGCGACAATACCTCACGAGATCGTTCATCGTTGCTGGTGGATCGTCAGACAGATCTTGCTCACGGGCCTCAAGGAGCGCCAAGAACGGATCAAGAGGCAATGATTGTACTTGGATGAGGGCCGCGAGCGGTTCAGCCACCGGGTGCCCCTTTGGAGGACCGTCGCCAGCGGCAATCGCGGTGAGGACATCCCGCCACCACTGCAAGCGCATTTGACCAATCATCGGTTCGGTCACGGTCTCCCGAATGCGGGCAATCTCCACATTAAATGCGTACAGCGTCAGCAATTGGTCGCGGGCACGCTCCGGCGCAAACATGGCCGTCAGAAAGCGATCACGGTCATAGCGTTTCACCAGGTCAGCAGAGTAAGAAAGGGTCTTGTCCGTTGGCATCCGTCTCTGGCCCAGGTTTCCATCCTCGCCTACACTACCCTCCCGCTCTCGTCCATTGCACCATTCATGACCAGCCAAAAAACAAAACGCGCCGAAAATTTCCCTGTGGGAAGCCTGCTCATACCGCGCCACCTGCGCGCTGACGTGCATGCCTATTACGGGTTTGCCCGGCTGGCCGACGACATTGCAGATTCCCCCGCGCTCTCGCCGGACGAAAAGAAATCTAGGCTGAGAGCCATGAAAGACGCTTTGGAGGAAAATCATAGGGTTCTGGGTGAATACTCAGAAGAGCAAAATGCCGCGCAACGTCTCGGTGCCCACCTCACCCAACGCGGCCTTGGCCTCACCTTAGCCACCGATCTCCTAGAGGCCTTCCTTTGGGACGCCGATAACAATCCCTGCCGAACGTGGGCCGATCTTATCAACTACTGCCAGTATTCAGCCTGCCCGGTTGGCCGCTTTCTTATGGCGATTCACGGCGAGACCGCGGGTGAGACAGAATCAGATGCCCTCTGCAGTGCGCTGCAGATACTTAATCACGTTCAAGACGCGTCGGACGATTGGGCCGCACTGCAACGCGTGTACATTCCCAAGGACTGGATGAGTACTGCTGGCGTTTCAACCAGCGGTCTAAGTGAATCAAGGTCTAGCAAGGAATTGCGGGCCGTCTTAAATCGTGTGCTGGACAATACTGACAGGCTGATCAACACCGCAGCGGCGCTACCACGATTAATCCAAACCCGTGGCCTCGCTGCGGAAGCCACAATCTGTGTGTCGCTAGCGAAACGGCTATCCCATCGGCTGCGGCAATCGGACCCTATTGAAGAGTCCGTATCGCTTTCAGGATTGGACTGGGGCCTAGCTGGCGGTCGCGGGCTACTTAGGCTGCTTCGGCCATGACCCAGAGCACAATGCATACCGCGATCGCTCAACAGGTGCGATCTGCAAAGTCGTCGTTCTATTGGGCAATGCGCTTGCAAGACCGGCCACGGAGGGAAGCGCTATTTGTCCTATACGCCTTCGCCCACACAATTGACGACATTGCCGATGGACCGGGGTCGATTGCCGAAAAAAAAGTCGCGATTGAGATTTGGCGCTCTTGGTTTTCTAATGGGGGTGATATTGCGGGCAGTGAAACTCTATCCACCGGCCTTGCTGAGGTGATCGAGCGTTTTGAGCTGCCCAATGGCCCCTTCCTTGCTCTTATTGACGGTATGGAAGCAGACATTAATGGCCCAATAATCGCGCCCAGTTGGGCTGACCTTGAAGTCTATTGCGGACAAGTCGCCGGGGCCGTTGGTGAGTTATGTGTGGCAATTTGGGGGTGGCGCGGCGACGCAGCAAAAGCTTTTGCCACCGCCACCGGGGAAGCCCTGCAACTAACCAATATCATGCGCGACATTAGTGAAGATGCTCGTATTGGCCGACTATACATTCCCGAAGAAGCTTTGAACTTGGCCAATATTGAATCACGCGATCCCTTGGCTGTTATCACTGATCAAAATTTCGGTGACGCCTGTGACCCCGTGATGACCCGAGCAGAAAGCCGTTTCGCCGAAGCGCGCGCCTTATGGCCAAGCAAAGCCGATAAAGCGCTTAGGCCCGCCTGGATTATGCTGCGGTCCTACGAAGCGCTCTTCCGTAAAGTTAAAGGCACAGGCGTCCGGCCCGACAACGACCGGGTTCGTCTCTCTAAACTTGAAAAACTGTTTCATTTCTCAGCCGCATACCTGAGCTGCCCGTGACCGGAACGCTTCATGTCGTGGGCGCTGGAATCGCCGGACTCGCATGTGCCGTTTCGGCAGCGCAAGCGGGACGTAAGGTCGTTGTGTATGAAGCCACAAAGCAGGCCGGTGGCCGATGCCGATCCTTCTTCGACTCACAACTCAACACCACAGTGGACAACGGCAGCCATGCCATCCTCGGCGCCAACCCGGCCATTTTTAGCTACCTCTCCGCGATCAACGCAGAATCCGAATTGGTCCCCGTAGAATCGACCGGCGAAATACCATTTGTCGATCTGAAAAATGGGACGAGCTGGACCCTGCGCCCAAATCCTGGTCTTTTTCCTTCTTGGATTTTTGATGCGGAGCGTCGGGCCGCGGGCACCCAAGCGCTCGATTACATCAAGGGCGGCGCTCTCTTGGTCGCGGGCAAGAAAAGGTCAGTGGCATCAGTTCTAAAAACGTCCGGTAACACCTGGCGTAATTTCTGGGAGCCCTTATCAACCGCAGTTATGAACACGTCAGCGGATCAGGCATCAGCCTATTTGCTTGGCAAAGCCCTTGGGCAAGCCGTTGCAACACGGCGGGGAGGTTTGCGTAGTTATGTCCCGAAAACATCCCTCCATGACACTTTCATCGAACCCGCATTGAAAGTTCTAAAGGCTGCCGGTGCACAGATCCGTTTTGACACCCCACTATCAGCAGTGACAGCGAACTCACATGTGGTCGAATTGCGGATGAGATCTGAAAAGATAGCGGTCTTGCCGCATGATTCCGTTGTCCTCGCCCTTCCGCCCTGGGCCCCTGCCATACTGCCTTTCCTGGGAGAAGCCTTTAAGCCGGAGGCATCCCCCATTGTGAATGCTCACTTCCAAATGGACTTGGAAGAGCCCCCGCCAGCCATGGTCGGCCTCATCGGCGGAACGGCGCATTGGCTGTTCACAAGGCCAGGGGTTGTCAGCGTGACCGTTAGTGCTGATCAATCTCTAGCGGATGCCGAGCACGGTGAGATCGCAGCGCGCCTTTGGTCGGATGCCTGCCTCGCTCTTAATCTCAATGATCAATCGGCGCCGCCCTCAAGGGTCATTGTCGAGCGGCGAGCAACGCCTATTCAGGATGCCTCTTTCGTGCTGAACCGGCCAGGCCCCCGCACCCACGCCGAAAACCTATTTCTGGCCGGAGATTGGGTTGATACCGGGCTGCCCTGCACCTTGGAAAGCGCGGTCAGAAGCGGTGTGAGCGCGGCCGACTACAGCCGAAATATCTCCTAAACCCTTGAATCCCCGTCTCCCTGCGTTGCGGAGAATGGGAAAATGCGTAAGATGGCGCCCGTGTGAGGGGGCGGCTTTTTCCGGTTCCCCTGCGTTTCAACAAAGGGGAGAAAGATGGCTGCAATCCTTCAGTCTTTGCCCAAAACGGTTATCAGCGGATTCGTGCTGACCGTTCTGGTCTTTTTGCTAATCGGCGACACTAGCTACGACATGATTTTCTGGCAGTTCCTGTTCCGCTGGCTCCACGTATTGAGCGGTGTGATGTGGATTGGCCTGTTGTGGTACTTCAACTTTGTGCAGATTCCGAATATGCCCAACATTCCTGATGAGCAAAAACCGGCTATCGGCAAAGTGATCGCACCAGCTGCCTTGTTCTGGTTCCGTTGGGGCGCGATGGCGACCATCATTACCGGACTCATTCTGGCTATGATCAGCGGCTACCTCATCGAAGCCATTACCCTCAGTGGTAACGGAACGATTATCGGTATTGGAATGTGGCTCGGTGCCATCATGTGGTTCAACGTCTGGTTCGTAATTTGGCCGAACCAGAAGAAAGCCCTTGGCATGGTCGAAGTAGATGCAGATACCAAAGCAAAAGCGGCACGCACGGCAATGTTGTTCTCACGAACCAATACATTGCTGTCTGTTCCGATGCTGTTTTGCATGGTTGCTCAGCAAAACTTCGTTTAGACGAGCAAAGCTAAACTCTTCGAAAAGGGACCGGCCTAGCCGGTCCCTTTTTTTGTCCGTAAATTAAACTGCGGCTGGTG
This sequence comes from Rhodospirillaceae bacterium, assembly GCA_018666155.1. Taxonomy (GTDB): domain Bacteria; phylum Pseudomonadota; class Alphaproteobacteria; order Rhodospirillales; family Rhodospirillaceae; genus WLXB01. Next base: position 43,969 of record JABJAH010000059.1, on the reverse strand, counting down.
GGAACAACGCCGCCATGACTGCCCTGCCCTCAGCGAGCAAAACGTTAAAAGTGCGGCACGCGGCGCCGGTATCCATCGGCTCGATACCAATTCCGGCCTCTTTCAAAGTTTGCCGAACAGCCAACGCCACCGGTGTCATCCGATTCCCACAACCCAGCAAACAAAGGTCGAGAGTACGCGCTCGCTCAAGAATCGGCGTTAAGTCTTCAGGTTTTAGAAATTCTGAAGCCTCTGCATTCCAAGACAAGGACTCTTGGGAAAACACGAGAATAGGTCCTGTGAACACCACGCCAGACACCACAAACCCATTCGGGCTATATTTCTGAATGTGTTGGCGATCAGTCGGTGCGATCCGGGTTAAATCCATTACACACCAAGCTGATCGGGTTAGGCCCGCTCGTTTTCTGGGACCTGGGACAGGTTTGGAGCAGCTCCACCTTCAAGGTCTTCGTGGCGAAGATCGAAGTAGATCAGCACCGGCATGGCGACATAGATCGATGAATACGTGCCAATAACCACACCCCACATTAGGGCAATACTGAAACCACGCAGCACTTCGCCGCCAAAGACCGACAACGCTGTGACCGCAAGAAGGGTTGTGAAGCTCGTCAATAACGTACGCGATAGCACTCTGTTCAGAGCCAAGTTCACGAGGTCGGGCAATGCTAGTTTCTTGTACTTCCTTAGCATTTCACGCACCCGGTCATAGGCCACAACGGTATCGTTGATCGAATACCCCGCAATGGTAAGCACCGCCGCGACGGTCGTTAGATTGAATTCCATTTGGAATATAGAGAACAAACCGATCGTCGCTATAACGTCATGGCTGAGGGCTAACGTTGCACCAGCAGCAAACTGCCATTCAAAGCGAAACCAAATATAAAAACAGATCGCCAGCAAGGCTAAAGCAACGGCTAGAGCGCCATCAGTAATAAGCTCTTGCCCAACTTTCGGTCCAACCAACTCGGTTCGGCGATACTCATAAGCGTCACCAAGAGTTTCACGAACCAAGGTCAAGGCCGCTGCTTGTGCCTCGTCTTCGCCTTCCTGCTTCTGAATGCGAATTAAAAGATCACGACCCTCTTCACCAAAAGTCGTAATGGAAACATCACCAAGGCCGAGTCCACCAACTTGTGCGCGCACAGCGCTAACTTCGATAGGTTGATCGGACCGGACTTCCATAAGAATTCCGCCGGCAAAATCGATGCCGAAGTTCAGGCGCTGCGTAGCCAGTGAACCGAGTGATGCAATGATAAGAACAACAGAGAGAACGGCTGCGATACTCCGCTTGCCGATGAAATCAAACCTAAAGTCCTGCGGCATTGCACTGATCAGCGGCGTGAACAGTCCTTTTTTGCTGCCAGTGACCGGAACAATCGGCAAATTATCTGGTTTCGCGCGCCGAACCCAAGTCACCACAATCAGGCGAGAAACCATCGTTGCAGTAAAGAGGGTTGAAATAATTCCGAGGCCGAGCGTCACTGCAAAACCTTTGACGGGGCCACTGCCAAACCAGAACAGAAGCAAGGCAGCGATCAGGGTGGTTAAGTTAGAATCGATAATGGTTTTGAAGGCTTGCTTAAACCCGGAATCAAGAGCGTTAAACAATGTTCGTCCCGTCTTCGCTTCTTCACGCATCCGTTCGTATATGAGGACGTTGGCATCAACAGCCATGCCGACCGTAAGAACGATCCCAGCAATACCCGGTAGTGTCAGAGTGGCGCCAATCACACTCAAAGCCCCTAGGATCAAGACCAAGTTCACAACAAGCGCGACGACGGAGAACACACCGAATAGGCCGTAGACCATCACCATAAAGATCGCGACTAGGGTCAAACCTAAAATGCTGGCGAATTCACCGGCTTCAATTGAATCAGCTCCGAGTCCAGGGCCAACACTGCGCTCCTCTAAAACCTTCAATGGCGCGGGAAGTGCGCCAGCACGCAGCAGAAGCGCAAGGTCCTGCGCTCCCTGAACCGTAAACCCACCTTCAATGATGCCGCTGCCCCCGACAATGGCTGAGCGAATGCGCGGCGCACTGATCACTTCCCCATCGAGCAAGATGGCGAGGTTCTGGCCAACACTTTGGGCCGTTAACGCACCGAACCTGCGTCCACCCTGAGTGTTAAAGCGGAACGACACAACGGGTTGCCCGTCCTGAAAACTGGGTTGTGAATCGACCAGCATTTCGCCCGGGACCGACACACGGCGCTGAACAACGTAAACACCGCCGGATCCATCCGCTGCGGGAACCGAAATCGCCCCTGCCGGAATATCTTGGACATTGCCGACCGCGCCGGAGTAACCGGTCGCTAGAAGATGAAAGTTCAGCTTCGCCGTTCGGCCGATAAGGTCAACGACCCGTTGCGGATCGTCGATCCCTGGAAGCTCAACAATAATTCGGTCTTGGCCCTGCCGTTGAATACTGGCTTCGGACGTTCCGAATTCATCGACGCGGCGGCGGACAATTTCAATGGACTGGGTCACGGCAGCGAGTTGACGGTCTCGCAAGACCTGCTCCGTCAAGGTGATGCGAAGTCGACCGCCTTCCTGATTCTCAAACACGACATCCGGGGCTGCTGCGGCAATCGCTCGCCGCGCGTCAGGCATTTTGGTTGGATCTGGCAATGCCAGGGTGACCGCATCGCCACGAACCGCAAGATTACGGTAGCCGATTTTGGCATCTCTTAATGCTTGGCGCGTGCTTTCCTGAAGATCGGTAAATTGCTCGGTACGAACCGCATCGACACCGACTTCCATTAGGAGGTAGGACCCCCCTCGCAGATCGAGCCCGAGGTTAACCGGTTGCCACCAACTCGGTAGCTCATCCTTCGACGTGCCCGTCAGTAAGTTTGGCACAGCAAAGAACCCGCCGAATAATACGACAAGGAGTACGGTTATGATTTTTCCGCGGCCGAAATCTAGCATGGCAACACTCAGAGTTGTCGGCCCGGCTAAAGGCTAATCGACCCCTGACCTTTTCGTTCGTTGGTCAATTTAATCTTTGTCTTTGTCGTCGTTCGCGGGGACCGGATCGGTCTTACTTACGACGCTTGAGAGCATGTCTTGTTTCACTCGAATGCGGACATTCTCGGCGATTTCGACCTGCAGCTCACGCTCGTCCGTCAGAACCTTCGTGACGGTTCCGACGATGCCGCCATTGGTGACAACTTTATCGCCACGCCGCACGGCACTGAGCATCGCTTGGTGGTCCTTCATCCGCTTCTGTTGAGGCCGGATGAGAAGGAAGTAGAACACTACGAATATAAGAATAATGGGGATAAACGCGGAAAATGCACTACTGGCACCCGCTCCCCCGGCGGCCTGAGCATAGGCTGGAGCAATAAACATTCAGGAATCCCCTGGTTCAGATAGAATTGGGCGGACTATACCCAGGCGTATCAGGGATGCAAATGATCTTCAGCCCTTGCAGCCCGGTTTTGATTTGGTAGCGTTCCCCAAGGAATCAAGAGGTTAGGGTCCGGATTTGTGGCGAGTGGTAAAATGAACAACGATCTTGAGACGCAAATCATCCGTATTGCCGATGCTCTGGAGCGCCTTGCCCCGGTTGTGCCAGGCAAAACGGACCTAAGCGAAGCCGATGCTTTTGTCTGGGAACCCGCCCCCGGCACGCTTAAGGCCATACCTAAGGTAAACCGGATCCCTTTTGGCCTGCTCAAAGGGATTGAGCCTCAGGCCAAGGCCCTCCTCAGCAATACTCAGAACCACGCTGACGGATTGCCATCAAACAATGCCCTCCTTTGGGGGGCCAGAGGGACAGGTAAAAGCTCCTTGGTTAAGGCTGTTCACGCCGAATTAAATAGCACGCAATCTAAATCCGGTGGATTAGCCCTTGTCGAGATTCATCGAGAGGACATCACGACCCTTCCCGCCCTTCTCGATATCCTCAGAAATCAACCCCGGCGCTGCATCGTGTTCTGTGACGACCTAACCTTTGAGGGTATGGACGACGGATACAAAGCCCTAAAGGCTGTTCTAGAAGGAGGTTTAGAGGGCAGGCCTGAAAACGTCGTGTTTTATGCGACCTCAAACCGCCGCCATATGATGGCCCGCGATATGATTGAGAATGAGCGGGCTGTTTCCATTCACCGTGGTGAAGCGATCGAAGAAAAAGTCTCGTTGTCCGACCGGTTTGGCTTATGGCTGGGTTTCCATCACCTGGATCAAGACACCTACTTCGCAATTGTCGAGGGGTACGCAGCGTCATTTGGGATTGAATTGGATTCCGCAGATCTTCGAGTGAGAGCCAAAGAATGGACGGTCACGCGCGGTTCCCGGTCAGGCCGGGTTGCCTGGCAATTTATTCAGCATATCGCAGGGGAACTGGGCGTTAAGATCACCCTACCCGACTGATTAGCGTTTACGCCGCAAACGGAATGATTCGCTGGCCAAGCAGACGACCGAAAGTCAGGGCTGGCGTAACCCCCATGCCATTCGTCAGAGCATGACCCGACGTGGTCGCGTTACCGGTAACTTCACCTGCGGCATAGAGATTCGGAATTGGTGTCCCATCACTCCGAGTGACACGCAGCTGGCCATCAACACCGAGGCCCGCATAAGACATCACATTCCAACCCTGAAGCCGGATGGCGTAAAATGGCCCCTTACCAACGGCTAGCGGCCGATGTTCGCGACCCATCGCGTCCGGTTTGTCATAGAGAACGCCGTCGTTATAGGCGTTGATTTCCCGTTCCAGGTTATACGGATTGACGCCAGCCTTAACACCCAATTCGCCAAGCGTTTCGGCCTTGGCAAACATCGGATGATCGATAAACGCATCATCCAATTTTTCTCGCGACCAGCGCGGTATAAATGGTGGCGCGGTATCAAGAATCTCTTGATCAAAAATCGCCCAATGACGAAGACCTGGCTGTAAGCCAAGTGTGTACTCACGATGCGCGACACTTGGGTGATCTTCGCGGACAAAGCGTTTGCCATGCACGTTCACAAACACTTCCCAGGGTTGACGGCGCTCAGGCGCCAATACCGGACGGCCAATTGACGGCGCCGGGAAATACTCGCTTTCAAGAATAGTCCCAAAGAGCGTCGCGTACTTATCACCGCCGCGCACATAGCCACCGGCCCCAAGACCCAGGGTAATGCCCTGACCCTGGCTATAGGGATAAGCGACTTCGCAAAAGAGAGGCACGCCATGGAGGTCTTCAAACATGCGGGGATTGGACATGCAGCCGCCGCTGGTCAGCAACACGAACTTAGCGCGGTAATCCACGCGCTCACCCGTATCATTCTCAGTCACAACGCCGCGGACGGCACCCGTATCGTCCTGAATGAGATCAACCGCTCCGGTGTCGGTCAGCAGCTTTACCCGACCGTCTGCTTGGGCTGCCAGCAGCATGGGCTCCATTATGTTTTGAAAGGCCTTGGCCTGATCCGGGCTCCACTGGTAGCGCCGCGTGGTGAAGGGCTCGTGACCGGCCCCCATGACCGGATGATTGTCCATTATCGTGAAGCCGCGAGCGGCGAACCAATTCAGTGTGTCGGCCGCATTGTCGACCAATAGGCGTGTGAGAAGAGGATCAGATGTATTGCGGTTAATCCGCATCACGTCGTCATAGTGTGCGTCAGGAGAATCTTCGATCCCCTGCTCTTTCTGCCACACGGTACCCGCGGCTGCGACCTGTCCTCCCGACCGATCCATGGTTCCACCGAGTTGTGGGGCTTTATCGATAACCAAGACGCGCGCGCCGCGTTCCGCTGCAAACAGAGCGGCCGGCATGCCGGCTGTTCCGCCGCCGACAACGATCAAATCCCATTCGGCCGTCTGAGCGATGGCTTGGCGAATACTGAATGGCTGAGCACTGAGCGCCATCGACGCCACCGAGCCTGCCAAAAACGTTCGCTTCGTCATCGCGTGATTTAAAATTGCACGCTTGATGTCATCGGTCATCGCAGGGCTCCTCCCGGGGCAATTCTCTAGCGGTAACTGTGGCACTAAATTGGCCAGAAGTCAGGCTCTAGGGTACTGACCCGGTTGGACCGCGAACGGGTTAACTTCTCTGGGATGCCAGGTATTTCATAGGGTCTACGGCCTTGGTGCCGCGCCGCAGCTCAAAATGAAGTTGGGATGTTTTCACATTCCCCGAGCTTCCGGCCCGCGAGATCACCTGACCCCGTTTAACCTGCTCGCCGCGTTTCACCAAAAGCTCTTCGTTGTGGGCATAGGCGGTCATCCACCCGTCCGCATGCTTGACCAGCAAAAGATTGCCAAAGCCCTGGAGTTCGTTCCCGGAATAGGCGACGACGCCGTTCTCAGCCGCTTTAACAGATGTCCCGCTAGAAGCGGCAATATTGATGCCATCGTTGTGCAGGCCTTTGCCCGACGGGCCGTATTTGGCCAGTATTCTTCCTTCGATCGGCCAGACAAATCGACTTCCGGCCCGAGCAGGTGGCGACGGCGGCGCGATCGGCGGCGGTGCCGACGCAACTGGTGCGGTACGCGACGGTCCCCTTTTCGGTTGCGACGATTGAGTAGTTCGCTGAGACGGAACGGCTGTTCGACTATTGGCAGCTGAAGCGTAAGCGCCTGGAACGCGCAGCTGCTGCCCTGGGTAAATCGTATAGGGCGCTGGTAGCGCGTTCTTCTGCGCCAGCGCCCGCATATCGACCCCATAGCGCCGTGAAATCGCATACAGGCTATCGCCGCGCTCGACCACATGAATAGCGGGAGCATCAAGCTTGAGAACTTGGCCCGGGTACAAAATATAAGGCGGACTAAGGCTATTCGTTTGAATGATGGCCTTCATCGGCACGTTGAATCGCCGGGCGATGAGGTAAACACTATCGCCTCGCTGAACCGTCACCGTTTGCGGAATATTTCCCGATAGATAACCGCCACGATAGCCCGGTGGAGGACTCCAACTCGGTGCGCAAGCCGTAATCGCAACCAACACGGCCAAGCAGCTTAAGTATTTTATGAGTGGGGTGTTCATAGCGGCGAACGATACGAACCGATCACCTATTCCGCAAGAAGAACAGATGCAGAGCAGGATGAACGCCACACACAGGGGTTAAATCCGTCGGACGTTGGCACTTTAGGCCCCTCTTTCGTCCGCTACCCCTTCGACCAGGGGTACAAAGCGGACCGGAAAGAGTTGCTCGGAATTCAACTGTCCCGCTGTTTTGGTGACTTTGACCACCATCTGATCTGGCGATGACGCATCACCGACAGGCAGCACCATAATACCGCCCTCATCCGACAGTTGAGCCACCAAATCCTGTGGCACCACGGGCGCAGCCGCTGTGACGAGAATACGGTCGAACGGCGCCTGGCGAGGCCAGCCTTTCCAGCCATCACCAGCCTGTGTCGTGATGTTATGCAGTGACATCGCCGTGAAGCGGCTTTCAGCAATGGCCAGGAGGTCGCTGTGCCGCTCAATCGTGTAGAGCCGGCGGCAAAGCCGCGACAGGATTGCCGCCTGATAGCCAGACCCAGTGCCAATTTCGAGGACCCGGTGTCGGTCTGACAGTTCCAATGCCTGAGTCATAAGGCCAACCACCAACGGCTGGCTAATCGTCTGGCCACAGGAAATGGGTAACGCCCGGTTAGCCCACGCTTGATCGAGGAAAGACTCTTCGACGAAATTCTCGCGCGGAATTCGCTCCATCGCAGACAGTACCGCCGTTTCAGTAACGCCTGAATTCCGAAGATCCATGATCAATCTGATGCGCCGGGAGTCCTGACTCATTCGAGGGCCTGCCTTAGGGCCGAAAACGCATCATGGTCAGTGAGGTCGACGCACAACGGAGTGACAGACACATACCCAGCGGCCGTGACGTTGAGGTCTGTGCCTTCGTCCTGAGTGTCCGTAACACGAGGGGCACCAATCCAAATATACGGTTTGCCCCGGGGATCTTCGCGGACAACGAGATCATCACCCAGTTTATGTTTGCCCTGACGCGCCAACTTCACGCCCTTAACCTCAGACACGGGGAGATCTGGAAAATTAATATTAATCAGTGTGTTACGGCCCCACCCTAACTTGCAAACTGAACGTACTAGATCAGCCGCATAGTGCTCGGCGGTATCCCAACGTGGGCTACCGCTCATCAACTGGCTGAAGGCGATGGCAGGGATATCTTGCAGGGTCGCTTCCAGGGCCGCTGCTACGGTTCCTGAGTAGTGCACGTCCTCGCCTAAGTTAGCGCCCATATTGATGCCGGATAGAACCAAATCAGGGCCTCGGTCTGCCATCAGGTGTTGACCGGCGACAAGCACGCAATCCGTGGGCGTGCCATCGACCATGAAGCGCTTTTCGCCCAGCTGTGTAGGCCGCAAGGGTTGGTGCAACGTGAGGGAATGCCCTGCTCCGCTTTGTTCGTGCGCCGGCGCGACCACCCATACATCATCACTGAGGGTCCGCGCGATTTTCTCGAGCACCTCCAAGCCGGGTGCGTTGATGCCGTCGTCGTTGGAAATAAGAATGCGACACCCGGACAAATCGTCGACAGGTTTGAACATCGCGGAGATTAATTCGCAGCGGGAGAGAGTGTTTCAATCCCGCCCATGTACGGCTTAAGCGCTTGAGGCACCACGACACTACCGTCCGCTTGCTGGTAGTTCTCCAATACGGCGACGAGCGTGCGCCCAACAGCCAGCCCTGAGCCATTCAGAGTGTGTACGGGGGTCGTTCCCTTAGCCCCTTCTTCGGGTTTGTACCGGGCCCCCATGCGGAGCGCCTGGAAGTCTTGGCAGTTGGAACAGCTTGAAATCTCCCGATACAAATCCTGGCCGGGTAACCACACTTCAAGATCGTAGGTGCGATGCGCGCCGAACCCCATATCTCCGGCCGACAAGGCCATAACGCGATATGGCAACTCCAATTTTTGGAGAATGCCTTCGGCGCAAGCAGTCATACGGTCGAGTTCTTCAGCTGATTGATCCGGTGCGACGATCGAGACCATCTCAACTTTCTCAAACTGATGCTGGCGGATCATGCCGCGGGTATCTTTGCCAGCAGCGCCGGCTTCCCGCCGGAAGCACGGTGTGAACGCGGTAAATCGCAGCGGAAGATCGGACGCGCTGAGAATGCTATCCGCTACCAAATTGGTCAGAGAAACTTCAGCGGTCGGGATCAACCACAGATCGTCTTGTGTCTTGTATAGGTCGTCAGCGAACTTGGGCAATTGCCCCGTGCCCAACAGGGCATTGTCTTTGACCAGTACTGGCGGATTGACCTCTGTATACCCGTTCTCCTGCGTGTGGGTATCCAACATGAACTGAGCGAGCGCCCGTTCGAGGCGCGCCAGTGGACCGGTCAACACCGTAAACCGCGCGCCTGACATTTTTGCCGCCGCCTCAAACTTCATACCGCCGAGACTTTCGCCAAGCGCGATGTGGTCCTTAATCTCGTAATTACGCTGCTGAGGCTCCCCAACTCGGCGCAACTCAACGTTATCGTCTTCAGACAAACCCTCTGGCACATCAGCATGTGGCGCGTTGGGCAACCCAAGTAAGACCGTTTTAATCTGCTCAGAGACCGCCCTCTGCTCATCTTCGAGCGTCGCCATTTCATCCTTCATGGCAGCGACTGAAGCCATCAGGTCAGCAGCATCGCCGCCCTCTTTCTTGACCTGGCCGATCTTCTTGGAGGTTTCGTTGCGCTCAGCCTGCAAGGTTTGCAGCTTGGTCAGCGCACCCCGATTGCGAGCATCAAGCTCAAGCACGGCGGCAGATTGCCCATCGAGCCCGCGGCGCCCAAGCCCGGCGTCGAACGCTTCGGGGTTCTCTCTAATCCGTTTGAGGTCATGCATCGAAAAAAGCGCCGCTCGAGGGAAATCAACTTCGTTGCGGTTTATACGGAAGGACAGCCTGAGCGTCCACCGGGTTCACCGGCTCGGCCCGTCAGCTCTCATTGAAATCGGTGTCTTCAAAACCATCGTCCTCAGCGTCCGCCGCCCAGGCCTCTTCCCGCTTACGCTCTATGATCCGGCAGGCGTAGATGCTGATTTCATACAGAATCATCATCGGGATCGCTAAGCCGATCTGGCTAATCACATCGGGTGGCGTGACGATGGCCGCGAACACAAATACCCCAACAATGGCGTACTTCCGTCGCTCGGCCAGACCGTCGGCAGAGACGATCCCTACACGTGCCAAGAGGACGAGCAGTACCGGGAGCTGAAAACTGATCCCAAAGGCCATGATCAGCTTCATCACCAAGCCAAGGTATTCGCCGACCCTTGCTTCTAGCTCGATGGGAAGCACGCCCTCGCCAACGCCCGTTTGAAAGCCAAGGAGGAACCTCCATGCCATCGGCATGATGAAGTAATAAACGAACGAGGCACCAGCGATAAACAAGACCGGGCTCGCCACCAGGAACGGTGCAAATGCGCCCTTCTCATGCTTGTACAGACCCGGCGCGATAAACATCCACAGCTGGCTAGCAATGATCGGGAAGCTAATGAATAACGCCGCAAAGAAGCCCACTTTAATTTGCGTGAAAAAGGCTTCGGTAAGGGCGGTGTAAATCATGCGATTTGTGCCGCCGACTTCCAACATGATGTTGGCCAGGGGCGTCACCAAGAAACCATAAATTGGTTGAGCAACATAAAAGCAGGCGAAGAAGGCGCTTAGAAACGCGAGGATGGTCCACATCAAACGCGTTCGCAGCTCCATCAAATGATCGAGCAGCGGCATCGTATGGGAGTCTGGATCCTCTGCCATCGGTCTTACGCGTTGCCAGCGACAGCTGGTGTTTCTTGTGCTGGCTCTGCCTTGGGTTTAGGCGGCTCAGCCTTTGGTTTGACCGGCTCTACCTGTGGCTTGGGTGATTCAGCTTTAACCATCTCAGCTTTTGGCGCTGGCATTTCAGGCTTAGGCGCAATTATTGGCGGTGTGCTCGGTGCTGACGCCATCGGGCTGGGCCCAGCGGCAGACTTGATGCCTTGAACCTCTTGGCGCGCATCAGCGAGCGTTGAATCGATGTCTCTGGTCAGTTCACCTGTGGGATCGACGGCTTCCCCAATCATCGAACCGACGTCCTTGTTTTGTATCGACTTCACGGTCTTACGGACATCATCCAAATCAGCTTCACGAACGATCTCGTCCATATGACCCTGGAATTCTCCTGCGAGACGGCGCGCTTTGCGCATAAAGCGCGCAACTGTGCGCATGGCATGCGGAAGCTCCTTGGGCCCGAGCACAAGGATCATCGTTATCCCAACAATAGAAAGCTCCCACCAGCCCATTCCGAACACGGGGTTCTACCTCACGCTCAATAAAGACGAAGAATTAGGCGCGCGATGACGCTTCGTCTTTTTCCTTGGCCATGGTGGTACTATCGGCCGCTTCGTCTTCAATAACATTGCCAGCCTCTGACGTTTCGGATTCCTCATCCTTCATGCCAGTTTTGAACGCTTTGATGCCTTTGGCCACGTCACCCATCAGCGCAGGAATTTTACCTTTGCCGAACAACAGTAGAACTACGACCAGGACAACAACCCAGTGCCAGATACTCAGCGATCCCATGTCTTTGATTCTCCATGCTTTTTCGCGCAATTTATCGGCTAATCATCGCAGAAATTGGTATTTCCCGCAATGGCGCCTAAGGCAAAGCCTTTCCTAGAGCCAGTACTTAGGGCCCAAAACGGTCCATCGCAAGCGAAAGCGGGCGCAAAAACCGTTGTGAGGACGAGTTTATTTAAACCTCATCCTCGGCTTCATCGTTGTCAGAACCGTCTTCGCCGTCAGACTCTTCCGCCGGTTGTGCCTCGTCTTCCGCTGCATCTGTGTCCTCTGAGGATGCCTCATCGACAACATCCTCTGGCGTAATCGCCTCGCCATCCTCAAGCGGTTCAAGCGCTTCGTCTGACTCATCCGTATCAAACAGCAGCGTCTCTCCTTGCTCAGCGCGGGCGTTGTAGGCGGCTAGACCTTGGCGGCTGTCGAGCAAGCCGGCAGCCTTCAGTTCTTCAATACCTGGCAGGTCATTGAGTGATTCCAAGCCGAAATGATCGAGAAAGGCGTCTGAGGTTCCCCAGGTCATCGGACGGCCAGGCGTATGGCGCCGTCCTCTGGGTTTGATCCATCCTTCTTCGAGCAAAATGTCGATCGTGCCCCGGCTAATCACAACGCCGCGGATTTCTTCAATTTCTGCCCGCGTTACAGGCTGATGGTAGGCAATGATGGCCAGCGTTTCTGTACCCGCTCGGGAGAGCTTACGCGGAACCATCTTTTCCAGCTTAAGACGATCGCCCAGATCTGGCGCCGTGCGGAAAAACCAGCGGTTTCCTGCCCGTGTCAATTCGACACCACGGCCTTTGTACAATTCCTTGAGTCTGCCCAGCAAACTGGGGACGTCAACGCCCTCACCCAGACGCTCTGCCATCATTTTCTCGGTCACCGCACTCGCGGACGCGAAAAGCAAGGCTTCGACAAGACGCAAATCTTCTTCCACGATGGTCACATCGGGTTCGTCACTGTCTGCAACAAGTTCTACTACGCTGGACTCACTCGCAGCATCGGAAACGGTCATGAAGACTCCAAGGACTCAGGCCGGTTGGCCGGCTTTAGGTAAATTGGGGAAAACGCCTCGCCGTCCTGCCGGATATCCGCCTTACCCTGCCGAACCAATTCAAGAACAGCCAACAAGGTCGTACTGATGGCTGACCGGCGCTTGAAGGGTGATAATTGTCCCTGCGGCAGGAAAGACATCATGGTGGTCCAGTCTGGGACATTGGGGAGAATATCCCGCAGACGCTCGATTGCGTCGTCGATGGAGTACAGGTCGATGGGCTCGATTTCAAGGGCTGTTGGAGCCCCTTCTTGCCGGCAGCGCGCGTAGCCGCGAAGCAAGTCGTAGAGCGAAATATCGTAGACCGACGTGTATGAAACCGGCAGCCCTTCAGGATCACCGCGTGTAAAAAATGCCAGTCCCTTGCGCGGCAATTCCATCAGCTTTTTACCGGCGTCCTGCATCGATTGCAGACGAATGAGTTGCCAGCGAAGGGCATCGGCCATTTCTGTCGCAGACGGCTCCTCTTCGTCTTCCCGCGGTAGCAGTAATTTCGATTTCAGGTAGGCCAGCCAGGCCGCCATGACGAGATAATCTGCGGCCAGTTCGAGAAATTGCGAGCGTGCTGCTTCAACAAAGACCAGATATTGCTCTGCCAAATCGAGAATAGAGATGTGAATGAGATCGACCTTCTGATCGCGCGCGAGCGTCAGCAGAACGTCGATAGGCCCTTCAAAGCCTCCAAGGTTTAGAACGAGATCAGACGAAACAACCCCGGCCTCTGGCCGTTGTTCAGGTTCGTCTTCTTGAAATGGTGGACGTTCGTCCATGATTTGGGCGATCTCCCTTAGATCAATCCGGCCAGATAGGCGATTGCAGTGATCACGGCATCGACAACAGGCAAGATCACCCAAGCGAAGGGCCGGATCGGTATATCAATCAGGGAGCCCAACCAGGGCAAGCCAATGAGGATACCGATAATCAGGACCATGCCGTATTTTTCAAGCCGCGCCAAGCGTCGTGCGGCGGCCATTGGAAGGAGCCCAACAGCGATCCGCCCGCCGTCTAATGGTGGCAAAGGAATAAGATTAAAAACAAACAGTATCACATTGAGAAATAAGCTGTTTCTCAATGTCGCGAATGCCCATTCGGCGGTATCACCTGAGAGCGCTGGAACGACATAGATCAGCCTAGCAGACAACAGAGCCAGGAACAGATTGACCGCTGGACCGGCGGCTGCGACCCACACCATATCCCGCTTGGGATTGCGCAGGCGTCCAAAGTCGACTGGAACCGGTTTGGCCCAGCCAAAAACGAACGGTGCGCGCGAGAAAATGAGCACAGCGGGCAGAATGAACGTACCAACCAGATCAACATGCCTGAACGGATTAAGTGACACCCGGCCCTGTTCTTTAGCCGTTGGGTCGCCAAAATACATCGCCGCATAGCCATGCGCTGCCTCATGAAGCGTGATGGCCAGAAGCGCAGGGATAACCCATGTTGAAGCGGTGTAGAGCATAGCGTGGCAGGTTATGCCGCAACTTCGAGGAGAGATGCCACCTCAAAAGAGACCGCTGTCCGATCTATCTCGATCCGCGCTAACCCACGATACTCGTCCAACACCTTCGTAGCTTGATATGCATGATCGGATAATGCTGTCGAACCAGCCGCAATCTGCTCCATTTCGGGCAACACACCGCTGCAATGCAGCGCGATGTCACAACCAGCCTCGAGGCAGCCCGTTGCCAGGTCTTCGAAAGATCCTTTTAGGGCCTTCATCCCGAGATCATCGCTCATTAAAAGACCACCAAAACCAATGCGCTTTCGAATGACGTCGCTAATAACAGTCTTCGAGAGAGTGGCCGTCTGTTCGGCATCAAACGCGTCATAGACCACATGCGCCGTCATGGCCGCCACAGGCATTTCGGCGACGGCCTGGAACGGCGCAAGATCGCTGCTGGAAAGGGCATCGTCATCCGCATCAACAACAGGCAACTCTTTGTGGCTGTCGACACCTGCCCGCCCATGGCCGGGAAGATGCTTGATCACCGGCACTACGCCGGCATCGATCAGGCCGTCGCACGCGGCCGCCGCTAATGCGGCAACAACCTTTGGGTCTTCAGATAAGGCCCGGTTGCCAATCACATCGTGTGCACCGGGCACTGGGACGTCCAAGCATGGAGCACAATCCACGTCGATCCCGAGATCAGCCAATTCGACGCCAATGGCTTGCATGTTGATACGAACGGCCTTTAGCGCCCGGTCTGGGTCACGGGCAAAGAGATCGCCAAATTGGCGCAGCGGAGGTGCCGATCTCCAGTGGGGAGGCCGCAGACGCTGGACCCGACCGCCCTCTTGATCGATTAAAACCGGCGCATTTCGTCCAACACAGGTGCGGAGATCTGATGTGAGAGCGCGGACCTGCTCTGGCGTATCCACATTTCTGGCAAACAGTATGAAACCGAGAGGATCAGACGTCTTAAAGAATGCCTGCTCGGCATCCGTCAGTGTTAGTCCGGAACAGCCATAGATTGCCGCGCTTGGCCGGTTTAAGGCGCTATTCGTTGCGGACAACCAAGCACCCCACGTTTTCTGCGGCCAAAGACTCACACAATTTTTCGGCAGAGCTGCGATCTTTCAAAGGACCGGCCCGGAGGCGATAGAAAATACCGCGTTCGCCGAGGTCCGCTCTGACGATCTTCTGGCTGTAGGCGCCAAGCAAATTAGAATAGCGCGTGCTCACTCGCTCCCACTCACCCTCAGCGGCTTCCTCAGAGCGCAATGCGGCGATCTGAATCAGATAATCTCCAGAGAGCGCAGCAACCATACTTTCCAAAGTTTTTATCGGTTCTTTTGGTACTGCGGGCGCAGCAACTGGTGCTGGTTCGGGCTCTGGAGCTTTAACAGCGACAGGCGCTGGCACGACTTCACGAACAGCCTCAACAACTGGGTCCGGCTTTGCTGGCGGCTCGACCACGACCACTGGCATTGGCGGTGGTGTAACGACCACCGGTGCTGGCTCCGGTGCCTTGGGTGCCTCAGGCGGCGGAAGAATGTTTTCCGCGCCGGGCGTAGAGGACGCTCCTCCAACGCGCTCGTAAACCAACTTGTCCTGGTTTTCGACCTGTAACCCACCGGGGTCTTTGGGCCGCACCTTGTAGGGTTCCGGCTCAGCAACGATAAGAGGCGCTCGACCACCGTCTGAATCGCTGCCCGGACCAAAAACAGTCCATGCGGCGAAACCAGCAATGACGGCCCCTGCGACGACACCGACGATCAGTCCGATGGTTCGACCCCGGCCACCAGCTTGATCCCGGCCATAATAGTCATCATCGAAGACAGGATCGGTGAACGATCCACTGCCATCATCTTTTCCGTCACTCTGGCGTAACGGTTGCCGCAAGAAATGCTCCCGATGGGACGTCATCGCATCTCCTTTACTGGCTCAACGCCGAACACATCCAAACCTGACGCTATCACCACCGCAACCGACCGGACAAGCGCGAGACGCGCCATCGACCGATCGGGTTGGTCAGGCAACAGGAACCTCATTTCCGCATCTTCGTTACCCCGGTTCCACAGGGCATGAAGCTGGGCTGCCAGGTCGTACAGATAGAAGGCAATGCGATGCGGTTCATGGGCCAACGCTGCCGCATCGATTATCCGCGGCCACGACGCCACGGTTCGCATCACAGCCAATTCATAAGCATCCGAGCACAACGATAAGTCCGCCTTAGCCAAAGACGCCTCCGACAAATCCTGTCCAGGAAGCACGTCGGCAGCGTGTCGGAATACGGAATAAATCCGCGCGTGAGCGTATTGGACATAGAACACAGGGTTGTCCCGCGACTTCTCGGTCACCTTGGCAAAGTCAAAATCAAGCGGTG
This sequence comes from Rhodospirillaceae bacterium, assembly GCA_018666155.1. Classification (GTDB taxonomy): domain Bacteria; phylum Pseudomonadota; class Alphaproteobacteria; order Rhodospirillales; family Rhodospirillaceae; genus WLXB01. Next base: position 27,588 of record JABJAH010000059.1, on the reverse strand, counting down.
CGTCGTTCTTGCGAGTCAGCATGATGAAGCGCACGACGTCTTTGCCCACTGCGTCAATAAGGTCACGCAGAGTCACAAACGTTCCGGCGCGCTTGGACATCGCGACCGGCTTACCGTTGTCGAACAGTTTAACCAACTGACAAATCTTGACGTCGAGCGATCCCTTGTTCGCCGACAAGGCTTTCACACCAGCCTGCATCCGCTTCACATAACCACCGTGATCGGCACCCCAAACGTCAATCATTTCGGCGAACCCGCGATCAAACTTGTCGCGGTGATAGGCGACGTCGGACGCAAAGTAGGTCCAAGACCCATCGGATTTTTGAAACGGCCGATCAATATCGTCACCAAATTCGGTGGCTTTAAACAGCATTTGCGGACGCGGCTCCCAATCGTCAGGCTTTTTGCCTTTCGGTGGCTCAAGGACACCGGTGTACACAAGCCCCTGTTTTTCTAAATCAGCAATCGCCCGATCAACCTGGCCCGCGTCGACCAAGGCCCGTTCAGAGGTAAAACGGTCCTGTGAGATTCCAAGCGACGCTAAATCGTCGCGGATCATATCCATCATTGAATCGATAGCGAATTGCCTGAGCGGGACCAGCCAGTCTTCAATCGGCGCATCGACCCACTTCTCGCCATCCCGTTTCGACAATGCAGAAGCCGCATCCTTCAAATAGTCGCCAGCATATTCGACTTCGCCCGCTGCAGCGGCGGCGGTGAAGTCGGCAGCGCTCTTCTTGCCCAACGCTTCCAAGTATCGAAAATGCAAAGCGCGCGCCAGAGAGTCGACCTGCGCACCGGCATCGTTGACGTAAAATTCTTTAGTAACCGCGTATCCCGCCTTGGCCAGCAGTGCTGCCAACGCATCACCAAACACGGCACCCCGCGCATGGCCAACATGAAGCGGCCCGGTCGGATTGGCAGAAACATATTCCACATTGACCGGCACATCTTGGCCGAGGTCGCTGTCGCCATAGGCGACGCCGGCTTTGAGAACATCCGACACCACGCCCTGCCAAACAGATGGCTCAAGCCGAAGGTTGATAAATCCAGGACCGGCGATGTCCGCAGACACAATGCCGTCCGCATCTGCGAGCCGCGCCACGATTTTCTCCGCGACATCGCGCGGCTTCATCTGCGCAGGCTTAGCCAGCACCATCGCCGCGTTGGTCGAGATATCACCATGCGATGCATCGCGCGGCGGCTCCGCCGTTATAGCGTCGAGCTTGAGGTCGGCAGGCAATCCACCCGCGGCGACTTCGGCTTCGATCGCCTCAACGACCTGATTTCTAACGAGGGTAAATACGTTCATGGCAACAAGCCGGGTCCAAATAATCGAGTGTGTTCCGCAAGGGCAAACCGGTCGGTCATACCCCCGATATAGTCAGCCACGCGCCGCGCCGTTTTCATGCCCCCAGGTCCATCGATCTGTCCATGCCAGCCGCTTGGCAATTGCTCCGGCTCGCGGTGGAGCAAGGCGAAAAGATCGTGAACAACCTGATGGGCTTGCTCGGTCATGCAGGTTACGCGGTCGTGCCGGTACATATTGGGAAAAAGAAATCCCTTCAAGGCTTTATCGTTCTCGGCCATATCACTTGAGAAGTCGACCAGCGCGGTATCAAGGCCATGGACATCTGCCAAACTCGCCGGTGCCAGAGCCGCCATCCGCCGCCCTGACTCAAAAAACACATCATTCACCATCACGCCGATGAGCCGGCGGACGATTTCATGAACCCGGCGTGATTCATCCAGGTCTGGAAAATCACGCTCAACATCCATCACGATTGGGCCAACCAACGGCAGGCCTTTGAGGTCATCGAGCGAGAACAAACGGGCGTTGAGCCCGTCGTCGATATCATGGGCGTTGTAAGCGATGTCATCTGCCACTGCCGCCACCTGGGCCTCTGCAGACGCATGCTTATCAAGCTCCAGATCGTGATCCGCTACATATTCCACGACCGCGAGCGGAATGGCCTCAACAACGCTCGGCCCCTGCAACGGCCCGTTATGTTTGACCAAGCCCTCAAGGGTTTCCCATGTGAGATTGAGGCCATCAAAACCGGGATAGCGATGCTCCAGCTTGGTTAGAATACGCAAGGCCTGGGCGTTATGATCAAAACCGTTATAGGGCGCCATACACTCTTGCAGCGCGTCTTCCCCGGCATGTCCGAAGCAGGTGTGACCAAGATCATGGGCCAGGCCTACCGTCTCGGCCAAGTCCTCATTGAGCCCCATAAACCGGCTCACGGACCGGGCGATCTGGGCCACCTCGAGGCTGTGGGAAAGCCGTGTTCTGTAGTTGTCACCCTCGTGATAGACGAACACCTGAGTCTTGTACTTGAGGCGCCGAAAGGCACTGGAATGAATAATACGGTCTCGGTCCCGCTGAAAAGCGGACCGGGTTTCCGCCTCAGGCTCCGGATGCAATCGCCCTCGCGACCGGGCCGGATCGGCAGCAATCGGGGCCAAACAGCCCTGCATGGCGGAAAGAGAAGCGGTCATGGCCGGAACCTACCGGAGGGCGCTTTATCAAGCAATCTGCCGGGTTCCTTGAAGATTGACGCTAAGAGACTTAGATTACGTCTACTTCGGATCAACCGGTCAGATAAGCCTGGATCGACGATGAATAACATGAGCCCACCTCCTGCCGTCGGCCTGACTGAACGGGCCGCGGTAAAGGTCACTAGCCTCATCACCGAAGAAGGTGATGCCAGCCTAATGCTGCGGCTCAGCGTGTCCGGCGGTGGCTGTTCGGGCTTTTCCTATGGCTTCAGCTTGGACGCTGAAACCACAGACGACGATAAGGTGTTTGAGTTTCACGGAGTAAAGCTGGTGATCGACGATATGTCGCTGGACCTGCTCGGCGGATCAGAAATCGACTATGTCGACGATATGATGGCCTCGTCCTTTCGGATCAACAACCCAAATGCCAGCTCCACCTGCGGCTGCGGAACATCATTCTCCCTCTAGCCGACTAGCGGTAGAGAGCCCAATCCAAGCACAATTCCTGTAGCGCACCGTAATTCGCGTTGGTATCGATGGCCGCATTGCGCCGTCGCTGTTCCCGCTGAAAGGCATCCATCATCGGTTGGATGCGCTGACGCAAGTTTTCAACAATCTGCCGCGCACCGGTCCGGACCGTTGTCGTAAACAGTGGCTCCAACCTCCGAAGTTCGCGCTCCAACGACTGACGCAAGCGGGGGCCATACCCCCGGACAACCGAATTGTTGATCGCAACGTGCTCATTCTCGTGATCCAGGATCGTCCGGTATTCACAGGTTCCACGGCGATACTCACGCCCGACGTAAACATCAACACGATCAAACCCGAAGTCCGCCTGAACTTCTTCGAGATAGACACAATACCCGCTCCGCTGCCGCGGAATGGACCGAGTTGACGCAGAAAGCCCGAGAGAGACCTCAGCGTAGGTTAGGCCAATGGCATTGGTGTGGGCGCGACTGATCCGCTGGCCGCGTACCGTATACAGCTGGCGCACGTCTTGAATGGAGATGTCGGTGTTATATGTCGGCTGGACCAGTCGGGTCTCAAACTTGAGACGCACCGGGGTGGTATAGGGAGCGCACAAGTTGCTCTGTGCCCAGACCGGGGCACTCCAGAAAACAATGCAGAGGACAAATAGAACAATGCGCATGGGCGTCATGGTAACCGGTGCGTTTGGCGACGCCTAGCGATCTACAACCAGCGACCCAAAAAGCAACGGGCCCGACGCTGTAAAGCATCGGGCCCGCGGGATCCCCTCCCCTATGACGGGATCTTAGAAGTCGATCGTTGTCCGTAAACCGAACTGACGCTTTTGCTGTGGGTTCACAGCAATGCCTTGGAAGCGGGTGAAGTTGAAGTTCCCCGCATCATAGACAAAGTCGATGGCCCGAGATGCACCAAGCCAAGCCTTCGTATCGAACAAGTTACGAACGTAGAATTCGACACGGAAGTCTTCTTTGGTAACACCGGCTCTCACGTGAGTGAGGAAGTAATCCGGACCACGGATCAGGTTCGCGTTGTCGGCCCAGTACTCGCCTGAGTAAATGAAGTCAGCGCGAGCGAACCAATCCCAAGTTGCGTTGAGTTGATTCTGATAGGTCGTGGACAGATTACCCTGCCATTCCGGATAACGAGTGGCTTCAAGGTCGGTCAGGTTTTCAAGGCCCGTCGACTGAATGGTCGAACGGCTTGCGAAGTCCGTCCATTTGTTTTGCTGCCAACTAAAGTTGAACTGCATATCCCAGTTCTCAGAGATGGCATAGCCAGTTTCTACTTCAAGGCCGTAGAGCTCTTGGCTACCAGAGACTTGAATACCCAGCGAGTTGGCAAACGAGTTAGGAATACCATCGCGCAGTGCTGGATCTTCATCATCCCGGAAGAAGCTCACTGTTAGACCGAATGGCACGTTGGCCCATTCGTAGTAATAAGCCGATGCACTGAAGCGGGCACGGCCTTCCATGAGAACTTGCTTCCAACCCAACTCGTAGGAGGTCAGTGTTTGGGTTGGCGTCGAGCTAAGAAGCTCACCACCAGGCGTTTGTGACGCAAACTGGGCACACTCAGACGCCGTAGAGGCTAGTCCTGTAATTTGAGAAATATACGGGACCAGGAACTCGTCGGGACTACATGTGGCCACCAGCCCATTGGTAACACCTGGAAGAATACCCTTGGAGAACTGGGCATACAGGTTGGTGTCATCCGAAGGTTGATAACTCAAAATCACGCGTGGTGTGATTTCCTTATAGGTTTCTTCCAACAGGAAGCCAGACGCTGTGACTGTCCGCTTATCTTCCGAATAGCGAGCTTCAACGTCGAGTGTGAGTTCATCTGTGATGTCATAGGATAATGACCCGTAAACAGCCCAGACTTGGGCTTCGTTACCACTGGTCGCAGGCAGCGTGAACACACCAGGACCACTTGTGGCACAACCGCCAGCAAGCAACGACGCAGTACAGTTAGCGGCGAGTAGGCCACCGGCCCCACTGGTGATGAAGGTTTGGTCATAGTAAGTCACGCCAGCGATATAACGGAAACGTTGATCGTCCGATGAATTGATCCGCGCTTCAAAGCTATAATCTTCACCATACTTCGGATCGACCGAATACCAGCCAGAAGCATCCAACCGGTCGTAATCGCGGAGGAAGTTGACGCCGGACTGATTCCAACCGCCAATGACCGTTAAGAGATGGTCACCAGGGAGTTCAACATCGCCATTGAACCCTACACGCTTCTGGTAGCGCTCCATGCCGAAGCCATCCAGGGTCGGCACTTTGTCGATAAAGTTAATATCCAACAGGCCAGTCTGAATGAGGTTAGGCTGTGGCCCGAATAACAATTGAAACGGGCTGGCAATAAAACCGACACGACCTTCTTGCGCGAAAGATTGCGGGAAGAGTGACGTTTCGCTTGAGAAACTTAGGCCCGGGCTACCAAATTCGGGAACTTCACCGCAGAAGTACGGCGCCAGGCCGTTTTGGGCCGGGGTAATCGTAATCGGGCTGCCATCAGGGCCAAGGCGATCAAAAGACTTGCCTGCGCAAGTGTTAGCCGCTTCCAACGCAGCAGTACCGAAGAACGGCGCTACAGCCGGACCGTCGTTATCTTTTTGGTACATGACGCGCAGCTTGAACGACGATGATTCAGTTGGCTCACCATAGAGCACAGCTGAGATTGTCCTTGACGACTCATCGCCGAGTACACCGCCATCTGTTGCAGTATACTCGCCGCCTTTGTTGTAAAGGCGGGCGCTAACGGTATAACCCAATTTGCCGTCAACCAGCGGACCACTGAACGAGGCATTGACGTCAAAATTGTCGTACGTGCCCGCCGTTGCGGTGACCCGGTTTTCATGTTCTTCAAGGCTTGGGTTTTTAGTGATGTAGTTGATCGCGCCAGCAAAAGTGTTGCGGCCGAAGAAGGCTGACTGCGGGCCTTTGATCACCTCAACGCGCTCTAAATCACCGAGGCCGATGACGTTCGCGTTGCCCAGCATAAAAATGCCGTCAACGAACAGCGATGTCGGGGCAACGTGGTCAAAGGTACCACCGGCACCCGTAACCCCACGAATCCGGATCAGGGAGTCAATACGACCAGCGCGAACACCCGCCATACGCGTTTCGAATGACAAACCAGCGGTTTGTTGAGCCAGGTCACCAAAGTCCTGGAAGCCCGCGGCATCGATGTCATCGGCTGAGAAAGCCGTGATCGCCAGCGGAATTTCCTGCAAGCTTTCAGAGCGTTGACGCGCAGTAACAACGATTTCTTCTAGCGTAATCTGTTGTGCTGCCGCGGTTGAAACAACGCTGGGCGCTGGGCTAAGAGCCAGAAAAGCCGCGGTGCCTAGAAGCAAAGATTTGCCTGAATTAAAACGCATTCCTATCTCTCCCCAAGATTGATCGCGCAGTGTTCACGGAAAAGTGTGCAAATGATACAGACAACCCCACGAATGCGCGGCCTTATCTATAGTTTCTTTTGCTGCGTTGCAGATTTACAACGTTGGCTAGCTTCCACGCAGCGGACGTATCCGCTATGACGAAACCTGAACTAATCGAAAGCCACTGAAGCCCTATGATTAAGATCGCCACCTGGAACGTAAACTCCGTCAAAGCCCGGCTGCCCGTTGTCCTGGCCTGGCTCAAGGAATTTGCACCGGACGTGGTCCTCCTCCAGGAGATCAAGACCGTTGATGAGGGCTTTCCTCGGATGGAAATCGAGGATCTCGGCTATACGGTCGAGACCCACGGCCAAAAAACCTACAACGGCGTCGCAATTCTGGCGAAATCCCAGATCGAGGATGTCTCCCGCGGTCTTCCGGGCAACGATGAGGATGTCCAGGCACGGTACATGGAAGGCACAGTCTTTGGTTCGGTCCGGGTCGCTTCGATCTACCTGCCAAACGGCAATCCCATCGATACCGAAAAATTCCCCTATAAACTGGGCTGGATGGATCGGCTGCATACGCACGTCGAAGCCTCCTTGGCGTTAGAAGAAACCATTGTTTTTGGCGGGGATTACAACGTTATTCCTAAGGATGACGACGTTTACAACATCGCCAATTTTGCCACGGATGCTTTGGTTCAGCCAGAATCACGGGCTCGGTTTCAAGCGATCAAGAACCTGGGACTGACGGATGCCCTACGCAGCTTCAACCATGCGCCCCACCAGTATTCCTACTGGGACTATCAGCGCGGCGCCTGGCAGAAGGATAACGGGCTGCTCATCGATCACCTTTTGCTATCCCCGCAGGCCGCCGACCGCCTCACGGACGCCGGCATCGACAAAGGACCAAGGGGCAAAGAGAAAGCCTCCGATCACACCCCGGTCTGGTGCGTGCTAGACGAAAGTTAAGTCGATCTATTTTCTTAGGTTGTAGATATAAGCTATTGTTATTAATTGAAATTCAGAGGTTAGTTATGAAGACAACGCCCCTAACCCGCCGCTCCTTTACGGCCCTTTCCGTCAGCGCAACTGCCGCATCCGCCTTGAGCGTGATCAAACCGACCGGCGCCGCAACGACAATGCTGACTCGCCCCATTCCGTCGTCCGGTGAGCAATTGCCAGTCATAGGACTGGGTACATCCAGTTCCTTCATCGTTGACCGATCAGACACGGCGGCCATGGACCAACGCAAGGCAGTGATTCAGACATTGCTGGATCAGGGTGGCTCTATAATCGACACAGCGCCGTCCTATCGCGGCTCAGAGGGCGTTGTTGGTGATCTAGTCAAAGACTTAGGCGTCGGTGATCAAGCGTTTCTGGCCACCAAGGTCCGTAAAGAAGGCGAGACCGAGGGCCTGGAGGAGCTCAACGCCTCCTTCGACCTTCTCCACAATGACAGCATTGATCTTATCCAAGTCCACAATCTGGTCGATACGGACCGGAAACTCGGAACAATGCGAGAATGGCGGCAAGCTGGGCGTTATCGGTACATTGGCATCACACATTGGCGCCCCGGGGCTCAGGATGCCTTGGTTCCAGTGATGGAGAACGAAAAGGTCGATTTCGTTCAGTTTCAGTACAACATTGAAGAACGCAGCGCCGAGGACAGCATCCTCCGTGTCGCCGCAGATCGCGGGATCGCCACGATGATCAACGTTCCCTTTGGCCGAGGACGCCTGTTCAAGCAAACGGAAGGCAAGGAAATCCCAGAGTGGGCCGCAGAGTTCGCCGAAAGCTGGGGCCAATTCTATTTGAAGTTCATTCTCTCCCATCCTGCAGTGACCTGCATTATCCCGGCAACGAACAAACCGCACCATATGGTCGACAATGCAGGCGCAGGCCGAGGACGCCTGCCCGACGCCAAAGAACGGCAGCGCATGATCGACTATGTGGAGAGTATTTAATAGTACGCTATGTTTTAGCTATTCCGAAACGCCGGACGGCTAAATATCGGCGTAAACGTGTGTCTCCGCCTTGCCACCGGGGTGAGTCACGGCACCGTCTTTGGCGTCTCCAACAGTCTGGGCATACTTCCAAATTGCACCGGATTGATAATCATGGGCCCTCGGGGACCATGATGAGCGTCGTTTAGCGAGATCTTCATCGCTGACCTCTAGCTCAATCGTGCCCTCATCCGCATCAAGGGCAATCATATCGCCATCCTCGATCAGCGCGATCGGACCACCGACAGCAGCTTCGGGCCCAACGTGGCCAACGCAGAACCCTCTGGTAGCACCTGAAAAGCGCCCATCGGTGACGAGGGCAACCTTGTCGCCCATCCCCTGCCCGTAGAGCGCGGCGGTGGTGGAGAGCATTTCACGCATCCCTGGCCCGCCACGGGGGCCTTCATAGCGTATGACCAGGACCTCGCCTTCTTTGTAGGTGCGGTTCTCAACGGCCTTAAACGCATCTTCCTCGCAGTCAAAGCACCGGGCCGGACCACGGAAGGTCAAGTTCTCCATGCCCGCGACCTTAACAATCGCACCTTGAGGAGCGAGAGAGCCCTTGAGGCCAACGACGCCGCCAGTCGGAGACAAAGGATTAGAAGTCGGCCGAATAACATCCTGATCCTCTGGAAACTTCACGTCGGCCAGGTTTTCCGCCAAAGTCTTGCCGCTCACGGTCATGCAATCGCCATGCAGGTAGCCGCCATCTAAGAGCGCTTTAAGCAGCACCGGGACCCCTCCGATGTCATAGACATCTTTCGCGACGTAGCGACCGCCGGGCTTGAGATCGGCAATATAGGGCGTCTTTTTGAAGATCTCGCAGACGTCATCGAGATCGAATTTGATCCCTGCCTCGTGCGCGATTGCCGGCAAGTGGAGGCCACCATTCGTCGATCCACCAGAGGCCGCAACCACAACGGCAGCATTCTCAAGCGCCTTACGGGTCACGATATCGCGGGGTCGAAGCCCGGATTCAATGAGTTTCATAACCGCCCGGCCCGACTCTTCACCGAAGTGATCACGGGATTCATAGGGCGCTGGCGCACCGGCAGACCCAGGCAATGCTAGGCCCATGGCCTCAGACACACAGGCCATCGTATTGGCCGTGAATTGGCCGCCACAGGACCCGGCGGACGGACAAGCGACGCATTCCAGCTCGAATAGATCTTCGTCGCTCATGTTCCCAGCGGAATGCTGGCCGACCGCCTCAAACACGTCGACAACGGTGACATCTTTACCCTTGAACGTCCCGGGTAGGATCGAGCCGCCATACATGAAGACGGACGGCACATTGAGACGCAACATGACCATCATCATGCCGGGCAAGGATTTGTCGCAGCCAGCCAAGCCAACCAGGGCATCGTAACTGTGGCCGCGCATCGTCAATTCGACGGAATCTGCGATGACATCTCGTGACACCAGTGATGACTTCATCCCAGCGTGTCCCATGGCGAGGCCATCAGTCACCGTAATTGTCGTAAATTCTCGCGGTGTGCCACCACCTTCGATGACGCCCTTTTTGACCGATTGCGCTTGGCGACTGAGGGAGATGTTGCAAGGCGCGGCTTCGTTCCAGCAGGTTGCAACGCCAACGAAGGGACGATGAATCTCTTCATCGGTCATACCCATGGCGTAGTAATACGACCGATGGGGCGCACGCTGGGGGCCTTCTGTCACATGGCGGGACGGCAGCTTGGTCTTATCAAAGACAGGTTTCTTGGCGTCGTCTGGCATCGGGATTGTCCTGTGGTAACGGCTTAAAGCAGATAATTGCCGGTTTTAGGCCACTTATCATGGTTTCGCCAGTGGAATGAGATCAAATGGGGGATCGGGTCAAATCCCGTAGCACTAAGGGTTTAGCCACTTCGCGAGGTGACGGGCCGCTTCTTCTGCGACTTCGGACCAATCTCCCTTGGATCGCAATAGTGTGAGGTTGCTGTACCAAGGCGATGTCTCGCCCTTATCGAACCAGTACCAAGGGCGGCCGTAAGCTCTGGGAATCATGGCCAAGGTCGGTTTGGCAAGACCACCTGCAACATGAACGGTTGTGTTTGAAGTCGAGACGACGAAATCCATCGCTGCGACAAGCGCTGCGAAACCATCAATATCCTTTGTTGGATCCAAGTCTTGCACTGTGACGATATCGACACCGGTTTTAGCCCTAGCCGCGGCGATTTCAGCATCCGTATCGCCGTACTGGAGAGAGACAAAGCGAACCGACGGCACATTCAGCACTGCCGACCAATGACGTACGAGATCCGTACTTTTTTCTTTCCCGGCGATCACATTCTCACTACGCCAAGAGATGCCAACCAGCGGACGATCTGCATCACCGTCACTTAGATCCTCGCGATATCCCGTGACGCGCTTATCGTCTGCGACGAGATAGGCTGCGGCAGGAGGAAACGAGTCCATAGTCGGTCGCAACACCGCACCCAGTTCACTCACGCTAGCTTGCGTATCAACCGGCCCGATCGCCTCACCCTGCTCTCCTAATTTCTCAAGAGAAACGACTGCAATGTCAGGGAACGACCGACTTAAAAGCGCGACCAGACGTGGGTCACAGGCTAACGAAAGTGACCCCGCGCGACTGTCTGCCTGGTGCGCCATGCCGGCCGTTAAAATCTGTTCCCCAATACCTTGGTCAGCCCATATGGCCAGATGTTTATCCGTGAGGTCTTCGCCCATCCAATACGGAGCACTCAACGCATGCTGCCAACTCCTATAAGCAGGACTTCTACGTCGAGCCGCGTAGTCTTCCCATCCACGATCTAAATCGCCAAGTGATAAACGAATCAGGCCGCGTCTATGCAATCCATGTCGATTGTCTGCCGTCGCATCAATCTGACGGGTGAGAATATCAACCGCCTTTTCGAGATCGCCTTCTTGTTCCGCGAGCAAAGCTAAATTCCAAAGTCCCGAATGGTTTGTCGGGTCCGATTTGACTGCTGTTTCAAATGCCTTCTTTGCCGCTTGGGAATTCTTTTGCTCAATATAACGCTCACCTAACAGTGCCCAGGCAGACGCCCGATCGGGCTCAAGACCGAGCGCACGCTCAAGAGCATCGATTGACTCAATTTGGTCACCGGTGTTCGCAAGATATATCGCGCGCCGTTCGTGCAATTCGGCGATCGAACCCCGCTGAGCAATCGCGATCGTTATTGTTTTGACGGCTTCGCCCCATCGTTTCTGGACAGCGCAAACTTCCGCGAGATGGACCAGAATGGATCCTTCGTCGGGCAGCTGCTTTAGCGCGGCCTCGAGAGCGGTGCGAGCCGCCGGGTGATCTCCATCCGCAAGGGCAATGCGACCGAGTACTGTATTGTCCCACGGACCAAGTGGAAGGGCGGACAATCTACCCGCCAATTCTTTTGCCGCCACGAGATCGCCATTCTCCAACGCCGCCTCCGCACGAGAGCGTAGGTCCGCCGGGGTTTCCTTGCTTGGAGGTTTATCGATGGGTTTAGTCATGGCGAGCCAAGTCTGACCTTGCCTTTACCGCTCGGCAAGTATGAACGCCAAACTGAACGACCGTTCAAACAGCCGAAATACGCGCCAACGCTTCAAGCACTTTGGTTTTCGCTGCCTCGGCCACCGCGATCCTTGAGCGGTTTTCCTCAACGACCTCAGGCGGTGCCTTGGCCACAAACCCGGGATTGCCGAGCTTTTTCTCGGTCTTCGCGATCTCCGCCTCGTGCTTGGTAATTTCTTTCTGCAAGCGTGCGCGCTCTTGCTCCACATCAATTACCCCGGCGAGCGGCAGCATCAGAGTCATCGACCCAACGACGGCTTGCACCGCCCCATCGATGCTGATGTCTCCTTCAACGGCTGTGATCGAAGACAGACCGGCATTAGCTTCGATCAGCGCACGGTTCGAACCCAACCGCGCCTTGGCGAACGCATCCGCGTCTTTGACACTAATATCGAGTTTGGTTTTGGGCGGAATATTCATTTCGGCGCGGACTGATCGCACCGCAGAAATCAATTCTACTACCCAATCCATTTCCTCTTGGGCATCGGGCGCAGACAGCCCGGTATAGTCGGGCCATTCAGCGTTGATTAGTGCACTGCCACGAGAGTCGTCGATACGACGCCATAACTCTTCCGTCACAAAGGGCATAATCGGCTGACTAAAGATCAAGATTTGATCAAGCGCCCAAGCGGCTGTCGCTCTTGTCTCGGCTTTGGCGGCTTCGTCGTCACCCTGAAATACGGGCTTGGCAAATTCCAGGAACCAATCGCAGAAGGTGTGCCAGGTGAAATGATATAGGGCGTCTGCGCTCTCATTAAACCGATAAGCCTCGATGGCCGTTGCAACTGCATTGCCCGCCTCTGCCGCTTTCGACACGATCCATCGGTTGAGTGTTGTGGTGACCGATGATGGATCAAAGGCCGTCGACGGCACGCATTCGTTCATTTCGCAAAAGCGAGCAGCATTCCATATCTTCGTTATGAAATTGCGATAACCGGCAATGCGTTGCTCAGCCAGTTTAATGTCCCGACCTTGAGCCGCCATCGCAGCCAAGGTGAAGCGGACAGAGTCCGTTCCGTATTTATCGCACAGCTCAAGGGGGTCCATCACGTTGCCCTTGGACTTGGACATCTTCTGGCCCTTCTCGTCGCGCACCAGAGCGTGGATATAAACTTCCTTGAACGGCACCTCGCCCATGAAGTGCAATCCCATCATCATCATCCGGGCGACCCAGAAAAAGATGATATCGAAGCCGGTGACAAGAACGTCGCCAGGATAGTAACGGTCCAGTTCGGGCGTTTTGTCCGGCCATCCCAATGTCGAGAACGGCCACAGGCCCGATGAAAACCAAGTATCGAGCACATCGGGGTCTTGGACGAGATCAACATCTTTGCCGTAATGGGCGTTGGCTGCTGCCTTCGCCTCTTCTTCCGTTTCCTCAACGAAGAACTGACCGTCTGGTCCGTACCACGCCGGGATACGATGTCCCCACCACAGTTGACGCGACACGCACCAGGGCTGGATGTTGCGCATCCATTCGAAGTAGGTATTTTCCCATTGTTTAGGCACGAATTTGGTGCGCCCCTCTTCAACGGCCTTAATCGCCGGCTGCGCAAGCGCGTGGGCATCGGCGAACCATTGGTCCGTTAGCCACGGCTCAACGACAACACCCGATCGATCGCCATAGGGCACGACCATGGGGTTCTCTTCGATCTTTTCGAGCAGACCTAGAGCCTCAATTTCGGCGACGATTGCCTTGCGCGCGTCAAAGCGATCCATGCCGCGATATTTTTCCGGTGCGTTTTCATTTAGCGCTGCGTTTTCATCGAGAATATTGATGCGTTCCAGATCGTGGCGCGCGCCGACGGCAAAATCGTTAAAGTCATGAGCCGGCGTAATCTTCACCGCGCCCGAGCCTTTTTCAGGATCAGCGTAGTCATCTGCGATAATCGGGATGCGGCGCCCGACCAATGGCAGCACACAGTGTTGGCCAACTAAATCCGTATAGCGTTCATCATCGGGGTGAACGGCCACGGCAGTGTCACCAAGCATCGTTTCAGGTCGGGTGGTTCCAACCGTGATGAATACGCCCTCTTGTCCCTCGACCGGATACTTGAAGAACCACATTTTACCGGTGGTCTCGCGTTGCTCCACTTCCAAGTCAGAAATAGCAGTTTGAAGTTTCGGGTCCCAGTTCACCAACCGCTTGTCGCGGTAAATCAACTTCTCCTTATGAAGTTGAACGAAAACCTTGGTGACGGCCTTGGACAAACTTTCGTCGAGCGTAAATCGTTCTTTTTCCCAGTCCGGTGATGCGCCAAGACGACGCAATTGACGGATGATGGTGCCACCGGACTCTGCTTTCCAGTCCCACACCTTTTCGACGAATTTCTCACGGCCGAGATCGCGGCGATGAATGCCCTGCTCTGCCAGCTGGCGCTCAACCACCATCTGAGTCGCAATCCCCGCATGATCCGTTCCCGGTTGCCATAGGGCATCCCGATCTTTCATGCGGCGGTATCGGATGAGCACGTCCTGCAGCGTGAAGGTCAAGGCATGGCCGATATGAAGGCTGCCCGTGACATTTGGCGGCGGCATCATAATCGTATACGGCGCCTTATTTGACGCCGTATCTGCCGCGAACGAGCCTGCGGTCTCCCACTCTTTGTATAGCGATTCTTCAACGTCAGCGGGGTTGTATGTCTTCTCGAGCATCAGCGTAATCTTTGCGATCTATAGCCTCAGGCGGGCAAAGAGTGTGGGTTTACCGTTGCCCGGACCAAAGCGCAACGATTTGGCAGAAGGGGCTCATTTCAGGCGTATAAGTGGACTTTGGTTGCAGGGGGTATGGCCAATTCAACCCATCACATTCTAGTGACATAAGGGGAAAATTGTCCTTGTCTTCCCGCAAACCTCATAGTCTAACGGTCCTCCTGTACCGGCCCTGGTCCGGGAGGGTTGTAAGTCAACCCAGAGAGGAATTCCCCTGATGACGAAAAAAAGATCCCACCTGATTCGTAGAGCGATCGCCCCCGCTGTTCTTGGCGCAGGCGTCGTGATGGCTGGCGGATTAATTGGACCCGGTTCTGCACGAGCTGCTCTAAGCAGCCTGGAACAACAGACAAACCTGCCTAAGGCCAAACAAGTCAACGTCAGCATGGCTCAACCTGGTTGTTGCGGCGGCTGTTGCGCAGGATGCTGTGGTGGCTGCGGCGGTTGTTGTGGCGGATGTGGTGGCTGCGGCGGATGCTGTGGTGGATGTGGCGGATGCTGTGGCGGCTGCTGCGGCGCGGCCTAATTCTTAGGCCTTCAATACTATGACTCTGGTCCCGCTGGATCTTTCTACCCTACCGCGGGACCAGCTCGAGGATATGGTAATCGCCGGTGAACAAGCGCTCGAATGCATGCGCGTGCTTGGCAAAACCGGCGATTCCATTGTCGGCGAAGTTGTAGACGACTTTGAGACCTTTGCCGTTTGGTCGCACTATCCAAAGGGCGATGTTATTGACCGGCAGACCCACTCCCAATTTTACTACCACGCCCACCCTGAACAGCAGCGACCAGGCGAACACGGCCACTTTCATCTCTTCTTGCGGCGCGATGGCATACCGGAAAATATTCAACCTGCCGACATCGGGGTCGACAACGCGCTGGACGATTTCAAGACGCCCATGTGCCATCTCCTGGCCATTGCGATGAATTCCAATGGCATGCCGATCGCTCTGTTCACGACAAACCGGTGGGTCACCATGGACCCATGGTTCAACGCAACAGACACGATCAGTCTTCTTGATCAATTTGACGTCGACATTGCCAAGCCGTCTTGGCCATTAAGCGTCTGGATGACGGCGATGGTTCGACTATACCGACCAGACATCGAGGTCTTACTGCACGAACGAGACGCTCTTATGTCCGACGCCCAAGAAAAAAATACAGACGGCAACGCCTATAATGATCGTTCAATTGAAATCACGTCTTTGCTAGATATTGATCTTGCCGACCGAATAGATGCCGTCAACGCCGCCTGGACAGCTGCCGAGATTTCCGCCTGATATAGACTCTTCGAAGTCTTCAGCCATCACGCTATGCTCGCGCCATGCCGAATGAGTCTAACCTCCCGATGACCCCGCTGGAACAAGCCGCTAATGCCCTCGACCAGGGAGCACTAGATTTAGCGGAACAAGGATTCCGAAAAATTCTTGCCGCCGACGCTGACCATCCAGAGGCTCTGTTATTGTTGGGTGAAACCTTAAGACGAAAGGGCGATCTCGGGCAGGCCGAGGCAGTTCTTCGGCAGGTCATCGAGAATGTACGATCGTCCCCACTCCCCTATTCCATTCTCCATCAGACGTTGCTCGATGCCGGACGTTATCCAGACGCTCTTGAAGCAATCGAGCAAGCTGTTGAGCTGGAGCCGCACAACCCCGACCTGGTTTACAAGCACGCTTTGACGCTTGATGGATTGGGCAGGCTCAGTGAATCGGTAAGCCGCGCAAGGCATTGCCTTACACTTCGTCCTGGTTGGTTGGCTGCGGCCAGCTTGGAGGCCTCGGCCCTGCGCGTTATGGGGCACGGCGAGCAGGCCGTCGACTTGTTACGAGAAATGATTAAGTCAGAACCCGACAATGCGTCCTTGCTGGGAAAGTTAATCTTGTCCCTACACGGCGATCCGCGAACCAGCCTAGCTGAAATAGCCAAGACGACCCGCCAGATATGGGCCGACACCAGCAATATCGACACCAATAAAATCTCCGCCACCGCTCGAGCAGAAAAGAAACTCAAAGTTGCCTACGTGTCCGGAGATTTTCGGGAACACCCGGTTGCTTACTTCCTTGATGGCGTCCTAAACGCCCACGACCGGGCCGCCTTCCATATTACCCTGGTCCCCACATTCGCAGGCTCGGATAAGCGAACGGCAGCACTCCGGCAAAAAGTGGATGCATGGCATCCGATTTTCAGCTTATCCAACGATGATGCTGTTGAAAGCCTGCGACAGCTGGACATCGATATTGCCATCGACCTATCGGGCTGGACTCGAGGGCAGAGGTTGAGCCTATTCCAACATCGTGTTGCCCCTATACAAGCCACCTGGATCGGGTACTCGGGCACGACCGGACTAGATACCATGGACTACATAATCTGTGACGAGACGGTTCTGCCTCCGGAGCACGAACCTCACTACACAGAGACACCGCTGCGCATGCCGCACAGCTACCTCAGCATGATGTCTCCCAGCAGTTTCATGAAAAGCTTCCAACCGGGTCTCGGGCCGCGCTCTCCCCCTAACCCTGATCGCATCGTTTTCGGTTCTTTCAACACATTGGCCAAATTGACCGATGACCTTCTCGATACTTGGGTTCGCATACTCTTGGGTGTGGACGGATCAATCCTGCATTTAAGGGCCCGTCAACTGAATGACGAAGGCGTACGGACTGATCTGTTGGCCAGGTTCCAGCAGCGCGGCATCACCGCTGATCGTTTGACGCTGGAAGGGAATTCTTCGCGAAAGGGAATGCTCGCCGCCTATCGAGAAGTGGATATTGCCCTAGACCCGTTCCCCTACGGCGGCACCACAACCACTTTCGAAACCCTGTGCATGGGTGTCCCCCCCATAACCCTTATGGGAGACCGGTGGGTAGCACGGGTCGGAGCCAGCGTTCTCAAAACTGTTGGGCTGGATGGGCTTATTGCTGAAAATGTAGATGACTACGTCGCCAAGGCGATCGAACTGGCCCATGACCTGCCGAACCTCACAGCCCTTCGGTCCGGCCTTCAGACTCAGGTCGAGAACTCACCCGCCTGCGATACAGCGACTTTTACCCGGCATTTGGAGAATGCCTTCCGCCAGATTTGGCAGAATTGGTGCCACGCACAGTCCGCGGACTAACGCCCCAGTTACGATTGATCAATGTCCCGGCACAGGGCAGACTTCGGTCATAGGCTCACTACACCTGAGGAACCACTAATGACCAGACACCCTTCCCCCATCGCCGCACTCATGGCCCTAATCATCGCGGCACTGCCGATCAGTGCCCACGCCAACAGTGGGGTTTTGGTCTTTGGCGGCACTGGCAAGCTTGGCGTAGAAATTGTGATGGATCTCAGAGAGGCCGATGAAGACGTTACTGTCTTTGTTCGCCCTACCTCTGACCGCTCCGGTCTAAAGCCTTTAGGCGTATCCTTCGTCGCCGGTGACGTGCTCAAGGAAAGCGATGTCGAGGCTGCATTAAAGGCGGGCCCCTTTCGCGTGGTTGTTGATGCCCTCGCCCGTGACGGTGACACCCAACCTGACTTCTATATCGACAGCATGCGCTACATTTCCAAGTGGGCGCAGGCAACAGGTGTCAGCCAAGTGATCTTGCACGGCTCTGTCGGCGCGGGGCTGAGTCAACCGATTTACCCAAAAGCGCGTTGGGACGTTATGGGGCCAACCATCACGGCGAAAGACCACGGTGAACGTCATTTAATGGAAAGCGGCGCGCCTTACACAATCATCAGAAACCTGGTTCTACTTCCGGCAGACATAAAAGAATCTGGCAAGGCGGCAATAACAACGGACCAGTCAAAACGCGGCGTTGTGACACGCGATGCCCTCGCCCGCTTCACGATTGAGTGCCTAGATAACATTGAGTGCATCAATGAAATTTTTCACGCCTATGACGATGCTATTGAATTACCACCGGGTCGCTATCGCGACACCATGGAAAGCTTCAAGAAAGCGGATAACTAACCCTAGCTCCATTTTATTGCCAGACATTGAACTGACCGGAGGACGACACTATGCAACCCCAGGATCACGAACAGTTTGCACATGCTCTTTTGCCCGAAACCACGGTAGATGAATTCTCCCGCCAAGAGTTTGTAAAATCTTACAAACTTCACCTAGCGTCTCAGGTCAGCCCCAACACAAAGGTGGTCTACGATACGCAGATTAAGCCTGCCTTTGAGAAAGAGCATGGTCGCCCGCCGAAAAACCGGCACGAAATTCGCAAGGCGATGAATGGTAACAACCATTATCAGACCTGGAGCTCTCTGCTGCGTACTAGCCAGGAAATGATGTGGAAATCCTGCCAAGTCCCCGTCGCTCGCCAATTGGATAAACTAGTATCCGTAGCCAAAGCGCCGACAAGCGCGGGCGGAACCCTAACGCTCAATCCCGATCTCGAAATCCCTCGCTATCACACCGCAGTAGATATCCATTGTCAGCCAGGTGGCTATCATACGGAAATGGTCAAAGATGATGTGGCAGCCGGTGCAATCTATGATCGAGGGGTTTACATCTACGCCATGGGTCAACTCGGTCCCATGAACGACGACATTGGCGGCAGCATTATTGCTTACCTCAAAGAGACGCGCGCGGACTTTGCCCCTAAGCGGATTCTCGACCTCGGATGCTCCGCAGCCCACTCCACCGTGCCGTACAAACTTCACTACCCCGATGCCGAGGTCTGCGGCGTCGATGTCGCGGCACCGATGCTACGTTACGCACACGCGCGCAGTGAATCTTTAGGCGTCCCCATTCACTTATCCCAGCAAAATGCTGAGGATATGAACTTCGAAGATGGCTCCTTCGATCTTATCGTTTCTCACATTCTCGTCCACGAAACATCGAGCGCAGCCTTCCGCAAAATCATGAAAGAGTGTCATCGGTTGCTCGCGCCGGGTGGAATCGTCATACACGCAGAAACCCCTGCTTATAAAGCCATGGACGACTTCGACGCGTTCATCTTGGATTGGGATACCTACAACAACAACGAACCGTTCTGGAGCAAGTCCCACGAAATCGACCCACCGAGCGCCGCCAAAGAAGCCGGGTTCGATCCCGCAAAGTCCTTTGAAGCGATGGCTCCCAGCGCCTATGAAGCTGCGAAGGCGAAACGCACGAATGTCTTCCAGGGCGGCGATTTTGGTGGTGGCGGCTTCTGGTACCTCTACGGCGTCCAGAAATAGGAGAGCGCAATGCCAGACGACTCAAACTCTGCCAACGTCAAACTGCCAAAGCACTCCAAAGGCGTTCGGCCTCAGTTCTTTGATGATCCGACCTCGGACAAATTGCTCGCCATGGTGATGGCCTTGGCCGGTGAGGTCTCTGTGATACGCGATCGCAATGACACGTTAGAGCGGCTGATAGACGCCAAAGGTTTGATCGACAAATCAGAAATTGAGTCTTACCGGCCGTCTAAAGAGGTCATCTCAGAACGGGATGCTTGGCGACAAGAGTATCTCTCCCACATCCTTCGGATCGTCGACTTAGACGCAGACAAAATGGGCCGCAACGATGTCTCGAGCGAGTGGCAAGAGGTCATGGATAAAGTCTAAAATACGTCGCGCTCTATAAAACCGTCGCTGAATTACGCAACGTCGTTCTTATGCGCCGCGTCGGGAATGTCGTCCTGGCTGAATGACCGCCACTGCGGAAATGCACAGGTGACTTCGGTTCCAGAACCGACATGACTCTCGATACTTAACTGACCGCCGTGCAACGTCATGAATTCCTGAGCAATGGCCAGCCCCAGTCCAGTTCCGTCGGCGGCCACTAGGCTATCTTGAGTCGACTTAAAGAAGGGTTCAGTGACATGCTCAATGTCATTGACCGGAATCCCTACACCGGTGTCTCTCACCGTAATCCTAATACCACCTTTGAAGTCGGTATTTGCGGCAACCGTAATCCTGCCTCCCTCACCGGTAAATTTGACCGCGTTTACCATGAGATTGATCAGTACTTGTTTGATTAAGCGCTCGTCGCCGGACAGGAACGGCAAGTTGTCCTCGTACTGCTCGGAGATGCCCAACCACTGCATTTCAGGGCGGAATTTAACTTGTTTAATAACCTCCCCGACGAGATCTTTGAGATTGATCACTGACGCAAAAATTTTTACTTTTTTGGTTTCTAACCGAGAGTAGTTGAGGATGTCTTCGATCACGTGCAGCAGATGCGTCGCACTGCTGTTGATATCCGTGTTGTATTCTGTGTATTTCGCGTTACCGATCGGGCCTAACATTTCAGTCCGGATAAGATCCGTGAATCCGATAATGGCGTTGAGCGGCGTCCGAAGTTCGTGGCTCATATTGGCGAGGAATTGAGTCTTAGCCGCATTGGCCAATTCCGCATCCTTCTGTTTTTCCAATGCATCGTCCTTAGCCGCCTTCAGTTCTCTATGAGACTCTCGTGACAGCGTCGTGAAAACGCGGGTAACGGCACCGATAAATATAATCGCGAAGATTGTTGAGCCCATATAGACCATGGGAAACTGGTCCCCAGGGATGGTCGATGTGAACTGATGACCCAATATATCAAACAGGGCGATGACAAGTATGCCGATCACAAGTGCCGCGAATACGATGACCCGGTCGCGACCACGCAAATAGTAGTAGGTCAAAACAGGCACGGCCCCAAACCACGGCCAAACCGGAGACGCAAAGCCACCAAAATTGAATGCCGTCGCGAAAAGAACCACTTCCATCCATAGGAAACAAATCAGAGCGAACGCTCTGAGCGACAATTTAGTTTTGAGCAATAAGGGTAACGCAAAATAGACGGACGTGAGTGCCATGCACGCGATCAGGGGCGCCGTAAACGGAACGTGATGGACAAGATAGAATGCGTAAGCCAGCAGCCCGCACGTCCCACCGGTAAAGCATATCCGGACAGCGTTGCGCCGCCGGCCCGACTCATCATCCGCTCCGGTCATACTTGATTTTGCTATTTCGGACGCCGCCTCAGGAGAGACGCCGTCAGCCACTTCGGTCATTCGGACCTACAACCCAACTATCCACGAACACTTGCCTTATCTGCAGGCACAAGAGCATTTTACAGCCGTTTAGCACAACTTTTAGTATGTAAAGAAATGTTCGGTTGCATGGCGGACGGATATCGAAACGCCCTCTAAACTCTGACTTTTCCACGCAAAAGCTCCCTGGACCAAGGGCGGAATGAACTGTCAGTGGACCTTAATCAAATTCGGGTAAATGCAAGCTTGGCGCGGGCGCGATGTAGCCAGACAAGGCTTGTTCTAACACCTCACGCAATCTTTGCTCTCCAACGGGCTTAACAATAAACCCAGAAATACCCCATGCAGCCAAGCTACGATAAAGCTTCATATCGCTGCTTCGCGACAGGCCTATGACCGGTTTCAGTCGTATATTGGGGTCATCATGAGCACGCAACTTACATAAGAATTTAAGGCCGCTCATCCCGGCCAATCGAGAGTCCGTGATGATGATATCGGCAATTTTTGGATCCAATTCCAAATTGTACATGGCGTCTTCCGCGGAGGTCGCGGTTAAACCTCGACCGACATGCAGTCGAGTCAGGAGGCGTGAAATCAATTCACGCGACCGCGCATGGCCATCCACCACAAGCACGGAGGCTTGTGACATTGGCTTTGGCTTTTTGGCTTTAGATCGACCGAACATGCGACAGTAATTTTCTAATTTTGAGTAAGAATCAAGAGCTTATCAGTTATTCAACTTATCGGTTTGAAGGCCGCCTGCCCTATTCAAAGGAATTCCAGCGTTTCTATCACGCGCATACAAAAAAAGCCCCGGACCGAAGTCCGAGGCTTTCGTGTTCGAGATGTTCGCTGAGCTTAGTAGCTGTAGCTGATGTTCACACCAAAGTTCCGGCCACGGTTGAGGTTAACTAACTGAGCGTATGGGAACGTAAAGTTGAACGTTGTTTGATCAAAGAAGGCGAAGCGCCGTAGATCGCGGAAACGGAACGACCCAGCCAGTGACCGATCATCGAGTACGTTGTTAACGTACGCGGTCAGTCTCCAGTTATCGTCTTCGAGACCCATGCGCAGGTTCAATTTATATTCCCAGCCGATGTAGGAATAGCGGCACAAATATCTATACGGATGAGACAAAAAAAGAAGGCCGGTCTTTCGACCGGCCTTCCGATTTAACTTATGTGACCGAAGTCTAGAATTGGGCGCTCAAACGGACACCAAACTCACGACGTTGGTACGGCTCGTTGAAGACCTTACGGTTACCGCCCGGACCTGACGTTGTGCCACCGTTAAGATTAAGCGTTTTATCTTGGGTCAGGTTTTTGCCGTAGATTTCAATCCGGCTACCGTCAAAGAGATCGATCCCAGCGCGCGCATTGATCAAGAATTGATCTTGCTGAAAATTGAACTCTGAGTAATCAGCCCATGAGGATCCACGATACAAGAAGTCTGTGCGGATAAACCACTCGCGGTCACCCATCACACCCAAGATTGTCGGGCTCAAAGATGCCGTCCACTTTGGAATGTTGCGGGGCCGGTTGCCATCGTTGACAACTGACAGCGCGCCAGAACCTAGAACCACAGACTCATTGGATCCACGGGATGAGAAGGATGTCATCTCACCATCGGTGTAGGCCAAGGTGCCTTGGAGGTCTAACCACTCGGACGGCTGAGCAGAAAACTCAAGGTCAAAGCCCTTGTACTTTGAATCACCAGGGCCACGGAATGATGTGGTTCCACCAGCTGGCAAAAGGATAACCGACGCAAACGGTTGGTTTTTCCAGTCAACATAGAAGACGGCAGCTGTGACGTTCCAGTTTTCGCCCTGTTGTTTCCACCCAAGTTCATACTGAGTGTTTTCCTGTGGTGCAGTGAACTCCCCGAGAGCAGCGAGCTGATCGGCAGGAATAACTTCTGGAGCGACACTGTTTACGAAGCCAGCCTGTGTGGCGACACCGAGTAGTGAACTATAGGAGTAACTGGCGTATGTCGTTGCCCCTTCGAACGGTGTCCAGCTGAGGATCGCACGAGGAATGAAGTCGGAATACTCGTTGAGGGTATCACACGCTGGCGAGAAGCCACCACATGCACCACCTGGATCGCCTTGAATGATCCCGACCGATTGCTCATCCGTGTAACGTGCTTCAAGAGACAAGGTTAGGTCATCGTTGATGTCATAGTCGATGGAACCGAAGACACCTGTTGTCGTGTTGTCCTGGAAGTCAATGGTAGCGCCCGCGCCTGTTGCCACTTGCGTAGCGTTGACCGGTGCGTTGCCCAAACGATAGCGCATGGTGTAATCGCTGACACCAATCATATAACGCAACCGTTGGTCAGCTGAGGACGCAACCCGCGCTTCGTAATATGTTTCACGAAGAGCAATGTTGTTGCCAAGAAGAAGCACTTGGCCTGGGATATTCGGAATACCAAAACGGAAGTCACGAATATCGACGGTACCCGTATTCGAGCGAGAAACCTGCCAAGACACTGTGTGATCACCTATTTCGTAATCACCACTGAACTGCAAACGATAGGTCTGGTTACGGCCACCCAACTCGTCCTCATTCCGAGTCCGTAAGATGCTGTACTTCTCCAAAAGAGGATGGAGGTTTTGCAGCGAAAGCAGACGCGAAACAAAGAAGGAAACCGTATCTGCGGCTACCGGGTTTACCGTGACCGGCGCAACCAAGAACTCGCCATCAGGAATTTGGCCACAGAACGTTGAGAACCCAAGCGCACTGAGATCACGCGTAAATGGTGTGCGTTCGCCTGAGGCAGGGTTGAGGTACTCACCAGTGTAGGTCTTGTTACAAGCGCCAGCTGCAGTGCCAGCAATGCTAGAGTCAACACCAATGGATGTCCCATTGTCATCTGCGCTGGTGAAGTAGCCGGTCAGTTTCAGCTGAAGATCATCTGACGGATCAAAAAGCAGGGTGCCGCTGACAGATGTGTCTTTGAAAACGGCGTACGGTGTGCCGTCTTGTGCTTTAAAGTCACCACCGTCTTTTTCGTAACCGGCCCAGACGCGAACACCGACTTTGTCGTTGATCGGACCACCGACGCCGGCATCAATTTTAAATTCTGCGGCTTGAGATGGCGAGAAATCAATCGAGATATCGCCTTCCCATTCATCGCCCGGAAGTTTCGGGATAATGTTCACAGCACCGGAGAAAGTGTTGCGACCAAAGTAAGCCGTCTGTGGCCCTTTAATCACTTCGACCCGCTCAACATCACCAAGGGGCAAGAAACCGCCACCGCCGCCGATGTAAGACCCATCCCAGAACAACGCGCCAACTTGTGTTGACGGTGTAATAATCTGTTGGTTCAAACCACGAAAGCGAATGGCTGGATTAACGCGTCCACCCGTTGCAGTCGATCCTTCGAACTGGAGCCCAGCGACATAGCTGGAAAGCTCTTCCGGGTTATCAATCCCGGCACGTTCCAATTGATCTTGCGAGAACGCGGAGACAGAAACCGGAATTTCAAAAATGCTCTCATCACGCTTACGAGCGGTAACCACGATTTCTTCGAGCGCTAAGCTCTGCGCGAAGGCTTCCTGTGATGCCGGCAATGCCACCGACGCCATCAAAGAAGCCAAAATAATATTACGGGTCTTCATCCAGTTCTCTCCCCTAGATATGCGATAAACCGCCAGGGTTGAATTCCTGCCGGTCAGTTCCAATTAAAGCTCTGATGCTCCACCCCAGGAGCAAGCGCGCCTAAAATGCCCAAACCTGGCTGCCCAGACAACGCAATTAGACAATTATCCTAACGTTTTCGCCGGACCGGTGCACAATTGCACCATTTACTGTCATTCGCGCTCGCTATGTGGGCGCAAAAGGCTTGAGCCATAAATTGCTCACACTGAGCCATAAATGACTCACACTACGAGCGTTCCCATGCCTTGGGCTGGCAATCAAACGCCCAGTCAGACCAAGACTTTAATTCATTCTCGCGGTGTCAGGCGGGGGCCCCTTGAATGCTCGGCGCTAAAAAAGAAGGCCGGTCAAAAGACCGGCCTTCTGATTTAACGTATGGGACTGAAGTCTAGAATTCAGCTCTTAGACGTACACCAAACTCACGCTTTTGTGGTGGTTCGGCGAAGGCTTTCCGATCCAACGAGATGAAACCCGTTGTACCACCATTGAGGTCCAAGGTTCTTTGGTCGGTTAGGTTTGTGCCGTAGACCTCAAGGGACAGGCCATCGGTCACGTCGATCCCTGCCCGCATGTTGATCTCGAAACGACTAGGCGCGCGGTTGAATTGGGAATAGTCCGCCCAAGTTGCGCCTTCGTACAAGAAGTCCGTGCGGATGAACCATTCGCGTTCGCCAATGGCCCCCATCAGCGTCGGGCTGAAGGAGCCCGTCGTCGTGGGTGTATTGCGGACCCGATTGCCATCGTTGACGACGGATAGAGGTCCGGAACCAAGCACGTTTGATTCATTAGACCCACGAGAGGAGAACGTCACCAACCGGTTGTCTTGATAGGCAAATGTACCAGCGAGGCTGAGCCAATCGAATGGATTAGCCGTGATTTCCAAATCAAAACCACGATATTTGGAATCTCCTGGCCCGGCATACGCTGTGGTCCCGCCGCCGGCGGCCGCCGGAATAACGATAACGGCTGCGAACGGTTGATTGGTCCACTTGATGTCATACACGGCCAGCGTAAAGGCCCAGCTATCAAACTGCTGTTTCCATCCCAGTTCCCATTGTTCGGCCTCCTGGACCGGTGTGAAATCACCGAGAGTTGCAAGGAGATCGTCGGGAATAACTTCTGGCGCCACACTGTTCACAAAGGTCGCACGGGTCGGCACGCCGAGCAGCGAGCTATAGGACCAGCTACCGTATACTGTGGCCCCTTCCATGACATTGTAGCTCAAGATCGCACGGGGAATAAAATCCGTGTATTCGTTGGTGGAGTTACACGTGGTGCTCGCCGGGCATGCGCTACCGCTACCCCCCCAGCCTGGGGGAATAGCACCCTGAATGATTGTCGTGTTTTCTTCATCCGTAAAACGGCCTTCTACGGATATCGTTAAATCATCGGTAACATCGTAATCAGCAGATGCGAAGATTCCGAACGTGGAACTGTTCTGCCAATCAACGGCCTGTAGCGGGGCCGATGCGATCGGTGGTTCGAAGTCACGAAAGCGTTGTGCGTAATCGCTCACCCCTATGAGATAGCGAAAGCGCTGATCCTGTGGCGACGAAATCCGGGCTTCGTAATAGGTCTCACGAATGGCGATCTGCGTGCCCACAATAAAGTTCTGACCCAACGCGCCTCCCAACGGCACAGAACCGAAGAAGAAGTCAACAACAGAGGCAGTCCCCGTATTTGAGCGAGAGGCCTGGAATGACAACGTGTGATCGGCGAAGTCGTAATCCCCGCTGAATTGCACCCGGTACGATCTGTACTCACCACCTAACCGGCCAGGAGGGGTCGGAATAATGCTGTACTTTTCGGCTAGCGGATGAAGGGTATCCATAACCGGCAACCGATCTGCAGAGCCTAGGAACGTATTAGCCTGGGTCGGCTGTAGGAAAAACGGAGCAACCCAATTGTCACCGGTGGGGAAGTTGCCGCAGAACGACGCGCCACCGTAGTCGGCCAGGTTTCTAGTAAACGGAGTGCGTTCACCGGTCACCGCATTCAAATACTCACCGGTATAGGTGAGGTTACAGGCTCCACCGGCAACGCCATCAGGTCCCGCCGAGTTCACAGACCCGGACGTCCCCGTGTCACTGGCGTTGACATAATAACCTGTCAATTTGAGCGTCAAATCTTCCGTGGCGTCCGCAACGACCGTGCCGCTGAACGAGAGATCCTTGTTCTGGGCGTAAACTTCGTCATCGATTTGCGTCCGGTAGTCGCCGCCGTCTTGCTCGTAGCCAGCGTAGAGGCGCACACCGACTTTATCCGTAATCGGTCCGCCAATCGCCCCTTCGACATTGAATTCATCGGCTTGAGACGGCGACCAATCGAACGAGACATAG
>JABJAH010000058.1 GCA_018666155.1 Rhodospirillaceae bacterium | reverse complement strand
CGTAGGAAGAAAGTCGCATTCCTTATCTGCCCGCGACCAGTGCCAGTGACCCATTATTGACGACTCAGAGACCGGTGGGTCGCTGTCGCTTCGTAAGATATTGGAGTGATTAGGCTTGAAAAGTCGGTGGTGTCCCCTAGGGGATTCGAACCCCTGTCGCCGCCGTGAAAGGGCAGTGTCCTAGGCCTCTAGACGAAGGGGACCCAGCGAATAAGCGAGTTACTACCGAATCCTAAGCCTTCGCGCAAGCCTGGAAATGCGCTAGTGGCACCAATTAGAGCCTTGGAGAGCTAACTAGCGCCCAGGGGCAAGCCGTCATTGCCAGCCAAAGCCTCAGCCGGTAAAACCCGGCTTAGTCCCACCCGGGCCTACATCAGGTTTTACCGGCATTCTCCCAATGCAAACCGCCAGATAAGTAGACTGATTAATGGTTACCCCCTCACCCCTCACCGCTCCAGCGGACATTGATATCCGAGATGCCAAGACTGCTGATATGGCGGCTGTGGCAACGATCTATGCCCATTATGTGGAGACCAGCGCGGCAACGTTTGAGACGGTGCCACCGACCGCTCTCGTAATAGAGCAGCGCTACAACGACCTCGTTGCAAAGGACATGCCTTTTCTAGTTGCCACGTGCGACGACCAGGTTGTTGGATACGCTTACGCCGGGCCTTATCGAAGTCGGTGGGGATATCGATATACGGTTGAGGACTCTGTTTATGTCAGCCAAAACCAACTAGGCCGAGGCATTGGCAGAGTATTGCTCGATGCCCTCATTGAGCAGGCGACGGCTCGTGGGTATCGACAAATGATTTCTGTCATCGGCGATTCCGCCAACGCAGCATCCATAGCTCTGCACAGCCAGTTGGGGTTTAAGGTTATTGGCGCATTGCCCTCTACGGGCCGAAAATTCGACCGGTGGATCGATAGTGTATTGATGCAAAGACCGCTCGGCGACGGAAGCTCGAACGCGCCTGACTGACTGGCAACCTCTGCAATTTGGGCCCAAAACGAGAAAGGCCCGCACAAGGCGGGCCTTTGCAAAACCTATATAGAACGCTCTATTGCGGCGAAACCATCGGTGCAACGGCAGCTGTCAAATTGAGAAACGAAAACTCTCGGTTCTTTGCACAGTTGCTAGCAATCGCTCCGGTGATCGCCGGTTTGTTCTCAACCGGAATCATCAGATCAGGGTCTTCGGTATTCACAAAACCTTGCACGAAGGCAAACGCCCAGACATCAGCCAAGTCCGCTTTCAGTACGTCAGCAGCAGCCCCTTGGCGACCGTCGGCGTAATCCCCGCACATGTAAGTTTGCGGATTGAAATCATTGCTTAATGTATTTGGCAGATCGCGACGCCGATCGGATGACACAAACTCGGAAACGGTCAGAAGGGTTACTTCTGGGTTTTCACGACACTTAGACAAAATGGACTTAATAGCCTTGTCCTCAGCGTCGCTATCGTCCGTCCACTCCAACTTCTCACGACCGGTGTAGTTGCCAGCCATGTAGCCCATAATCCAGATACGAGCGAGGTCAGCTCTACCCTTGTTGGTAGCGCCGTCACCCTGGCCATTAACGAAGTCCAAGCAGCGCATGTTTGCAGGATCGAAATCACCCTTCTGTGCCTGGGCTCCAGATAAACCAAGCCCAAGCGCCACCGCTGCGGCGCTCAAAAATCGGATCGTTTTGACCATGTGTTAATCCCCCTGTTTGAATAGCGGAAGGCCGGTTTTGTGCGGCCTTTCGAGCGGAAAGTGGCATGGAGGCTGCGGGGTGTCAACGGACTCTGCACAGCGCCCGGGCATCCCTATGATCGCGTTCACCCGCCGAAACCGGATCAGGCGCTAAGCCGCCCAGGCACCGTCGTCGATCACCAGTTGAACATCAGATCGACCCTGCCAGTTATCCTCCCGCAGACTACCCGCAAGATGAATAGGCCTCCCCTGGGTATTCAGAAGGGCGTGGCCAAGTTCAGAGTCAGCGCTGTTGAAGGCGATGGCTTTTAGTCGACCGCCAGAACTCCCCGTTACAATGCATCGAATATGACCCGATCCGACGATATCGGATTTCACGACCATCGCGTTGGCGATACCAATTTTTGGCTCGTCGTTGCCCGCACCGAAGGGCTCAAGACGGGCAAGGTTTTGAATCAGGTCTACGGTAGCCCCTTCAGGGGTCACCACAGCATCGACGATATAGGACGGTTGAACGCCCCCAGATTCGACCTGCTGCCGAACATGCTCGTCCAGGAAGGTTTGAAAGGCACCCAACCGATCTTGCTCGACGGTAAAACCGGCGGCCATAGCGTGCCCTCCGCCGTTAAACAGCAGCCCTGCGTCGCGTGCATCGAGAATGGCGCGGCCAAGGTCTACACCAGGCACCGATCGTCCGGAGCCTTTCGCCATGCCGCCATCACAGGCGACGACGCAGGCTGGGAGATCATAACGTTCACGCAAACGGCTTGCGACGATTCCGATAACGCCGGGATGCCAATTGGCACCGGACACAAAAACCATAGAGGCATTTGGATCTGGCTCAGTCTCCGCTTGCTCAATGGCATCAATCAACACAGCGGCTTCAATGTCCTTACGATCCGCATTGTACTCATTGAGCCGCATTGCCAGGACAGCCGCTTCGTCCGGATCATCGCTAGACAGCAGACGGGTTCCGAGAGACGCCTCGCCAACACGTCCACCCGCGTTAACGCGCGGACCGAGCATATAACCAAGATGAAACGCGCGTGGCCGTTCCTTCAACCCTGCCGCATTGGCGAGTGCGACCATACCCACGTTTTTACCACGCGCCATAATCGCCAGACCTTGGTTTACAAAGGCCCGGTTGAGGCCTTTCAACGGCACGACATCACAGACTGTGCCGAGGGAAACAATATCCAACAAAGTCCTTAGGTCGGGTTCGGTTTTACCAACGCGCTCATACCAACCCGCTTCGCGCAGTGCGCGGTTAATGCCAACAATAACGAGGAAGGTCACACCCACGGCCGCGAGATGCCCTTGCCCGCTGGTATCGTCGAGCCGGTTGGGATTGACCACCGCTGCTGCGATTGGCAAGCGTGCTTCAGCTTTGTGGTGATCGATCACAACAACTTCAAGGCCAGCGTCGGCAGCTTCCGACAACGGCTCAAAAGCGGTGATGCCACAATCGACCGTGATGGCCACAGCAGCCCCGTCGTTACGCAGCTTCAGTAGCGCTGGAGCGTTCGGCCCGTAGCCTTCTTTGACCCTATCGGGAATGTAGCTGCCAAGCTCGACTCCAAGCGCTCTAAAGAACCGGATCAACAGGGCCGACGACGTGGCCCCATCAACATCGTAATCACCAAACACGACGACGTTTTCTTCATTTTCGATCGCCGAAACAAGCCTTGATACGGCTTCATCCATACCCGCCAAACTAGATGGATCAGGCATGAGGTCGCGCAAGGTTGGATTGAGGAAGGGTTCAGCCGTTTCCGCTGTATACCCGCGGGCTGCGAGAATACTGGCCACAGCATCTGGTATGTCTAATGTGCGGGTCAGTGCCGCAACCAACTGGTTATCAGCAGCGATCGAATGCCACGCTCGTCCCTGCAAGGATTGCGCAACGCCAAGACAGAGGCTGCGAGAAGACGTGGCGTCAGACATCAGCGCCTATTCGGTGTCCTCGCTGTCAAAGCGATGATGGGCTTCAATGTATCGAACAGTACCAGATTTCGACCGCATCACGAGGGAGTGCGTTACAGCACCGCCAGCGAAACGGCGAACCCCCTTCAGCATCGCACCGCTGGTCACACCGGTCGCGGCGAACATGACATTGCCCTTGGCCATATCGAGCATCGAGTACTTACGATCCAGGTCCTCGATACCCCATTTGCGGGCACGGGCCTTTTCATCTTCATTGCGGAACAACAAACGGCTTTGCATCTGGCCGCCGATGCAGCGCAAAGCTGCCGCCGCAAGCACACCCTCTGGCGCACCACCTGATCCAATGTATATGTCGACGCCGCTTTCTGGTTCAGCGGTTGCGATCACACCAGAAACGTCACCATCCGAGATCAACATGATACGGGCGCCTGCTTCGCGCACTTTAGCCATCAGCTCTTCATGCCTCGGGCGATCAAGTATACAGACCACTAGGTCAGAAACATCACTCTGCTTTTCGCTGGCCAACGCCTTCAAGTTTTCCGCAGGGTCATTGTCAATGTCGACAATGCCGGGGGGCAAGCCTGGTCCGACAGCAATCTTGTCCATGTAGACGTCAGGGGCGTTGAGGAAGTTGCCGGCCTCGGCCATGGCAATAACCGCTAACGCGTTCGGGCCACCCTTCGCGGTAATTGTCGTGCCTTCTAATGGGTCCAGCGCGATATCGATCTTGGGTCCCTCGCCGCTACCGACCTTTTCACCGATATAGAGCATCGGCGCCTCGTCGCGCTCGCCCTCGCCAATCACCACAGTGCCCTGAATATTGAGACTGTTGAGCGCCTGGCGCATGGCATCAACGGCAGCTTGATCAGCGGCCTTTTCATCCCCACGTCCCATGAGACGAGAGGCCGATAAGGCTGCCGCTTCCGTGACGCGGACCGTCTCGAGAGCGAGATTCCGCTCCAGCACATTGTTGAAGCTACTATCGAGTTGCAGTGACATGATTCCTCCGAGCGTTAACGCGTTGACTTGGTTCTAACTGGTCTACGCGTGGAGTCAAACCAACCCCTTATTATTCTCCCCCAACGTCTT
>JABJAH010000057.1 GCA_018666155.1 Rhodospirillaceae bacterium | reverse complement strand
CCGGCGTGAACTGGATGCGCGAGAAGCCAGTGTTGATGCACTCCGAGAGTGTGCGCACCGTGAGCGTTTTGGCGAGCCCAGGCATGCCTTCTAACAGCACGTGCCCGCCGCACAGCAAGCCGATTATCAGGCGTGTCACCATCGCATCTTGGCCGACTAATACCTTCGCCAATTCACTGCGCAAATCAGTGATGATTTGCTGATTTGATGCCGCTGTTTGGGGTTCGTTCATCGTGAGCCTCGTTGTCTCGGTACGGGTCTAGTTCCATGCATCACTGGTTGCTGTCTGGTTGTGGGGACGAAGGTGTAAATTTTCAAGCCGTAACATCCCTTCGAGTTTTGGCCTTTCGAGTTTTGGCTGTGCAAGTTTGGCCGCTTGCGTGTGGTTTGCGGCGGCAACGCTGGTCATCATCTAGAATGCATCGACAACACGGGATTTAAGGATTGCACATGAGCACCGAGCCGCGCGCCCTGACTGGCGTTTTTCCAATTGCGCCGACGCCGTTTCACGATAATGGCGATGTGGACCTCGAAGGGCAAAAACGCGTTCTAGATTGCATGCTCGATCAGGGCGTTGATGGTATCTGTATCTTGGCTAACTTCTCAGAACAATTTGCCTTGAGCGATCACGAGCGCGAACAGCTGTTGGATGTTTGCGCGGAGCATATTGCCGGGCGCGTGCCACTTATTGTGACGTGTTCGCACTATTCGACCCGCATTGCGGTCGAACGTTGCATACGTGCCGAAGCAGCGGGCGCAAAAATGTTGATGCTGATGCCGCCTTATCACGGCGCGCTGCTGAAAGCAGATGAACAACGCATCTTTGAGCACTTCCAGGCGATAGCGCAGGCAGTCACTATTCCGCTAATGGTGCAGGATGCGCCCTTGTCCGGAGTACAGCTAAGTGTACCGTTCCTGAGCCGCTTGGCGCGCGAAATCCCTCAGGTCGATTATTTGAAAGTGGAAATGCCTGGCACTGCGGACAAACTCCGCGCGCTGATTGGCGCCGCAGGCGAGCATATCGCAGGACCGTTCGATGGTGAGGAATCAATTACCCTGATGGCGGATCTCGATGCGGGCGCCACCGGCACCATGTGCAGCGCTTTGCTACCCGAACTTATTAAGGACGTGGTCGCCGCCCATGCGCGTGGTGACCGCGCCAGCGCGCGCGCTGCCTATGCGCGCATCTTGCCACTCATCAACGGTGTAGGTGCCCCGGCCGATCCATGAAATGGCGATCAGCTCAATTTGCTCATCATCATTGAGGCCCTCAATAAAATCGAGGAGCTCGTCATGTTCGTCGCTGACTGCCTCAACGTCGTCTTCCCCGGCAACATTATCGTCATCGAGAAAATCATCTTCATCGGTATCGCCGTGGATAAGCCCCTCATGACCATGGGCGTCGGGGTCATGCTCTTCACCATCACCACCCCCACCGAGAGCTAAGGCTCGGGCTTGGGCAATAACGTGACAGACCGACTCAACAGAAATATCAAACATTGCCGATCACCCCCTAGAGATCGCGAATACAGGCATAATCCTGCGCAGACCCGGCGATAAATCAAGCGGAAATATTGAGGTCAAAGCCCTTAGGGTAAGCCGCGCATCGCGGTCGATGGAAAATCTGAAAAGACCCCATCAATGCCCAACGCGAAGAACCGCTGATACTCGGCAACAGGATCGTTGTTGTAGGGTTTAATCAGATACCGCGGTTCGTCCCGGAACGTATAGGCATGCACCGCCAGCCCCGCCATATGTGCACGGGAGACTAGATCTGTCGCGGGAAAGGGATTGCCCTCTCGGTCCTGGGGGAGAATTAAGACTTTCCATGGGCCGATTCCATTAGCATAGGTCGCGACCTCTGCTAGCCCATTATTCGTAATCATATCCTGGTACGTCAAACCGGTCTCATTCACCGTCTGGTCATAGGGTGCTTCCGCGCCAAATCCGAGCAACTGAACAAGCCGGAGGTCGGTCATGTCGTCTAAGGCGCGCAAATTGCCGACCTCAAAAGATTGAATAAACACCCAATCACTTCGTTGAGTTAAGCCCGCCTGTGCAAGAGACGTAATCAGTTGAGGCTCGAGCGGCAACCCTACGCTGCGATGATACGTCGGATGTTTTGTTTCCGGGTATACCCCGATAGAACGGCCTCTGGCCGTGCTCTCTCTGTCCACCAAAGCCAGAACCTCATCAAAGGTTGGGATGGTGTATTTGCCATTTTTACTCTGGTCCCGGAACGCTAGACGCTGGTTCGCTCTCAAACTCTTTATCTCTTTGAGCGTGAAATCTTCTGCAAACCATCCGGTCATTTCCCTGCCGTCGAGGACGCGGGTCGTCTTTCTATTGGGAAATTTCTCCGCAACATCCGTCGTATCGGAGAGTTCATTCTCATGACGAGCGATCAAGACACCATCCTGAGTGCTGACTAAATCTGGCTCGATGAAATGGGCCCCCTGCTCAATAGCTAAGGCGTAGGCTTCTAGCGTGTGCTCTGGCAAAAGACCGCTAGCACCCCGATGACCGATCACCAGCTGGCGGGGTAAATCAAGATCAGCACTTATCGATGGGTTCGATGCAAAAGCTGCAGTTGCTAAGACGAGTATGAAACGTGCCATGGCCGGTCTCCGAAATGTCAGACACCATAGCCAAGCCACTCAACAACACGAAAGCATTAAGGACCTTAGGTGGTCTTTTTAGGAGATGAGCGCCTGGCTATGCCTTGAAGCCGATTTATCGAAGTGGGCCCAGACACCGTCGGCACCATGCCACTCACCCGTCGTCGCATTCTTGGAATACTCCGTCGACCGCGCTTCGAAGAAGTTAGCATGCTCAACACCGTTGAGGATTTCTTCCAGCCAGGGAATCGGATGCTCTTTAATGCCATAAACTGGATCGAGCCCGAGCTGGCCCAGCCGCCAGTCGGCGATGTAACGGATGTACGACTGAATGTCCTTCGGCGTCATGCCGTTGATCGGACCCATCTCGAACGCCAGATCAATGAACTTATCTTCCATATCAACGACTGTTTTCGCGCAGTCGACGATGTCGTCTTTGACGGACTGAGTTAAGCACTGTGTCTCTTCGCAGAAGGTGTGGAAGAGCTTAATCATACCCTCGCAATGCAGGCTTTCGTCGCGGACCGACCACGACACGATCTGTCCCATGCCCTTCATTTTATTCTGCCGCGGGAAGTTAAGCAGCATCGCAAAACTTGCGAACAGCTGAAGCCCTTCAGTGAAGCCGCCAAACATCGCAACGGTACGCGCGATTTCAGCGGGATTATCGACCGTAAACTTCTGCATGTAATCGTGTTTCGCCGCCATCTCTTCGTACTGAAGAAAAGCCGTGAACTCGGTATCGGGCATACCAACTGTTTCAAGCAACAAGGCGTAAGCCGCGATGTGGATGGTCTCGATGTTCGAGAACGCCGCGAGCATCATTTTGATCTCAGTCGGCTTAAAGACGCGGCTATACCGCTCCATATAGTTGTCGTTTACTTCGACATCGGACTGCGTAAAGAACCGAAAAATCTGAGTCAGAAGATTGCGCTCAGAATCCGTGAGATTGTTTGCCCAGTCCTTGCAATCTTCACCCAAAGGCACTTCTTCGGGCATCCAGTGAATCTGTTGCTGGCGCTTCCAAAAATCATGGGCCCAAGGATAGCGAAACGGCTTGTAGCTGTGACTTGGTGTGAGAAGGCTAGGAATAACTTTGGGCGTAATCTGGTTCATTGTTCGTCCGGTTCAGCGCGTTGGCTGAGATGAAAATTGTTTTATGTATTTGGGCTACTGACAGGCGAGGCACTCTTCGTAGTCTGTGCGCTCCGACAGTGCTAATTCCGCCTCTGGCCAAGCGCGTGTGTTGTCTGCCTCTACTCCACCGGCGAACCCTGCCCGCTGTACCGATTTAGAGCGGCAGTAGTACAAGCTCTTTAGGCCAGCTTCCCAAGCCTTCCAATGGAGCATCATGAGATCCCATTTATCGATGTCAGAAGGTATGAAGACATTGATGGACTGCCCTTGGCAAATGAACGGCGTGCGATCCGCCGCCATTTCCACAACCCAGCGCTGATCAATTTCAAAGGCCGTGCGGAAAACGGCTTTCTCATCTTCGGTCAGGCTATTCAAGTGCTGAACCGAGCCTTCGTGCTCCAAGATCGACGTCCACGTTCCGGGCGTATTGAGGCCTTTACTCTCTAACACTTCGGTCAAATGCTTGTTCTTAACGGTGAAAGAACCTGACAGCGTTTTATGGGTATAGATATTGGCTGGGATCGGCTCAATACAGGGGCTCACACCACCGCAAATAATGCTGATGGATGCTGTGGGTGCGACGGCCATCTTGTGACTGAAGCGCGCCATAAGCCCAACCTCGGCTGCGTCTGGGCAGGGGCCGCGCTCTTCTGCCAGCGTAACCGATGCCGCATCGGCCTTCTGACGAATGTGCTTGAACATGCGGACGTTCCAGGACTTCGCCATCGCGCCTTCGAACGGCACGTCGCGGTCCTGCAAGAACGAATGGAAACCCATGAGGCCAAGACCGACCGAGCGCTCACGAGCAGCAGAATATCTCGCCTGTTTCATGCTATCGGGTGCGCGATCAATAAAGTCCTGCAGTACGTTATCGAGGAACCGCATGACATCTTCAATGAAGCCCTCATCCTTAGACCACTCGGCCCACTTTTCAGCGTTGACCGAGGAGAGGCAGCACACGGCCGTACGGTCTTCGCCAAGATGGTCCGGGCCGGTATGCAGCATAATCTCACTGCACAGATTTGAAGTTGTAACCTTGAGCCCGAGATCACGTTGATGCTTAGGCATCTGACGGTTCACGGTGTCTGAGAAAATCAAATACGGCTCACCGGTTTGGAGGCGAAGTTCCAACACCTTCTGCCACAACTCACGGGCGTTGACTGTCTTGCGTACAGAATTGTCTTTCGGGCTAAGCAGATCGAACGGCGCATCGTCGCGCACTGCTTCCATAAAGGCATCGGTGATGTTGAGACCGTGATGCAGGTTTAAGCTCTTCCGATTGAAGTCGCCCGACGGTTTGCGAATTTCAAGAAACTCTTCAATTTCGGGATGGTGGATATCCAGGTACACGGCCGCAGAACCACGGCGCAGCGAACCTTGCGAGATCGCCAGCGTGAGAGAATCCATAACCCGTACAAACGGGATGATGCCAGACGTGTTACCGCAGTTTTTGACCTTCTCGCCGATCGACCGGACGTTGCCCCAGTAAGTTCCAATGCCGCCGCCGTTCGACGCCAACCAAACATTCTCCATCCAGGTGTCGACGATCCCATCGAGGTCATCGTTCACCGAATTCAAGAAGCAGGAAATGGGCAGGCCTCGATCGGAACCACCGTTTGAAAGAACCGGTGTGGCCGGCATGAACCAAAGACGGGACATATAATCGTAAATACGCTGGGCGTGATCCAGGTCGTCGGAATAGGCCAGAGACACGCGCGCGAACATGTCCTGATAGGATTCACCAGGCAGCAGATAGCGGTCTTCCAAAGTCGCTTTACCGAAATCGGTCAGCAAATCGTCTCGAGATCGGTCGACTTTTATGGACGGAACAACCTCAAAGGCTTTGTCTTCAGAGGATTTTCGCTCAGCGGGCTGGGGTGAGCGTGCAACGGTTTTCTTATCAGCTTCCAGCGCGTAGGCCATATATTCCCCTCGTTGTTCCAGCGCCCGGGCGAGTGCCGGTCGCGTAAGTCACAGTCCAGCGCTGGTGGGGAATTCCAGAGACTCGAATACTGTGCGCCGCCACATACCCCTTGAAAAACAAGGACTTAGAAGCGTCGCTCCGGCAACAAACCGTTGCGAGTCTATGTTTTTGGCTGTTCGGACCTAAACCCTCGGTCCGTGTAACAGCCCCCTCAGTCCCCTCATGCCCATGATGTAGTGGTCACAGGCAGAAGCGCCACGAGATATGGTGCTAAAATGTGGGGTTTTCGTCAACTACATTTTGTCCATCGAGAGCAAATATAACACAAGATATGGTGTGTATTTGGCTTGACACAGACTCGGAAGACTCAAGGCCCGCAGAAATCTGCGCTTCAGATTCTAGGCCGTCCCATATGCAGAAAGTGCAATGCTGCGATGCACAAATACTTGTTGCGCTATATGGTGCGATGCAGCATATTGGTTTTGTAAGATTATAGAGGGATAAAGATGATGGCCTACGGCGAAGTAAATGATTTGATCCGGTTTTTGGGTGACTCAGCTCACGATCTCTCGGTCAGAGCTGTGATGGCTGCCCCAGTCCTTGCCCAAACCCTCAGCGACGAAGCCGAAGAATTAATGGTTCTTAGGACGCGTCTT
>JABJAH010000056.1 GCA_018666155.1 Rhodospirillaceae bacterium | reverse complement strand
GGCCCGATCAATGGTCACTGAATGAGTGCCCACGTCCAACGCCCCACCGTCGAAGCTAATCACACCGGTGCCGAGGTTGTTGTCGGCGGATATTTCTAGCGTGCCACCGTTAATAAATGTGCCTTCGCTATAAGTGTTCACACCACTGAGATTAAGCGTTCCGCTACCAATCTTTTCGAGACTGCCGGCGCCGTCAATAGTGCCTGCGAATGCTTGATCGCCATCGTTAGCACCCGTGATGAGCCTTGACGAACCGGACACATCAATCTGCCCGCCATCGCCAAAGAAACCACCAAGCCGCTCGTTTGTGCCGTCCAGATCCAGGGTAGTGCCGGCGCTCAACTCCACCTCTCCGGAGTCTGACAAATTATCGCCACCGCCGAGCTTTAGCGTGCCGCCGTTGAGGCGAACTGTGCCGAGGAACTCACTGTTATCGCCGCTCAGTGTCAAGGTGCCGTCGCTACTTGTTTCCTTGATAAGAAGAGATTCCCCATTACCGCTGATGGCGCCAGCAAATGTCTTATCTTCATCCCCGCCGAGGCGTAGTATCCCCGCATCGCCCAATATAAGTTTGGCGTTCGTACTGTCGCTCTCAATGAAATTAACTTCCTCCGTGTGTGAGTTCAGATCCAGAGCGCCATCATTGAAAATTGTCACACCCGTGCTATCTGAAATGACGTCATCCTCAGCGAGCCTCACTGTGCCGCCCGTGATGACGAGATTTCCCGTTTCAACGGCGCCGCCAAAAGACTGCGTTCCGACTCCAGCTTTGGTGAGCGTGCCCGCAAAGCTACCCGAGATTAGGCCATAGTAAGTTCTGGGCGCGTTACCTTCGATCGTATCGATAGTCAGGCTCCCGCTGCCCAGTTTTACCTCGCCGTCTGGGTTACCGCCATTTAGGAACTCAATGGTTTGATTCTGATTGGTGAGATCGACGATCGCATCGGAATTTAGCGATAGCCCGCCCTGTGACAGGGCGTTGGTTGTCATGGACACGAGTTCCCCATTGACAGTCGTGTCACCGGTGTAGGTATTGGCATGGGTAAGGATCAATCGGCCACTACCTTTTTTGGTCAATGCGTCACCGCTTATTTCGCCGTTAAGGGTAAGTGTGCTGCCACCATCTACTCGGAACGTTCCTTCGTCGTTTAGCACGGTGCTATTTTGGAGGACGATATGTCCGCCTACGGCTTCCAATTCGCTGTCGTTAAGCTTTAGCGTACCTGTTCCGAGGGCAGCGCTTTGCGAAACGATCACCGTCCCTTCTTTTATATTTGTGCCACCAGCGTAGGTATTGCCGTGGTTCAAGCTCAGCGAGCCTTCTCCGAATTTCACAATGGAGTCACCACTGAGTATTAGGTCAATGTCCACACTACTATTGGCACCGACGTTGATGCCGATGTCCCCATCCAAATAAATCTGTTCGCTAACCAATTCAATATGAGTGGTAAACGCAAAGAATGAGTCGCCAGTTCCAAAAATCTGATTGTTGCCACTTACATTGACGATGCCCAAGTTGTTGCTGCCGCTACCGGAAAGCTCGAATGGCACCCCGCCGACAGTGGTTTCCTCCCGACCAGACTCGAAGCGAATGGTAGCGATCTCGAAGCCGAACGAAGCGTTAAGACTTTTAAAGTCAAAATCTCCATCACTATCATTGGCGAGATTCGCATTGAAACTGATGATGTCCCCTTCTTCTAACGTGGCTCGCTCCCCGCCCGTGCCGCCTGGATTCACGTCCCTTTGCCAGTTTGTACCTAGGATCTTGGTTTCCTGCCAGGTCTCAAGTTGATCCAGAAAATCATCGTCATAATCCCAGGTGAGCGTTTCGGCATTGGGCGCTGAGACGGGCAACAAAACCATGAAGGTGATGCAGGCGATGACTAGATAAGAATGGGCGCTGATGACCCTATCAGCCATCGGACGGGTTATGTGTAGTGGTCAACCGATTGTGGACACATTGTTA
This sequence comes from Rhodospirillaceae bacterium, assembly GCA_018666155.1. Classification (GTDB taxonomy): domain Bacteria; phylum Pseudomonadota; class Alphaproteobacteria; order Rhodospirillales; family Rhodospirillaceae; genus WLXB01. Next base: position 1,479 of record JABJAH010000056.1, on the reverse strand, counting down.
AGGATGCTTTCGTAATCCATCGGCGTCATACAATCGAGCGTTGAGTGCAACCGTTTTGAGTTGTAATACGCGCCGATATATTCCCGTACGTCGGCTATCGCCTCGTTTCGAGTTCGGTATAACTGTCGATCAGTCCATTCCCGTTTCAGGCTGCCGAAGAAACGCTCTACCGGGGCGTTATCCCAGCAATTTCCTTTGCGACTCATACTCGCAATCATGCCGTTTTGTTTGAGTAGCTTTCGATAGGCGTGACTTGCGTACTGGCTGCCCCGGTCAGAATGATGCAGAAGCCCAGACGGCGGCTGTCGCAGGTTGATGGCCATCATCAACGCACGGATAACCAACGCTTGTTTCATCCGTCGGTCCATCGCCCAACCCACAACCCGACGGGAATACAAATCAATAACAACCGCTAAGTAAACCCAACCTTCCTGCGTCCATAAGTAGGTGATGTCGGTGCCCCAAACCTGGTTCGGTGCATCCGGTGAGAACGCACGGTTCAAGACATTCTCAGCGACCGGATAGTCATGCCCCGAGTCCGTCGTAATCTGGTATTTGCGCTTCTGCTTGACCGCTAAATCCATCGCCTTCATCAATTGACGAACCCGTTCACGACCGACCGTAAAGCCTTCCCTGCGGAGGTTCGCAGCCATCATACGACTGCCCAAACTTTCTCGTGATCCTGCAAATAACATCTTCGTCCGGCGTCGCAATGCGAGTTCTTCAGGGCCGATAATCTTCCTTGGCCGACCGAGCCAGGAATAGTACGTGCTGCGCTCTACACCGAGCAGACGACACAGATGATTTACCGGATAGCTTGCCGCATTTGAACGAATAAACGCGTACTTCATCTCATTTCCTTCGCGAAGTACTGACTCGCTTTTTTTAAAATCTCCTTTTCCATTTTCAGCAAACGATTCTCTTTGCGAAGTTGCTTCAGCTCTTCACGTTCGTCGCCAGTCAGCCTCGTCCCTGCCGCTTCTTCGGCAAATCGATCTCGCCATTTCCCGAGTAAGTTCGCGTTGACACCCACGCTTCGGGCCGCTTCCGCCAATTTGTAGCCCTGCTCTGTGACCAGCGCCACCGCTTCACGTTTGAATTCCTCAGAATGTTTGCGCCTTGCTTGTGTTTCCGTTGTCATTTTTCACCTCGTTGTGGCAGTTTAATGCCTTACCTTGGTGTCCTGATTTAGTAGACCACTACAACTGCCGGACAATCGTGAAGCCATGCCGCAATCCGTCATAACCTAATTCCGTGGTTCGAATATCTTTTGCATCTGGATAGTGCAGAAAATCTGTCCATTTGCCACCTAAGCCATGCCAGTTGTGGTTCCACATGGAATATTTGAGCAAGACCATGAGACCTGCCAGGACGATAATCGTGGCCGCCATACCAAGCTGAGTTGATAGGCGACGAAACCAAGACAAATCGAAAGACACCTAACGCTGCGATGAGCCGCGCTTGACGGCAACTGACCGG
>JABJAH010000055.1 GCA_018666155.1 Rhodospirillaceae bacterium | reverse complement strand
CGGAAGAGTCCGGGCGCTCAGCGATGGCTATGGTGCAGATGCCCTCATGGTGCAAACCGCGGCACCATTCCTCGACCAGTTGTGTGAGAAAACCCAGTGGCCGGTATCGCTGACCTTGCCGCTCGGGATCAAAATGGTTGTCCGGGCGCACACAGACGCATCAACGCCATTGGTCCTGGTCAAAATCCCAATCGGCCATTCTGTTTCGATGATCAACAGTGCCGCTGGTGTGGCCTATCTCTCTCATTGCACTGATCATCAGCGGACTGTTCTGCTGGATCTGATTTTTGAGTCTCCGGCGACGGATGCGTTTGAGCGCGCCCTTCGTGACCGCGCCGTTGTTGATGTTCTCCTCCGGGAGACCCGGGAGCAGGGCTACAGTTATCTCTCGACCGACGATACCCACGCTGCGATGGGAGTGCCTATTATATTGGATGGGCAGCCGGCGGCTGTGCTGTCCGTTCGGTACTTCAAATCCGCTATGTCTAGGGCTGAGGCGGCCAAACAACACCTGGGTTGGGCTCAAGAATCGGCTGCACGTATCGCAGAATCCTGGGCTGAGGCTGGGAAATAGTCCAAAACAGCCTATAAGCCATTGTTAACAATGATAAATTCACCTGGTGAATTAATTCATTTCGGTGCTGTTCCTCATTCTCAGTCGCGTCTAATTTACCGGCTGGACGTCTTATATGTGTCCAATCAGTTTCATCGGTGCGATTCGGTCGCGCCGAGATTTCTGTTGGGGAAAGCGAAGGCCAGGGAGGGCCGATCACGTGCTTAAAGAAAATTTGAAAAAGACTGCTGCGACTGTGTCCATTTTCACGTTCACAGCAATCGCCGCAACGACCGGTGGCACTGTTGCCCCCGCGATGGCGCAGCAGCTTGCTCTGGAAGAAATCGTCGTCACCGCACGTCAACGTGCTGAGTCGATCCAGGATATTCCCATTTCCATAACCGCATTCTCTGCGGCGGATATGGATAAGCGCGGCATACTGTCGATGAGCGACATCGCTCTGAACACGCCAGGCTTTAACTTCGAGAACTTCGGTAACTCCGGTGCTACCGCGCCCGTTATTCGCGGCGCGACGCAGGTCGCTGGAAGTATCGAGCAGAACGTGTCGTTCTTCTATGATGGCATTTATTTGCCACGGAATTACGTCACCGACCTTGGCTTCGCCAACATCGGACGAATTGAGGTCGTCAAAGGGCCGCAAAGTGCTCGGTATGGTCGAAACGCCTTTACTGGTGCTGTGAACTACATTTCCAAGAAACCGACAGAAGAGTGGACAGCTGAAGGTCAGCTGACCGCCGGTAGTTTTGGCCGGTTTGACGGCTCAGCTGCTGTTTCTGGCGCGATCGTTCCGGAAACCCTTCGCGTTCGAGCGTCTGTCGACTACTCAGAATTCGATGGTAGCTGGAAAAACAGCCATCCTTTCGCGGCAATCGATTTTGACGAAGGCACCAATGAGCGTCTTGGTGGCTGGGAAGACACCACCTATAGCGGTGCAATTGAATTCTTGCCGAACGAAGACATTCAAATCGAAGCAATGTACTTACACGTTGATAAAAAGCGTGAGCACAGCGCCCAGAATTGGTTTGGTGAACTCAACGCAGACAGCCAACTGATGAATTGTGGTCAGTACAACCCAGATGTCCGTCCGGCGGGCTCAGGCCTTGGTGGCGGTGGCGATTGGTTCCGCCTGTTCTGTGGAGAACTCGAGCCTCGCGCGATCCCCATTGATCCGCGCGGCTATGCCCAACGGCTGGATACGGATTTCATCCGCGCCTCAATTGATTGGGACATCACAGACGATTGGACCTTTGAATATCAATTCGGTCAGATCAAAGCCAACACCAAGACCTTCGGCTACAAAGATACGCTGCCGGGTTGTACGTTCTTCGTGCCTTTGTGTGTGTTTGAAAGTGGCCCGATTGGCAACTTCAAGACCGATTCACATGAAGCGCGTGTTGTCTTCAACGATGACAGCAATATCGACGGCGCATTTGGTGTCTATTATGCCAAAAGCACGGACTTCAGAACGTCGAACTTTGGTGCATTGCTTCCGCTCTCGGCCGTGCCGACAGCGCCGGTTGATGTCCTAGACGCAAGTCAGTTCGTCTTCCAAGTTGCTTTGTCGAACATTACGACGGTTACCGAGACCACGTCGGTCTTTGGTGAATTGAACATCGCCTTCATGGAAGACAGAGCCCGCCTCGGTATCGAAGCCCGCTATTCCGAAGATAAGAAGGAAGAGGGTGAAGCGGCTTCTGGTGGCGGCACCGGTGGCTTGGGCGCATTTGCTGGCGCCTTCTTTAGCGACACCTTCTCAAGTTTCACGCCTCGCGTGACCTTTGAGTACGACGTCAATGACGACAGCCTGCTGTTTGCGTCTGCTGCTAAGGGTGTCAAATCAGGCGGCTTCAGTGCGGCGGCAACGCTTCCTGAGAACCGTACTTACGACGACGATCAGAACTGGACCTACGAAATCGGTTCGAAGAACACCTTCAATGATGGCCAGGTTCAGTTGAATGCCACCTTGTTCTATATCGATTGGACAAACGTGCAGATTCTGGCTGCTGATGAGGGCAACGTGAACCCGCTGTCTCGCAGTATCGTTCGTAACGTCGGTGACGTGACCTCGAAGGGGATTGAAGTTGACGGCGCCATTGCCGCCAACGAAAACCTCAGCTTCTACGGCACCTTGTACTACGGCGATGCCAAGTACAAAGACGGCACCATTGATGGTCGTTGGGGTCGTGATCCGGCGGTCTGTGATGATGTGGTCTGTAACATCAACGGTGATATTGGCGGCAACCAGATGGAACGCCAGTCCAAGTTCCAAACCACTCTTGGTGGCGAATGGAGCGACGAACTGTCCGCTGATATGGGCCTGGATTACTTCATCCGCGCCGATCTCGCCCACCAGTCCAAGATGTTTGGCGAAGCGGTCAATCTCTCGATCGTTCCGGCTCGGACTATCTTCAATGCCAGCCTGGGTATTGAAGGGGACGGTTACAGCATTCAACTTTGGGGGAAGAACCTGACGGACAAAAAGTATGTGTCTAATGCTGTCGTCCAACAGCCCAACGTTGCTTACAACGCCTACCTCGGCGAGCGTGCGACATTCGGTATTACGCTTACCGCACGGTACTAAAAGATGGTCCGCATTAGCCGGACCACTCTAAAGATTCTGGGCGGCGGTCTTATGACCGCCGCCCTTTTTCTTTTTGTGGGTCCGGTTTCAGCGCAGGATGACTCCAGTGTCACCCCGCTGCTCGAGCGGGTTGTGCCCAAGTCAAACCCAACCGTCTTTCAAGACAGCATGAATGTCGCGCCGTTGGCTCGGGCGACGATATTTGTCCGAGATATCGACGAGTCCCTCAAGCTTTACCGTGACATTCTCGGCCTGCGCCCAATGTTTGATAACTATTGGAAGGGCAGTGGGATCAACGCCATCATGGGCACGGACGGTTTAGAACTCCGCGCCACTGTTCTTATGGCCGGTGAATCTGTTTCGGGTAATCTCGGCATCTACCAGCTCCACAATGATGAGACCACGCCGCCGCCTTCGCAGCAGACCCCTGATACGCGAACGGGCGATTTCGCGATCGTCTTTCCGACCAACGATATCCACCGCCTCACGGCTGAGATCACCGCTGCCGGGTATCCCATTGTCTCGCCTCCGGTGCCGTTGATTATTCGCGAAGAATACGAAGTTCAACCTGTTGAAATGATGTTCCGCGATCCTGATGGTGTGCTGGTCAATCTCGTTCAAGCCGGTGTCCTGAAAAAGAAATAAGGTTCCCGCTCACAGGGAGTTGCGCACATGAGACCATTCCTTATCGCCATGAGCCTCGTGCTCGGCGTTTTATCGCCATTCGCTGCCCGCGCCCAAGAGGTGCCAGAGGGTTACTCGGTCTCTTCGATGACTCGGGCGACTATTTTCGTTCGTGATCTGGATGAGTCACTCAAGCTGTATCGTGATCTCCTCGGCCTTAAAACCCGTATCGATACCATCGTTGAAGGGCCTCGCATCAATGAGATTATGGGGACCCAAGACTACGGCCTTAAGGCTGTTATCTTGCAGGCCAGCGATAGCCTGATCGGGAATATCGGCATATACGAAATCATCGGCGACGATCGTTCGCCGTTGCCCGAACCCTCTAACCGGGTCGATACCGTGACTGGCGATTTCGCCGTTGTTTTTATTACCAATGACATCGATGGCATCACGGAAAAAGTAGTGGCCGCGGGCTACCCACTGGTGTCGCCGCCGATGGTTCTCTTTCCTAATCCCGAGGCCGAAGTGCAAACGCGGGAGATGATGTTCCGTGATCATGACGGTGTTTTGGTTAATCTTATCGAACTTGGAATTCCGCGGCCCTGGTAGGGCTGCCACAAAGGACGCATAGCATGACTGATCCATTCGACCCGACCATCGACCGCCGTGATTTCTTTGCCGGAATTGGCGCCGGTGCCATGGGAGCGCTAGGCGGGTCTATGCTCGGCGGCAAGGAAGCCCACGCGAACTGGGGTTTGGTTGCTCCGGGTCCTGTGCCGGCGGAAGACTTTGATGGCCGCAGTCTGGTGAACAAGGCGCGGGCCTACGAGATCATGGAGCGGGAAGGCCTCGATGGCATCGTCGCCCTCAATCCCGTCAATGTGTTCTACCTGGGTAACTATTTTTCCTACGAGCTGCAGAAATTGCGGGCTATTCCCAGCTTCGCCGTCATGCCACGTGATCCCAACAAGCCGTCGTTCTTGGTCGTCTCTGGTTCTGACCTTTGGTTTATCGCCAATGCTGACCGAGAGCACCCTGAGATTATTCCCTACGGCGCGCCCGCTGGGTGGGAGAATTATCGCAATCCGGATCTGTGGAATCAGGAACCCGAGGCCCTCAATTTTTCGCGTATGCCCGAAAATACCGACGCTCTCACCGAGATCGAAAAGGGCTGGTATGAAATGG
>JABJAH010000054.1 GCA_018666155.1 Rhodospirillaceae bacterium | reverse complement strand
CCCAGCCGCGGCGAAATGATTGATGAAGGCTGTTGGGTCCGTGCGCCAGGGCTCGTCAGCGGCGTAAGTCTGCCCCCCGCCGATGACCAGGAGGAGTGTGAGCGCCAGGGCTCGCATCATTCTGGCCGCGCCGCTGTTTGTGCTGGGGCGGTATCCGTTTCGAGATTGGAGAAGGGATCACCATCGCCGTCTTCGTCGTCAAAATCATCGAAGTCGGGCAGCGGGGCCGGAGCGCCGTTGCGAATTTCTTTGGCGCGGTTCTGGCGATAGGCCGACCGTAGTGCCGCATAGTAATCAACCGACGACTCTTCGAGTTCTTCGAGGACAGGCTTGGCATTGCTCTTGGCATCCGTAGCCAGCGCACCGAAATAGGCGACCTGCCACCAGAACGGATTATCTGCGCGCCCAATCCAGGCCATGGCATCAATGCCCAAATTGTCGATCGCGTAGCCGGTCAAATCCCGACCGCCTGAGGGGCCTAAGACGGGCACGTATAGGTAAGGGCCTTCGCCCATACCCCAGACCGCAAACGTCTGGCCAAAGTCTTCCGAATGATAGGGCAAGCCCATGCGGGCCGCGACGTCGAACAGTCCAAACAAGCCGACCGTTGAGTTGATCACAAAGCGACCGAGCGTGGTTCCAGCCCGGTTGCCTTCGCCTTGAAAAATGTCATTGGCGAAGGTGATCGGTGCGCGGAAATTTCGAAACGCATTGGTGACGCCTTGGCGGCCCGGCTCAGGAATAATCGTCTGATAAACCGCAATGGTGGGGTTGAAAATGACCGTGTCGAGGCCTTGATCGAGCTGGTGCATGGAGCGGTTCCATGGCTCAAGCGGATCGTTCGTTGCCTCATAGGCACGAAGGGCCTCTGGGTTAGAGGCCGGGGGTTTGTCCGCGCAGGCACTGAGGGCAAAGACAGCCACCAAGGGTAAAACAGCACGTCGAAGAAAGTGAGGAGAAACCATAAATTTAGACATCAACAACCAGGGGCAAAGTCGCTCGTAAATTCAATCTGTGCCGCAGTAAACTGGGCCGTAACATACTAAATCTGGTATCACAGCAAGGTTACGAACACCATACACGTTTCCGCGAAGGCGATATGCGGTTTGGGCGGGTGGCTAGAGATTCTGCGGTGTTCACTTGATATCAACCCTAAGCCTGTTAGAAATCCGTTCTGCAATGTGACATCAAGAACACAGTTTAATGAGGACTTCGTGCCAGACGCCGACATTACACAGAACCTAGGGTCGCCCCTGATCGAGCAGTTACCGCTCGACGTTCAAGTTTCGTTCGAATTTTTCCCGCCCAAGACCGAGAAAATGCAGACCAAGCTATGGACGGCGATCGAGCGTTTGGCGCCGCTTCAGCCGCGCTTTGTGTCTGTCACCTATGGCGCTGGTGGGTCAACGCGCGAGCGGACCCATGACACCGTCGTCCGCATCCAGAATGAAACCGACTTGGTTGCTGCCGCACACCTAACCTGCGTCGGCGCATCTCGCGGCGAAGTGGATGATGTTGCCCGGCGCTATTGGGATGCCGGGGTTCATCACATCGTCGCTCTAAGGGGCGATCCACCCGACGGAGATGAGGCTTATAAACCGCATCCTGACGGATATGATTACGCCAGTGACCTTGTCGCCGGCCTCAAGAAGGTTGCCGATTTCGAAATTAGCGTCGCGGCCTATCCTGAAACCCATATGGAAGCGGCAAGTGCCGAAGCAGACCTCGATAATCTGAAGCGCAAAATCGATGCGGGCGCGACCCGGGCCATTACGCAGGTGTTTTTCGACCCGGATTTGCACTTTCGGTTCCAGGATCGCGCGGCCGCTGCGGGGATTACGGTTCCGATTGTGCCAGGCCTCATGCCTGTGACGCATTTCACCGGCAATACCAATTTTGCAAAGCGCAGCGGGACTTCAGTACCGCCGTGGATGTATGAATTATTCAACGGGCTGGACGAAGACCCCGGAACCCGGGAGTTGGTCTCAGCCAGCCTTGCCGTCGAACAAGTCAAGCGATTGGTGACGGGCGGCGTATCGGAGTTTCATTTCTATACGCTCAATCGAGCCGATCTGAGTTACGCTATTTGCCACGTGCTTGGCATTCGGCCCAAGGTTAGCGACACCACGGCATAGACGTAAGCAACGGAGAAGCAATTGGCGGTCGGTGGATACGGAAAGATTAGGGGACAAGTGCTCGCGGTCTTGCGCCACGACAACCTCATTCTTGCTGTGTTAGCTGTTGTTATCGGCACGATGGTCGGTTGGGCCGTCGCCGGATTTAGAACGATCATCAGCGCGATTCAGTCCATTGGTT
>JABJAH010000053.1 GCA_018666155.1 Rhodospirillaceae bacterium | reverse complement strand
GGACGGTTGTTCGCAGGCGAAGCCTCGGTTACAGGGGCGTCCGATCCGGGCGGCGACCAGGCTGCATCCATAGAAGACCGGCTCGGCCCCCAGCCAACACTGTTTCAACCTGAGTCTAAGTCGGCTTAGCCGAGCCGTGCTGCTTCACTGTCATGTTTAAATGGCTCCTCGGCGGTCGGAAAAAGGCAGGCAAATCGGTCAACGAAGTGCGCGGTCGCCCTACGCGCTCAAGACCGCCAGCTGACCCTCTAGAAGCCAGAATAAGGGCCCGCCGCGCCCAAAACTTGAGAATGGCAGACATAAAGGCTGCTCTAACGTCTGCGGGTCACGTCCCTAAACCAGACATATCCGGCGCCCTTTTTGATGCCAGACATGCGGCAAAGGGTGGAAAGATTGAGGCGTGCAGGGACATGGTTGACCATGCCCTGATGCTTAAGGGGTCCAAGAGTGTTATTGACGAAACCATGGTCCATCCGGCGAGACGCTATATCGCCCTTGCCATAATCCGGGGGCTTCTTGAGGACAAACCGGAACCGTTAAGCGAAGAGGCGGCATCCACCGGGGTCCAGAACGCCAGCAGAAGGCCGAGTAAACCCTAGAAAAACAGCCATTTAGCCCTTGACGGAGCCAGAGCGCACCGCTAAAACCCGCCCTTCCTTGGGGCCTGCCCTAAGGGTGGACCAATAGGAGTTTTATCATGTCGCGACGCTGTGACATCACAGGTAAAGGGGTCATGACGGGCAACAATGTCAGTCACGCCCATAACAGGACTCGCCGGCGCTTCCTGCCGAATCTGCAGGCTGTTACGGTATTGAGTGAAACCTTTGATGCGCCGATCAAACTTCGCCTTGCCACCAGCACTCTTCGGTCGATCGAGAAGCGCGGTGGTCTTGATGCCTATCTGTTGGCGGCTAAAGATAATGAGCTGACCGATACGGCCGTCAAAATTAAACGCCGTATCAAGAAGGCCCAAGCCAAAGCGGCTTAGTGGGTTTAATCAGATACGGTTAAGGAGGCCCGCTCAGCGGGCCTTTTTCTTTTGTGGCCGGTGTTTGCGACTATCTAACCGCTCATACTGAGAAGCGTATCAATGTTGATGCCCCACAGAGTGAACAGCATCACACAGCTTGCCCAGAAGGCGTTGGCGCGCCACATGACGTTGTTGCTGGTCAAGTGCACCAGGCTCTGCGCAATCCGTAGCCCGGCAAATCCCCAAGCGGCTGACAACGCAACAGGGCCGACGGGGCCGAGGATCCCAGCGACAAGACACCCCAGATAAAACAGCACCGGTGTTTCGTAGAGATTCGCATAATGACGTGTCGCGACCGCCACCTGTTCCGGTTCTTCGCCGTCACGGTAGCTGGCATAAAAGGCCATACGCACCTGACGCGTTTTCAACGCCCCAACGCGTAGTTTCAGGAGCCAAGCCCCCGAGACAACGGTGAGGGCCATAACAAGTATAACGGGCCAAAGAATCTGAAGGTCAAAAGCGACTGCGGTCATGGGATGCACTCTTTCAGTATCTCTATTATTTCTTCACCGCTGCCGGTCTATGCAGCTAACAGGCCTCTCGGCTGCCAAGGGGAAGCCCCGCGGACTGAGCGGATGAAGGCGCTGCTACGCGGTGGGTACGTCCAAAGCGGCCAAGCGCGAGCATTGCGCCCTGCCAAGATGGCGTTTCTAAGTCATTGAGTTCCCAACGGGCTGAGGACGATTCGTCGCACCATTTGCCGAGCTTAGGCATGGCCGTGCGATGGGTTCCGTTGGTGACGAACGCCATGAGGGTCGCTTGATCGCGCCAGACCGTCAGGGTCCAAAATTCGTTGCGTGACACTTTGCGTATCCGCGAATCCATGTTGCCGTCAGCCCGTTTGGCCTGCCACACGGATAAAAGAGTAAGCCAGAAAAAATGGAGCCGCCCGGCATCGGATCGCAGGCGCAGGCGGGTGACGGCAGCTATTGGCATTAAGGAATTGTCCGATTAGGGGTGATCTTTACAGCTAAGCGTAGAGCCGCGCCGAGGTTGATTGAATTCGGTATGACCGCATAGGGATTACTAAGATTACGAATAGACGAGGGGGCATGCACACATACCCCCTCAGGCTGCTCGCTCATTGAACTCTGCCAAATCCGCTCATCCCTATTTCGGCGAGATTCACACTTAGTATTTCTGCGGCCGTTGTACCGCTGTGGCCAGCGATAACGAATCCCTTATCAGCCAGGCGCCAGGCCTCCTGACAATGCCGTGTAGCGGCCCGTGTCTTGGCTTTAGTTGCGTGTGCAATACAAAGATTGTGGTGCGCGATCAGTCGGTCCCGCTTGTCCTCGGCGTTTGCCAGGGCCCGATGGGTCAATCTCATGCCGGCACCATACTTCCCATCACCAAAGGCCTGGGCGGCTGCCCCTGAAAGCGGAGTGGAGTCTGACCATAGCCATACCGGCGTCTGAGGTGACGGTTCGTCTGCCAGGGCGGAAACGGCAAGACTCCATGAAAAGGCGATAATCAGGGCGGCCAGCGCAGTTCTAAAACGTTCTTCGGTAAGCATCTCGATCTCCTCTATTCCGTTGATGACCGATGTTTTAGTATGCAAATAATATGAATGGAATTGACTAAAAAAACATATGTGATACAAAAAAAATGTATAGGTTGTTCGGTGCCTGTTTATGCGCCGAAAAGTGAAAGGGAGCCTAAACATGGACTGGTCTGTGGTTCGAGATTTTCTCGCGGTTGTCGAGACCGGCAGCCTGTCTGCCGCCGCCCGCAAACTTAAGGTTAGCCAGCCAACTCTGAGCCGTCGGATCGCGGATCTGGAAGAGAAATTGGGGGCCACGCTGTTTCTGAGGACGCCCAAAGGCTTGCTCATGACTGAGACCGGCGAGGGTATCTTGGCTGACGCCCGCGAAATGGAGACGTCGGCCCTGGCGATTGAGCGCCGCGCTGATGCGGGGCGGGATGCGCTTGAAGGTTTGGTTAGAGTTTCGTGCACGGAAGGGCTGGGAACGAAATGGCTGCCCCAGCATCTACGGTCGTTTCATGAGACGTATCCACGACTACAGGTCGAGATTCTGGTCGATAACCGGGCTCTAAACCTTGTGCGGCGAGAAGCGGATATCGCGCTTCGCCTGTTCCGGCCTGAGCAGCCGGACCTAATTGCGCGAAAGCTCGGAGGGCTGGCAATGGGCATGTATGGCTCCAAAGACTATTTGGCCGAGTACGGTGTGCCGGACAAGGTTAGTGATCTCAAACCCCATTTCCACGTCGGTTTTGACGAAAGCCTGCAGGGCCGGTCCGAAATCCAAGTTTTGGAGACCATGTTTGAAGCTGAGCGGATCATTCACCGCTCTAATAGTTTTGTCGGTCAATACGAAGCGGCCCGGGCCGGCATAGGTTTGGCCATGATTGACTGCTTCCTGGGAGACGCCGACCCTAATCTAGAGCGAATTTTACCGGACAAGTTATTTCACACGGTCGAAGTGTGGTTGGTCACCCATGCAGAGGTCAGCCGTTCAGCTCGAATCCGCGTCCTGTTCGATCATATCGCTGCCTGTTTTGAGGCGGACAAATCACGAGTCGAAGGCTTCGATGGTCCGCCTGTTGCATCGTGAAACAGAGTTTAATCAGAATACAGTGGCGGCCATCGCTGTGGGGCGTCGTCCGTCATGCTCGTCGAACAGGTCTGTGAGTTGGGCCATAACCGCACCGCCCAGTTCATCCACGTCCATGAGGGTGACGGCTCGGCGATAGTACCGTGTTACGTCGTGCCCGATGCCAATCGCTAGCAATTGAACGGTCGAACGCATTTCGATGAACGTAATCACGTCTCGCAAATGTTTCTCCAGGTAGTTTCCTGGATTAACGGACAACGTAGAATCATCGACAGGAGCGCCGTCGGAAATCACCATTAGGATGCGGCGCGCTTCGGGCCGTGCGACCAAGCGACTATGAGCCCAGGCGAGAGCCTCGCCATCGATGTTCTCTTTCAAAATGCCTTCACGCAACATCAGGCCTAGGTTTTTACGGGCCCGTCGCCAAGGCGTGTCGGCGGATTTGTAGACGATGTGTCTAAGATCATTAAGGCGCCCCGGGTGAGCGGGCTTGCCTGAGTCGACCCACTGTTTACGGGATTGGCCACCCTTCCATTGGCTTGTTGTGAAGCCGAGGATTTCGACTTTCACGCCGCACCGCTCCAAGGTCCGCGCCAAGATATCAGCGCTCATGGCTGCGATGGTAATGGGGCGACCTCGCATGGATCCGGAATTGTCGATCAACAATGTCACGGCCGTGTCGCGAAACTCCATTTCCTTCTCGCGTTTGAACGATAGCGAGTGAGTCGGGTTTGCGACGATCCGAGCCAGGCGGCTGGTGTCGAGTAGGCCTTCCTCCAGATCAAACTCCCAACTGCGAACCTGCTGGGCCATCAATTTACGTTGCAGGCGGTTGGCTAGCCGAGAGACCACGCCCTGCATATGAGCAAGCTGGCGGTCGAGCTGAAGTCTCAAACGTGAAAGTTCTTCCGGGTCGCACAGATTGTTCGCATCTTCGATTTGGTCAAATTCGGTGGTGTAAACCCGATAGCGTTCTTCTTTGGCCCCGCGATTGTGACCGGCCTGAGGCTTTGGTTGCTCGCCATCGTTGCCCGGGTCCTCGGCTGACTCCATCGCAAAGGGAATGGATGACTCCTCTTCGTTATCACCCAGTTGAACATCTTCATCGGTTTCACCGGATTCCGGTTCCATATCGCCGGAGTCTGGTTCCGATTGATCTTCGCCTTCGCTCTCACCCTCATCGCTTTCCGACGTCGAATCAGCCTCTTCGTTCATGTCAGGACTTTCGTCCTCATCTAGATCCCGCCCGCCGTCGTCCTTTTCTAGATCAAGTGCCTCAATCATTTCGCGTAAAATGTTCGAGAACGACTGCTGATCGCCAAGGTTCTCTGACAGGCGATCGAGAAAGGGCGCGAGCGCATCGCCGTACTCTTTCTTGGACACTTCAAGTACGTGGGCGCCGGCCTCTCCGAGGTCGAGCGCACCGCACTTGGAGTGAATCATGACCTTTAACGCATCCTGCATCTGGATTTGCACCGACGCGCGGGCCATTTGATACCCTTCGAGCGACAGCCGTTGCTCTAGAGCGCGCCCTAAGTTTGTCGCGACGCCCATGTAATCCTGTGAACCGAGCACTTCGACCCGGGTTTGCTCCATGGCGTTGTAGGCGTCGATGGCATCCTTGCCGTGAGGCATGCGGTGTTGGTGGACGCGATCATTATGATGGCGCAACCGCATCGCGCTGGCGTCGGCTGAGCCTCTGAGGCGGATCACGTTTTCTGGCGTTAGTTTTGCCGGTGGTAGCGGTAGGCGGACAGACGACCCTGGCCCACCGCTTTTCTGGTTGGTCGCAATTGGTGTGAACGAGACATTGGTCGCGGGTTGTCCCGATAAGGCCCGAACAGCTGCCGTTGTTACTGTTTTTAGAGTTTCAACACGTCCAGCTGTTTTTCCGCTGCTTCTATCCGCAGGGACAGGCTTTGGTTTGGTATCCGCATCTGGTTTCTGGCGCGGCGGCATGGCCGGGCTTTCAGCTAAGCGACCGCGACCGAGTCCGGCAATTCTTCGCCGAAACAGCGCTGGAAGTATTCGGCAACAATAGGCCGTTCGGTTTCGTCGCATTTATTAAGAAATGTGACGCGGAACGCGTAAGGAATATCGTCAAATATTTTTGCGTTCTCAGCCCAAGTGATTACGGTCCGCGGCGACATCACAGTTGATATATCGCCGGCCATAAATCCAGACCGAGACAAGTCAGCAACCCGAACCATGGCCGATACGGTCTCTTTGCCTTTTTTGCTGTTATAGGCAGGAACCTTAGCAAGGACGATGTCCGATTCGGCGTCATGCGTGAGGTAGTTCAAAGTGGCGACGATGTTCCAACGGTCCATCTGCCCCTGATTGATTTGTTGTGTGCCGTGATACAGGCCTGTGGTGTCACCCAGTCCGACCGTGTTCGCTGTGGAGAACAAGCGAAACGCTGGGTGAGGGCGGATCACTTTATTTTGGTCAAGCAAAGTTAGGCGTCCTTCGACTTCTAAGACACGCTGAATGACGAACATAACGTCGGGACGTCCGGCATCATACTCATCGAAACACAGAGCAATCGGGTTCTGCAGAGCCCAAGGCAATATGCCCTCCCGGAATTCAGTGACTTGCACACCGTCTCGCAACACGATGGCATCTTTGCCGATCAAGTCGATACGGCTGATGTGGCTGTCGAGGTTTACGCGCAGGCAGGGCCAATTGAGTCGCGCGGCGACCTGTTCGATGTGAGTTGATTTGCCGGTGCCGTGGTACCCCTGAATCATGACCCGTCGGTTGTGGCCAAATCCAGCCAGGATAGCCAAGGTGGTATCCGGATCGAACCGGTAAGTCGGATCGACTTCGGGTACATGCTCTTCGCGTGTACTGAACGCTGGCACGACCATTGTGCTGTCGAGGCCAAATACGTCTTTTACTTTGACCTCAATGTCCGGGAGGCCGGGGGTCTGTTCGCTATCGGGCGCCATGAAACAATCCTTGTTTGAAGACCGGTTTATACCCCGACCCAAGGTGGCCTTGCAAAGCCTGGTAAGGCCGTGATTGGCAAAAGGTTAGCCGATGCCCTTGGTCCAGCCGCCGTCGGCCGTGAGGCAGCCCCCTGTCATGTTGGCCGCTCTCTCTGAGGCAAGGAAGGCTGCCAAGCGGCCAATTTCCTCGGGTTCACCAAGGCGGTCCATGGGGATTTGCGCGGTGTAGTCAGATTCAACGTCGGCCACAGATCGACCGCTACTTTCAGCCAGCTTTGCCATCAATGTCGTCCAGCGCTCGGTCCGGGTCGGTCCGGGGTTTAGGGCGTTAATGATGACGTTTTGTGGGGCCAATTCTTCCGCCAAGCCACGCGTTACTGCGAGCAGGGCGGCGTTTGCTGCCGAGCCGGGCAACAGCCGGGGAGAAGGCTGCAGGCCAGTGTTCCCGACAATATTGACGATCCGCCCGCCTTTGTTCTCTAGCATGTGCGGGATAACGGCCCGCATCATGCGGATGGTGCCCATGACCTTCAGCTCCATGCTGTCCTGCCAGACTTGATCCGGGATTTCCCAAAACAGTCCGCCTTGGGACGCGCCCGCGGAATTGATGAGAATATCGATCCGGCCAAAGGCATCGAGGCTCGACTTTACGACTGAGTCACTCACCCCGTTTTGGGTCAGATCTGCAGGCACAGCGATCGCGCGAATGCCGAAATTTGCGGTCAGCCGTTTTACCTGTGAGTCGAGAGCATCACCATCTCTGGCGGATAAAACGAGATTCGTGCCTTCGGCCGCAAGGGCTGCGGCTGAAGCGGCGCCAAGGCCTCGGCTGGCGCCAGTAATTAGAGCGACTTTGTCTTTTAGAAGAAGGTCCATGGTGTACTGAAGCCTTGAATGGGTCAGCCCGGTTTAGACGTTAAGGCTGTGCGGAGTGTTTGATAGGCCGCGTTGATGGTTTTCATTTTGTCTTCTGTGGTGGTTGATCCACCGTTTGCATCGGGATGGTATCGTTTTACGAGTTCTTTGTATCGTCCTTTGACTTCTTCCAGCGACGAGCTGCCCGTTATGCCAAGCGTTCGACGGGCGTTGGATACCTCCACCGATTCCGATGTGGCTTCGGCATGAGAAGCCCGGTCCGCGTCCGGTGTATGTTTGTAGAGGTCAAAGGGGTCGAAGATATTTTGCCATGGCCTACCAGGGGCTTGTCGTTCGCCCATCTTCCAGGTCGGTCGGTCCCAGGTCGCGGCGCTGCGATACTCCAACTCCATATCATCTGGCCCTAAGCCTTCATGATAATTCCATTGCGCGTTGTACAGACGAATGTGTTCCAGGCAGAAAAAATAATAGTCCGACAATGACTGGTCCTGCGGTGCCCGGTGGAGGCCCACGTCGGCGCAGCCACGCCATTGGCAGTGCCGTACAGCGCCGTTGCCGGTCGGTTGCGCACCGGGAAATTTATCTTGAGATGTCGACGTCTTGGTCATGTGAAAAGTATCCGGACCAGCGGTCGCGCGCGCAATATTGCATCTTCAAGTGAAGTATGCTTGCTCATGGTTCGTATTGGTCCTATCGAGAAAGGAACGTGGCCTTGGGCGACTACTACAATCGCATCGAACGCAAACTGACGGATGCTCTTGCTCCAGAACGACTAACCATTGAGGACGACTCTCATCGTCATGCGGGACATGCCGGTGCCCATGCTGACGGCGGCGGCGAGACTCACTTTAATGTTGAAGTTATCTCGCAGAGCTTCGATGGCGAAAGCCGCGTTGCCCGCCAGCGACAGGTGTACGCATTGCTGGCCGATGAGTTGAAGGAGCGGGTCCACGCGTTATCGTTGGTTACGTTAACACCCGAAGAGGCGACCCAGCGGAAGACGAGCTAGCCACCCGTATAGTGATCCGGGAATTCACGTTTAACGATATCGCCGTCTTGCGCCCAGGCGTGGCAAGTATCGAGAATGGGCGGGCGTTTAATCGACCCTGACTTAAGCGCAGCGCTTAGCTTGCCCATACGCTTGCCAACGAGTGTTTGAAAAGCTGTGGTCGCAATAGGTTTAATCAGTTCAACAAGGTGGGTGCATCCCTGCGTGCCGCCAAGCCGTTCTTGAACGTTTTTTGTTAGGCCTTGCGTAATCCGCAGACCAATCAGTGCCTTAAAGTTTGGCGTGATGTTGCCGCACAAGGTGAACGGGCTGAAATCGGTGACGGCGACGCAATCTCTGATGGTTAATGTATCGTCGACGGTCAAGCGCAATCCCATGCCATGAAGGGGTTCGCCGGCCTTAATCTCGATCCGGTCATGATTGGGAAAATTGTAGGTTTTGATGTCGGTCATCCATCCGTCAATGTCCCACATCCCGTCGGCGCGCAGGTACCCGCGGCATTCAATGGTGCGCGTGTGCAGCAGTTCACGATCTTCAGTCGGAGCGGGAAGGGGCATGACGGTCCTGGCTTCAATTGGCTAACGCTGAGTCAGTCCTACCTGACCAGCGTGCTGAGGCAAAGGATGAAGCGCGTATACCGCCCATGCGATGCAAGCATGGCGATCGACTGAAGTGTCAGCCCGTGCCGTAATTTTCGCCATAGATAAAGGCGTTGCGATCCTTCAAATCTTCTTCGAGCTCAAGATTGTAAATCGCATAGAGGTCGCGAACAGATACCATCCCGACAAGTGATTCCCCGTCGGTTACGGGGAGATGGCGATAGTTGCGCTCGATCATCATCTTGATCGCCTGGGCTGGCGTGTCGTCGGGGTGCAGCGTATCCGGATCCGCTGTCATGATGTCTTTGGCTTTGGTCGTATCTGGATCGAGGCCGCCGGCAATGACACGGGTGGTCATGTCACGCTCAGTGATGATTCCCACAAGAGCGTCGCTCTCTGTCACCAAAACTGCCGCGATCCGGCTTTCATGCATCAATTTGGCGATGCCGCGGGCGGTGTCGTTTGGCTTCACAGTCACTAGGGTCTGGCCGCTGATAACATCTGGGACGATCTTGCGCATCATGGCTCTAAGCCTCCTCCCCCGGTTAAGGTCCAGCGGTCAAGCCGCGTGGTCCCAGAGAGAAAGTGTCGCGCTCCGCTCTACGGTGGTCAAGTCGGGACCCGAAAGATGGCTCTAATCGGGCGATTCACCGTGTTCTGGAGCATCGTCGTCGTCGGATCTCGGCGGTGTGACCCGCAATTGGACTATTTGATTGCGCTGGCGGCGTAGGATTTCGAATCGAAAGCCGTGAAATCCAAACACCTGGCCCGGAGCCGGAATTGTCCGAGACTCGGCCATGACAAGACCTGCGATCGTGGATGCTTCTTCGTCAGGCAGGTCCCATTCAAATTCCCGATTGAGGTCGCGGATTGTGACGGAGCCGTCGACGAGATAGCTACCTCCCCGCTCAGGCTTAACCCCTGATACCGATACGTCGGTTTCATCGACAATGTCGCCGACAATTTCTTCTAAGATGTCTTCCAGTGTTACAACGCCCTGAACATCACCGTATTCGTCGACGACGATCGCAAAATGCTCGCGCCGGTCGCGAAAGGCATTGAGTTGATCGAGGAGGTTTGTCGTTTCAGGTACGAACCAAGGTGCAGCACAGACAGACAAAATATCAATCGTATCCAAAGCGCCACCAGACGCCTGCAGGGCGCGAAGAACGGGTTTGGTGTGTAATACACCGACAATATTCTCGGTACGCTCCCGCCACAGTGGCACGCGCGTATAGGGGCTGTCTGAGATCTCAGCGAGTATCTGTTCGGGTGGCAGATCTGCGTCGATGATCACGAGACCTTTGCGGTGGGTCATTATTTCACCGATCTCGACATCTGCTAGGTCAAGAACGCTGCGTAACATTGCCCGCTCATGCTTGACCTCGTCTTTGATCTCGGCTTCACCCGTATGCAGGTCAATCGCACCACGTAATTCGGACAGAGTCTGTTGAGCCGTAAGGACTCGTTCGGTGCTGGCGCCCAGTAGTGTGAGGGCGACGCGAACGATACCCTGGATCACAACATTGATAGGCCCAAACAGCCAGGTCAGCACTTGCATGATTGGCGCTACGGCAAGCGCCATTTTGTGGGTATGAATCAACGCGTAAGTCTTGGGTAGAATTTCTGCAAAAATAAGCACCAGAACCGTCATAATTACGGTCGCGTAGACTACTCCTCGCTCACCAAAGGTCTCGATCATCAAGCTTGTCGCAATCGCCGACGCCGAGATATTGACGAGGTTGTTGCCCAGCAAAATGGTCGCGATGAGCCGCTCTCGGTGACTTAACAAGCCATTGACCCTTTTGGCGCGCACATCGCCGTCATTCTCGCGCTGGTGCATGTAAGAACGCGATGTTGCTGTCAGTGCCGTCTCGGACCCTGAGAAAAATGCAGATAACAGCAGAAGAAAAAACACTAGTCCTGCAGTAAACACCATTGGTGAAAAGCTCCGTAGAGGTCAGGGAATGATTAGACGGTTAGTGCGGCTTCAAAAATTGCCGTTACATCACTTTGTGTGACGTCCTGTGTCAGGAACGCTTGGCCGATGCCGCGAACCAGAACAAAGGTAATTTTGCCATCGGCGACTTTCTTGTCTTGCATCATATGGCCGAGAAACACGTCTGGGGCTATGCGTTGAGCTTCGACAGGCGGCTTTGTCATAAGGCCGACCGCGTTGAAGTGCGCGCGAACCCGGTCGGCATCGAGCGCCGGGCACAAGCCTAGCCGGACAGATAGATCAAAGGCCATCACTATGCCTATGGCCACGGCTTCTCCGTGTAGCAAAGCGCCGGAATAGCCAAGCTCTGCCTCGAAGGCGTGGGCAAAGGTGTGGCCCAGATTGAGCAGCGCGCGCACCCCGCTTTCGCGTTCATCTTCCGTCACGACACGGGCTTTGGCCTCGCAACTGATTTCAATAACATTGGTGATGGCGTCGTTATCGCCACTGAGAACCCGTGCGCCGTTCTGTTCAAGCCAATCCCAAAAGTCGACATCTCCAAGGAGGCCGTATTTGCAGACTTCCGCATATCCGGCCAGCCGCTCACGGTCCGGCAGTGTCTTGAGAGTATCGGTGTCCACCAGGACGGCTTTGGGCTGATAAAAACTTCCCGCCAGGTTTTTGCCCTGGGCTGTGTTGATGCCTGTCTTTCCGCCCACGGAACTGTCGACCTGCGCGAGTAGAGTTGTCGGGACTTGCACAAAATCAATACCCCGCAGGGTTACCGAGGCGGCAAAACCGGTTAAATCGCCGATTACGCCACCGCCCAGCGCGATGGCAGTTGTCGATCGTTCAACCTTAGCCGCCAACATTGCCTCAACGACCACTTGCAAGTTGGCAAAGCTCTTTGTGGCTTCGCCGGCTGGAAGAATGAGGTGGTCGCACTTGATGCCGGAGGCGCCCAGCGACTTTTGTAAGGGCTCGAGGTAACGCGGTGCGACGTTGTCGTCTGTTACGATAAAGGCTCCAGGCTTTTGAAGGACAGGGGCAAGCAAGTGGCCTGCCTGTTCAATAAGGCCCGCACCAATGTGAATGCCATAGCTCCGGTCTTCTAGGGCGACTGTCAGAGTCTTTGACGGGGTCATAGGGCTTGTGTTTGCGGCCGGTTCGAAGCGTCGCCCGTTCCATAGGTCGCGAGCGCATCAATGACGCGCGCACACGTGAAGTTAGCGCTGTCGGAGCCGGTATCGATAACGAGGTCGGCTTCCGCATAGATTGGGTGTCGTTGATCGATCAACGCAGCCAAAGTCTCTCGCTGATCACCACCGTTCAAGAGCGGTCGGTGGTTGCGACCAGATGTCCGCTCAACAAGCGTTTCCAGATCGGCCCGTAGCCACACAGACAATCCTTTTTCGTTGATAAGCGCGCGGGTTTGTTCGTCGATAAAGGCGCCGCCACCGGTTGCGATCACCGAGGGTGGCCCGTCTAGCAACCGAGCGATAACGCGGCGCTCACCATCACGGAATGCATCCTCGCCATATTGCTCGAAGATATCGACGATAGAGCATCCAGCGGCCGCTTCGACTTCCGCGTCGGCATCTAGAAAGGGAATATTAAGACGCTGCGCTACGCGCCGGCCGACACAACTTTTGCCAGCCCCCATTAGGCCGACTAAGACAATAATCTTATCTAGAACTATGTTTTGATCTGTCGCGTGCGCTGAACTGGTCATAGGAGTGTTTTGCTGAAGACGTAGGCGAAAAACGTGGACTAGCTTTGCCTAAGATTTATTGCGGTTACCATGTTGTGTCGAGGCCTGAATAGTGGCCCTTCGCTAGACATTACCATACCTCTCACGTAGTGTCCCGACCATCGGTAGGGCGGTTTTTGCTCTGCCCTGGCCAAGACACGGAGTCGCCCTGGATCAGCCACAGTTGACTGTAATTGTCAGGCGCTGGATGGGGTCGGCCATCACCCACTTTGGTTTACAGCCGCATCATGAAGTTTATCACTCGATCTCTCATCATCCTTGTCCTGTTCCTTATCGTTGGTGGCGCTGTTGCGTTGGCGACGTGGGATATGCCGGCGCCGATGGCGCCGCGAGAAAAGATTATTTCCAATGATCGATTCCGCTAGAAATATGACGAGTATCGCCCGCAGCGGCATCGTTTCATTCGCTCTTTTGACCCTGGTCAGTGGAACCATCCATGCACAAGAATCCCTCTCGGGTGTAGCGCCGCTGTCAGAGCCGCGCTTTCTTGAGGCGCTGCCGCCGCCCGTATCATTGATGCCTGAGGCGTCACGTGATCCGCTGTCTCGCCAAGGGACGTCTCAGATCGTTCCTGAAGGCATGATCTCGGTTAGGCAGTTGGACGAGCTAAGCTCAGATTCAATCGGCCTCGTGGACGGGTTCACCGGCGGCCTGCCCGTTGATCTTTGGGCTGGGACCTCTAAAGAACTTGTTGACCTTCTGCTCCCCAAGTTGCCACGACAGGTGAAGTCAGTCGCGACCCGAGACCTGGCGAAGCGTTTACTTCTCTCAGTGGCGCGGCCCCCTAAACCATCGCTGACCGAAGACGTGTTCGTTGACATTACGGCGATCGTACCCAGCGCCATCGGATTTACACCTGATAGCGCGATGGCCTCCGATGCGCTGGATGCTGACTTGGTGCAATCACAATTTGAGAGTCTGGCCCTGCTTGAGCGCCGACTGACTCAGCTGGCGGCAATGGGCGATTGGACCTCTGTTGGTGCCATGATCGCGTTAGTGCCTCAATCTTCGGTGACAGATGGTATCCGCATCCTTGCTGCCGACTTGGCGTTGGTTGAGGGGCGCGTCGATCAAGTCTGTATCGATGCGACTGAAAGCCTCAGTTTTTCGAATGAGCCTTATTGGCAAAAAGTATTCGCGTTCTGTCAGTTGCGCGATGGCAATGTGGCCAGCGCGTTCCTGACACTGGATTTGCTAAGAGAGACCGGGGTCGACGACGCTGCGTTTTTCTGGGTCGCTGAATTGATGGCGGGCAATAGACCAATTACACCGAGCGGATTGGATCGTTTGTCGCCGTTGCAACTCGCCATGTTGCGTCATGCTGGTCGACCGTTCCCGGCGCAACTCGTTCGTGATGGAGACTCAACGCTGCTCCGTGTGCTTGCAACCGCGGAGCCACTCTACGTCGCGGCCGAGGATGAAGCCGAAGATGTTGTTGCCGAGCGCGTGCGTCAGGGGCTGGATTTGCGCTTAGAGGCTGCAGAGCGCGCTGTCGAACTCGGAGCTCTCTCCCCGGATGTTTTAAGAGCCCTCTATCGGGCTGAAGGCGTGGTCGACGCGGAAAACGCTGCGGCGTTAGAGCAAGCGGCAGGCGGCGGCGTCGTCACCGGTAATCAGAAAGACGCTGAAACGCTGGACTCCGAATTGGATCTTAGATCAATTCCAGTTGCCACGGCATTGGATCGGGCGCGTCTGTTTATTCTCGCCGAACAACAGATTATTCCGACCGCGCGTGCCGAAGTGATTTCCAGGGCGATTGATTTTGCCAGGAATGATCGTGGCCGCAATGGTCCAGATGTTGCTGCCCTCGGACTGATTTTTGCGCCACTGATCATGGAGATTGCGCCAACCGGTGATCTCGCCTGGTTCGCAGGAAATGCGGCGCGGGCGTTAATTGCAGCCGGTGAAGTTGAGGCCGGCACCAATTGGCTCCAACTGTCTCAGGCGTATGCTCGGACGAGTATAGAAGCATCGGACGTCGCTGCGGCGATGTGGCCGACCGAACGACAGTTGCGGCCGTCGATGACCAATCGATTTACGCCACTTCGCTTTAAGCGATGGGAAGAGTCGCGCCCCCCCGGGCTCGTCGCGGCCAATAAGACGCTTGTGCTAAGTACCTTGACCGCCTTGGGTGAGTCTGTCGCGTCGGCAGACTGGATGAGCCTTATGGATCGCCGCGTGAGTGGTTCGATCAATATGCCAGCGCCTCAGATATGGAGTGGCCTTGCTTTAGCCGCTGAAGAGGGGCGCCTAGGTGAAACCGTTCTGCTGGCGTTGATTGCGCTTGACGATGACGGCCCCTCGGGTTCGTCTCCCATTGTGCTCGCGCGGGTTATTTCAGCGCTGATGACCGTCGGGTTGGAACAAGACGCGCGCCGAATTGCCGTTGAAGCATCCCTTATCCAAGGGTTGTAACAAAGCCAGACCATCGTTGGGTGGGCCGTGAGCCGCTATATTGAATCTTTCCTTGATATGATGTCCGCCGAGCGAGGCGCGTCCCGTCATACGTTGGATGCCTATCTTCGCGATCTCACCGGGTTGGCAGACGTCTTGGGCGGAGATATTGCACAGGCGACGCCTGAACAGTTGCGGGTCTTTCTAGATGAAATCCTAACTCAGGGCTTAGCGCCCCGTACTGCTGCTCGACGCCTTTCCTGTTTGCGCCAGTTTTTTCAGTTCTTATTCGCCGAAGGAGTCCGCCAGGACGATCCCACATCTGTACTTGATAGTCCGCGCCAAGGTGGCCGGCTGCCCAAGTATCTGGGGGAGGATGAAGTTGATCTGTTGCTCGATGCCGCCAGGTCAGAGACGACACCGCAGGCCCTACGGCTGACCGCCATGCTTGAGATTCTTTATGCCACGGGCCTTAGGATCTCAGAGTTGGTGTCTTTGCCGCTGGCGGCCGTCGCGAGGGAGCGGCCGGTCCTAATCGTCAGAGGTAAGGGCAATAAGGAGCGCATGGTTCCTATCGGTGCGCCGGCGAGGACCGCCGTGGCTGCTTATCTGGAGGTTAGGCCAAAGTTTATTCCTGCCAGCCTGAAGAGCTCTCGATGGTTGTTTCCATCACGAGCAGCGCAGGGGTATCTCAATCGCGACACGGTTGCGAAAGCACTCAAAGGTTTAGCGATTGCGGCTGGTATAGCGCCGTCCCGCGTTTCGCCGCACGTGTTGCGTCATTCGTTCGCATCTCATCTTTTGGCCCATGGCGCCGACTTGCGTAGTTTGCAACAGATGCTCGGCCATGCAGATATCTCGACGACCCAGATCTACACACATGTGTTAGATGAGCGCCTGCGGCGTTTAGTGGAGACCAATCACCCATTGGCAGGTCTATCATTATCAGACTGAGTCCTGGGTTCTCATAAAAGTGCGATCAGGGCGATTTTTGCGTTTATGGCGCAAACCCGGTAGGTTTTTGAAACCATACTGACGCACAATCATGGGTGAGCATAAGGTATGTCGAGTGCTGTCGAGAACTGTCCAGCTCTTGTTCTGAACGCCGATTTCCGGCCGCTCAGCTATTTCCCCTTGTCTCTGTGGTCCTGGCAAGATGCCCTTAAGGCGGTGTTTCTCGAACGAGTAAACGTGGTGTCCGAATATGACACGGTCGTGCACTCCCCCAGTTTTGAGTTCAAGCTGCCCAGCGTCATTTCACTAAAGAAATATGCGCCGACGAATCGGTCGCCGGCATTCACGCGGTTTAACGTGTTTTTGCGAGACTATTTTACCTGCCAGTACTGCGGCGTGAATCAGTCGGCCAATGACCTCACTTTTGATCACGTCGTTCCCCGATCACGTGGCGGGAGAACAACGTGGCAAAATGTTGCAGCCGCGTGCTCCGCTTGCAATTTACATAAAGCCAATCGCACACCGCGCGAAGCTAGTATGGCGCTCCGTCGAGTGCCGGTCCGCCCGACCGCTCGTAACCTGCAGGAGTCCGGTCGAGCGTTCCCTCCTAACTACCTACATGAAAGTTGGCGGGACTTTTTGTATTGGGATTCCGAACTCGATCCGTGGTGACGCGGTATGTTGTCGTACGCTGCTTGTCTGTCACACTCGGGTTGAGAGCCAGATTGCCAGCCGTGAGCCGGTCTTAATAACTCCTGTCAGTAAGGGGTATGCCGGTGCATCCTCTGCGCCTTCAGCCAATCCCACTGCGCGGTGGTGCTGTTCATCGGCACGAAACTCCTCGATCGTGTCTCGCAATTCAGATTCGTCATCACCCAGTTGCTCGGCCTGAGCCGCGTAGTGTTCATCGATGACTTCTTCTACCGCGACGGTGCAAGCCATGGCCGCTTCTCGTCCTAGCAAGGCTGTTCCGGCGCCGAGGGCGAATCCGGCGATATGCCATAGCGGTTGAAGAGCTGTCGGTCGAATTTGCCGGTCGCTCAGTTCCTGGTCAAAGCGATCTAGGTGCGCCAGTTCCTGATCCAGCATTTCGCGGAGAACCGGCTCCGCATCGGTTCCCTTTAGGACGGCAAGTTGGCCTTCATAAATGCGTTTGGCACCGTATTCCCCGGCATGGTCAACGCGCACGATCCGGGCAATCGTTTGGTCTCGGTCTGGGTCGCCCGGCAATCTATCCTCAGCAGTATTCTTAGGGTGCAAAGTCTTTTTCATGAGTCTTGCCACAGCTCTGATCGACGGGCCGCCCACAGGCTTAAAACCGAAAGCACCACGCCAGCGATCACATTATATCCAGCGGGCGAGAGTCCGAGAAATGTGAACGGAATATCGTTGCATGCTGGTTGACCGGGGCTCCGTAACGCCGACCGAACCTCGTCGAAAGAAAACGCCTGGCTTCCGGTTGGAGCGCAGGTCGAATTCCACCACTCTTGTTCTACGCCGACATGGAAGAAGGCGATCCCTGCTGTCGTGGCAAACAAGATCGCTGCGACATAGACAGCTAGTCGCCGAGCGCCAGGATCAACCATCGGTGTTGCCGCTAAGATTGAGAGGGCCAGAACCCCGATATACGGAAGCCGCTGGTAGAGACATAACTCGCACGGGAATAGGCCGAAGCCGTACTGCGCGATCCAAGCTGTTCCCAGCGCGGCGAGCGCCATAAATCCGATTAGGATTATTGTCACTTGGCTGGGATGCAATCGAGCTGACATTTCTCAACCTTAATTGACGAGACGGATGGCAGCAAAGCCGCCGATGAGGAGAAGAAATGCTAATAATGTGACCAGACCAAGACGCTTTTCGATGAAGGATCTGATTTGGGGGCCGTACTTCCACAGAAGAGCGGCTACCAAATAAAACCTAAGCCCACGAGCGAGGATCGCGGCGACAACGAATACCACGGGATTAAGGGCGACCACGCCGCTGGCAATGGTAATCACCTTAAAGGGGAAGGGTGTTAGGCCCGCGCCAAAGACAATCCACGCCCCCCATTCCTGATAGAGGGCTTGGAATTGAGTGAAATCTTCTGTGTAGCCATAGAACGAGACCAGAGGTTGGCCCACGGCTTCAAACAAAAACAGCCCAATGGCATAACCGGCGAGTCCGCCTAGTACGCTTGCCACCGTCGCGACCGCGGCTATTTTCCAGGCCTTCTCACGAGCTGCCAGGACCATTGGAAGAATCAAGACATCGGGTGGGATGGGAAAGATTGAGCTCTCCACAAACGCAACGATGGCCAGCAGCGTCAGCGCATTTTTTCGGCCAGCCAGCGACAGGGTCCAGTCATAGAGCCTGCGAATCACAGTGGAATCTCCATATTGCGGGGTTTAACAGGTCGCCGTTATAGCGGCAACGCTCTCGCCTCAATTCCGGCCTTCTCTTCGTGCTGTGATCGCTTGCGGGCCTGAGAGCGCACGGTTATAAGGGGCGCGCTGTCGCGTGCGGGTGTGGCGGAACTGGTAGACGCGCTGGATTCAAAATCCAGTTCCCTTACGGGAGTGTGGGTTCGATTCCCTCCACCCGCACCACAGACGGCGTGGTGCCGCAGTGCGAGACGGAGTAATACCATCCAATTAACCAGAGAAACGTCTACGGTGCATTGAAATGCGATTTGTATTTAGCGTCCTTGTCGCCCTGTCACTTTGTCTATCTGCTCAAAGCGCCTTTGCATCCTGCGTGACGGTGGCGCTACTCGATGAGGCCGGTCTTGTGATCAAGCCGAATGGGTTGGTGGTCGGCATAAAGGTCGGGGACGGGCCTGTCTTTGTTCAACAGCTACCGCCATACGCAGCCCAACGAGAAGTTGGGCCGGTGTCATGCCCGCGGGATGTGATCAGGCAAGTTCAGGATTTGTACAATCTGTCCTGCCGGTCTGAGCAAGCCATGATGCAGGTTGCTGAAAACAACACGGCACGCCTTGCTGCTATACGCCAGCGTTGTGTCGAATTGAGAATAGCTCTGGCTTCCGCATCAAACAATCCATAGTGCATGGACGACGAAATTGAGTGCCAAGCATCCCGGCTACTGGATGTTCCGGAATAGACCGTCAGCCGCACAGTCGTCAGTTGCCCCGATCATCGCCTCGATAGCGAGATCTAAGTCTTCGCGCGTATGAGCAGTGGACAGGTGGATCGATCGGCTCGCGTGTAAGGTCACGCCACGGCCAAGCAAATGCACAAAGAACGCATCCTCAGCGGGACCAAACCCCGGGCCGGCGCTCTTATCTCGGTTGACCGGGCCAGGTTGAAGGAAAAGACGTAACATGGAACCGAACCGCGCGATGTGTAATGGCGCATCGGTTTCTGACCAGTAGGCGTTCAAGCTGTCTGCCAAGTGTGCGGCAGATTTCTCCAGGTTTCCGTATACCGTATCGCGATGTTCACTCAAGTAAGACAAAGTTGCGAAGCTCGCCGCGACACTAAGCGGATTGCCGGCGAAAGTGTTGCCTGCAAAAACGGCGGGCCGGTTGTCGGTCGGGGAAAGCGCTTTCATAATGTCAGTGCGTCCGGCCAATGCCCCTGCAGGTAGACCACCAGCCATGGCTTTGCCGTAAGTAACCAAATCGGGTGACAATCCGAAGCATTCTTGTCCGCCACCGAAAGCCAGTCTGAATCCGGTTGTGACTTCATCAAGGATGATAAGCACGTTGCAGTCGCGGCAGGTTTTCTCAAGGTCTTTCAGCCAGAGGCCACCATCGGAGTCTGGGAACGAATGTTGAACAGGCTCGACAATAACCGCGGCAAGGGTGTGTTTGAGGCCACCGCTTTACCGGTCACCATCAGTTCGGTACAACCGCCCACCGCAGTTAACTTAGAGGCGATACCGGTGCAGGACGGAGACGAGACCAAATCCGCAGCAGAAGATCGCAGGTACACGACCTCCGACAATCTGACTCTTCACTACGTATTCTATCCAGGCCCGGCCGAGCGCGTTCCCGTCGTTTGCCTGCCTGGTTTGACTCGTAACGCGCGCGATTTTGCCGGGATCGCTAAGCACCTGAGTGCGCAACGCTGTGTTTACTGCCTCGAATTTCGCGGCCGTGGGCGGTCCCAGTGGGATGCCAATCCAAGCAATTATCAGGCGCCTGTCTATGTCGCCGATACACTCGGCATTCTGGCGCAAGAGAAACTTGATCGTGTAATTGTTCTCGGCACGTCTCTCGGCGGTATTATTGGAACCGGTGTTGCACAAGTTAATCCATCGATCCTCGCAGGCATTGTCTTGAATGACATTGGGCCTGAGATCGATCCGTCCGGTTTAGTCCGCATCGGCAGTTACCTCGGGCACGGTGACCGTTGGAAAACCTGGGATGAGGCTGTAGCGACACTGAAAGCGGTGAACACGGTCGTTTATCCAGATTTTACAGACCAGGACTGGCTCAGTTATGCCCGGAAGACCTGTCGGGAAAATGAGGATGGGTTGATCGCCCAGGACTATGACCCGGCGCTCTCTCAAGGTTTCGCCGCCGATAGCGCAGCAAATGTCGACCTATGGCCGGTGTTTGATGCGCTTGAAGCAATCCCCGCTTTATTAATACGCGGTGCTTTATCCGATCTTTTGTCAGCCGAAACCGCCGACAAGATGGTCGACCGATTACCAAACCTGGAACTCGAGACCATCGCCAATCGAGGTCATGTTCCAACACTGGAAGAGCCCGCCTCGCTTTCCGTCATTGAGGCTTTTGTTGCCAAGGTGGATACTCTGGATCGCCAATCTTCCTGATCACTCCGGAGTACGGTGGCTATTTCAGTGACCTCACACGATCACAAGGCTCATCGCATGCGCACAGGCATTGCGCGCCGCTCAGCCCTTAGGTCGCTTGCCCTCGTGGGTGGTGGGCTAGCCCTTGGGTTGCCAAAAGTCTCAGCACAACAGGCCTTCGATCCGTCGACATGGCCAGGACGGCCTGAAGAAGCGTTTGAGTATTGGCTTGAAATTGCGGCCGACAACACGATCACCGTCTTCATCCATTTGGCCGAAATGGGCCAGGGCATTACGACGTCGGTTGCCATGTTGGTGGCGGAAGAATTGGAAGCGGACTGGCAAGATGTTCGCGTGCAGTTCGCCCCAAATGGTCGGGCTTACTATAACCGCGGTTATAACGCGCCAATCGAAAGCACCGGCGGCTCCGCATCCATTCGGGGCACGTTTAATCACAGTCGACAGATCGGTGCGAGCGCCCGCGAGATGTTGCGCTTGGCCGCGGCGCAAGAGTGGGATGTCGCGGTTGCGGAAACACGCGCCGCACTGGGCCATGTTCATCACGACGAAAGTGGCCGCAAGTCATCCTATGGCGCGTCAGCGGAGCGGGCGGCAGGAATGACGCCGCCGGAAGACATTCTGCTCAAACCTAAGTCGCAATGGAATTTCGTCGGCAAGTCGCTGCGGCGCCTCGACACACCGGCTAAGGTCGATGGATCAGCGCGGTTCGGCGCTGACGTTCAACTTAATGGACTCCTCACAGCAGCCATTCGCCACTGCCCGGCTTACGACGGTCGTTTGACCAGCGTTGATCCAGCGCCTGCGCTCTCGCTCGATGGCGTCGAGCACGTCATTACATTCGGCAATGCGGTGGCGGTTCTGGCACAGGGATATTGGCACGCGCAGAAAGGACTGGAGGCGTTAGATCCGGTTTGGGATATGGGTCCTCGGTCCGACTACGACATGGAGTCGCTCAATCGTGATTTAGAAAAAGGCATCTCCCGAACAGATGCGCCGGTTATTCGCGAGGACGGCGATATCGATGCTGCGTTGGAGTACGCCGACGCGGTGTATGAGCAAACATTCGACGCGCCCTATCTCGCCCATGTGTGCATGGAGCCGATGAACGCAACGGCCTGGGTTCGCGATGATGGTGTCGATATCTGGATGCCGGGCCAGGGCCATTCTCTTGTTGTCGATGATGTGTCGACCCTGCTCAATGTTGGAAAAGACACCATTCGTGTTCACCGTACTTTTCTTGGCGGTGGCTTTGGCCGCCGTGGCGAGTCAGACGTCGCAGTTCAAGCGGCGTTCCTCTCGAAAGAGGCCGGTGGAGTGCCGGTCAAACTGATGTGGTCTCGGGAAGAGGACGTGCGCCGTGATTTTTATCGACCTGCCGCACGGACACGCATCCGGGTCGCCTTAGGTGAAGACGGTTTTCCGATCGGCATGGATGTCATTGCGGCTAGTCCATCGATCAGCATGCGACGGTTCCCTGCCTTTGTTAAAGACGGCAAAGATCCCGGCGCCCTTGCGGGCTTTCTCGATAGCCCTTATCCGCTTGATCATCATCGCTTGCGCTATGCCATGGTTGAGAACGGGGTATTGGTCGGGTACTGGCGTTCCGTCGGTCATAGTCAAAACGTGTTCTTCCGCGAAGCAATAATAAATGAACTGGCCGAGCGCGCGGGTATGGATGGGCTTGCTTATCGGCGGCGATGGCTTGCTGGCGATGTGCGAACGATGGCTCTTTTCGACGCGGTTGAAGATCTCAGCGGGTATGGCGAAACGCCGGAGCCCGGTGTGAGCCAAGGTTTTGCATTCAATTCATCCCATGGGTCGTTATGCGCGCACGTCATTCACATTTCTTCAGACGGCGGCGACGGCTTCCAAGTCAAACGCATCGACTGTGTCGTTGACCCTGGCGTCGCGGTGAATCCCGATGGGGTGATCGCGCAAGTCGAAAGTCAGGCCTTGGACGGATTGTCTGCTGCTCTCTTTGGTAAAGTACAAATCGAAGGCGGCGGAGCAACTGAGGGCAACTTCGATACAATTCGAATGTTGCGGATGGGGGAAGCGCCCGAAGTCCATGTGCGCGTGTTGGAATGGGATGGCGCATCGCCAGGCGGAATGGGCGAGCCTGCTTTGCCGTCTATCGCGCCCGCGTTAACGGACGCCCTCTACCAGGCGACGGGCCGCCGCATCCGCAGATTGCCAGTCATTGAGAGTGGTCTGGATATTGCCAGCGCCTAACTGGCCTCTGGCAAGCCTCGCTGGAGCAGGGTCGCCAGTACTGTCATGCGACAGATGTTCGGTGGGAACTGACCGATCAAGCCCTTCAGAGTTTTCGCGGTCGATGCACCGGGTGGCGCCATGTCCGGTAGGGGTAGGGTTTCGTATAGGTTTATGGCGACGGTCTCACCGGCGTTTCGCATTGTTTGCGCCGCACTTTCGAAGCTGTCATCAGCGAATGTTGGTGTGAGAGCGCCCTCAAGGTTTTCTAGAAAATCCGGCCATTCTCCAAAATGGCGATAGAGGGACGGAATGACCCCGGTGTCTCCGCCATGAATCTGTCGTGCAAGAGTGTTCAAAGCATCACGCGTTCTCGCAGACGACGCGGCCGGATCGGCCATCGGCAAGAGTTCGGCCAGTCCGTCGGGCACTTTTAGGTCTGACACCGTCAGCGCCGGCGCTTTTCCCGTTGCTGGATTCTGCGGCGCGCCGTCTAGAGCAAGATCAATTATCTTGAGCCCGACCAGGTTCATTGGATTGGCGCGACCGTAGGCATCAAGCACGCGGTCGATCGCCGCAACATTTGAAGATGAAAGGCCTGCGGTAGAGATGGGCATGCTCAGGTCAGCGGCATGACCCGGCAGAACCTTTGCCGTTAACGCGGCCGCAGCAGTCGGTATCTCGCCACTGACGTAAAGCGATCGAATCGTTCCCCACGCCCACATCAGGCACCCGGGTACAGTCGCCATGTGGCGGAAGATCAGGTTAACCATCGGTACACCGATGACGGCTCGGATGTCGTCGTACAGCGCTGCGGTCTCTCCGATCGCGTCGCTTTCTTTGATTTCTGACAGGGGGGCTTTAGCCACTGGGAGGCCGACGCTGTTACGCAGGCATGAGGCTTGATTGCCTCAGCATCTCTTCCATTTCGAAGGCGGTGACGGGCCGGGAGTAGAAATAGCCTTGAATGACATCGCAGCCGTTGTCCCGCAGGAAGTCGACGTGCTCAATAATTTCCGCACCTTCGGCCACGATTTCAAGATCAAGACCTTTCGAAAGACCAATAATAGCACGGGCGATTTCAGCCGTGTTCTCGTTCTCTTGAACGTCGTGCACGAATGCGCGGTCGATCTTCAAAGTGGTGATAGGGAATCGGCCGAGATAGCTCAGGCTGGAATAGCCGGTGCCGAAGTCGTCGATTGCGAGTCCACAACCCAGGTCACGCATCTGCTGCATTTTAGCAATCGACTCGTCGATGTTGTCCATCAACATGCTCTCGGTGATCTCGAGCTCGAGCCAGCGGGGATGTAGTCCCGAGTCATTGAGCGCGCTGACAATACGGTCATAAATGTCTGGTGAGCGAAATTGGTGCGGCGACACGTTGACCGCGATGCGCAGCGGGTCGTAGCCCTTGTCTTGCCAGTCCTTATTTTGGAAGCAGGCCTTGCGTAGCACCCAATTGCCGATGTCTTGAATCATGCCGGTTTCTTCGGCGACGGGAATGAACAGGCCGGGGCCAATCAGACCCTTTTCTGGATCGTCCCATCGTACAAGCGCTTCGCAGCCTTTGATCTTTTCGTTGCCTGGGCTGACTTTCGGTTGGTAGTAAAGGACGTAATGTTCCTTCTCGAGCGCAATGCGCATGCGCTTCTCTAGATCCAGTCGCGCTTTGGCTTTGGTATTCATGTCAGTTGCAAAGAATTGATACTGATTGCCGCCAAGGCCCTTTGCGTGCTGCATCGCGTTCAAGCTGTCTTTCAGCAAGACGTCGAAATCTTCACCGTCGGCGGGCCAGATACTGATCCCGATAGACATCGTGATGCGCACTTTCTCATCGCCCATCTTGAATATCTTCTCAGTGGCGTGGAGCACTTTCTCTGCAACGATCACGCTGTCATCAATGGCCGCGATTGGGGTGACGACGGCAAACTTATCACCGTCGAGTCTGGCGGCGGTATCACTCTGTCGAATGACTTCCAGCAACCGTTCGCTCATTTCCTTGAGCATGGCGTCGCCAACGGAAAACCCGAGTGCATCGTTGATGAACGTAAATTTATCAATGCCCATAACCAGCAGAGCGATCGATTTGTCTGTTCGCCGGGCGTTGAGAATGGCTTGGTCAACACGATCGTTAAGCAGGCTGCGATCCGGGAGTCCGGTTAAGCTGTCATAGCCAACCCGTCGCGTTCCACCATCTGATTCGGCGTCCGATTGAAAAGAGTCCGATAAAATGACAGCGAGAAACTGGGATGGGTCTCCGTTCTCGGTCAAAATCGGAGTCATGCTTAACCCGTGGAGCTGTGCCTTACCGTCCGCATTTTTCGAGCGCACGGAATCGAATTGCTGCACCGCGTCGCCATCGCCGGCCCATAGGGAATCGCAAAAATCGTCGTCATTAAAATCCTTGAACAGGTCGCGCGCATCTTCACCGGCTAGCTGTTCGCTGCTGTATCCGGTCAGTTTTTCAAAAGACCCGTTTACCCGGGCAATTTTTCCGGATTGATCGGTCACCATGACAGCGTCGCTGGTTGCGCTGAGCATCGCCTCAAAAAGGGCCTCGGTATCTGGCATGCTCTTAATGTGTCCCACGTCCTAGAGAATCAATCTGCCTCAATGGTACTCCGGTCTGGCGTCGGTTGGTAGAGGTTAGGCCACATGTTCCTAGGGTAGAAATAACCGCGTAGCCTGGGCATGATGGCGTTTGAGGGGGCCTCGGCTCGAATCAAGAAACAACGCAATAAAAGGTCGTAAAAATGGACGTGAAAGCTGCTGTGGCGTTTGAAGCCGGAAAACCGCTGCAAATAGAAACCGTACAGTTGGAAGGCCCCAGAGCTGGTGAAGTTCTGGTTGAAATGAAGGCCACCGGTATCTGTCATACGGATGCATTCACCCTGTCAGGTGATGACCCCGAGGGTATATTCCCAGCGATTCTTGGGCATGAAGGCGCAGGCGTTGTCGTTGAGGTAGGGGCAGGCGTGACGTCTGTTAAACCCGGCGATCACGTTATCCCGCTCTACACCCCAGAATGCCGTGAATGCGATTACTGCCTGAACCCCAAGACCAACTTGTGCCAGGCGGTTCGTGCGACCCAAGGGCAAGGTCTGATGCCTGATGGGACGAGCCGTTTTTCTCTCAATGGCAAGCCGATCTATCACTACATGGGGTGCTCGACGTTTTCCAATTATGCCGTGATGCCTGAGATTGCCGTCGCTAAGGTTCGGGAAGACGCGCCCTTCGATAAGATTTGCTACATCGGCTGTGGGGTGACAACAGGCGTTGGCGCCGTTGCCTTCGATGCCAAGGTTGAACCCGGTTCGAACGTTGTTGTGTTTGGTCTCGGTGGCATTGGTCTCAATGTTATTCAGGGTGCCCGCATGGTGGGGGCCGATAAAATCATCGGCGTCGATATCAATGAGAGCAAAGTGGCGCTCGCAAAACAGTTCGGGATGACGGATTTCATCAATCCAAAGAAGGTCGACGATGTCGTCGAAGCGATCGTCGATCTAACCAACGGTGGAGCCGATTATTCGTTCGAATGTATTGGTAACGTGAACACTATGCGGCAGGCGCTCGAGTGTTGCCACAAAGGGTGGGGTGAAAGCATTATTATTGGTGTCGCCGGTGCGGGTCAGGAAATCTCAACTCGGCCATTCCAATTGGTCACCGGACGGGTGTGGCGTGGCACGGCCTTTGGCGGCGCGCGCGGCCGCACAGATGTCCCTAAAATCGTTGATTGGTACATGGATGGTAAGATCAATATTGATGATCTCATCACCCACACCATGCCGCTCGATAAAATCAACGATGCTTTTGATTTGATGCATGAGGGCAAATCAATCAGAAGTGTCGTGTTGTACGATTAAGCGGTATTGCGCCGACCGGCGCGTGGGGAAACGCAATGAATAATCTGGTAACGGCCGTGTCCCGTCATCGCTATCTTATTGCGCTTGTCTTGCTTTTCGTGGCCTTTGTCGTCTTTTCTCGGTCGCCTTCCGAGACGGGGCACCCTTTAGACTCTTTGTCCGCCGATGAGATCGATCGCGCCATCGCTGTCCTCCGCGATGAAGATCATATCGGCGATCGTGATCAGGTTCCGATGGTCAGTCTCTTGGAAATGAGCAAGGACGATGTGCTGGCGTGGGAGCCCGGTGATGACGTGTCTCGCACCGCATTCGTCAACGTCCGTAAAGACGGTGTTGTTTATGAGGCTGAAATTGATGTTGTCGATGAGGAGCTGGTGCGATGGGAGGCTATTCCCGGAGTGCAAACCAACCAAATATTCCCAGAGTTCATGGCCGCCGGCACTCTTATGGAAGACGAGCGCTGGCAAGTTGCGCTGAACAAAAGAGGCTACGATGACCTTGAGGATGTGTCCTGCGTGCCCGTTACCCCAGGGTATTTTGGCGCGGAGATTGAGCAGGAGCGCCGCCTAGGCCGCGTCTATTGTTTCGACAAAACCTTTGGTGGCGCTCACACCTTCGCCCATCCCATTGAGGGGCTGTATGCTCTTGTCGATCTCGATACGACAGCTGTTCTTGATATCATCGATACCGGTGTCATTCCCGTACCGACTCAGCAGCATGACTATGAAGAGCTAAAGATAGAGCTGCGCGATAAGCTCAACCCAATCCGTATCATGGCCAGGCGCGGCAATAATTATACGTTCCAAAACAACGTCGTCAGTTGGCAGAACTGGTCATTTCATACCAGCTTCGACCGTCGTGTCGGCCTCATTCTTTCACTCGTCACCTATGATGATGGCGACGAGGCTCGGTCCGTCGCTTACCAACTGCATCCGTCAGAAATGTTCGTGCCCTATATGGATGCCGGGCCTGGGTGGTATTTCCGTACCTTCTTGGATGTCGGCGAGTACGGCTTCGGGTCTTTATCAACATCGCTAAAGCCGGGCACGGATTGTCCGGCACACGCGACGTTTCAAGACGTCACCTTGCCTGACGACAGGGGTGGTAGTTACGTCAAGAGTCGCGCGTTTTGCATCTTTGAACGGGATACGGGTCGACCGGCGTGGCGCCACGCCGCTGACAACGGCGCAGTGTTGGAAAGCCGGCCTGATGTCGAGTTGGTTGTGCGCAGCATCCCGACCATCGGCAATTACGACTACGTTATTGATTACGTCTTTACCCTACACGGCAATATCCGTGTTGATGTCGGCGCCACCGGCATTGATGCGGTGAAGGGTGTTGTGACCCAGAACCGCGGTGATGAATCGGCTGCAGCTGATCTGGCAACCGGCGAGCTGGTCGCGCCGGGATTGGTCGCTGTCTATCACGATCATTACATCTCCTTTCGCCTCGACTTGGATGTTGATGGCCCAGCCAACAGTGTTGAGGTGATGGAGGTCGTTCCACAAACGCTGCCAGCGGATAACCCGCGCCGCAGTCTGTGGTCTGTATCCCCGAGACTGCTGGAGACAGAGGGCGCTGTTGATAAAGCGCCAGCCGGGCAGGTGTGGCGCGTTATCAATGAGAACCAGGAAACAAAACTTGGCCATCATCCCGGGTTTCATATTGAACCCGGCCATCAGGCGTTGTCTGTTCTAGCACCCGACGATTTCCCGCAAATGCGCGCTGCCTTCACCGCAAAGCCGCTGTGGGTCACCCAATACAATGCGATGGAGCGTCATGCGGCCGGGCTTTACCCGACTCAAAGCCGTGGCGGTGACGGTTTGCCGCAATGGGTGGCCGACCAAAGTTCAATCCGCAACGAAGATGTCGTTCTTTGGTACACCGTTGGGTTCCGTCATGTCACCCGGGTCGAAGATTGGCCGATGATGCCGACCAAATGGCATAGCTTTACCCTACGGCCGTTCAATTTCTTCGAACGTAATCCAGCGCTCGATCTGCCATCTACATTCCGTTGATTTACTTTCTTAGGACCAAACTCAGATGACACTTGAGACTCTTTCCGAACATCAAAGCCATGGCGGCACGGTTGGTTTCTACCGCCATGAGTCGGAAGAAACCAAATGCACCATGCAGTTCTCCGTTTTTGTGCCGCCCCAAGCCAAGGCGGGGCCCGTTCCTGTGCTCACGTATTTGGCGGGGTTAACCTGCACAGAAGAAACCTTCATGACCAAAGCGGGCGCGCATCGGGTCGCGGCTGAGCTTGGTCTCATGCTTGTCGCGCCGGACACGTCGCCGCGCGGCGTGAATGTGCCCGATGATCCCGACGGCAGTTGGGACTTCGGCTTAGGTGCCGGGTTCTACCTGGACGCCACGGAAGCGCCCTATGCGACCAATTACCGCATGTACTCCTATGTGACCCGTGAGTTGCGGTCACTGATTGCGGCTCATTTCCCCGCTGATTCAAAACGGGAGGGCGTTTTTGGGCATTCTATGGGCGGCCATGGTGCGCTGACGATTGGCCTGAAGAATCCGGATATCTATCGGAGTATTTCTGCGTTCGCCCCCATTTGTTCGCCGATCAACTGCCCCTGGGGAGGGAAAGTCCTGCCGCTTTACCTAGGGCTCAATCAGGAGACCTGGGCAGATTATGACGCGGCAACCCTTATCCATGCGTTGCCTAAGGGCGAAGCCCACGGCCGGCCATCGCTCCTTGTTGACCAAGGAATGAACGATCAATTCCTAGAAGCCCAACTTCACCCCCATTTACTAGAGAATGCCTGCTCCGAAGTGGGGATGGCTCTGACTCTACGCAGCCACGCCGGGTATGATCACGGGTACTATTTCATCTCGACCTTCATGGAAGACCATCTCCGCCATCACGCTGCTGCGCTTACCTAGTACCAAAGGTGCGTAACGTGAGCGGCCATTGCAAAAGGACTGCTCGCTCATGAGTCGCATTTTTTACGGTTGGATCGTGTTGGGCGGCCTCTGCATCACTTATGCGGCATCGAATGGGATCTTATTGAATTCCCTACCGCTGTTTTACCCAAGTCTGATTGAAGAGTTCGCCTGGGATGCGGCGGAGGTTACAGCGCCCGCAACTCTATCCTTCCTGGCTACGGCCATCTTGTCGTTGTTCGTCGGATACCTTGTCGACCGCTTTGCACCGCGGCCGATGATGATTGTAGGCTCCCTTCTTTTTGTCTGCGTGTTGCTCGCCTACCGCTACATCACGACGTTGGATCAAATGCGCATGATCTACGTTGGCTTCTCGGTGGCTTTGGCGTTGAACGGCATATTACCCAGCATGGTTGTCACCAGCCGTTGGTTTAAACGGTATCGCGGTGTTGCTGTCGGCATTCTATTGATGGCGTCGAGTTTTGGTGGGGCTGTTCTTCCGTTGATCGTTGGGCCGATTATCGAAGATGAGGGCTGGCGCACAGCTTTGATAACGATGGCCAGCGTGGGCTTGGTCATGATGGTTGTGCCCTGCGTGTTTATCTTGAGAAACGATCCAAGTGAAAAGAACACGGTTCCAGATGGTGACGTCGCCGCCGCGGCTGAGGCGGCAGCTGAGGCCGAAGCCAATGGTCTCGTCGCCGGGATATCAGTGATTGATGCGATGAAGACGCCGATGTTTTACCTCTTGGCGTTCTCAACGGGTGTTATGTGGTTCTGCATTTCCGGTGTCATTCAACACCAGTCAATTTATTTGGGGAGTGACCTTTCCCTGCCGGGGCCACGTTTGGCTCAGGTCTTCAGTTTGTTCTTTGCGTCGTCGGTGATCGGCAAGGTCCTCTTTGGCTGGCTCAGTGATCGCTATTCCAAGGTCAACATCATGCTCCTGGCGACCGTGAACCTGACGGTTGGGCTCGTCGTCTTCCGGATGGTTGATGGCGATAGCATCGGGTCTATTCTGTTTTATGCGGTGGTCTACGGCATCGGCTTCTCGGGCGCCTTTACGATGATTCAGCTGATGCTCGCGGAGCTGTTCGCCGGCCCGACGTACGGAAAAATTTTAGGAGTTTTTGTTTTCATCGACACCTTGGCTGGCGCTGTTGGCATCGCGGCCTTGGGGCAAATACGAGTTGCAACGGGGAGTTATCTTCCCGCCATCAATCTGATGATCGGCCTATGTCTTGCGGCCTTCGTGTGTGTCTATATCATCAAGCGCCAGATTGAGGCGCCACAGCCAGTTACAGCGGAATAGGGTTCTAAAAATGAATGTCTTCGGTTTCAGAATATTCTACGGCTGGTTCGTCCTCGGCGGCGTGTTCACCATGTATGCCGTTTCGAACGGTATTTCTAATTTCACCCTGCCTCTGTTCTATCCCTACTTGATGGATGAATTCGGTTGGAACCAGGCCGAGGTCACTCGCCCAGCTGCGATCAAGTTCGCCTTTGCCTCGATTTACAATCTGACGATCGGGTATTTGATGGATCGCTATGCCCCACGCCCCATCATGGCAATGGGCGGCTTGGTTATGGTGACCGGCCTGATCAGTTACATCTTTATGACCGAGCTGTGGCATTTCACAGTTATCTATCTGTTCTTCGCCATGGGCCTGTCCATGTGTGGCTTGATCCCGTGCATGGTGACAACCGGTCGTTGGTTCACAAAATTCCGTGGACGTGCCGTTGGAATCCTTCTCATGGCGTCGAGCTTTGGCGGCGCTGTTATTCCTCTGATCATCAAAGGGTCCTTGGTCGAGGGTGACTGGCGCGAAGCGATGTCGACGTTGGCGGTGCTCGGTTTCATGTTCATGGTGTTGCCGGTTCTATGGCCAGTGAAGGCTCGCCCGTCGGATATTGGTGAAACGCCTGACGGACTTACGGGCGACGAAGCTGCTGCGGCAGAAAATGAACAACTCGGAATTGTTGGGAACATATCCGTCCCCGAAGCGGCACGCATGCCGGTGTTTTATCTCTTGTTGGCGGCCACGGGTATTCTGTGGTTTTGCATCACCGGCGTGATTCAGCACCAGGCTATTTATCTTGGCCAAGACCAAGGCGTATCTGGTGGTGATATGGCCACCGTGTTCTCGTTGTTTTTCTTCTGCTCGGTCTTCGGGAAATTCATTTTCGGATATTTCAGCGATAGATTTGCCAAGGGCCACATTATGCTTTTGGCGATCATCAACCTTACGATTGGATTGGCGATCTTGCGCTTTGTCGACGGTCTTGGGATCGAGATGATCTACCTCTACGCAGTTGTCTATGGCATTGGTTTTTCAGGCACTTTCACGATGATCCAATTGATGGTCGCTGAGTTATTCATGGGCTCCACCTATGGCCGGATTCTGGGCATCTACGTGTTCGTCGATACTCTGGCCGCATCCCTGGGTATTTTCGTATTAGGCCAAATTCGGGTTGCCGCCGGCAGCTACGTCCCGGGCATTGACCTGATGATCGCCTTGGCCCTCGTGGCGACGGTCTGTGTGCTGGCCGTTAACCGGATTGCCGCGCAACGTGTTACGGCCGCCGCATAGTATCCAATCAAGACGAGAGATCGCGAGAGGTCGATTCTGTGCAAGAGCCGGATGAGAAAAGGGCGGTTTTGAAGGTTTGTCAGGACCATGGCAGTCGTCCGGAGAACCTTCTAGAGGTTTTACACGCTGTACAGGCCCATGATGGTTACCTCAGCGACGATAGCCTGAGAGAGATTGCGACCTGTCTTAACCTCACCCGTGCCGAAGTGCATGGCGTCGCCAGTTTCTATCACGACTTTCGCCGCGTCCCGCCAGGCAAGACCGTGGTTAAAATTTGTCTGGCCGAGGCCTGTCAGGCCGTGGGATGTGATGCGCTCAAAGAGCATGCAGCGCAGGCCCTCTCAACGGACATGGGGACCACATCATCGGATGGTGAGGTGTCTTTGGAACCGGTCTATTGCTTAGGCAATTGCGCCTTGGGGCCGGCGGTCATGATCAATGGAGTTTTGCACGGCCGGGTCACACCCGAGAAATTGGACTCTTTAGTCTCTCGGGCTAGCTCATGAGCGCAGTCACCGTCTTCGTGCCAAAAGATGCTGCGGCTGTTTCGGTGGGGGCGGACGATGTCGCAGTCGCTCTCAGTCAAGAAGCTCAAAACCGTGGCATTGATATAAACCTTATTCGTAACGGCTCTCGTGGCCTGCTGTGGCTAGAGCCCCTGGTGGAAATCGAAACACCATCCGGACGGGTTGCCTTTGGCCCGGTTTCAACAAGCGATATCTCCGGCTTGTTTGATGCAGGTTTTCTATCCGGCGGTGATCATGATCTCGGCCAGGGGCTGACCGAGGATATTCCCTATCTGGCCAAACAGGAGCGGCTGACGTTTGCCCGATGTGGTGTTATCGACCCTCTAGATCTGACGGCCTATGAATCTCATGGTGGTCTCGTTGGTCTCAAAAAAGCGCTAGAGCTTGAGCCATCCGCAATCGTTGAAGACGTCACAGCTTCCGGGTTGCGGGGCAGGGGCGGTGCTGGATTCCCGGCCGGGCGCAAATGGGAGACCGTGCGCAAAGAGTCCGGAGATCAAAAGTATATCTGTTGCAACGCCGATGAAGGTGACAGCGGCACGTTTGCGGATCGCATGCTCATGGAGGGGGATCCCTTTACGCTGCTTGAGGGCATGGTGATTGCTGGGCGGGCTGTAGGAGCCGATACCGGCTACATCTACATACGCTCAGAATATCCCCACGCCATTCGTGCACTCAATGACGCCGTTTCGAGTTTTGAGCGGGCAAATCTCCTTGGCAAAAACATCCTCGGCAGTGGGCAAGCCTTTATCATTCACATTCGTATCGGTGCAGGGGCTTACATCTGCGGAGAAGAATCGTCCATGCTCGAAAGCCTCGAAGGCAAGCGCGGGCAGGTGCGCGCCAAGCCGCCTATTCCTGCGATCAGCGGACTATTTGGCAAGCCCACGGTGGTCAACAACGTTCTTACGCTGGCGACAGTGCCTTACGTTCTGGCAAACGGTGGCAAGACTTACAGCGCGTACGGGCAGGGCAAATCCCGCGGGACACAGCCGTTTCAGCTGGCGGGAGACATCGCCCGCGGCGGCCTGGTCGAGAAAGCGTTCGGCGTCACGTTGCGTGAGCTGGTTGAAGGTTTTGGCGGAGGAACCCGTAGTGGGCGGCCCGTCCGCACGGCGCAGGTCGGTGGCCCATTGGGGGCGTATATCCCTGAAACCGCTTTCGACGTCGACATGGATTATGAAAGTCTCGCCGGATCCGGCGCTATGTTAGGGCACGGCGGCGTGGTCGTATTTAATGAGTCTGTCGATATGGCTCGGCAGGCCCGATTTGCCATGGAATTTTGCGAGATCGAATCATGCGGCAAGTGCACGCCCTGCCGCA
This sequence comes from Rhodospirillaceae bacterium, assembly GCA_018666155.1. Lineage (GTDB taxonomy): Bacteria > Pseudomonadota > Alphaproteobacteria > Rhodospirillales > Rhodospirillaceae > WLXB01. The sequence continues at coordinate 6,495 of JABJAH010000053.1, read as the reverse complement.
TTGGGTCGGTGCGCGGCAAAGAAACCCTTGATAAGATCATTGTTGGAGAAGACTTGGAGAAAAACCTGGCCGTGCTGGAAGACCTTTGCGTGTTGATGACCGATGGATCGCTGTGTGCCATGGGCGGACTAACCCCCATGCCAGTGACGAGCGCCCTCAAACACTTTCCAGAGGACTTCGGTTTGGCACGGCAGGCGGCAGAGTAGGACAGACAGATGGCACTCCTCAAAGAACCAGATCTTGGGACACCTAGCCCCAAGACCAACAGCACGGTCTCACTCGAGATAGATGGGTTGAGTGTTGAGGCGGAGCAAGGTGCAAGCATCATGCGCGCCGCTGCTCAGGCCGGTGTTTCTATTCCCAAATTGTGTGCAACAGACTCAGTCAATGCATTCGGCTCTTGCCGGTTGTGTTTGGTGGAAATCGATGGCCGCCGTGGCACACCGTCTTCCTGCACCACGCCGGTGGAAGAGGGTATGGTTGTCAGTACCCAGACACCGCGGCTGGCCGACCTCCGCCGTGGTGTCATGGAGCTCTATATCTCCGATCACCCTTTGGATTGTCTGACCTGCTCCGACAACGGCGACTGTGAACTCCAGGACATGGCCGGTGTGGTCGGTCTCAGAGAGGTTCGTTACGGCTTTGATGGGGACAACCACACCGCTTTGGGCAAAGACGAGAGCAACCCGTATTTCGATTACGATCCGTCCAAATGCATCGCCTGCTCTCGCTGTGTACGGGCTTGCGACGAGGTGCAGGGTACGCTGGCGTTGACCATCGAAGGGCGTGGGTTTGCTTCTCGTGTTGCAGCCGGCATGAGTGAAAGCTTTTTCGATTCGGAATGCGTGTCCTGTGGCGCTTGCGTTCAGGCCTGTCCGACGGCGACGCTGCAGGAGAAATCGGTGATCGAACACGGCGTACCCGATCGCACGGTGCAAACAACATGTGCGTATTGCGGCGTCGGTTGCTCCTTCAACGCCGAGCTCAAGGGAGACCAGGTCATCCGCATGGTGCCGTCCAAAGATGGCAAGGCCAACCACGGTCATTCCTGCGTTAAAGGCCGCTTTGCTTGGGGCTATGCGACTCACAAAGACCGTATCACCAGCCCCATGATTCGCGACAAAATCACTGATCCCTGGCGCGAAGTTAGTTGGGACGAGGCTATTGAGTACGCCGCTGCACAACTCAAGAAGACCCAGGCGACCTATGGCCGGAAATCTATCGGCGCAATCTCGTCGAGCCGATGCACGATCGAAGAAGTGTGGGCGGTTGTGCGGATGACACGCACGGCGTTCGCCAACAACAACATCGATACCTGCGCCCGGGTGTGCCATTCCCCGACGGGGTATGGCCTGAAGCAAACCTTTGGCACCTCAGCTGGCACTCAACACTTTGACAGCGTGGAAGACTCCGATGTCATCTTGGTGATTGGTGCCAACCCGACGGATGCCCACCCTGTGTTTGCGTCACAGATGAAACGGCGCCTGCGCCAAGGGGCGAAGGTTATTGTCGCCGACCCGCGCGCGATTGATCTGGTGCGCACACCCCATGTGGAAGCCGCTCATCACTTGCCGCTTTTGCCCGGCACCAACGTGCCCCTCGTCAATGCGTTCGCTCATGTTGCCGCGACTGAAGGACTGCTCGATGACGGGTTTATTCAGTCCCGGTGTGAGAGTGACTCATTTGCCGAGTGGCTTGAGTTTATTAAGCGGGACGAAAATTCTCCCGAGACGGTGGGGGAAATCACAGGTGTGCCGGCGGAAGACATCCGGGCGGCTGCCCGCCTGTACGCCACGGCAGACAACGCCGCTATCTATTACGGTTTGGGCGTCACCGAGCACAGCCAGGGCTCCACTATGGTCATGGGGATGGCAAACTTGGCCATGGCCACCGGCAATATTGGCCGCAGCGGTGTTGGTGTGAATCCTCTGCGCGGGCAAAACAATGTGCAGGGGTCGTGCGATATGGGATCGTTCCCCCACGAATTTTCGGGTTACCGGCCAGTTTCAGACGAGGCGGTCCGGGCGGAATTCGAAGCCGCCTGGGGTGTGCCGCAAGATGGCGAGACTGGTTACCGCATCCCCAATATGCTGGATGAGGCCTGCGCTGGAGGGTTTAAAGGTCTCTATGTGCAAGGTGAAGACATCGCTCAGTCAGACCCGAATACCCAGCACGTTGAAGAAGCGCTCCGCGCCCTGGACATCATGATCGTCCAGGATTTATTTTTGAATGAAACAGCCCGATTCGCCCATGTGTTCCTGCCAGGCACGTCGTTCCTGGAAAAAGACGGATGCTTCATCAATGCCGAGCGGCGCATCAACCGTGTCCGGCCGGTTACAAAATCAGCAACTGGCAAAGATGAGTGGGAAGTGACCCAAGATCTCGCTAACGCTCTCGGCTATGACAAGATGAATTTCACGTCTGCCGCTGAAATTATGGACGAAATCGCCGCCTTAACCCCATCTTTCACCGACGTATCCCACGCTATGCTTGATGAACAGGGCAGCGTGCAATGGCCGTGTAATGCAGATGCGCCGGAGGGCACGCCAATCATGCACGTGGATGAATTTGTGCGGGGCAAGGGCCATTTCGTTCTGACGGAGTTCGTGCCGACGACGGAAAAAGCTAACCGCAAGTTCCCCCTGTTGCTGACCACCGGACGTGTGTTGTCTCAGTACAATGTCGGCGCTCAGACACGGCGGACAGAGAACACTCAATGGTGGGAAGAGGATGTCCTGGAAATACATCCATCCGATGCAGAGGTGCGTGGAATTCAAGAGGGGCACTGGGTGTCTTTACGTAGCCGCAAAGGTGAGATCACGTTGAAGGCTGTATTGTCCGAGCGAATGGCGCCCGGCGTCGTCTACACCACATTCCATCATCCTGAAACCGGTGCCAATGTGGTGACCACGGAAAATTCGGACTGGGCAACGGAGTGCCCTGAATACAAGGTGACAGCTGTGGAAGTGACGCCGGCCAATCACCGATCTGCATGGCAGGAAGACTACGCAGCCAGTACGCCTAAATTGCGAAAAATAGCTGAGCCAACTGCGTTGGAGCCAGCCGAGTAACGTGGTTGAAATCACTCACCACGGAACACCACCGCCAACCGACCGTATCATTAAAACGAGCGGCCAGAGTGCCTCACCGGATTGGGATGTGCCTGAAGAAACCCCGGTCGCCTTTGTTTACAATCAGCGCAACTACGTGGTCATGCTGGCGACGCCAGCCGACTTGTCGGACTTTGCGGTTGGGTTTTCTCTGACGGAACGGGTTGTCGATAGCGCGGATGAAATTTCTACGATCGATATTCATCAAGAAGAGAGGGGCATTGACCTCCGATTCAAAATTAGGTCAGACCGAATCGACCGGCTCGATGTGCGCCAGCAGCGGCGTAATATGGTTGGCCGTGCCGGATGCGGGGTCTGTGGCCTTGAAAATGCGGAGGTGTTTTTTGAAGCGCTGCCACGAGTGACGGATCAAAGGGTTTCTTTATCACGAACGGCCCTGACCAAAGCCCATGCAGACTTTGATACCCATCAGCCGCTGAGCGCGCGCACCCGCACCGTGCATGGCGCGGCTTGGGCGTCGACCGACGGTGTGATCAAGCTGGTGCGTGAAGATGTGGGGCGTCATAACGCGTTGGACAAACTCATCGGTGCCCTTGCCTCTAACGGTGCTGACTTTGGTGATGGATTTGTCATGATCTCGAGCCGTTGTTCCTACGAAATCATTGAGAAATCTGCCCGCGTCGGGATTAAGGCTGTCGCAGCGCTCTCGGGGCCAACCGCGTTTGCATTAAAAAAAGCCGCCGAAGCCAACATAGCGCTTTACTGCCGGTCGGATGATGAGTTCGTGGCAGTGGTTTCAGATTAAGGGCGTCGCGAGGCCCGAAAAGAAAAACCGCCGCAGGTTTCCCCGCGGCGGTTTTTAGTAGGTTAGCGTTGAGAGGCTTAGGAGCCAGCAACCGCAATTTTTTGATCAAGGAAGCGAATCCATTTATCGGCGTCAGACTTGGTGTTCTTGAACCGGGCTGACCGCGTCATTGAGCGTTTTGCAGCGGTAAAGCGCTCACGTTCTAGCTGGGTGATGCCGATCAGCATCCACACCATGCCTTCCTCGTCATCACTCAAGCCTTTTTTATCTAAGCTCTTTGCCAGGGCGACTTCAGCGTTGCTCCATTGCTCATCCTGAAGATAGGCTTGGCCCAGTCGGTAGGACAGCTTGCCCTTGTCCGACATATCGGCCGCTTGTTTAAGGGGCGGGATCGCCTTATCGAATTCACGGGAATTAAAATAGGCATTGGCGAGGGTCTCAAGATTATCCGCCTTGCGTTTAATCAACTCGGCCTTGAACCCGCGCTGCATAACCTCGGCCGCCTTAATCGGCGTTTCGTGGTACATATACATGCGGGCCAGACGCACGAGTTCGGACTCTTTGTCGAGGAACCCTTGTTTGTCGGCCATGACGAGAACCTGGAATGATTCATTGTCTTTGCCCAGTTCGCCATAGAGGGCTGCGAGTTGCAGGAAGTAGGTTTTCTTGGTCGGGAAGTAGTCGACCATGAGTTCTAGTAGGTCGGCACCACGGACATAGTCTTCAAGCTCTAGATAGGCGGCCAGCAACAACTGGTACCATTGTTCGCGGGGCTCTTCCTGCATGTCGATGGCTTCGACAATCAAAGGAATCGCAGCGTTGTATTGCTCAATCTGGAAATACGCGTTGGCCAGCAAAACCAATGCGCCGGCGTTGACCGTCTCGGCTTCCCGGCGCCATTCCTCAAGAATTCGGATGGCTTCCTGGTACCGCTCCACCACCATGTAGAGTTGGCCAAGATTGTATTTGGTGGACAGAACCTGGCCGGGGGGGAGACCAACACCTTCTAAAGGATTGCTCAGGGCGATGGCGTTTTGAAACGAGTCGATGGCGCCGAGGTAGTTTTCTTGCTCGGCATACAAATACGCGTAGGTCATCCACATGGACGCTTTTTCGTACTCGTTGGTCTTTTCATCAGCCAGACCTTCGCGAAGCTGAATGTCTGCCGTTACGTAGTCCTTCAACTCGATCGCTTCCTGCGCGGCGGTTAAGCGCTCGAAGGTCGGCTTCTTCATCGACTGGACTTTGATGGTCCTTGGCTTCTTGGGCTTCTCTTTTTCTTGAGCCACGGCGGCTGTGCCGGTGAATACAGGGCCAGCGAAATCCGCACCGCTTGCGCCAAACATGACGGCGAAGCTAACAACGCCCCCTAGTACGGTTTTCATGCTCATTAGATCTTGCCTCCTATGGTGCGGTCTAAAGCCCGTAATCGTCTACGGGTGTCTGGCTTATTGCTCGAGTTCAAACGTAATAACAACTTGGTTATCGTAGCGACGGGCCGGACGGCCATCGACGATTTTTGGCTTATATTTCCAGCGCGATAAGGCCCGCTCGGCAGCGCGCTCGAAGTAACCGGTGGGTTCAGCGGTGACGACCATGATGTCTTCGACGCTGCCACTTTCCGTAATGGTGAATTCCAGTTGTACCCAGCCATTGATGCCGCGTGATGCCGCGCGTTGCGGATACTGCGGCGGCACCCGAACCAGTGGAATGGCATCGCCATCAGTTGGTGCGTTCAGGCCTGAGCGGTCGAGATTGAGGCCACGTCCTAAGGCCGGCGCATTGATGCCAACGCCACCAGAATCAGGAGCAGTGTTGTTGGCCAAGTTCATTGGCGGTGGCGGTGGCGGTGTATCTGGCTTGTCGGGGCGATCGGGAATGGCCCGATCTTTGGCCTGTACGGCCTCATCACGGTCAACGCGGGTGAAATCAATCGCGGCGCCTTTAACCTCTTCGGTAATGGCGTCCATCCCGTTGTTGATCAGGAAATTCATCAACCAGAACAGGGCAATGGTGACGATTACGGCTAAGGGGATCGAGGCCCCGATGCGCATGGTGTTGGAATTCATTGCTTAGTTCCCTGTCAGTGGAGGGCCGTCAGATTTATGACGATCTCCCGAGATGGTTCCTTGGCTCTAGCCAGCGAATATGCCGCCTAGTCTTTTTCGGTCGAAATCGCGGTCGCTGGCGCTCCAGCTTGGCGGACCTGGTCCATAACCTGCATGAGAATACCAGATTTTGACTTTTGGTCAGCCTGGATAACCACAGATCCCAAAGGATTTTCGGCGAGAAGCTTCTCAACCCCGGCTCGGACGGCCCGGACGTCGACTTCCTTATTGTCCATCCAGACTGAGTCACCGGGACCAATGGCGATCAAAATACTGACACGCCGTTGATCTTCAGCCGTTTCGGCCGCTGGCCGTATGACTTCAAGGCCGGATTGCTTAACGAATGTCGCGGTAACGATGAAGAAGATCAGCATGATGAACACGATGTCGAGCATCGGTGTCATGTCGACCGCAGCTTCATCCTTTTCTTTTGCAGCGAGACGAGATGCCACAGTTTTCCTCCGTTACCTTATTGAAGCTCGGCGATGGATACACCGGCTGCGCCTGCGAG
>JABJAH010000052.1 GCA_018666155.1 Rhodospirillaceae bacterium | reverse complement strand
GGTGGTCCATGCCTACCCCCCCTCGAAGTCGATATTTAGGTTATTAATAATTCGGCGAACAATGAGAGTTTCAGAGTTTGTTTTCTGCACATTGGGTGCGGGCCAAATTCTCCCGAGTTAGCGCTAGAGAAGAGAGCCGAATAGCTGTCGTGCATTTGTACAAACTCTCACCGTCAATGATTTGACCCAACCACTATAATCATACGGCACGTTATCGATGAACTCCTGGCAACACGCCTTCAAGAAAAGCTTAGGAGAAACCGACGTGAACGTTAGATCTGAATCAAAACCCCAGGCTCCCATGCAGAGCCTCGTAAACGAAAATATAGCCGCAGAGTATCTTGGGCTATCCCCGAGGACTCTTCAGAACTGGAGAGTGCGGGGAGGTGGACCACTGTTCGTGCGCATTTCTAATCGCTCTATTAGATACCGGCTCTCAGATATCCAAGATTGGATAGAGGCAAGGATTAGGCGAAGTACATCCGATCCTGGACCTGACAGCTCTGTTGTAAAGTAAAACTGCGTTGATGAGGTGCTTGTGTGGGGATAGAGTGGGGGAAATTTATTGTTGGGAAATGACATAGAGCTAAGTCATTGGAATGTTTGGTCGGAGTGAGAAGATTCGAACTTCCGGCCCCTGCCTCCCGAAGGCAGTGCTCTACCAGGCTGAGCTACACTCCGTCCTATCGCCGTGCCCCTTATATCATGGGCGCTGCGGCGCGGTCCGGCTTATACCGCTGGCTTGCCCTAGGTGCAAGCAGGGCCCTAGCGCTTGGTCTAATAGGCCCGCTTAATGCAGAAATCGATGATGTCGATCAGCACGGTTTTGACCGGGCTATCTGGGAAAATGCCGAGGGCATCGCGGGCCACATCTCCGTAGTGCTGAGCGCGATGAATTGAGTCCGTGAGGCTGCCGTGCTTTTCCATCAGGCTGAGGGCGTGCGCCAGTTCCTCGTCGCCCTGCTCAAGGTCATGCAGGCATCGATGCCAGAACGCGCGCTCCTCATCGTCACCGCGCCGGAACGCGAGAATGACGGGCAGGGTTATCTTTCCTTCACGGAAGTCATCACCAATCGTTTTGCCCAGTTCGGCCTGCTTCGCCGAATAGTCGAGCACATCATCAATGAGTTGAAACGCAATGCCGAGATTGAGTCCGTAAACCTGCAACGCTTCTTCTTCGACATTAGGGCGGTCGGCGACGACGGCACCAATGCGTGATGCGGCGGCAAACAACTCCGCCGTCTTCGCTTGCACCACTTCAAGGTACTGGGCTTCGCTGGTTTCCGTATCGTTGGTGGTCATCAGCTGGTGGACTTCACCTTCAGCGATAATCGACGACGCCCGAGACAGAATTCCCAACACTTTGAGTGATCCGTCTTCGACCATCAGCTCAAAGGCGCGGCTGAACAAAAAGTCGCCGACCAAAACACTCGGTTGATTGCCCCATAGCGCGTTGGCGCTGGATTGCCCGCGGCGTAACTCGCTGTCATCGACAACGTCATCGTGCAGCAGTGTCGCCGTATGAATGAATTCAACACAGGTCGCCAACTTGATGTGGCGTTTCTCTGTATAGCCGCAGAGTTTTGCTGCGGCGAGCGTGAGCAGGGGGCGCAGGCGCTTGCCGCCGGCCGCTACAATATGTCCGGCCAGTTGCGGAATCAGAGCGACGGGGCTGTGCATCCGATCGACGATCGTTTGATTGACCGCCTTAAGATCGTCTTCAACGAGCGCGATCAGCGCATCAAGCGGCTCAACCGGCCCGGCTCGTCTGTTGTCCAACTGAACGATAGTCGCCACGTGAGGTCGCCCTTCTGTCTTCGTGCTGTTCCATGCCATTCGGCGCGTGTTCCTCGAAGCATAAGGGCCTCGCTCAGGTGGGGCAAGCGAACCGCGGGCGCCGGGGCTTGCCATTTTTGGCTGTAAGCCTCACCGTACAGACTATGAAAGAGCTTTTACGTACGACCGATATCGTTGTTATTTCTGCCCTCAAGGCGGCTTTGTCTGCTGAAGGCATTGAGGCTTTTGAGTTTGATGGTGACATTGCCAGCATATACGCCGGTATCGACTCTTTCCCCCGGCGTCTGATGGTACGCACCGAAGATTTTGACCCCGCGGCAGAGGTGGCGCGCGCACTTTGCCCTGATCATGTGCAATGACCCCTCAAGAAAAAGGGTCTAGCACAACCACCGACTTGCTCCTGGGTGGGCGCGTAAAGATCGTTCAGCCTCAAGAGGGCTATCGCGTTGCTGTCGACCCAATCTTGTTGGCGGCGTCTATCACCCTACCTCCCAGTGCGACTGTATTGGATGTTGGGTGTGGTACTGGTGGCGCGCTGTTCTGCCTGCTTTCTCGATTAGACACTGTCCGTGGCGTTGGCCTTGAACAGCACGGGCCATTCGCCGATTTGGCACGACGTGGCGCTGACGAAAATGACTTTGCAAAACGGGCAGAGATCGTAACCGGGAATTTGGCCGTTCCACCCAAGGACTGGGCGGCGTCGTTTGATGCGGTGATGACCAATCCGCCGTTCTTCGAGGCGGGCACAGTACCGTCTCGGCCTGGCCAAGACAGCACTCACGCGGTCACAGATTTATCGTTGCCGTCTTGGATCGCGCAATGCTTGTCCTTGCTGCGACAGGGCGGATTGTTTTCCATCATTCATCGTGCCGAACGGCTGGCAGATATTATTCAGGCTCTGTCCGGCTGCGGCTCAATTGTGGTGATCCCAATTTGGCCAAAGGTGAATACGGCAGCAAAACGGGTGATCGTGACCGCGCTGAAAGGCCGCAAATCTCCAGCGACCCTATGTCCGGGACTCATTCTCCATACGGAAGATGACTCCTATACAGCCGAGGCCGACGCGATCTTGCGTGATGGCGCGGCCTTGAAGTTCCTCCCTTAACCTATGGGGTTCTGACGTCTATGGTGTGCCCATGGCAATGATTGATCGTTTTAATGAGTTTGCGGCCCGTTTCGGCGGGTCGATGGTTCGCGGCAGCGCACCGCTGGTAAGCGTTGTGAAGCTCAACGGTGCTATCGGCATGTCGTCTGGCATAGGTCGTCGCAGTTTGAATTTGGCTTCACTTGAGATGCCGCTGCGCCGCGCTTTCGGCAAACGCGGTGTGAGTGCTGTTGCGCTGCAAATCAATTCGCCCGGAGGATCACCTGTTCAATCCGCGCTCATTGCGGGCCGCATCAGACAACTATCCGAAGAAAAAGAAATACCGGTTTACGCCTTTACCGAAGATGTTGCGGCGTCCGGCGGCTATTGGCTTGCCTGTTCAGCTGACGAGATTTACGCCGATCCGATGTCGATTGTTGGGTCTGTCGGTGTCATTGCGGCGACATTCGGTTTTCCCGATCTGCTCGAGAAAATAGGCGTTGAGCGCCGCGTCTATGCTCAGGGCGACAACAAAAGCATGCTTGATCCGTTTAAGGCGGAGAACCCGGACGATGTGACACGTCTACTTGAGTTGCAAAAAGATATTCACGGCCAGTTTAAAGCTTACGTAAAGGCGCGCCGGGGCGACAAGCTCAAAGGGGCTGATAAGACTCTGTTCAATGGCGATGTCTGGACCGGTGAGCGTGCGATCAAAAAAGGTTTGGTCGATGGTCTCGGTGAAATGCGCTCAGTCCTGCGCGAGAAGCTGGGTGAGAAAGTTCGGTTTATGCCCGTGCAGCGGCCAGGTGGCTGGTTGCAGCGCCGTTTTGGTGGGGCTGACATGTTGGCGACCCACAATTGGTCGAGTGATCTCTTAGCCGTAGCCGAGGAGCGTGCCCTGTGGGCGCGCTTCGGGCTCTAGGGCAGAATAAGAAATGTTCGGATTCAGCCTGTCGAAGCTTCTGTTCACCGTCGTCATGATTGCTGCCGTTTGGTGGGTCTATCGAAAAATAAACCTGCTTACGGGCGGAGATCCAAAACCGAAACCGCGGGTCGATAAAGCCCAAAAAGCGGCTCAAGAGGCTGCGGCGCAGGCTGCCGATACGGTCGAGGACCTCACGGCGTGCCCAGCTTGCGGGGCCTACGTGGCGGCAGGTCTAAACCCTGGGTGCGGGCGTGCCGCTAAAGATTGCCCGATGCAGAAGTAGAAGAGGCTTCTACCGGTGTTGCTTCTTAAGGCGGGAATCCTTGATTCCAGCCGAATCGGCGAGTAGCTTGCGCCGCCCGAGGGGTTTTCGCCTCTCGTGTTTCGTTAACTCCTAGTGGAATTTATCCATGGCGGCCGCGCACACTCAGGCGCCCAGTTTTCAGGGCCTTATTCTCAAGCTTCAGTCGTTCTGGGCAGAGCAGGGCTGCGTCATTCTCCAGCCCTACGATATGGAGATGGGTGCCGGTACGTTTCATCCGGCGACGACCCTACGGGCGCTCGGCCCGAAGCCGTGGAAAGCCGCCTACGTGCAACCATCGCGCCGGCCCACCGATGGCCGGTATGGCGAGAACCCAAATCGGCTGCAGCACTATTATCAGTTTCAAGTGATCCTCAAGCCGTCCCCCGAGGATGCGCAAGGCCTCTACCTCGAAAGCCTAAAGACCATCGGTATTGATGCGCTCGCCCACGACATTCGCTTTGTTGAAGATGATTGGGAAAGTCCGACGCTCGGAGCGTGGGGGCTGGGCTGGGAAGTGTGGTGTGACGGCATGGAAGTCACCCAGTTCACCTACTTCCAACAAGTGGGTGGCATCGATTGTTCTCCGGTGGCGGTTGAACTGACCTACGGCCTCGAACGGTTGGCGATGTACGTCCAGGGTGTAGAGCGGGTTTACGACTTGGCGTTCAATGACGAGGGCGTGACGTACGGCGACATCTTTTTGCAGGCCGAGCGCGAATATTCCGCCCACAACTTTGAACACGCCAACACAGACATGCTGTTGCGTCACTTTGCGGACTCAGAAACGGAATGCCAGTCTTTGCTCAGCAACAACCTGGCTTTACCGGCCTACGATCACTGCATCAAAGCGAGCCATGCCTTTAACCTGCTTGATGCGCGTGGCGTCATCAGTGTGACCGAGCGTGCGGCGTATATTGGACGTGTCCGGGCTCTTGCCAAATCCTGTTGTGAAGTTTGGCTGGAAAGCCAAAGTTCCGACGGGGAGGGCTAGGCCATGGCAGAGCTTCTTCTCGAACTTCTTTCCGAAGAGATTCCAGCGCGCATGCAGTCCCGTGCGGCTGGTGATTTAAAACGACTGCTTGCAGATGGCTTTAAAGCGGCGGGTCTTAGTTATGGACGTCTAGATGCGTTTGCGGGGCCGCGTCGTTTGACCGTTGTGGTCGATGATCTTCCGACGGCTCAGCCAGACGTGACCGACGAGCGTAAAGGCCCCGGCGTTGGTGCGCCCGAGAAGGCGATCGAAGGATTTCTCAAAGCCAACGGGCTTGCGTCCGTCGATGAGGCTGAGGTGCGTGAGCTACCCAAGGGTCAGTTCTATTTCGCTGTGATTGAGCGCAAGGGGCGCCCTGCGGCCGACGTTCTCAAAGACGTTATCGAGGCTGCTTTCGCTGCTTTGCCGTGGCCGAAATCCATGCGCTGGGGCTCCGGCGATACCCGCTGGGTCCGGCCGCTTCACGGCATTCTTTGCCTGTTTGACGGTGCGGTGGTGCCGGTGTCCTACGCCGGTGTTTCGGCTGGTAACGAGACTCTCGGGCATCGTTTTCTCGCACCCGCAGGGTTCGCGGTTTCTGGCTTTGACGACTATGCGCAGAAGCTCGAAGCGGCAAAAGTTGTGATCGATCAGGACCGTCGCCGCGCTTTGATTGCTGATGGCATCGCGGCGTTGGCTCAGGCGGAAGGGCTGTCGATTCCAGACGACTCAGGCTTGCTAGACGAAGTGACTGGCCTCGTAGAGTGGCCTGTCCCTTTGTTGGGAACGATCGACGACGCCTTCATGGATGTTCCACCTGAAGTTCTCACCTCGGCTATGCGCAAGCACCAGAAGTATTTTGCGTTGGAAACCGGCACCGGTGCATTTTCAAATCGCTACGCTTTGGTTGCGAACATAGAAACACCGGATGGTGGCAAAGCGATTGTCGCGGGGAATGAACGCGTACTGCGGGCGCGTCTCTCGGATGCTAAGTTCTTCTGGGATCAGGACCGCCAAGAAAAACTGGCGAGCCGCGTTGATAAACTTAGCGAACGCGTCTTCCAGGCTGATCTAGGAACCGTTCGAGATAAAGTCGAACGTCTCGAAGCGTTGTCCGCGTCATTGGCTGAAAAACTTGGTAACGCCGACGGTGCAGACGTACGTCGCGCGGCGCATTTGTCTAAGGCCGACCTCTCGACCGGAATGGTCGCCGAATTTCCTGATCTGCAGGGACTTATGGGCCGTTATTACGCGGAGCAAGACAAGGAGTCTGGTGCCGTTTGTGATGCCATCGCGGAACATTATTCCCCGCTTGGCCCGTCCGATGATTGTCCGTCAGCCCCAGTCAGCGTGTGCGTTGCGCTTGGGGATAAGATCGACACCCTCGTCGGCTTTTTTGGCATCGATCAAAAGCCGACAGGCTCAAAAGATCCGTATGCTCTAAGGCGGGCGGCTCTGGGTGTGATCCGGCTTATTCTTGAAAATAACCTGCGCCTGCCGTTGGCCGATGTCCTAGCCACAGCCTTCAGCGGGTATGGCACCGTGCTAAAAGCCGACAAAGATACGGTGGTTTCTGATCTTCTAACGTTCTTCGCTGACCGTCTTAAGGTTTATCTCAAGGATCGCGGCGTCAGGCATGACTTGATTGCAGCCGTGTTTGCGGTCGGCGGCGAAGATGATCTGGTCCGGTTGATGGCGCGCGTAGATGCCCTGGCAAAGTTCTTGGGCAGTGATGATGGCTCGAACCTACTGACCGCATACAAACGCGCGGCCAATATCGTGCGGATTGAAGAGAAGAAAGAAAAGGCATCCTTCACGGGCGAGTTCGACGCGGCTGTGTTGGAGAAAGGTGACGCCCAAAGTTTAGCGAGCAGCTTGGGCGGCATTGAAGCAGACGTTAAGGCCGCCTTGTCTGAAGAGGATTTCTCCGGCGCTATGTCGGCTCTCGCGGCGTTACGCCAGCCGCTCGATGTATTCTTTGACAAGGTCACGGTTAACGCTGATGACGCGAAGGTGCGGTCTGCCAATCTCAATTTATTGGCCCGAATCGGCCAGTCCATGGACCAAGTTGCGGACTTCTCGAACATTGAAGGTTGATCTGTCTCCTTCGAAGCGCTGATTCTCAGCTTACATCACCGCAGAATTTCAAGGATTCTCGAGAAATCCCGGTTTCGCGCCAATTTTCATCTTTTCAGACCCCATAATTGTAAGTAAGGCTTCCGCTTGCCTTACGTAAGCCAGCCTTAACTTACATGGTTTTTACAGCTTACATCTGACGGGAAAGCGGAACTCATATGCGCGACACAGCCTTAGAGACAGCAATCGATGCGGCCGGCGGCACGGCGGCCCTGGCGCGGACCATTAACGTTACGCCCCAGGCCATCAGCCAATGGGATCGCGTTCCGGCTGAGCGGGTGATTGCCGTGGAGGAGGCGACGAAGGGCAAGGTCACGCGCAGTGATCTGCGGCCTGACCTATATCCATCTGCTGATGGCGGAGGCGCCGTAGCGCAGCCCGATGGCAAGTGGGTCTATTTCTTTGGCGACGGTGAGGCTGATGGTCGGGCTGAGATGCGCGATCTTCTCGGCGGTAAGGGGGCCAACCTTGCAGAGATGAGCGCCATCGGCGTACCGGTGCCGCCGGGGTTCACTGTGACAACGGGCGTGTGCACATATTTCTATGACCATGGTCGCGTTTACCCGACCGACCTCAAGGATCAGGTCAATGATGGTCTGCGTCGCATTGAAGCGACCATCGAGGCCAAGTTTGGTGACCCCAGCAATCCGCTGTTGGTTTCCGTTCGCTCTGGCGCACGCGCGTCAATGCCGGGGATGATGGATACGGTGCTCAACCTCGGCCTTAACGATGCGACGGTTGAGGGGCTCGCCAAACATTCCGGTGATGCTCGTTTTGCCTACGACAGCTATCGCCGGTTCATTCAGATGTATTCCGATGTTGTGTTGGGTGTCGATCACTACACCTTTGAAGAGCTGCTTGATTTGGCAAAGGATGATAAAGGCGTTGATCAAGATACCGATCTGACGGCTGACGATCTCAAAGAGTTGGTCGTTGCGTACAAAGAGGTTGTTGAAAAAGATACAGGTGAAGCCTTCCCACAAGACCCACAAGACCAGCTTTGGGGTGCGGTCGGTGCGGTTTTTGGCAGTTGGATGAATCAACGAGCAATTACCTACCGTTCATTGCACGACATTCCCGATGCCTGGGGTACGGCGGTGAACGTGCAGTCGATGGTGTTCGGGAATATGGGAGAAGATTGCGCTACCGGAGTGTGTTTCTCGCGCGATCCTTCCAATGGCGATAACGAATTCTACGGCGAGTACCTTGTCAACGCGCAGGGCGAAGATGTCGTCGCCGGCATTCGTACACCGCAACAGATCACCATTGTTGGGAAGGATGCGCAGGACTCAAAACTTCCAGCAATGGAAGAATCAATGCCCAAAATGTACGAGGAGTTGGTCGCTGTCCGCGACAAGCTCGAACGTCATTATCGCGACATGCAGGACATGGAGTTTACCATCCAGAAAGGCAAACTCTGGATGCTGCAAACTCGTGGCGGCAAGCGGACATCAAAGGCGTCCCTGAAAATCGCCGTCGATATGGCGAACGAAGGGCTGATTACCCGGGAAGAAGCCGTGGCCCGGATAGATCCGGGGCAGTTGGATCAGCTACTTCACCCGATGCTTGATCCCGATGCACCGCGCACCCTTCTGTCCCGCGGTTTACCAGCCTCACCTGGGGCGGCAGCGGGAAAGGTCGTGTTTACGGCCGAAGAAGCGGAAGACTGGGTGAAGAAGGGCGAAAAAGTTATTCTGGTTCGCCGGGAAACAAGCCCGGATGATATCGGCGGCATGCATGTCGCCGAAGGTATTCTGACGACGCGCGGCGGCATGACTAGTCACGCGGCAGTCGTTGCGCGCGGAATGGGAACGCCCTGTGTTTGCGGCGCTGGCGAAATCCAGGTCGATGCTAAGGCAAAGTTTCTCCGTGTCCGAGATGACATCCTTCATGAAGGGGATTTGCTGACGTTAGACGGCACGACGGGTGAAGTCTTTGTTGGCCGCGTTGCGACGATCGAGCCGGAGATGACCGGTGATTTCGGTGTTTTGATGGAATGGGTCGATGATATTCGCGTTCTCAAGGTTCGCGCCAACGCCGAAACACCCGTGGACGCGGAAACGGCGCTCAAGTTTGGTGCAGAAGGCATAGGCCTGTGTCGCACGGAACATATGTTCTTCGATCAAGACCGTATTATTAGTATTCGCCATATGATTCTGGCGGCAGACGAAGGGGGCCGGACGGCTGCACTCAATCGGCTACTGCCCCATCAGCGCAACGACTTCATAAAACTATTCAAGATCATGGCCGGACTTCCGGTCACAATTCGATTGCTCGACCCCCCTCTGCATGAATTTTTACCGCACAGCGAGGCCGAAATTGCTGAAGTGGCAGACTCCGCTGGTGTGTCTGTTGAAACCGTACATAACGCACTTAACCGGTTGGCTGAGTTGAATCCCATGCTCGGACATCGTGGGTGCCGTCTTGGTGTCACCTACCCAGAAATTTACGCTATGCAGGCCCGGGCGATTTTTGAAGCAGCGATCGAAGTTGCTGAGAGTGGCACTGCGGTTCAACCAGAGATCATGATCCCCCTCGTCGGGACCAAAGCCGAGTTGGATTTGATGAAAGTCGTCGTAGACGAGACCTCACAGGACGTTTTTGAGAAGTGTGGTAAGAAAGTCGACTACGTTGTTGGAACGATGATCGAGCTGCCCCGTGCCGCTTTGCGCGCCGGCGACATCGCTGAAACGGCAGAATTTTTTAGCTTCGGCACAAATGATCTCACCCAAACGACGCTGGGTATGTCCCGGGACGATTGTGCGCCGGTTCTTGAAGTCTATACCGCCAAAGGAATCTACGAACGCGATCCGTTCGCCACTTTAGATCGAGAGGGTGTCGGAGAGTTGATCAAGATTGCTGTGGAGCGTGGCCGCCGTACCCGTGCAAACATCAAGCTTGGTATTTGTGGTGAACACGGCGGCGATCCTGACTCAATCGCATTTTGTCAGGAAATCGGTCTCGACTATGTGTCCTGTTCCCCTTACCGGGTGCCCATTGCCCGGTTGGCGGCAGCACAGGCGGTCTTGGCGGAATCGACTAAAGGCTAGTCAGTCGACTCAAACTCATCCGTATAGACGCCGATCGCTCGGTTGAGATAGCGGTCGTCCTCGGTGAGTGACAGGACCAGCGTCGCAAAATCCGTATAGCTGAGAATGCTCGACGGATTCGGTGTAGGAATGCCGTCGGCGATGAGCAGGTTATTCTTTCGTGGGGCGTCTCTAAATCCACGCGGCCGCAAAATGACGTATTCTAAATCGCTGTTGGCGACGATCCGCTCCATGCGTTGCATGTCTTGATACTGGCCACGCTTCATCCAGACGAAATTCTCAGAGAACCCGCCAGTGGTTGGTTTTTCTGGAGGGATCATCTCAACACCACCAGAACTCGTGACGATGAGTCGCTGGTTTCCTTTGCGCCGCATGGCCGTGATGATCGATGCAGTCCCAACGGAATATAGGTCGACAGATGTGACCTCTTTGCCAGGAACGTAGGACGGGCCGACGAGAGAAATAACCACTTCATCGCCATGCAGTGCATCAGCCAAACTATCAACATCGTAGACGTCGCCACGGGCAGCCGTGAAATTAGGATGGCTTATGGTGATTCGTTCTGGTGAACGGGACATACCCGTGACCCGCCGCCCTGCCGCAAGTGCTTGGCGAATGATCTCCGGTGCAGAACGCGCTGTGGAGCCAATAACGGCAATGGGCTTGAGCTCCGCAGATTCTGTACGAGCGCTGATCGGTCCCAGTGCCATCACAACTAAACAAAGGATTGCGATCAGCAGTTTCATTTAGGTTTCCGTCTTCTCTGGGAGTTTCATCCAAGGCTGTGGGTCGGGCTGCAACGTTGCTGCCCCACCTGCAATCAGACCATCCGGTGCTGAGCGCCAGGTTGCCAATCGGATCAACGCCAAACCGTGGGTGCCGGATGATGATTTCATTTCTCCGGCATCTTTACCATCGATCGTTAATGCGGTGCCCGAGGTCGGAGCCTCACCGTCAATGATCACCGGCATTAGCCGTTTCTTTATGAGGGCGCGGTAATGGGTGCGCGCTGTCAATTCTTGACCGACGTAGCATCCCTTTTGAAAATCAACGCCGCCCAATTCGTCAAAACCATTTTCCAGAAGTAGAGCCTTCTCGACTTCTAAATCTCGGCTGCCATCTGGTAATCCAAGTGCGATGCGATGGGCATCGTATGTGGCCTGATCCGATTCTGTGAATTCTGCGCTTATCAATGTTTGCTGAAGGGTGTCACGTGTTGCAATCAGTCTGAGGCCCGCGTCGGCAAGTCGTGGGTCACGAAAAACAATGCCGTCATCAATTTGACAGGCTGTGCCTTGGTCGGGCGACAACTCAAACGCGCCTGACGCGATCTCGCCCCATGCCGTGGCAATGGCGAGGCTGTCATTCTCTTCGATTTCGACTTTGGAACGCATGCGGAAGCGCTTGAGCCGTGTAAACAGGTCGTCTCGCCGATCAGCCTCACAATCGAGCAGCAGCCGGCCTTGGCGTTCCACAATCATAAACTCGTGGAGAAACTTGCCTTGTGGCGTCAGGAACGCGGCCCAAATTGCGCGGGATTCTGAGACGCGCTCAACGTCATTGGACACCAGCCCTTGTAGGAAGCTTACCGCATCATCGCCGGATACGGAGAGAACGGCGCGGTTCTTTAGAATGGCGAAGTGTGAAGCGGGCATCGGTTCCTATGTCTTAGGATGGGGTGGCTGTTGTCCTTTCGAATGTAGTCCCTAAATACGGGAGAGCAAGGATAAGCAAGCCTAGCCTTTCTGTTTGTTTGGAACTTTGTCTCAGAGGCAGGTATAAACCGCACCCATGAATATCGTGATGTTTGACGACTCCGTGCCCTTCGACGGCTTCACCGCTGCAACCAAGCCGCTTGGTGGGGCCGAAAAGGCGTTCGCCGCGCTGGCCGGGGCGCTCGCCAAGGCTGGCCATACGGTCACCGTGGTCAATCGCTGTAAGCATGCGCTTATGGCGGAGGGTGCGCGCTGGCGGCCATGGGATAGCACCCGCCCGCATGACGCTGACGTTCTGATTGCCCTGAGAAACCCAGAGTTGCTCGGTGGCGTCCGTCGCGTCGATTCACGTGTGTTGTGGGTGCCCGGTGATCCGAAGTACCTCGGCAACGCTCACAACGCCGATCTGCTCGCCTCTTATGCCCCGCGGCTTTTGTTTCTGACGGAGCGGCAGGCTGAGGCTTATGGTGGACGGCTGTCGGCAGTGGTTGCGTCGCCTGGCGTTACCAAACCATTCTTTCCGGAGAAGAAGGGCGCCGATCCCTATCCTGATGCCAATCACCCCGCCATCCAACTTGATGAGACTGAAAAAAGTGATGAGCCGGAGGAGCTGCCGCCACCACACGCCATTGTTACGACTCATCCGTTGCATGGCTTGACCAATGTTTTGGAATTGTGGCGCGACAAAATTCACCCCGCAAAGGCAGATGCCAAATTGACGGTGTACTCGGCCGTGCTCGCAAAAGGTATCGCTGGGGAAGACGTGCCCGACCCAATCAAGCCCGTCTTAGAATTGGTCAAGGCCTGTACAGCCGCAAATGTAGAAGTCTCGGCACCGAAGGGTGATCGCATCATGGCGGAGGCCTATCGGCGCTCTCGGGTGCATCTCTATCCTGGCCATCCGCGAGATTTCGCTTGCTGGACGTTGCGCGATAGTCAGTCAGCGGGCCTTCCAGCCGTCGCACGCAACCTCGGCGGTGTGGAGGATGTGGTCGACAACGGCCAAACCGGATTTATCGTCCCCGACGATGAAGCCTTTGCCAATGTTGCGTTGCAACTACTTACAGATGATGGCGTCTACACCTCGTTCAATGACGCGGCTTCTGCCATTGAGCGCCGAAAAACATGGGCGTCGGCAGCGGATATTGTCACCCAACTTTGGCTCTAGAGAAAACGCCGGGGTGACATGAGAATTTTGTTTATCACAGCGACCCGAATTGGTGACGCGGTGATCTCAACCGGTTTGCTCAGTCATCTAATCAAACAGAATCCTGGTGCCAGTGTGACGGTCGCCTGCGGCCCTCTAGCCGAAAGTCTTTTTACATCAGTTCCGGGACTTGATCGTGTCATCGTGCTGTCGAAGTCGGCGTTCAGTGGGCATTGGTTTCGTTTGTGGAACGATGTGCGGAAACAGCGTTGGGACATCGTTGTTGATTTAAGGCGCTCCTTGATTCCCTACCTGGTCCGCACGCGGCACCGGTATCGCCTCGGACCCGATGATCACAAATCCCATCGGGTCGCGTTGTTGAGCCAACTTTTTGACTTAACACCGCCTTCGCCGCCAACACTTTGGATTTCAGCGGAACAAGAGGCGCTGGCCGAGGCAATGCTGACCGAAGACCGCCCCGTTGTCGCGTTGTGCCCGACCGCTGCTCGACGGGAAAAGACGTGGCCGGTCGAACAATTTTCTGGTCTTGCTCAGGCAATTATTGACGACCCCCAAGAGTTTTCGAATGCCAACGTTCTATTGGTCGGCGCCGAAGAAGATCGACCAGTGCTTGATCAAATCGCTTCGCTGTTGCCCAAAGGTAGATCTACGATTCTAGCCGGGTGTCCAAATCTTCAGTGTGTTGCGGCGGTGTTATCACGATGCGCAGTAACCGTGGCCAACGATTCCGGGCTCGCCCATCTCGCCGCTGCAGCCGGCTCGCCCACTGTGGCGCTCTTCGGGCCAACACGTGCAGATTTATATAAGCCTTGGGGAATGCGCGTAGCCGTTGTGCAGGCGCCAGAAATACAGTGCGAACGGAGTATTGAGGACATTAAAATGAGCGATGTTCTTGCCGGAATTCACTCGGTTTTGGATTGATTGCACGGACCCTGTTATAAGTTTATTCGCCGAGGCAGTGGTCTGGATTGATACCCGGGGGGGTGGCAGACCACACTGTTGTTGGCAGAGGGGAATTGGGTGTACGGCCCATGAGAATACTGCATGCCATGTCCACCGCCATTGATGGCGCTATGGAACGGGCTTTCGAGCAAACAGTTGTGGCGTTGTCGCGCCACGATGTGGCTCAGCGTGTCGTTATCGGTAGTAACTCCGACAGTATGGTTCGGCTAAAATCAGCTGGGCTTGAGCCGATGGAGCTACCATTCAGGCCCCGCTTTGATTTTTCAAGCAAACGCCGACTGAATAGTGAGATTAATGCGTTTGGTGCAGAACTCGTTATTAGTTGGACGCCGGATGTTTCAAGCCAAGTCATTCAGGGGTCGGCACACCACATCGGATACGTCACCAACGATTTTCCGTCGGCCAAATACCAAACGTGCAACCACCTGTTCGCACTCAGTCAGAAGCGCGTTGACCGTGCAGTCGCAGCTGGGTGGTCTAAAGATAAAATCACACTTTTGCCGCAAGTGATAAAATCCGAAGCGATTAGTGCAATCGATCGCAAGACATTCTTTACACCTGACACGGCAAAGCTTGTGGTCGTTGTCGGAAACTTAGTCATGGAGCAAGGGCTAGACGTCTTGATGGAGTCGATTGCTCGCATTTCTGGACATTATTTATGGGTTGTTGGGGATGGTCCTGATCGAAAACAGTTTGAAGAGCGGGCGCTGTCGATTGGCATCAAGCCACGGACACGGTTTGTAGGCGTGCAAGGTGATGCGATGTCTCTCGTCGCAGCGGCCGATATCGTTGTGTGCCCGGCCCGGCAGGATGATATCGGTGAGCAGGTCCTTCAGGCGTGGGCCTGTGCAAAGCCGATAATCGCAGCCGATTCTCTTGGCCCAGGACTTCTCATCAAGCATCGAGAAAATGGTGTTCTCGTTCCGGTCGACGATTCCCGCAGCTTGGCTGAGGCAATTAAATGGTTAAACCAAGACACTGATTTTGCTCAGCGCATAGCCGCCGCCGGTTTAGCGACATTCTCAGACTCGCATAGCGAACTAACTGTGATACCCGACTATCTTGCCTTTTTGCAGAATGCAGTGGCCGGTGGCGCTGAATCCCAGTCAGACCAATAACCGGCATCGTATAATCTTATGTGCGGCATTGCCGGAGGTATGACCAAGACTGGTTTTCAGCCACAGGATCAAACGCTATCCAAACTCACGGCGGCCCTGCGGCACCGTGGACCGGACGGCGAAGGTCTTCACGTCGCCGACAAAGTTGGCTTGATCCACACCCGTCTTGCCATCATTGATCCGGAGCACGGTGCTCAGCCTTTTGTGGCGAACAATAGTGTTGCCCTGGTCGCGAACGGGGAGATCTACAACGACCTAGACATTAGGCGTGACTTGGTTGAAAGCGCCTTTCGTACTGGCAGCGACAACGAATCAATTCTTCATCTCTATCTTCGCCATGGCGTCGCGTTCGCGCAGCATCTTCGGGGGATGTACGCCGTCGCGCTTTATGACCCTCGCGACAAAAGCCTCATTCTGGCTCGCGATCCGTTTGGTATTAAGCCGCTCTATATTGCGGAAATGCCGGATGGATTTTGGTTCTCCTCTGAGCCCCAAGCGCTCGTCACAGCCGGTGTTTTAGTCCCAGAGGTCAATGAACAGGCTCGCGACGAGTTGCTCGCCTTACAGTTTTCCACTGGACCTGAAACGGCGTTCCGCGGAATTAAGCGGGTCGAGCCCGGCGAGACTTTGGTGGTGCGCGATGGTCGAATCGTTGATCGGTCTCGCTTGGAGCCGTTGTCAAAGGAGCAATTTCCGCACTCAAATGCGGTGCAGACATTTGAGACCCTATGGATGGACTCTGTCGACGCACATCGTCGCTCCGACGTGCCTTACGGCGTCTTTCTGTCTGGCGGGATTGACTCAGCGGCTGTGATGGCGGCAATGGCTCGGCTCGAGGACAGGCCGGTCATTGCTTACACTGCCGGTTTTGCGGGGGGCACCGTTCATGACGAACGTGAACACGCCGCGGCAGTTGCGAATGCAACCCAGGCAGACCATCGCGCCATTGAAATTTCACCGGACGTTTTTTGGTCCTATTTGCCAGCCATGGCGTCCTGCATGGACGACCCGGTGGCCGATTACGCGGTCGTACCGACATACATGTTAGCGAAAGCTGCCGCGCAGGACGTGAAGGTGGTCCTCACCGGGGAGGGTGGCGACGAAGTGTTTGCGGGCTATGGCCGATATCGAGCCAGTCGTCGACCTTGGCCATTTCGCAAACGTCCGTGGTCACGCCACGTATTTGATCGCACCGGTGTTCTCCGGCAGCAGCCATCGGAATGGCGCCAAACACTCGCAGCCTCGGAGTCTCGTTTTGAGGCCCAATCGTGGACCCGTCTTCAGAAATCTCAGGCCCTAGATATCACCCATTGGTTGCCTCAGGATCTTTTGACCAAAGTCGACCGCTGCCTGATGGCCCATGGGCTCGAGGGCCGTGTGCCCTTCCTCGATGATCGGCTCGCCGATTTCGGTTTCAACCTGCCAGACCGTGACAAAATACGCGGCCGACTGGGCAAGTGGACTCCACGTCAGTGGCTGTCTCAAGCCTTGCCACAGGCGCAGCCATTTTCTCGCAAGCGGGGATTCTCTGTGCCGGTGGGACAGTGGATCGAGCCGCAGGCTGAACGTCTTGCGCCGTTGGTTTCTCGACAGGTTGGGGTGGCAGCGTGTTGTGATCCGGAAGTCGTCGAGCACATGTTTAGGACCCTTAATCCTCAGACAGCGTTTCCAGCATGGGTGCTGCTGTTCTATGCTCTCTGGCATCAATGCCATATCGTAGGCATTGCTCACGGTGGTTCCGTATTTGATGTGCTCGCGCAGCGCTGATCAGCCGCCAAAGCCAGTCGCCAGAAAGGACGTTCCACGTGCCAGAGAGTTTTGATCGCATCATTGTTGGCGGCACGGTATGGACGCCTAACGGGCCCGTAGACACAGACATTGGGATTCGCAGCGGCCGCGTGGCCGCTTTTGGTCATCTTCGAGGGTCGAAGGCCAGCGATATTTTCGACGCTGGTGGGCTGACAGTTCTTCCGGGCGTCATTGACAGCCAAGTGCATTTTAGAGAACCCGGACTAGAGCACAAAGAAGACCTTGAAGCCGGAACCCGTGGGGCAGCACTCGGCGGTGTTGTCGCAGTTTTCGAGATGCCGAACACAGATCCTCCGACGACCACAGCTGATGCCATCAACGACAAGATTTCTCGGGCATTAGGCCGAGCATGGGTTGATTTTTCATTCTTTGTTGGGGCGAGCGCCGAGAATGCCATTGAGCTTAAAACGCTTGAGCGTTTACCCGGTGTGGCTGGCGTCAAAATGTTTATGGGGTCTTCGACAGGTTCGCTGCTGGTGTCTGACGATAAAAACGTAGCGCGGGTGTTAAAAAATGGGACCCGCCGTATGGCCGTCCATTGCGAAGATGAAGATCGACTGCAGGAGCGTCTCCATCTTGTAAAAGGCGGGGCTCCCGTTGCTATGCATGCGGAGTGGCGCGATGCCGAAACAGCACTGCGAGCAACGAAACGCCTCGTCCGGCTGGCGCGTGAAACCGGCCGCCGCGTACACACCCTCCATATTTCTACTGCTGAAGAGATGGAATTCCTGGAAGACAACCGCGATATCGCGACGGTCGAGGTCTTGCCTCAGCATCTAACGCTTTCAGCCCCTGAAGCCTATGAGCGCCTCGGCACTTTAGCCCAGCAGAACCCTCCCATTCGCGCCGCGCGTCATCGGGAGGCCCTTTGGAAGGCGGTCAGGGACGGCATTGTCGACTGTATCGGCTCCGATCACGCGCCACACACGCTAGAAGAAAAACAAAGACCTTATCCCCAAAGTCCGTCCGGGATGACTGGCGTCCAGACGCTCGTGCCGATCATGCTTGATCACGTCAACGCAGGACGGCTGACCCTACAAAGGTTTATTGATCTGACTAGTGCGGGACCGGCTCGCGTTTATGGCGTCGCCAGCAAAGGTCGTATCGCGTTGGGATTTGATGCTGACCTTACGATCGTGGATCTCAAGGCCAAGAGAACCATCACGAACGACTGGATTGCGTCAAAGTCTGGATGGACGTCCTATGACGGTCAGGCTGTAACCGGCTGGCCGATAGCGACGATTGTGCGTGGCCAAGTGGTGATGCAAAACGATGAAGTGGTGGGCAACCCGATCGGCGCACCGACGCGGTTCACTGAAACGCTCTAACGTTGGTTACTGCTGAACAGATGTAAATCCGCAGCTTTCATCGGATGGCGTGTGAGAAAGAATCTGCTCATAAAGTCGACTAGCGCGCTCGATCATTGGATTGATATCTAGTCCTAAAATCATTTCTTGATTGGCAAGCTCGAGCGTCGCTTCCGCGTAGGCGGTAACGTAGTCATCCTTGGAAATATAACGTTCGGTAATGGCTGGTCTTGGGTCACCCGTTGCATTCCGTTCCGTCACCGTTCGTGCAAACGGAATAAAGCTGCCAAACCAACGGGACAGTCGGTTTGGCGCGCCAGTTTCAGCGTTCTGAGGATTCCAACCCGTGTGCGCGCCAAGCGGCACAGAGATATCCGGTAGTCGTACACCGGCTATATCGAGCCCGTCTTCGTTCGATGCTGGAACGCGGGTCTCATAGGGTGCCCCACGCGTCGGTGGGACTTTCTCAGCGATCCCGGTTTCCGCAAATTGTGATCCGTAGTCGAGGCTGGGTGGGCTTAAAGGTGCATTCGGCGTGCGCATAAAGGCCACGTCGGGGAACCCTGCGCGGTAGGTGTCGGCAGAGACCAGAGTGCCGTCGGACAGACGTGGGTATTGGCTTGCGGGCGGTGCCCGGTCTAACGAGACCCAGGCGTCGAGATGCGATAGCAATGCTCGCAAAACCGGACGGTGGTCGAGCGGACTTCGGCAATGAACCAAACTGCCGCGCTGGTCTGAAGTGCCAACAGCATGCTGCCCTCCGGCGATGACATATAGCCGGACAGACGGATCAGGCGACACGTCGGTGGTTCCCAACGTGTCCGTATGCATCAGCGAGGCAGATCTGGCCCAATACTCTGTCGAGGTGTTCACGATGAAAATACGGGGCACCGCGTTTAGGCGACGCGCTTCCGACAACAAGCTACTGCGTTCACCCGTAATCGTGTCGAACTGCTCAACGGTCGAGAACGGAAAAAAGTCCGTCGGGAAATCGAGTTCTATGTCAGGGCTAAAGTGTCGGGACGTTTGGGCAAATCGAAAATTGAAACTGCCTTTGCCACTACCGGCACCGTCGATCATAACGCCATCGAATACCATTCGCCCGCGTTCATCAACATGAAGCCCCTCCCAGATGAGAGTGTTGAGGGCTCGCCCTGATTGAGAATGGCCGTAAGCCAATGCCGCGCTCGGCAGCGCTCCCCCTTGAGCCGTAAGCGGGTTCTCTGTTCCGATTGAATCGCGGTTCTCGTATCGGAAAAAAGACAGCGCATCCCGCAGTGCCGCGAGTCCGAGGCCCACGATCGGTGGGTTGCGTGCTGCATACGTGAGGCGGTAGACGCGCCCAGGTTCGAACCCGGCATCTAAAGTAATCCATGAGGGATCACGTAAGGCTGGTGCGGGTGACTTCGTCTCAATGGGTCGGCCGAAACGCCATGATTCACGGGGAACCGGTTCGTATTTGTTGTCGCCCGCATCACGAACGGAGAGGCGCGCCCGTCCGGAGTCCCATTGTGCGGGGGGGTACCCAATTGCGCCCATGCCAACGTGCTTGGCGGTGGTCGTCGGCCTCGTCGGTGCAATTTCTCCGACGACTGTCCCGAAGATTGATCTGCCGTCTTCCTGCGTCGCTATGGGAAGATCAATTGTCAGCGTCTGTGTGCCTGGAACAACATCCCAATTCCAGCCGGTCCAAAGTACAGAGTAGCCCTGTTCCATAAGGAAGCCATTGCCCATGTCGGCGCTCGATTGAGCTGCCGTCCGGCCTTGGGAATCATTAAATCGGCCAAGGGCGATCATATTACCGCGGTTGGTTACATCATAAATAAGGCGCCCATTGCCGCGCTCTGGATTGAGGGGCATCAGCAACACAAAATCGCCGCTGAACGTTACACGGCCTCGCCCGTCCTTTGGCGCTAGGTCTAAATCGTGAATTGAGGCGTTGAATTCTGAGGTGGGGTCTACGGAGTAGTGGAGGCGGCCGGACAACCGCACGTACGGCCCAACCAAACCGAAAGAGGCACCGTCGGCAACAATAGACCGGTTTTGCACCTCAACACGGTCGACGGCCGAGTGCGCTGAATCGGGTGCCGCGATCAATGCACCGCTGAAAAGAATCAGGACCAGGAAAAAAGACGATACACTGCGGTTCACAAAATGCTCCTAAGTCTCCCGCTCGGGTAGAAGTGGTTTATAGTCGACCTACACAAAACGTCTAGCAATTGCAGAAGAGAAGGCTCTCATGATCGATCTATACAGCGTTCCAACGACCAATGGCCAACGAGTCCACGTTATGCTGGAAGAAACGGGGTTGTCCTATACGCCTCACTTCGTAGATTTGCATGGCGGCAAGCATCTTGAGGCTGACTTTATAGCCAAGAATCCCTTTGGCCGCGTCCCCGCCATTGTTGATCGGGATGGTCCCAAAGGCGCAGACGTAACCCTGTTTGAAGGCCATGCCATTCTCTATTACTTGGCGGAGAAGAGCGGGCAGTTTTACCCCGATGACCTTGCGGTTCGCGCAGAGATTCATACCTGGATGAGCGCCATTTCAGCGAACATTGGCCCCGCTTTTTCCGCTCTATTCTGGTTTGGGAAGATAGCGCCTGAACACAGCCAAATGACGATAGACCGCTATATTGCTGAGGCCCATCGCGGACTGCGGGCGCTCGACACTCACCTTGATGGGCGGGACTACATGGTGGGTGACAGCTATACGATTGCCGATATCCATGCCTACCCGGTTGCTGCGACATCCACCGCTAGTTTGGATGGGGGTATCGATGATTACCCATCCCTTAAGCGCTGGAGAGACAGCATCGCCGAGCGAGATGCCGTGAAACGAGGGATGGCTCTGTTTACCGACTAATGTGATCGCTGCACCGTCTTTAGGTGATGACCGTCTTGCCACAAGTCTGACAGACATGGCTGCGACGTTTACTCTCTTCTGCGACAATCTGGTTGGCTGTTTGATCTGTCAGCATGTACTCGCGTTGCGCTGCCTTAAGGCTATCAAGCTCCGCATCGTCGAGCCGCCCATCCTGTAAGGCAAGATCAACCCGGCGCCGATACTCTTCGCGGCGGTGGTGAAGCTCTTCTGAAAATCGAGAGGCGAGCATACCGGCTGGGAGGGCAACGAGACCAATTCCCAGTACCATAATCATGACGCCGAACATGCGTCCAAAAACCGTGATGGGCGTGACGTCTCCATACCCCACGGTGGTCAGGGTCACAGATGCCCACCACATCGCCGCTGGAATGCTACCAAAGTCTTCTGGCTGCACATCACGCTCCACCAGATACATGCCGCTTGCGGCGATAATCATGAGGACCAGGACGATAAAGATTGCTCCCATCATCGCGGGGGCTTCTGAGCGGATGACTCGCCAAAGCACCACCAGTGGCGAGAAAAAACGAACAAGTTGCAAGAGGCGGAGTAAACGCAACGCGATTAAGCTCTCCGCGTTAACGACATCAAATATGGCCAGGTAGAGCGGTGCGATAGCGATGATATCGATTAAGGGGAGTGGAGAAAGGATGTAGCGCAACCTGGCTCTAAGGTGACGCAGGCCGAAATATTCACTGCGTTCGACGCAGGCCCACACACGTAGAATCCATTCGGCCGTGAAGAAGACCGCCGAAACAAGTTCAATCATCTTGAACCAAATCGAAAATTGCACACTAAGGCTTGAAACCGATGCCAGAATGACCGCGACAACATTGATGACGATCATTGCCGTTATTATTGCGGTGACGGCAATCGTTAGCGGCTGTCGCGGTGGTTCACTCGACAGGATAACGTGCGTCTGATGCCTTAGGGTTCCTGGCATATCCATCTTTCCTTCGCCGATACCGTTGTATTGCTCTTTATTCAATCATAGAGCGACGGCGCTGGGAATCAGCCTTTCCTCGGGCCAGCGGGAAGAGTAAATAGCGTCGGTGAGATGAAATGGGCCGGTGAAGATTGTAGAATGAGCGTGCTTCTAGAGTATTCAGTAGATAACGGCATTGCCGTCCTTGTTATTGATAATCCACCGGTCAATGCGCTTTCTCAGCAGGTTCGCCAGGCCATTAGAGAGTCCATAACGGCGGCAGAAGCAGATGACGGGGTTAAGGCCGTCGTCATTGCCTGCACTGGACGTACGTTTAGTGCAGGCGCTGACATTCGCGAATTTGATGCGCCCGTTAAAGACCCGTCATTGCCGATTCTGAATGATTTCATTGAATCGGGTACCAAACCGGTTGTTGCAGCCCTTCACGGGACAACACTTGGCGGTGGTCTGGAACTGGCTATGAGTTGCCATTATCGAGTGGCGCTCACCGGCACGCGTGTTGGGCTGCCCGAAGTTCATCTCGGGCTGATTCCCGGCGCCGGCGGCACACAACGCTTGCCTCGTCTTATCGGTGCGGAAGCAGCGATCGAGGCTATAACCACCGGCCGCCATATCCCCGCCGACGAAGCGCTGGGCATGGGTTTGCTCGATGACGTTGTCGAGGATGACGTTCTCCAGGCCGCGGTCAGTGCCGCACACCGGCTAGTGGGCGAAGGTCACCTCTCTCGCACCGGTGACCGCGACGTCAATCCGGAATCTGTGCAAGACGGTATGTTCTCAAAGGCGAAGGCGGTGTTGGCGAAAAGGCGTCGAGGTTTTGACGCCCCTCAGGCCGCCGTCGATGCGATTGAATGGGCCTGCGCGACGCCGATCACAGAGGGGCTCCAGAAGGAACGAAGCTGCTCAAATACTTTAAAGGCGTCGCTTCAATCGAAAGCGCAGAGGCATCTGTTTTTTGCAGAACGTCTGGCGTTGAAGATTCCCGACATTCCAAAAGATACACCGCTCCTTGATATAGCCACCACTGGGGTAATTGGTGCAGGCACAATGGGGGCGGGGATTGCGATTTGTCTTCTGAACGCTGATTTACCCGTTGTCTTGGTCGAGACCAAACAAGAGGCTCTTGATCGCGGGTTGGAACGGATCAAAAAGACTCTAGATCGCGACGTTGGGCGTGGGCGCCTAGCCTCTGAAACGAGAGACGCGCGTCTTGCTCGGCTGACCGGCGCCTTAAGTCTTGAGACTCTTGGGTCTGTCGATTTTGTCGTTGAGGCGGCGTTTGAATCGATGCAGGTCAAGAAACAAATTTTCGTCGAGCTTGATACGATCTGCAAAGCCACGGCGGTTCTGGCAACCAATACATCAACGCTCGATATCAATGACATCGCCGCCGTCACCAAATCGCCGGATCGTGTGATTGGCACGCACTTCTTTTCCCCGGCCAACGTTATGAAACTGCTTGAGGTTGTCCGCGGCACCAAAACTGCCAAAGGTGTAGTTGCGACGACAATGAAATTGGGACGCCGGATCGGCAAAGTGCCGGCGTTATCCGGCGTTGGTTATGGTTTTATCGGCAACCGAATGCTTGAGGATTACGTCCGCGAGTCTCAGATGCTGTTGCTGGACGGGGCGAGCCCTGCTCAGGTCGATCGCGCGCTTGAGGCGTGGGGCATGGCGATGGGGCCCTGTGCGGTTATGGATCTTGCTGGGCAGGACGTGAGCTTTCTGACGCGAGATCAAAACAGAGATCTCCTGCCCAACGACCCTCTCTACTGTGTACCCGGTGACATTATGAATGCCGAAGGTCGGTTGGGTCAGAAGACGGGTAAAGGATTTTATCAGTATCCCGATGGCCGGACGCGGCAGAATGACCCTGAGGCGATAGGCCTTGTTAGTGCGGCGGCCGAAAAGCTGGGTGTCGCGAACAGAGATAAGATTTCAGATCAAGAGATTCTTGATCGCTGCCTTCACGCGCTGATCAATCGTGGTGCGCAACTGCTTGACGACGGCATTGCACTCCGCTCCAGCGATATAGATGTGGTTTGGTCGGCAGGATACGGCTTCCCCGCCTACCGCGGTGGTCCCATGTTTTATGCAGATTCCATCGGTCTTGATGCCATCGTTCAATCCTTTGAAGAGATGGCGAAGACGTTTGGAA
This sequence comes from Rhodospirillaceae bacterium, assembly GCA_018666155.1. Taxonomy (GTDB): domain Bacteria; phylum Pseudomonadota; class Alphaproteobacteria; order Rhodospirillales; family Rhodospirillaceae; genus WLXB01. The sequence continues at coordinate 30,917 of JABJAH010000052.1, read as the reverse complement.
ATGAGTATGGGTATTGGACTCCGGCGCCATTGCTGGTCAAGCTCGCCACGTCCGGTCAAACTTTTGCGGACTATGACACGGACCAAAGAGGGGACACCTGATCATGGATCATTTTGATCTGTCGGGGAAAGTTGCGGTTGTGACGGGTTCGTCGCGCGGAATTGGACGGTCGATCGCACGGACTCTTGCCGGTGCGGGCGCGAAGGTGACTGTTACCAGCCGCAAGATAGAAGCCTGTGAAGCCGTCGCGACCGAGATTTCTGCTGATGGTGGTAAGGCCATCGCTGTCGCCTGTAACGTGTCTGACAAAGTGCAGGTCAGCAATTTGGTCAAAGAAACACAGGCCCAACACGGGCCGGTTGATATTTTGGTCTGCAATGCGGCGACCAATCCTGTTTACGGCCCGATGGCGGATCTTGATGACGGGGCTGTTGAGAAAATTTTCAGAACCAATGTTCAGGGTCCGACGTGGTTGATTAATCTTGTGGCACCTTCGATGGCGGAAAATGGTGGGGGTGCGATCATTCTCCTCTCGTCCATCGCGGGACTAACGGGTAGCAAGAACCTTGGGGCCTATGCGGTATCAAAAGCGGCCGATGCTCAGCTGGCCCGCAACTATGCCGTTGAGCTCGGACCGCAAAATATCCGTGTGAATGCGATCGCACCGGGGCTTATCCGAACGGACTTTGCTCGCTCCCTTTGGGAGGGAGAAGATGGCAAAGCCTTTGCTGAGCGCACCCCGCTAGGGCGCCTGGGCGAGCCCGAAGACATTGCTGGCGTCGCATCTTTTTTGGCGTCGGATGCTGCAAAATTTATTACCGGTCAGGTCATTGTTGTTGATGGCGGGGCCTTAATCGCTGATCCGTTCTAGCGGCTGGCCGTTCTATGTCCGATACATCGATCTCCCGACGCGATCTTGCATTTCTCCTGTATGAGGTCCTCGACGTCGAGGGACTGATCGAGACCGACCGGTATTCGGATCATGACCGGACCGTGTTCGATGCGGTGCTCGATACCGCTGACACAATCGCCCGAGACCAGTTTGCTCCGCATGCTGCCCTGGTCGATGAAGATGAACCATATTTCGACGGCACTGACGTGCACATTATCCCCGAGGTCAAGACGGCGCTGGACACGTATATCGCCGCCGGTCTCATGGGGGCAACCTTCGACACGGCGATTGGCGGCATGCAGCTCCCTGTTGTTATTGGTCAAGCGTGCCAGGCGATATTTTCAGCGGCGAACATTTCCACGACCGCATATCCGTTTCTCACTATTGGTGCGGGGAATTTGCTGGCGACTTTCGGTTCAGAGAACCAGAAGGAAAAATTCCTCGGGCCCATGGTTGAGGGTCGGTTTTTTGGCACCATGTGTCTGTCGGAACCCCAAGCTGGGTCATCCCTGACGGATATCACCACCCGTGCTGAACCGACAGAGGCCGGTCAATACCGGATTGCAGGGTCCAAGATGTGGATTTCTGGCGGCGATCACAGTCTGTCTGAAAACATCATGCATATGGTGCTGGCGAAAATCCCTGGCGGGCCTGCTGGCGTCAAAGGCATTTCTCTCTTCGTCGTTCCTAAACATCGTTTGAATGATGATGGCTCTATTGGTGCGAGCAATAACATCGCGCTTGCAGGCCTCAACCACAAAATGGGATATCGCGGTACGGTCAACACGTTGCTCAATTTCGGCGAGTCCGGGGAAACTCACGGCTATCTGATCGGTGAGGCCCATAAGGGACTCAGTTACATGTTCCACATGATGAACGAAGCGCGCATCGGCGTCGGGCTCGGTTCTGTCGCGCTGGGCTATGCGGGATACAGCGCGAGCTTGGCCTATGCCAAAGAGCGGCCTCAAGGACGTCATCCCGACACAAAAAACTCTGACAGTCGTCCCGTGGCGATTGTTGAACACGCTGACGTTAAACGGCTGCTGCTCTCGCAGAAAGTTGCCGTCGAAGGAGGGCTCGCACTCGTCTTGTATTGCGCTCAGTTGGTTGACGCGCATAAGACAACGTCAAGCAGAGACGAACAGAAACGCCTGACGCGGCTACTCGATATCCTCACGCCGATTGCAAAGTCATGGCCCTCAGAATTTTGCCTTGAAGCCAATAAGAACGCGATCCAGGTGCTTGGTGGATATGGCTATACCCGAGACTATCCGGTCGAGCGGCTCTATCGCGACAATCGCCTGAACGCGATCCATGAAGGAACTCACGGTATTCACGGGTTAGACCTTCTTGGCCGGAAGGTCGTGATGGATGACGGCGCGGCCTTCAGCGAACTCGAAGCTGAAATGCGAACAACGATTGTTGACGCGGCGGCAGACGTATTGCTTCATCACCATGCGGCGGCGCTAGCGACGGCGCTGGATCGTGTCAAAGTCGTCACCCAAAAACTGATCGCGGCGCGGGACGACAATATTCGACAGGCCCTGGCTGACGCGACGTTATATCTCGATACCCTTGGACACGTTGTTATCGCTTGGATGTGGCTCAAACAGGCGTTGGCAGCTGCGAAAGCGACTCCTGAAGCGTCAGGTGATGACGCCGCATTTTATGCGGGCAAGCTTTCCGCCTGCCAATTCTTTTTCCGGCGTGAGTTGCCGAAGGTCCATGGCAACGCAGAATTGCTGGAGTCGTTGGACGACACCGCCCTGACTGTCCCAGTCGACGCCCTCTAAATCTTCTCCATGTCTCCCCCCTCGTGTTAGCGTTGTGCCGGTTCACAGGAGGTGAGTATGAAACCATCGATTCGTTGTGTCGCAGCAGCCATGTGTCTTTTGGGCGCAAGCCCGCTGGCTGCCGGAGACTGGTTGCCATCCGGCAATGCCAAACGTCTTGGTTTTGATCCGGACCGCTTAGAGCGCATCGCACCGGTCATGCAGGCGCATGTCGATGAAGGTCGCCTGTCTGGTGCGGCTATGGTGATCATCCGCGACGGCAAAATCGTCTACCGGGATACGGTGGGGTACGCCGATATCGAAAACGAAACACCTTTGACCGAAGACTCGGTGTTTCGCATCTACTCAATGACCAAGGCCATAACCACCACGGCGGCGATGAGTCTGATAGAAGAGGGCAGACTCCGGCTGACCGATCCCGTATCAAAGTTCATCCCATCCTTTGCTGACATGAAGGTCTATGTCAGCGGTGAAGGCGACGACATGGTTGTCGAGGGTCAAAAAAGCCCGATGACGATCCATCACCTCCTTACGCACACGTCGGGGATACCCTATGGCGGCAGGTCGCCCGCTATGGCCACATACAATGACGTCAACACGAGTGGCGCGACTACTCTTGCCGAGTTGGTCAATGTTATTTCGCAGAAGCCGCTCGTTTTTCAGCCGGGTGATCGGTGGTTGTACGGTTTATCCACGGACGTGATGGGCTACGTCGTCGAAGTCGTATCTGGGCAGCCTTTCGAAGACTTCATCGCAGACCGGATTACCACCCCACTGGGGATGGATGACACGTCCTTCGTCCTGACGCCCAACTTGAGAGGTCGGGTCGCGACGGCTTATGAACAGGGAGACGGTCGAATAAAACTGGCTGGTGGACTTGGTGTTCGGTCCTATGAGCCCGAGGACGTCATTCCCTCTGGCGGCGGGGGACTGCTTTCGACGCCCGCCGACTACGCCAGGTTTGCCCAAATGCTCTTGAATGGCGGTGTCTTAGGTGACGTGAGAATCCTAAGCCCACGCTCCGTCGAACTGATGTCGCGCAATCACATGTCGGATGAGCAGAAGTTCTCACCGGGTATGGGGTTCGGTCTTGGGTTCGCTATTGCCGAGGATCCAGGGCTTCGGAAATCATTCCTGTCGGAGGGAAGTTATTCTTGGGCTGGGGCGGCGGACACGCACTTTTGGATTGATCCGGAAAAAAATCTCATCGGGATTGCGATGACGCAGATTATTGGAAATAGCAGTCCACTGCGGGATGACATGCGTGCCATGACTTATCAGGCCTTGATGGATTAGCTAGCTCTGTTCCGGTGGCAGAGATTTGACATCCTGTCGCCAATCGTATGCCGGCGGCCCGTCTTCGTTGAGTAGGGCAAAGCTCTTTCCGGTTAGGACCGGATTCGTGAGGCTAGCCACGACCACCGTTGCGACATCGCCGATGTCCACAACCCGCTTGGCCATGGGCAGCTTGATGTATTCAGGGCGTTTGATGGCGCGAATACTGTGCGCGCCACCAGGGTTATCCAACAGGCCGGCGGGACCGACAATTGTGAAAGAGAGACCGCTTGTTTTAAGCCTGTTTTCGGCCTTGGTTTTCCAGTACCCGACGTAACCGAACAAGGGGTTGCGTGTTTGCACCCGGGCCGGGCCCGCCGATCCGGAGGAAATTAAGGCCATGTGTTTCACTTTGTGTGCAATGGCCTGGTCGACCAGATGGCGCACACCAAGATAATCGACGAACTGGCCACCATTGGGGCCTGCGAATTGGGTGTAACCGATCGCGCATATGACGGCATCCATCCCGGCGATGGCGGTGGCAACCGCGTTGGGGTTACGGACATCGCAACTCATCCACTCTGCAATGTTGCCATGTTGGTTTTCTGCGCGGGCCGCGTCTCGGGTGAGGCCACGAACCCGGTAGCCCTGAGCATTCAGCGTTTCAACAATGCGTTTGCCGGTCCGTCCCGTGGCACCGGCCACCACGACCGTGCGAATCTCGCTTTGCGCTAGGGCAGCGGGCGGCAACAAAGTGGCCATTCCAGTCGCGGCCAAAAGGCGCCGCCGCGTGAGCGCGTGTCTCTTCGCCATATCAGCGTTCCTCCGTTGTAGCGGCCAAGCGGTGGCATGTAGCTAGCCCTCCAGCAGTCAGCTCCGCCTCTTCGGAAAACCCGACCTGGAAGACCCACTGGTTCAAATTCGGCCAGAAATCGAGCATGACATGGGTGGCCTGGCTCAGCGTGCAGAACCAGCCTTCGGTTTCAGGGATCGGAACGGTTTGTCCCCGTATGCCTTGGCTGGTGAGGAAGAATCGGCGAATAGAGGCGTCGGGGCCGTCCATGGAATCGACCTCCATGATCGCGGGCAAGTCCAGCGGCATTGCGACAGTTTTGCGTTGCTTTTCCTCGAGAGTATCGTCTGCCAGGACAGGGGAGAGCACGATCATAAGCGTGCAAAGTACTGCGCCTATCACGGGCTTACTTTGAGCCAAGGTCCCCATACCTAGTCCTGCCTCTTTCCACTGCACGATTCTCTTGTTTCCCTCAATTCTAAGGAACGCTACGGCAATATTGAACGGGTCGCAAACCGAACGGTGGCCAGATTAACCTCTGTTCCCTCGACTCATGCCGAGGAAATCGTCAAAGTTCGATCCAGATCGGTCGGCTATGATTTAAATCCGGAGGGGTCCGTGAGTTTCAAGAAACGCATCATATTTTTCGTCGTCGGAATCGGGTTATCGCTTCTTACCTATAGCCTCGTTTTTGCTGAGCAGGCCAATGCACAAACGCCGGCTGAGAACGAACGCATTCTTGCGGCGGTCAAGGATTGGGTCGTTGGTCGGTACGACAGCTCTGAGCAATATCAGCGTGACATTGATACGGGGGCCTCGGACACCCAACAGCACCGGCTCATGTATCAACTATTCGCCCCCATCGACGCGTCGTTTGCGGATGGCGTGCTCGTCTATCAGCAATCCTCGATGGACGGCTCGGAAGATCCAGATTGGATTACCCGTCGTGGGCTTTTGCAGTTCTATGTCAATTCAGAGACAGGTCAGGTTCATCAACGCGAACTGGACTTCAAGGACAGTGAAAATGTCTTCAACGTCCATCGTGATCCGGAGTTTCTCGCCGGGTTAACGCTTGAAGATTTTACGTGGCGCGAGAATTGCGACTTCAAGCTGACAATGAGTGAAGATGGTTTGTCCGTTTCCGGGCCTATGGACTTCGGACCTTGCCGCATGGAGATGCCGAGCGGTGGCGTGATGACCGCTGACGATAAAATTCACATCACGCCCGATGAATTTTGGTTTCTCGGCCGCTACCTTGACGAAGACGGAGCGGTGGTTTGGGGGACCGAAAGTGATGAAATGAACAAGCTCAAGCGCGTTGGCGACATCGACGAGTCGTCGGCCGTTCTTGTGTTTGGCGGCACGCGCAATACTGGCTTGGAGATCATCAAGATATTGGCCGCGCGTGGAGATTCGGTCACGGCTTTTGTTCGCCCGACATCTGATGTCTCCGCCCTAAATGATCTGGGTGTGACGCTATTCGAGGGTGATGCGCTAGATGCTGACTCCGTTAGGGCGGCATTTGATGCTGAAAGCTATGGTGCTGTGATTAGCTCTCTTGGCAGTACCAGAGGGGATAGTCCGGTCGATGATGTCGGTACGATTAATGTTGCGGAAGCAGCCAAAGCGACAGGTGTTGATCGTATCTTGATGGTGAGTTCGATTGGCGCAGGTGAAAGCAAAGGTGCGCTGCCGTTTTATGTGCGGTGGATTTTAGGCTCGGCGCTGGAACGCAAAACAACGGCTGAAAATCATTTAATGGCAAGCGGCCTTGATTACACGATTATTCGTCCAGGTGGTCTGGGTGAGGGGCCGGCAAGCGAAACGGGGCAACTAATCGAAGGCAGTGAGATTTTTGCCTTTGGCCAAATTTCGCGTGCTGAAGTTGCACGATTATTGGTTGAAGCGTTCGACGATCCCGACACAGAGCGTAAGGTTTACCATGCTATCGAAGCTGCTGATTAGGCAACGGCTTCAATAATTCCGGCGATGCCCTGGCCACCGCCAATACACATCGTAACCAAGCCATATCGTCCACCGGTGCGTTGCAGTTCGTAGATCGCCTTCACGGTTAGAATCGCGCCGGTTGCTCCGACGGGGTGCCCCAATGCGATCGCGCCGCCGTTCGGATTGGTTTTTTCTGCTGGGAATCCGAGGTCCTGTGCAACGGCACAGGCCTGAGCCGCAAAGGCCTCGTTTGATTCGATCACGTCCATATCAGCGATGGACAGGCCTGTTCGATCCAATAATCTTTTGACAGCGGGTACGGGGCCGATGCCCATTTCCGACGGGTCGACGGCGGCATGGGCGTAGTCGACCAACCGCGCTAGGGGTTTGATCCCCGCTTTTTCTGCGGCGGCCGCATCCATCATTACCAGGGCCGCAGCCCCATCATTGATTCCAGACGCGTTGCCAGGGGTAACCGTGCCATCCTTCTTGAAGGCTGGGCGCAAGCCATTCAATCCTTCTAGGGTGACGTCGTCGCGAATGTGTTCGTCTTTATCGAATACGACGGTGTCGCGTCCCCGTTTAACTTCGAGAGGCATGATCTGCTCATTGAACCGGCCTTCATCTCGTGCCCGGGCCGCGCGTCTATGGCTTTCGACTGCAATTTCATCCTGCGTGTTGCGATCGATGCCCCACTTGGCTGCAATGTTTTCCGCCGTAATACCCATATGTCCATTTCCGAACGGATCGTTGAGAGCGCCCAGAAGCGTATCAACCATAGTGGCGTCGCCCATCTTTTGGCCCCATCGTCGCGCCGGAACAATGTAGGCCGCTCGGCTCATACACTCGGCGCCACCCGCCACCGCGGTATCTACATCACCCAGTAGAATTTGTTGTGCGGCGGAAACGATAGCTTGAAAGCCGCTGCCGCAAAGCCGGTTCACAGTCACGGCCGGTGTCTCTATGGGAAGGCCACCATCGATGGCGGCGACGCGGGCCAGGTACGGATCACGTGTGTTGGTTTGAATAACGTTGCCAAAGACGACCGAACCAATCGTCGCCGGGTCGACATTAGCTCGGGCGACTGCTTCTTTTACGACGGCTGCTGCCAGAGCCGTTGGCTCGTGGTTTTTTAGGCTGCCGCCAAATGTTCCAATCGCGGTGCGCACACCAGATACGAATACAACACTTCGGTCATTAGTCATGGGTCACCTCCGCAAGCTTCATGAAGACGGCAAATAAAAAGGGCCAAAGCCGTGCGGCTCGTGCCCTGTGGGTACGGATTCTAAGAAAAAATGGCGGGAGTGACGGGACTCGAACCCGCGACCTCCGGCGTGACAGGCCGGCGCTCTAACCAACTGAGCTACACCCCCAACCGGGGTCCGCAAAGTTGCACGAAAGGCGCAGTGTTCTGCGGAAGGAGCGGGGTTGTAACAGGCCTGACCCAGCGGCGCAAGTGGTGCCGAACGCGGTGGATTGTCGTGCTCTTGAGTCGATCTCATAGCCTCCTCCGGCGCTGGTTTATCGACCACGCCACGTAGAGTGAAAGACCCAGCGCTGCGCCCGTCCCATTGGCGAGTACGTCCAAGAAGTCTGGATAGCGACCGGGCGCGAACATCTGTCCGATCTCCATAAGACCGCCATAGAGGGTGCTCAGGGCCCAACTCCAAAGCGTAGAAAGCCGTGAGAAAGCCAATTTCAATAAAATCGCGAGTACGGCATAAGCTAAGCCGTGCTCCCATTTGTCACTCCAGCCAGACGAAATTGCTGCTTCGGCGGGTAATAGGGATAAAACCGCTATTCCGATGGACCACATCGTGAAACAGAGAAACGGGAGGGTGACTCTCACAGGTGTCTCGGGTTCGGCAGGTTTTCGCTCCATTCGCTATCTTTCGTCTGATTTTGCATCAAAATACACTCATTGGTTTAGTTATTGTGTGGACAAACTTTTTGGTGGACCAGGCAGTGGAATAGAACTATTTTTTAGTCAAAACTATATTTGGGCGACGATTTCGCATCAGGGACGAGTATTGGCATGCTAACAGCGGCCGAAAAAAAGACAGTGCTGGCAGGACAGGGCGGGTCACAGGATGACGCCCGCGTTTTGTCCCTTGCCGAGACGGTTGGCAATATGGGCCACTGGTATTGGCACATCCAATCTGATTCTCTGTCGTGGTCCGAGCAGATCTTTACAATTTTCGGCCAAGATCTGAAGTCCTACCAGCCAGATTTCGAAAAGTTCATTGAAACGCACCATGCATCTGATCGTGACCGTGTGCAGGCCCGATTGGAACAGGCGATTGGTGACGCTGCTAGTTTCGAATACGACGCGCGGATTGTCACGCCCGACGGACAGATACGAAACGTCATCACCAAGGGACAACCTGAATGCGATGAGAGCGGCCAGGTCGTCGCTATGTTCGGTGTCGTTACAGATGTAACAGATGCGTTCCGTACCCTGCAGGCAGTGCGTGATCAGAAAGATATGCTTGATCTTGCGGCCCGTGTTTCTGGGCTCGGTCACTGGGTGTGGGACCCCGACCAAACGTGTCTTGCGTTTTGTTCAGACCACTTGGCCTTTATGTTTGATACAGAGACCTATGCACTCGTACGTAGGATTGTTCATCCAGCTGAATTCTCGGCCTATCTCCACGCTGATGACCGGGCGACATATACAGATGCTATTAACGAGGGTGTTTCTAGCGCTCAGCCGTACGATGTTGAATACCGGCGTCAGACAACAGCAGGGGACCGACATTTTAGGGAAATCGGGCAGCCGATTGTCGACGCGACTGGGAAATTGCAGCGCTATATCGCGACGGTTCAGGATGTTACCGAGGCTAAAGCCCGTGAGGCTGAACTAGAGCACGCCAGACAAGAACTAGAGAATTCAGTTCGGGCGAAAGATCAGTTGTTCTCGATTATTGGCCATGACCTTAAGAGCCCCTTTAATAATATCATCGGCTTCGCCTCCTTGTTGGCCAGCGATGAAATAGAGCTGGCCCCCGAAAAAACTAAAGAATACGGGGCCCTGATTGTAGAAGCCGCACAGAATACAAATGCTTTGCTTGATACGTTGTTGGCCTGGGCGATGGTTGAGAGCACGGAGCTCCATTTCCATCCTGTCGAAGTCGATTTGTCGGAGGCTGTTGATGAAAGCGCTTTGCCATTGGCCGTCCTCGCTAGAGAGAAAGGCGTCTCCGTATCTCACAACGTTGTCGGCGTACGGGTGAGGGCCGATCGAGATATGGTGCTGACCGTGTTTCGAAATCTCATCAATAACGCTATCAAATTTTGTGAGTCAGGTGACCACATCAACATCACAACTCATATTGGTGACGTTGCCTCCGAGCATGTTCACATCACCGTATCAGACACAGGTGTTGGATTGGATGCGGATAGAACCCAGGCATTCCTAGACAGCAAGAGATTGCCGACGACCCTTGGCACAAAAGGCGAAACCGGCTCCGGGCTTGGGTTGCAGTTATGTCTTAAGCTGGTCCAACGGCACGGCGGAGATCTTTGGGTTGAGTCGGCACCTAGCGAAGGGTGTGCCGTTCACTTCACGTTGCCAAGGTGCTAAGGCTTCCTATCCAATAAGCACAAAGCGGCACCTGCAATGACGGCGACGGACGATACTGAGTCTGAAACATCCTCGACGTATCTCATTTGGGAAGATGCCGAGAACGAGACATGGTGGCTGTCCCGGAGTCATGACGACGAAGCTGCATATATCATCGCGCCGGACTCCATCACCAAACACCTCCTAGTCTTGCGTCAACCAACCGGCAGCCGCCGTTTCAAGGTCATCGCTACAGTACATTCTAACCAGGCGAACGGTCTGAGCGGCGCTATCGCTGAAGCGAAGCGCGACGCGATTAAGTGGATCGGAGACCCGAAGTTCGCCCCGATAAAATCAAGTGTTCGCGCCTGGCGGGCGCAACGCTGGACCAAGATTGCGCTACGAGAAGTACCACTCGCTCTCATATCGTCGCTCATCGGCTGTGTATTGGCGTTTTTTGTTGCGGCTTTTTTCATTATGACCGAGGTCACAGGGTGGCCCATGGTTCTGGTCGGCACACTTCTTGGTTTATCGTCAGGCTGGCTGTTGAAATGGGCCGCTGACCGAAAATTTACAAGCTTGATGGGACCATTTGGGCGCTTCGTAACCGTGACTGGAAGCGCAACGCTGGGCGCTTTTCTAACGGTGTCCGTCTTTTTCGTTCTTTTCCCCGGTTAGCGCGCAGACCGAGAACGGCGTTTAACGTCAGCTATCATCCCGGTCGTAGTTCAAGTTCGGTGACAGCCAGCGCTCCATCGTTTTTAGGTCGAAATCTTTCCGCTTTGCGTAATCGGCAACTTGGTCTCGTTCAATCTTACCAAGGCCGAAATAGCGGCTGTCCGGGTGGGAAAAATAGAGCCCAGAAACGGATGACGCTGGCCACATTGCATAGCTCTCGGTTAAGGACACGCTGGTATGACGCTCTGCGTCTAGCAGCTCCCATAGCAGACCTTTTTCTGTGTGGTCGGGGCTGGCTGGATAGCCAGGCGCCGGCCGTATGCCTTGATACTGTTCTCGAACCAAATCCTCATTGCTAAGATCTTCATCGGAGGCGTAACCCCATAGACTGGTCCGGACACGCTGGTGCATCCGTTCCGCAAAAGCCTCTGCGAGGCGGTCGGCAAGCGCCTTGAGTAAGATCGAATTGTAGTCGTCATGGGCGTCTTCAAACGCTTTAACCGGCTCGTCGATCCCTATACCAGCAGTCACGGCAAATGCCCCGATGGTGTCGACACGCCCACTGTCGCGGGGTGCAATAAAATCTGACAAAGCGTAATTCGCACGATCCCTGCCTTGGCGAGGCATCTGTTGGCGTAGGGTATGGAGGGTTTGAAGGACGTCCTTTCGCGTGGGATCGCTATACACTTCGATATCGTCACCCACGGAATTAGCCGGCCATAGACCAACAACGGCCTTAGCGGTCAGCCATTTCTCGCCGATGATCTTCTGCAGCAGAGCTTGTGCATCATTGTAAAGCTCACGGGCTGTTTCACCAACGCGGGGATCACTCAGAATGTTCGGGTAGTTTCCCTTGAGTTCCCAAGTCGAAAAGAACGGTGACCAGTCGATACATGCGCTGAGCTCGGCGAGATCGTAATCGTCAAAGACGGTGATCCCGGGAGTCTCCGGTTGAGGAGGTTCATAGGACGCCCAATCGATTTTGAACGCGTTTGATTTGGCGTCGGCATAGGCCAGCCGTTTCTTTTTCGCTTGTCCACGCTCATGCGTATCTCGAACGGTTTCGTACTCCGCCTTAACAGAAGCAACGAATTCATCACTTTGGTTTTTTGAGAGAAGTTTACTTGCCACGCCCACCGCGCGTGATGCATCAGTGACGTAGACTGTCGCGCCATCATATTTTGGTTCTATTTTAACAGCAGTATGGACTTTGGACGTGGTCGCTCCACCAATGAGAAGCGGGATATCGAATCCCTGTCGCTTCATTTCACTGCCGACATAAACCATTTCGTCCAAGCTGGGCGTGATGAGGCCGGACAACCCAATGATGTCGGCATTTTCCGCCTTAGCTGTTTCGAGAATCTTATCGCATGCCACCATGACGCCGAGATCAACAATGTCGAAATTGTTGCATTGTAGAACGACGCCAACGATGTTTTTGCCGATGTCGTGAACATCGCCCTTTACCGTGGCGAGAACAATTTTCCCTTTTGAGCCGGTATCAGAGTCTGGATTGTTTGCCTTCTCTTCCTCGATATAAGGAATGAGATGGGCAACGGCTTTTTTCATAACCCGGGCGCTTTTCACAACCTGGGGCAAGAACATTTTGCCCGACCCGAACAAATCGCCGACGATATTCATGCCGTCCATCAACGGCCCCTCAATCACGTCTAGAGGGCGTTTCGTCTTGGTCCGGGCTTCTTCGGTGTCGTCAATGATGAAGTCGGTATTGCCGTTGACGAGGGCGTGGCTGAGGCGATCATTAACCGGCTTCTCGCGCCAGGCCAGATCGATGACGCGCTTCTTGCCTTCACCTCGGTATTCATCAGCGATCTCGAGAAGACGGTCTGTCGCGTCGGCACGGCGGTTGAGGATGACATCCTCAACTCGTTCTTTCAGGGTTTCAGGTATGTCTGCGTAAACGGCGAGCTGACCGGCGTTGACGATCCCCATGTCCATGCCCGCTTGGATCGCATAGTACAGGAAGACCGAGTGCATCGCTTCGCGTATCGGCTCGTTGCCCCGGAACGAAAAGGAAATATTGGAGACGCCGCCAGAGACATGACAGTGTGGCAGAGTCTCCTTGATGCGCCGCGTCGCTTCAATGAAGTCGAGCGCGTAGTTGTTATGTTCTTCAATCCCTGTCGCGACCGCGAAAACATTCGGGTCAAAGATGATGTCTTCTGCTGGGAAGCCAATTTTCTCAGTCAGAAGTTTGTAGGACCGTGTACAAATTTCAACTTTGCGGTCTGCCGTATCGGCTTGTCCGTCTTGGTCAAAGGCCATGACGACAACGGCCGCGCCGTAGCGCTTTAATTTACGGGCTTGCTCAAAGAATGGCTCTTCGCCTTCCTTGAGGCTGATCGAATTGACCACAGACTTGCCCTGAACGCACTTCAGCCCGGCCTCAATCACCGACCATTTTGATGAGTCGATCATGATGGGGACACGACTGATGTCGGGCTCGGTCGCAATGAGATTGAGAAAGCGGGTCATCGCCGCTTCTGAATCAAGCATCGCTTCATCCATGTTGACGTCAATGATCTGTGCGCCGCTCTCCACTTGTTGGCGTGCGACGTCTAACGCTGCTTCAAAGTCATCGTTTAGGATGAGCTTTTTAAACCGTGCCGAACCGGTGACGTTGGTTCGTTCTCCGATGTTAACAAATGTGGCCGTGCCGGATTGTGATGTCATGAAGCTAGCGCAAACGGCTCGAGGCCTGAAAGGCGAAGCTTGGTCTCAATTTCTGGAATTTTTCTGGGCGACTTTCCAGCGACAGCCTCGGCTATTGCGCGGATGTGCGGTGGCGTCGTCCCACAGCATCCACCAACGGCATTGACCAGCCCATCGTCGGCCCATTCACCGATTAGAGCTGCCATCTCCTCTGGCGTCTGGTCGTACTCACCGAATTCGTTCGGCAGGCCTGCGTTCGGATAGGTGCAAGTAAACGTGTCGGCGATGCGTGATATTTCTGCGACGTAAGGGCGAAGTTGTTCTGCACCTAAGGCGCAGTTTAGCCCAATCGTGAATGGCGCGACGTGACGGACAGAGTTCCAAAACGCCTCAGCCGTTTGTCCTGATAATGTGCGCCCGGACTGATCTGTGATCGTGCCCGAGATCATAATGGGTAACCGCTCTCCGGTTTTCTCAAAAACGTCGTCGATTGCGAAGAGAGCAGCCTTGGCGTTGAGCGTATCAAAGATGGTCTCGACCAGAATTAGATCGACGCCGCCTTCAATCAGACCTTCAATTGCCTCTTGGTAGGCATCACGCAGTTCATCAAAGCTTGTGTTGCGTTTCCCGGGGTCATTGACGTCAGGAGAAATGGAGGCCGTTCGGTTGGTCGGCCCCAAAGTGCCCGCGACGAAACGCGGCTTGCTCGGGTTCTCTGCGGTTACGGCGTCACACACTTGGCGTGCCGAACGGGCGGACTCTAGGTTTAGCTCACGGGCATAGTCTTGTAGGCCGTAATCCGCCTGCGCAATCGATGTCGAACTGAAGGTATTCGTTTCAAGAATATCGGCGCCGGCATCAAGATAGGCCCGGTGAATTTCGCTCAATATCTCAGGCTGGGTCAGACACAGCAGATCGTTGTTGCCTCTTAGGTCTTGGGCCCAGTCCTTGAATCGCTCACCACGAAAGCCAGCTTCATCCAGATTATAAGACTGGATCATGGTGCCCATCGCGCCGTCTAACACCAGAATGCGAGACTCAATGGCGGCCGCAAGCTGAGCGCGGCGATCTTCTCTTGATGATGTCATGGCACTCTAACTTCGCTGCACGGGGCCGAAAAGCGGCAAAACCTGAGGTTCATTTATAGAAGTTGTGCGTCGTATGCAAACCGTGTGACGCCCATCAGCCCTTGTCTAACGAGGATTTAATCCAGTCGTTGAGCCAGAGCAGACAGCCACGTCGTGATCCGTTTCTTATTCGCCCCTAAATCGCTGATTCCGTACTGCGATCGGCTATAAACGGCGAGCGTCGAGGTCTCCGTCGATAAGGCGATGAATAGAACAGTGATCACGTCGGGAAACCCGGCAAACCATGTTCTTTGAACAAAGGTACGCTGAAAGCCATTGTCTGATCTGTCTACTTCCACTGTCCTGGCTTGGTCACCTATCATGTCGAGCCAAGCAGATACCAAAGTATCGCTCGAAACCTCGAACATTGGTGCTTCCTGCTCTGGCGCACTAACGCTAAAACCAGAGGGACATAAGAGAAACGTGTTCGGTGACACGGGCCGTACAAGCGTTGCGAAATCTATAGTGTCGATGGGTTTGAGTTTGAATAGAGCCATCAATCAAATCCTGGTAACGATCTGTCCGTAACATACTGACTGGAGACATAGTAATGCCACAGCCGTCACATGTCATGGCTCTGAAAGCTCCCAATGAAGAAGAGCTCGATGTAACCCTCGACGAGGGCATGAAAAAGTATCTAAAGGTGTGCCAGGAAAAACTCGGTATCGTACCCAATGTCTTGTTGTCCTACGCATCCCGGCCGGAAAAGCTAAAAACCTTCGTTGCGACATATAACGAGCTCATGCTCGGAGACAGCGGGCTGAGTAAATTGGAACGCGAGATGATCGCTGTCGTGGTGTCATCGACAAATCACTGTTTCTATTGCGTCGTCGCGCATGGGCAAGCTGTTCGCGCGTTGTCAGGCGATCCTGAACTAGGCGAGATGCTCGCGATCAATTATCGCGTCGCCGCGTTGGAGCCGCGCCACCGCGCCATGTTGGACTTCGCCTACAAAATGACTGCAACGCCTAGTCTTGTCTGCGAAACTGACCGCGAAGCGTTGCGCGATGCTGGTTTTTCGGACGATGACATATTTGATATTGCGGATACGGCGGGTTTCTTCAACATGTCAAACAGGGTTGCGACGGCCGTCGACATGATGCCGAACCCAGAATATCACGGACGTAGCCGGTAGGATGAATGCAATGAATCTCAAAGACCCCACGTTACTTAAGGGCGCGGCCTATATCGCTGGTGCTTGGACGCAAGCTGTATCCGGCCAGACTTTTCAGGTCACCAATCCCGCATCCGGCGATGTCCTCACCGACGTTGCTGACTGCGGATCCGGTGAGGCGACAGCGGCCGTTGAAGCGGCTGCAACGGCTTTGCCGGAATGGCGGGAAAAAACGGCGAAAGAGCGGGCTGCAATTCTTCGTCGATGGTTCGACCTTATGATGGAGAACCAAGAAGATTTGGCCATTATTATGACTGCGGAACAGGGGAAGCCGCTCAAAGAGTCTATGGGCGAAATTGCCTACGGCGGTAGTTTTGTCGAATGGTTCTCAGAGGAGGCCAAGCGCATATATGGCGACGTTATCCCCAGCCATCAGGCCGGAAAGCAAATCATCGTCATTAAGCAGCCGATTGGCGTCGTTGGGGCCATAACCCCATGGAATTTCCCTAACGCTATGATCGCCCGAAAGGCGGCCCCAGCCATAGCCGCTGGCTGTACCTTTGTCGTCAAACCGGCGGCGCTGACTCCTTTGTCCGCTCTCGCGATGGCAGAATTAGGAGAGCGGGCGGGGCTGCCCCCTGGGGTCTTCAATGTGGTGCCAACGAAGAAGGCCTCATCTGTGGGTGATGTGCTGACCAATCATCCTGCCGTGCGAAAGTTTACGTTTACGGGCTCGACCGAGATCGGCAAGCGCCTCGTGGCCCAGTGCGCAGGAACCATGAAAAAGGTATCCATGGAACTGGGTGGGAATGCGCCGTTTATCGTCTTTGATGATGCTGACCTGGACGCCGCCGTGATTGGGGCGATGGCCTCAAAGTACCGCAATACTGGGCAAACCTGCGTCTGCGCCAATCGCTTCCTGGTGCAGGATGGTGTTTATGACGCCTTTGCGGCGAAACTGGCCGAGGCGGTATCTGGGTTGAAGGTGGGCAATGGCCTAGAAGGCGATATGGATCAGGGTCCCTTGATCGATGAGAAGGCTCTCGTAAAGGTAGAAACCTTGGTCAAGAACGCGGTTGACGGTGGAGCAGCGATATTGAGTGGCGGAAAGCGCCATGCCCTAGGTGGCAACTTCTATCAGCCTACAATTTTAACTGGGGTTACGGCTGATATGGAAATAGCCGGTGAGGAGATTTTTGGCCCGGTTGCGCCGCTTTTCCGGTTTTCGACGGAGCAAGAAGCGGTAGCGATGGCCAACGCAACGCCCTATGGTTTGGCAGCCTACTTCTATGGCCGAGACCTAGGCAGAGTATGGCGTGTCGCCGAGTCGCTAGAGTACGGAATGGTGGGTATTAATGAGGGAATTATCTCCACCGAAGTGGCACCCTTTGGCGGCATTAAGGAATCTGGCAACGGACGTGAAGGTTCCCGCTACGGGATCGAAGAACATATAGAAATCAAATACTTACTGATGGGCGGGCTGTCTGAATGACGGCAATCGTTTCGGCTAAAAACCGCTATTTCTCTTCGAATTTTATCGCTTTTCAATGAAGATTGTCCGTCCGAGGCTTATAAGGGACTTTGACGCAGAAGCCGTCAGAAGAATCCTATCGCTTAGAAAGGGCGATGCCATGACCGAAGTCGTGACCAATACAGCTGCATCATTGCATCATTGCAGCAATCACTCGTAGCTGAGCGTCAGCAACGAGCTTTTGGTGTGTCCGGTTCAAACCAGGATGCAAACTCCCAAAACACTGCTGAGGCTGTACGACCCGCTGGGGCACAGTCTGCTAACGCGGTTCCGCGCTCTTCGCGGTCAGACCACTCCCAAGGTGATGGTCAGCGTAATCAGCAGTCAGCGCCGAAGCAGCCAATCAAGCGCGTTGTTCCTGATCCAGCGGATGCATTGCGCGCATCCCGATCAGAATCCAAACCGGTTGTTGATAAGGTTGAGGTGAAGGATTTTGACCTCGGTCGAAGTGCTTCGGAAATCGTTGGCACAGTAGACGCCGTACAGCGGTTTGATAATAATTCAGATGGTCGTGTTGATCTGCTCGAGTCACATCGCGCCACCCGTGCGCGGGATACATCGTTTACATATGCCGCTCGAGGGCAGGCACGGGCGGAGACATCTAACGTCGCTGAGCAGGTGCAGCAGCAAGAGATCCAGCAATCCTTGGCGCCACGTGCTGAGACAGCTTCGCAGCCGTCAGTAGCACCTAGTCAAACGACCGTTGCAGAGGAGACAGCGAAAGCACCGCTCAAAAAATTCGGTGACCCACAAGTTGTGTCCGGAGGCTCGAGCGAAGAAGGTACAGTTACCAAAAAATATGTCGCCGCTGAGGAAATCGCTAGTCAGGGTGGTTTCTCAGATGGAGCGCCCGTCCAGCAGAAGTTCTTTGGTGACGGCGCAGAAGTGGTGATTGGCCGGTTTGCGGCCGATACGGATGGCCCGCAAAAATTCGCAGACAAAGCGGTGGCGGAGTCAGGACGTTATTATGAAGAGGGTTCTGGCGAGCAGAAGTTCTATGACAAAGTGGCTCAGTCTGAACCGGGTAGCTTTGCTCCCGACCAAGATGGCAAGAAATACTACGACAGTGCTGAAGACGCCCCTGCAACAGCGAATGGTAGTGGATCTGGTCAGCCTGAAGCATCGTTGTACGAAAAAGCCCAGCAGGTCGAGAGTCAGGCCGGTGGTCATGGCGGAACGGGTCAAGAGCCCAAGAAATTATATGGTGAACTCGAGCTATACTCGGATGTTGCCGGGCTCGGAGAAGAACCTGTTATCGCTGGCGAAAGTGTTGTGGCGACGGTGACTGTATAGAGACCACGTGGTTTCCACATTTCTGACCTTTCCTTAGGGCGTGGACGATGTTCACGCCCTTTCCTTTATTGCGTTCGCACGACAGACCGTGTCACAAGCGGGGCTCATACCCGCTTAGATCATGAATTAACTGAGGCTGCCTATCGTGCGCCAAGCGCAAAGTCCGCTCCCTGAAGATAACGCCAGACGGCGTGGTGATATCGATGTTCTGCGTTCCCTGTGGCCATTCCTGTGGCCAAAAGGTGATCTCGAGATCCGTGCACGTGTCGTCTTCGCTCTTCTGGCGATTATTGCGGCCAAAGTGGCAAACGTATTTGTTCCTTACTTTATGAAGCTCGCCGTCGACGCGTTGGACGGCGATATCATGGCACTGCCGCTCTGGGTAATTCTTGCTTATGGTACGGCGCGCCTTTTATCCCTTGCCTTCGGCCAGGTAAGAGATGCCATCTTTGCTAAAGTCGGTGTCCGTGCGGTTCGAAAATCAGCCCTGGCTATTCTAGAGCATTTGCACCGGCTTTCGCTCCGATACCATCTACAGCGCCAGACCGGTGGCCTATCTCGTTCAATTGAACGCGGTACCGTAGCCATACAAACCTTACTCTCGATTACATTATTCAACTTATTCCCGACGCTGTTTGAGGTTGGGTTGGTGACCCTGATTTTGTGGGGCGCCTTTGACGGCTGGTTTGCGCTTGCAACGTTCTCAACCGTAGCTGTGTACGTCCTGTTTACGGGCTTCACGACTGAGTGGCGGCTCAAGTTCCGCCGCGAGATGAACCAACTAGACAATCAGGCCAATACGCGTGCCATCGATAGTTTGCTCAACTACGAAACCGTCAAAGCGTTTGGCAACGAGAAACTTGAAACCGAGGAATACGATACCGTGATGGGCCACTATGAGCGTGCCTCGGTTCGTACTCAGGAATCACTTGCGCTCATGAATATCGGCCAGTCGGCGATTATCTCAATCGGCGTAACGGTCCTCATGGTTATGGCCGGTATGGGCGTCGTGAACGGAACGATGACCCAAGGCGATTTCGTTATGGTCAACACCTACATGTTGCAATTGGCGCAGCCGCTAAACTTCTTTGGATTCGTATACCGCAATATCAAGCAGGCATTGGTCGACCTCGAAAAAATGTTCGATATTTTGGATGAGGAACTTGAAGTCAAAGACAAAGACGCCGCAGAACCTCTCAATATGAATGGTGGTCGCATTACTTTTGAAGATGTGACTTTTGCCTATGATGAGCGCAGACCAATTTTAAAAGGCGTGTCTTTCGATGTTCCCGCGGGTAAGTCTGTTGCGATCGTTGGCCCAACCGGATCTGGAAAGTCGACAATCGGCCGGCTGCTGTTTCGAATGTACGACTTATCCGGCGGTAGCATAAAAATCGATGGCCAAGATATTTCAGACGTGACGCAAGAAAGCCTGCGAGAGAAAATCGGCATTGTTCCACAGGATACAGTGCTCTTTAACAACACCCTTGGTTACAACTTGGCCTACGCCAAGGCCGGTGCCGATAGCGAAGCGGTCGGGAATGCGGCACGCATGGCCCATATAGATGGCTTCATTTCGTCCCTGCCAGATGGCTATGACACCCTCGTTGGTGAGCGTGGCCTGAAACTGTCTGGCGGCGAAAAGCAACGGGTTGCTATCGCGCGCGTCATTTTGAAGGGCTCTCCCATCCTGATTTTTGACGAAGCGACATCAGCGCTCGACACTCATACAGAGAAAGAAATCCAGGCCAATCTGGCCGAGGTCAGTGCAGGTCGTACGACGGTCATGATCGCGCATCGACTGTCGACTATTGTTGAGGCCGACGAGATACTTGTTCTGGAAGAGGGCGAAGTCGTAGAGCGCGGCACCCATTCGGGGCTTCTTGCGGCGGACGGGCCTTATGCGTCTGCTTGGCGACGCCAACAGAAATCTTTTGCCGACCCATCGGTTGACGAAGACGGTGGGTCAGACCTTATTATTGCGCAAGAAACCGCCGCGCCAATCGATGTGCGCTGATTGACAAATGTCATGGTCTCGACTGGAGTGCCAAGACAGACTTAAAACGACAAAGTAAGGAAGGTCATTGGGATGCCAAAAGATGAGTCTGACAAGCCGTCTCTAACCAAGATAAAGGGGCGCAACCCGCATTTTTTCAATGACCCAAATATTGACCGACTGCTTACCATGGTGATGGAACTGGCATCGGAAGTGTCGGTTATGCGTGATCGGCTCGACACCCATGAGCGCCTGGCGGCGACTAAAGGGATCTATACCGAAGACGATGTCGAGAATTTCAGCCCCAATGACGATGAGGCTGCGGCCCGCGAAGAATGGCGCAGCAAATTCTTAGACCGCATTCTTAACGCGCTCTATACGGAATATGACAACGAACAGCAGTCAAAATAACGGCGCCTAAAAAGAATGCGAATGCAGGTACTAGATATAAGTCACCGGTAGTGCGGTCGTGAATTTCATGTCTTCCATCGCAAAACTTGAACTGACGTCTGAGAACTCGACCATTTCGATCAACTTTTTGTAGACGTCGTCGTAGGCGCCGATATCCGGCACAACGATACGCAGCAAGTAGTCAATCTCTCCAGACAGCCGGTAGGCTTCGACCACCTCGGGAATTGAGTCGAGCGCGGACTTAAATTTCTCTAGCCAATCTGTGACGTGGTGCCGTGTTTTAACTGATACAAACACGGTTACGCCGACATTGAGTTTGTGCCGATCCAGGAGCGCGACGCGCTTGCGGATGACTCCTTCCTCTTCGAGCTTCTGAATGCGCCGCCAACACGGTGTGGTCGATAAGCCGACGTGGCCCGCAACCTCAGCGACGGGCATCATCGCATCCTCCTGGAGGAGGGTCAGAATCTTCTTGTCCTTATCGTCCATAGAACAAATTTACTCCGCATATGAGTTATTTAGAACGGTGTTCTCCTTATTGTTCGATAAGCGGGACTAGATCGCAAACAAATTTTGTCGAATCAGGCGTATATTTTTCCATGAAATTTATGGAGACACTGAATGCCTGGCCTGAAAAGTTTGTTTAGCGAGCATCCCAAGTCCGTCAACGAGACCTACTTGGAGCATCTGATGTTTGCGACGGGGTTTGGATTGCGCATGCTCGTTGGAGGAATCGCCTGCATCATGCATGGATTACTCCCGTTCCTTTTCGAGCGCACGGGCAGTAAGTGTATCAGTGATCTCCACCAACGATTGGACGTATCGGGCCGCCCGGTGGCCGATGCCCCAGTTGATAGCGAACGTGTTGCACAGCAAAGCTAATCCGTATCGCTGCGTCTCAGAATTAACCGCCTTAAACTATCTAGATACCGCTTTATAAACTGAGGCCCGGTTCGGGCCCGGTCGATGTGAGACATGTGCCCACTATCAATGGTCAGGCGCTTTGCTACGGCGCGTGCGGCGAGGAGTTCAATTGTCCGTTTCCGAGCGGTGTGTTGCCGCCACGTCGGTGGTGAGCCGTCATACCGAAGGGCATCAAGATCCCGCACAACCTTAGGCTAAGCGAAGTCGTACCCGGCCTACTGTGGTTATCAGGGCGTCAAAAGAATCATCAGACGAGAAAATCTCGATCCGGTCATTATTCCGAAAAACGTCTTGTGCGTTTCCGAAGTATCCCGATTGCTTGACCTCTTCCGCTTCATCATCAGTGACGTAGTGCCACAGCGTGTATCCATCGGCGTAGGCCAAAACTGTGAGATCTGTCGGTTCAAATGGCATGACGGCTTCCCTTGTTGGGTTAACAAGAGAAGCATACAATAAAATTTGTTAAATGAAATAAGAAAACTCGCCAGAGTCAGCGCTAGGTTGAAATTACCCGACTAGGGGTGCGATGCGCCAGAACGCAATAGTGTCAAGTGGGAGAACATAAAGGTTAACGATTATAGAGACTTATCCTAATATGGCCTCTTACCCGATGCTTCTGCTCAGCCAAATAACACGGCCTTCTACTTGGAGGTCACCGTCTTGAAGGCTCATTTGGGAGGGATAGTTTGGGTTGTCACTTTTAACAATTAACAACTTTGAGCTCGGTTGCCGGATCAGCCGTTTGACCATCAGTTCATCGCCGTCTTGATAGCGGATCACATAAAGCCCGTCCCTGCTGCACTGCCGAACGGCGCGGTCGACAAGAATGAAATCGCCATCTTGAAGAGTGTCCCACATTGAATCGCCGGCAACCCGCATAACGGCAAGATTATCCGGGTTCGATGCGGTCAGGCTCTTAAGCCAGTCCTGCCGGAAAACGTTGTGATAGAGCGGTTGAGGCGTGTCCGTATTAAGGGCGCCAGGGCCTGCAGAGGCGCGGGCGTCATAGACCGGAACCAGGGCAAAGGCTTGCCCATCAAGCTCAAAGAACGCCTTGTCGCCGCCTTGTCCAGATACCGTCTCCATATCTGGTTCGAATGCCCAGGCTGGGGACGCGTCGGCTCGCCCACCCGTCGGTCGCGACAGGTGCACCTGGCCTTTGCCGTGGCGCAGCCAATCCATAGGTACATTGAGGGATTCAGCCAGTTCCACGATGTAGCGGGGGCGGCTGACTTTGCCGGATTCCAGCTGGTCGATTGACTGCTGTTTTACGCCAATTCGGTTGGCCAGGTCTGCCTGGCTCCAGCTGAGTGCGAGCCGGCATTGTCGAACGCGGGCGCCAAGAGTCATCTCCTGTACCCCTTATCAGTGAGTCCTGACCCAAATCTATCAAGTTATAGTGGAAACAACAACATATATTGTTGCGACAGGTTTGTCACTCAATCGGGTCTGATAGCACTATTAGGCCGATTTTCCTGGCCCTGAGGAAGAATTTGTTAATAGTCTGTGGATAACCTTCCCATGAGAGAAGGGGTTACTTCACTAACAAAATAAAGAGCCGAACATGGCTGAAGACGCACACAAAGGCGCGGGTTCGTCCCGTGCAGGGGTTGGTTCGCCTGGACCATCCGCAAAATCGAATGGCAAAAGCACAAAAGGGTCGATCGGCCCAGGCTCGCCAGAGCCAAATGCTGGTCGGGCTCTTTCGCGCGTATGGCAAAAGGCCGGTTCACCGTTTGAGGCAAAAAAGTCTCCGGTGACATCGTCATCGGGGAATATTAGCCAGGACGCTGCTATTGCGCCGGTCAGCCCTATGACCTGGGCGAATGCCAACAAACCGATCTCCGTAGGCGTCGGTCTTAGCATCGCTTGGGTGGCGATCTTCTCTTTCTATATTACGCGCACGCTCGGCTGGTCAGAGCTGTTCTTTCTGCTCCCACCTGAATTCGGCGGACTGTTTGCCGTCGGCCTAATGCCAATCGCATTTTTATGGCTGCTAATTGCGTTTATCGATCGTGGTCGTCAGCTGTCGCAGGAAGGTGAGGCTCTACGTATTCATTTGGCGCGACTGACCTATCCGGCCGATGGCGCTGCTGAAAATGTTGATGCTGTAACGTCGTCTCTAAAGCGCCAGGCTGATGCGTTGACGGAAGCCGGTCAGCTTGTCTCTGAACGCTTGCAAGACATCCAGACCCATCTGGTTCGCAGCACCGATAAGCTATCAACGGTGACCGGTCAGTTGGAAACGGGGGCCAGCACGTCTGCCGCTGCAGTGACCGAACAAGTCGACAAGTTGAAAGAGGCAATCGACGGTGCCGCCGGCGTCAACCACAAGATTGAAGATGCTTTGCGTCGCCAGCAGGAATTCATTGGCTCGGCATCTCAGAAAACACTGTCCCAGGTCAACACCATGAGTGGTGCTCTTGAAGGCCAAGTGGCTAGTTTGAATACGGCGACGGAAAGAGCGAAAGGCCTGTCAGCAGCGATTGCACAACAGGTTGCTCAGCAGGAAGCCACGCTGACATCGTCCAACGAGACATCAAAGATCCACGCCGAAGATATGGCCAAGGCTGTCGCTAAACATGTTGTAGATATTGAACTGGTCGCGAAACGCGTCGAGGGCACGGTTTCTAACATTGTTGACGGCTTCAAAGGTCAATCGAAGAGCTTGGACGAATTGTTTGCCAAGCAGCGTGGGGAGCTGACGTCGGCCGGTGATCGGATCGATGATCTCAGTACTAAGGTCAATACGCGCTTGGGTCAGCAGACCGCGAGCCTTGATCAGGTCATGGAGCGGGTTCTCTCGCGCGTGAAAATCGTCGAAGAAGCGCTTTCGATTCAGACCAAAGAGCTGTCGACGGCTTCGGATGATGCTGTTGCACGTCTTCGTGCCGTTGAGAATATGATCAAACAGCAGGCTGACGCTGTTGGTGATGCGGCCTCTAAGGTTGAAACCCGCCTTGCCCGTTCGAGTGAAGAATTCGAAGGCAAAAGTAAGGTGGTCACGGAGCGCTTCAAAACGGCGACCGACGATCTTGATAAAGCCTCAGTGGTCGCCATCGACCGTGCTGAAGCGATGGGCTCGGCATCCGATGCCGTCATCCAGAAGATTGATTCCGTCGGTGTTCGCGTGCGCGAACATGCGGAGCAATTATCTTCAAGCGCGGAACGTGCCGCGGCTCAAGCGGAAAGTATCCGCGAAACTCTGCGCCGACAAAATGATGAATTAGAAACCACTGCCGGCACGCTAGCGACCCACGTCAAGCTGAGTGAAACGTCGATGGCGCAACAGTCACGACAAATGGGGGCGACGTCCGAGCAGGTTCTGTCACACGTCCGTAATATGTCTGACGTTCTGAGCCAGAACTCCTCCGAATTGATGCAGGCCAGTGCTCGCATTACCAAGGAGCTGGAGTCCATTCGACAAGGCCTTGAGCAGACGGCTAATACGGCGATGGAAGTGGCCGATCAGTCAGTTGAAAAAACCAGGGCGGTCCGCCGTGAGATTGGCGAAGAAGTGACAGCGCTGTCTACGGTTACCGGCGAAGTCACCGAAGCCCTTAAAGGGTCATTGGACGCGCTTGATCAATCTAAAGACACACTACAGACGGCGGCGGCATCTGCCGGCATGAAGCTGGAACAGGCTGCCGGTGTCTTCCGCGATCATGCCCAGACCATCGACAAAGCGGCTGACCAAGCTGGTGAGCGCATGGGTGTCGTCGGCGATGGCATCCGTCAGCGCTCCGAAGATCTCACGTCCGCCGCAGATGACGCGCAATCACGGCTGTCGGGCTTCCGCGAGAGTTTACAAAAACTCATGCTCGATTTCGAAGACTCCACCAACCGTGGCGCGGCGCAAGTTACTGTTGCCAGTGAACAGATGCGAACGTCGTTGGATGAATTCGGTCATACCTCTGAGCGTATCGCCGGTGGTGTCCGTCAAACTGGTGACGGCTTTCGCAATCAACTACAAAACCTTGGCACCTCGGCTGATGAAGCGGTTGCCCGTGTTGAAGTCGTGCTCAAGACGTTGCGTAAGCACGCCGAAAGCTTGGTCGACGCCAGTAACGAAATTACGGACCAGACGGCCAAGGCCGGCTACACCTTTAAGCGCCAGGTCGAAGAACTTTTGGATTCCGCCAATCAAGCCTCGACCAGTGCCAAGCAGCTAGATGAGTCTCATGAGAAGGCGCAGACAGCCAAGTTCTTGGAAGAAACCACTTACGTCATCGAACAGCTTCATTCTCTGGCCGTCGATATCGCCCGTATCTTCCAGCCCTCAGTCGAAGAGGAACTGTGGAAGCGTTATCACAAGGGCGACCAGGCGGTCTTCCTGCGCCACATTACCAAGACTCTCAGTCGTCAAAAATTGACGGCTATTCAGAAAAAGTACGAGTCCGACGAGAAGTTCCGCACCTTTGTCATGCGCTACCTCAAGGAATACTCTGCTCTGGTGAAACACGCCCGCGCGACCGACCGTGCTGAAGTGCTCACAACGACGTTCTCAACCTCCGACATGGGCAAGCTCTACATGCTGTTGTCGAAGGCCATGGAAAGCGCCGTGACCCCTGAAGAGAGCTAGGTTTCGTCCCGGCAGCCTATGCAATTCGATGTCCGGTTTAGCCCACTCTGTTCTTATTTTATGTACGGGTAATTCGGCGCGCAGCATTTTGGCCGAGTGCACGCTTAATCGTTTAGGGCAGGGCAAGTTCCGCGCTTTTAGTGCTGGCTCCCAGCCAACGGGGACAGTGAATCCCTTCGCCCTCGACCTCCTCGCGTCAGAAGGCTATCCGGTTGCAGGCCTGCGCTCCAAAAGTTGGGATGAGTTTGTCGGTCCCGATGCCCCCGCGCTTGATTTCATTTTTACGGTTTGCGGCAATGCCGCTGATGAAGTGTGTCCTGTGTGGCCGGGGCATCCAGCGACTGCGCATTGGGGTGTGCCTGATCCGGCGGCCGTGACAGAAAGCGACGAAGCGGCGCACGCCGCATTTCGTCAGGCGTACCTCACTTTGAAAAACCGCATTGAGCACTTTGTGGCTTTGCCGTTGGACCAGCTCAGCTCCTCTGAATTGCAACAGCACTTACAGGACATCGGCCAACTATGACGGCCTGATGGCAAGGTTGGGCAAGTATAAAACCGGACGGTCCTGCTTCTATATCAACAAGCCGGAAGACGTTAACGTCAAAGTGCTGGGAAAATGGTGGGCGATACTGGGATTGAACCAGTGACCTCTCGCGTGTGAAGCGAGCGCTCTCCCGCTGAGCTAATCGCCCCCATTGGAAGTCGGGCTGTATACGAGCCGCGTTCTCAGCCGTCAAGCCGACCTAAGCGACGGTTATTCGGTCTTCCGTGTCCCACGATGCCGCCATTCTTTGCCTTTATCGTGCCATGGCTCCGTGGCATGGTGGGCTCACACTGCATAAGGCCTTGCGCGGCTCGGCAGTTTGTTCTCAATCACGCCGGAAACGCTCTATGCCCGCAGCCCAAACCATCGCCATCGTATTGGCCGCCGGGATGGGTACGCGGATGCGCTCCGATACGCCAAAGGTGATGCACCAGCTCGCTGGTATGCCGTTGGTGGATCATGTGTTGGCAGGGCTTAGCGCTGCGGGCATTACCAAAGCGACGGTCGTTCTCGGCCCTGAAATGGCTGATCAGACGGCACGGTTTGCGCCCCATAACACCGTGATTCAGACCGAGCGCCTGGGGACCGGGCATGCGGTTAAAGTTGCGCTAGACGCATACGACCCTAGTGAGTCCGACGTGCTAGTCGTCTATGCAGATACACCGCTCCTCACGACGGAGACGATCAACGCGCTGCTGGAGCAGAAGCGCAACGATGCCGCTGTTGCGGTCCTCGGATTTAGACCGGATGACCCCGGCGCCTATGGTCGCCTCATCACGCAAGGGGACCAATTGGAAAGCATCGTTGAGGCGGCGGACGCGTCGACCGACGAACTGAAAATTGAACTTTGTAATTCGGGTGTTCTCGTTGCCAATGGTCAGAAGCTGGGCGCGTGGGTCAATGCTCTTAAGAATGACAACACAAAGGGTGAGTTTTATCTAACCCATGTCGTTGCCTTGGCGCGGGCGGACAATGAAGCCTGCGTGTTCACTGAAGGTGAGGTCGACGAACTCGTCGGCATTAATAACCGCGCAGATTTAGCAGTCGCCGAAGGCATCGTGCAGAACCGTTATCGTGCGGCTGTCATGGCTGCCGGTGTCACCTTGCAAGACCCGGCCAGTGTTTTTCTCTGCCACGACACCACATTTGGAACAGACGTCGAGGTCGGACCCTTCACCGTGTTCGGGCCGGGTGTGGTGATTGGCAGCCATGTCACCATCAAAGGGTTTTGTCATTTTGAGAATGCGACCATCGGCGACAGAGCAGTGGTTGGGCCATACGCCCGGTTGCGCCCAGGCGCAGAACTCGATGAAGGTGCTCATATCGGCAATTTTGTGGAAATCAAAAATGCCCGCATCGAACAGGGTGCCAAAGTAAATCACCTCTCCTATGTGGGTGACGCCCGCGTCGGGCAGGGGGCCAACGTCGGTGCCGGAACCATCACCGCCAACTACGATGGGTTCAATAAGTCGAAAACAAATATCGGCGCGGGCGCGTCTATCGGGTCCAATACGGTTCTGGTTGCGCCGGTCAACGTTGGCGACGGCGCGATCACTGGCGCGGGAACCGTCGTTCGCAAAGATGTTCCAGACAACGCCATTGCGGTTTCCGAGGCGGCACAGAGAAATCGTGAAGGCACCGCTGACGCCTACCGGGCACAGAAGAAGGCTGTCAAAGAGTCCAATGGCAAGGACAGCTAACGAATGTGCGGCATCATTGGCATCATTGGCGTCAACGAGGTTACGCCGTTTTTGGTCGAGAGCCTGAAGCGTCTCGAGTATCGCGGCTATGATTCAGCAGGCGTAGCCACCATTGACGATGGTGTTGTTCAGCGCCGCCGGGCCGAAGGTAAAATCGTAAACCTTGAGCAACGCTTGGCCGACGAGCCAACCACCGGCCTGCTGGGCATTGGTCACACGCGGTGGGCAACCCACGGCGCGGCAAACGAAACCAACGCGCACCCACATTCCGATGGTCGAGTTGTAGTGGTGCACAACGGCATCATTGAAAATTACCAAGCCTTGCGTGATCGCCTTACGGCGAGCGGGCGGACCTTTGAGTCTGAGACCGACTCAGAAGTCGTTGTGCATCTCATCTCATCGTACCTTGACGATGGCCTCGACCATGAAGCGGCGGTGCAGGCGGCTCTCGGTGAGTTGCAGGGCGCGTATGCGCTTACGATTATCTTTGCCGATCGCCCGGACATTCTTATTGGCGCGCGCCACGGGCCACCGCTCGCAGTCGGTTTTGGAGATGGCGAGATGTTTGTTGGGTCCGACGCTCTGGCTCTCGCCCAGATGACCCAGAAGATCGCGTATCTCGAAGATGGCGACTGGGTTGTTCTAACCCGGGATGGCATGTCGGTCCGCGATCCCGATGGCGCCGAGGTCCAACGTGACGTTCGTGAAACGGCGATGTCTGGTGCGTTGATCGGTAAGGGCGAATATCGCCATTTCATGATCAAGGAAATTCACGAACAGCCCCAAGTGGTTGGAGACACGCTCACCGCCTTCATCAATCCGGGTGAGCGTACGGTCGCGCTTCCAGACTTACCGTTCGATCTTGCGACGGTGCCCAAGGTGACAATCGTCGGCTGTGGCACGGCTTATCTTGCCGGCCTCGTTGCCAAGTATTGGATTGAGCAAACTGCGGGTGTTTCTGTCGACGTCGATATTGCGTCCGAATTCCGCTATCGCGAACCACCTCTTCCGGACAATGGTCTAGCATTATTCATTTCTCAGTCGGGAGAAACAGCCGACACGCTGGCAGCCCTACGGTACTGCAAATCGAAGGGGCAACATATCGTGTCCATCGTCAACGCTGCTGAAAGCACGATGGCGCGGGAGTCCGATGTAGTCCTTCATACCCTCGCAGGACCAGAGATCGGTGTCGCCTCGACCAAAGCGTTTACAACACAGCTTGCTGTGTTGGCGTCGTTCGCCATTGGGATGGCGCGACGGCGGGATGCTATTGATCTCGCAGTGGAACAGCTTTTGATGACAGCGTTGGCCGAGGTCCCGGCACGGATCGCTGAGTTTCTGCATCATGAGTCAGACGTGCATGACATCGCTCAATCGTTGATCGAAACCCAAGACGTTTTATATCTCGGCCGTGGACTTTCTTATCCCATCGCCTTGGAAGGGGCGTTAAAGCTCAAAGAAATTTCGTATATCCACGCTGAGGGATATGCCGCTGGGGAAATGAAACACGGACCGATCGCCCTGATCGATGAACATATGCCGGTTGTTGTCCTGGCACCGTCTGACGATCTTTTTGAGAAAACGGTTTCAAATATCGAGCAAGTCGTGGCCCGCGGCGGGAAAGTCATTGCGGTTACTGATTCACAAGGCCGCGCGCGGCTCGATGGCCTGGCCAGCCATATTATTGAAGTTCCAGCGGTTGCCCCGTTTGTGGTGCCGCTTCTCTACGCTGTCCCGGTCCAACTGCTGGCCTATCATACGGCCGTACTCAAGGGCACGGATGTGGATCAACCGCGCAATTTGGCCAAAAGCGTGACTGTAGAGTGAGCGGGCGGCGCCCAGCATCGTTTCGGTTCGCTGGCTCTAGGGCGGCTAAAACCACCCAGAAGGCCTTGAATCCAAAGGATTCGTTAACTATCCATGACTACACTGAACGGGTATTGAAAGGGGTCTGCTGTGCGCCTAGCTTATCAAGCACGTGAGCGGCGACCTCAATTGTGGGAACTCGGGGGAGAACAGCCGCATGTTCGCAGCCACAAGCGCTATAGTGGTTGTACGGGTACAGGCTGTCAGGATGCGTAG
>JABJAH010000051.1 GCA_018666155.1 Rhodospirillaceae bacterium | reverse complement strand
TACGCGGAAGCCGAGACGCAGTTGCACCTCGTGATTTCTGCGCAGCCTAACAATGTGTCGGCACTCCGCAATTTGGGAGTCACATGTCTCTCTCTCGGTAAGTCTAAAGCGGCTGCTCCGCCTCTCGAAACCGCTGTTCAACTCGACCCAATGTCGGCGGATACGTGGTGTGATCTTGGCCTCGCACGTAGCCAATTGGGTGATGATGCAGGCGCGGAGCAGGCGTTCAGTCAGGCCGTTACACTCGATCCGGCTCTGGCCCGTGCCCGCTATAACCGGGGGCAATTGCGGCTTCGCAATACAAACTTCACCGAGGGTTGGGCGGATTACGAATGCCGCAAAGTTGACCCTAAATCCGGCTTTGAACCGCGGCCGTATGACTATCCTGTTTGGCAGGGTGAAGCCCTGGCTGGCAAAACGATCTTGGTCTCGGGAGAGCAGGGGCTAGGTGACCAAGTGCTTCATGCCGGCATGATCAAAGATCTAACCGAGCGCGCCGCCCAGGTGTTTCTCGAAAGTGAGCCGCGTCTGGAGGCCCTTCTTGCGCGCAGTTTTCCAAACGTCACTGTTGTTCCTTTGACGTCCCCGCCTCACACGACAGTGCCAACTTCAAACGTAGATTTCCAAGTTTCCAGCGCGAGCCTTGGCCAGTGGCTTAGACCCGATTCAGCGTCTTTTACATCGGCTCCCTATCTTGCCGCCGACGTTGCTCAGGTGGAATCGCTGCGGCAGGGATACAAAAAAACCTATGGAGATCGCCCGCTCATCGGTTTGTCATGGTGCAGCCACCGCGTTGGCTTGGGGCCTCACAAATCAACGGATTTAGTCAACAATTGGCAGCCGATTTTTGAGGCCCAACCCGAGGCTGTATTTATCTCTTTGCAGTACGGCGCCCGGTCTGATGTCGACCTAAACATTGCGGCTGCGTCTCAAGCCTTCCCGAATATCACCATCGTTCGCGATCCCCATATCGATACCAACAAAGACATCGATGCGGTCGTCGCTCAGATCGCTGCCTTAGACATCGTCGTCTCAGTTTCAAACACCACCGTTCATCTTGCAGGCGCTCTTGGTGTCCCCGTCTGGACCTTAGTCCCGCTTGGTCCGTCGCGTCTGTGGTATTGGTTGAATCGTCAACCCGATAGCCTGTGGTACCCGTCTATGCGGCTGGCTTGGCAAGAAGAGATCGGGGTGTGGGATGCGGCGGTCGATAAAGTCGCTGTGGCACTAAGTGACTGGGAGCCCGAAAGAATATGAATTCTATCAAAGTGATTAGCGCAGTTTTTGTATCGATGTTTTTGGTCTCAGTCGGCACAGTGCGGGCCGCTGACGAAAAGCATATGACCATTGGTCTGTGGGCTTTTCCTCCTGCCGCAGGCAATCCGTACACGGGCACGACGGTCCCGCCGATCCTTACCTTACCAGCTATGTTCGATGGCCTGACCCGTATCACACGATCGGGCGAGGTGTTGCCGTCTCTCGCCACGTCTTGGCATAAAGAGTCGGAAACTACTTGGGTCTTTAATCTCCGTCCGAACGTTTCATTTTCAAATGGCGAGTCTTTCACTGCTGACGCCGTCGTTGCAGCGTTTGCGTTTCTACGGTCTGACCAGGGGCAGACCGTTGGGGCGTCTCGCGAAGTAGCAGATGTTATTCGTGTTGACGCGCGTGATGCGCTGACGGTCGTTTTGGAGACCGCGGCACCCGCGCCTCTTCTGCCTCGTCGCGTTGTTCCTGTCCGATTTCCAGCGCCAGAGCATTGGGCAGCATTGGGGCCGCAAGGGTTTGCGCAAGACCCGGTCGGGACTGGTCCATTCAAGGTCGAGTCATGGGGTGCTGGTCGCATAGAACTCTCTGCGTTCAGGGGGTCGTGGCGTCCGCCGATCCTCGATCGCCTGACCCTACAAATGATTCCTGACCAAGCCTCGCGCATCCAGGCGCTCCAGTCAGAGGGCATCGATATCGCGACGTCGATCAGTGCCGACGACAGAGATGCGGTGGCATCCATTGGTGGTCGTATGATGGAAAGTCCGTCAGCGGGGGTGGCGGTGATTTCATTCATCACAACCAAACCAGGCCCGTTGCAGGATAAGCGGGTTCGCCAGGCTCTCAACTACGCCGTTAACAAAGACATCATCGTTGAGTTGCTGATGGGTGGGGCGACTGTGGTGGCCAGCCAGCCTGTGCCAGAAGGGGCTTTCGGGTATGACCCTTCGTTGAAGCCGTATCCGTATGACCCGGACAAAGCGCGGTCTCTCCTCACAGATGCAGGTTACTCGGATGGGTTCGAATTGACGATTGAGGTCACGACTGGAGCTGGGGTTAATTCCGATTCTTACTATGCCATGGTCGCCGACGATCTGCGGCGCGTTGGCATCGACGTCACGCTACAGACAATCCCATCACAAATTCTTGTTCGCCGTATCTATGACGGGTCATGGGAGGGTCAGGCCTTCGCCATGAGTATGGACACGATGCCCTCGCTTGATGCGCTTAGGCCCTTCCGGCTGCACTCCTGCCTGTGGTCTAGCCCCTGGCATTGCAATTCTGAGGACACCCCGCTCATCAAGGCTGCGATGGCGGAAGGCGACTTAGGTCGCCGCGAGGCCATGGTGAGATCCCTGCTGAGGCGGTACCACGATGACCCTCCCGCCCTATACATGTTTCAGATGGTAGGTTTTACGGGCCTGGCGCCTCGTGTGAAGAACTTTTCCAGTGATTATGGTGTCTACAATTTCCATGCCATGGACTTGGAGATCGAGTGAAACGAGGCAAAGAATTCGCCAGTTGGTCGGGGCGTGATTTCAGTATTTATGTGGACGCAAACCCCCTATAAATGTTGCAAATTAATGGCTTATGGCCCTGTGGACAGCGGCCCAGCGTATTTCTAGAGGATATGGTTGATGAACCTGCAAACAAATCCGTCCAAGGGTGATGGTGCGGACGGTACCCAGATGTCCGAGGCGGACACGGATTCGATTGTTGTTCGCTTCGCTGGTGACTCCGGTGATGGCGTTCAACTTCTCGGTGGCCAGTTCTCTCAAGCAACGGCGGTGGATCATAATTCATTAGCGACGTTTCCTGATTTCCCAGCTGAAATTCGCGCGCCTATAGGGACCACCTACGGTGTCTCTGCGTTCCAGATTAAGTTCGGTTCACGGATGATTAAGACGTCTGGTGATTCACCGGACGTCCTGGTTGCATTGAATCCAGCAGCGCTCAAAGTGAACTACAAAGATGTACGGACCGGTGGCCTGATCATTCTCGACGCTGGTAGCTTTACCGAGCGCAATCTCAAGAAGGCGGGTTTTGAGGTCGATCCCCGTGGAGATGGAACGCTGGCCGAACACCGCACCATCGAGATCGATATCTCGGCGTTGACGCTCGAAGCGACAAAGCCTTTTGACGTCACTCAGAAAGAAGCGCTCCGCGGAAAGAACATGTGGACGCTTGGTCTGATCTACTGGATGTACGACCGCACCACTGACGCGACTGAAAAGTTTGTCGCCGGTAAGTTCGGCGCTGACTCGCCTGTAGCCCAAGCGAACATCGCAGCCCTCAAGGCTGGTCACGCTTATGGCGAAACGGCTGAGATGTCGGGTGATATTCAGCAAACGCGCGTGGCCGAGGTTGAATTCGCGCCCGGGGAGTATCGTCTCGTCACCGGTGCCGAAGCGTTGTCCTGGGGTTTGGTGGCGGGGTGTCAGCTCGCCGGAATAGATATGACCTTCTGTTCCTATCCGATTACGCCGTCGTCTCCGATCCTGCATATTTTGTCACGCCTTAAGAATTTCGGTGTCACGACATTCCAAGCTGAAGATGAGATCGCTGCCGCATGTTCCGCAATTGGTGCGTCCTATGCCGGCAACATGGGCATTACGGCTAGCTCTGGCCCTGGCATTGCGTTGAAAACCGAAGCGATTGGTTTGGCAATCTCAACGGAACTGCCGCTGATCATCGTCAACACGCAACGGGCCGGTCCCTCCACTGGATTGCCGACCAAGACAGAGCAGTCGGATTTATTCCTGACGGTCTGGGGCCGCAACGGAGATGCGCCGATGGTTGTGCTGTCAGCCAAGTCGCCGAGTGATTGTTTTGAAGTCGGGATTGAAGCCGTGCGCTTGGCAACAAAGTATATGACTCCCGTGTTCTTGCTTTCCGATGGGTATATCGCCAACGCGGCTGAGCCCTGGCTGATTCCTTCTCTATCTGATTATGAACCGTTCCCGGTTTCGTATCGGTCGGAAGTTGAAGGGTTCCAG
The DNA here is from genome assembly GCA_018666155.1 of Rhodospirillaceae bacterium. Lineage (GTDB taxonomy): Bacteria > Pseudomonadota > Alphaproteobacteria > Rhodospirillales > Rhodospirillaceae > WLXB01. Next base: position 567 of record JABJAH010000051.1, on the reverse strand, counting down.
CCGTTCAGTCGGGACGATGAAACGCTGGCCCGTCCGTGGGTAAAGCCCGGCACGCCAGGTCTGACGCATCGCATCGGCGGCATCGAAAAAGCCGACGGGTCAGGAAATATTTCTTACGATCCCGAAAACCATCAGCGCATGACAGATTTGCGCACGAACAAGATCGCCGGTATCGCAAAGGACATTCCCGCCCAGGCCGTTGAGCTGGGGAACGAAGGCGGCAAGCTTGCTGTCGTCGGTTGGGGATCAACCTATGGGCCAATCAATCGGGCCGTTGCCAATATGCGGGATGCTGGGCTTGATGCTGCTCACATTCACATTCGCAACCTTTGGCCTTTGCCAGAGAATTTGATCGACCTACTCGGCAAGTACGAGAAAGTCCTGGTCGCTGAAATGAACAATGGTCAGATGTTGACGTTCTTGCGCAGTCAAACCCGCCAAGAGATCGACGGCCACCTCAAGGTGACGGGTCAGCCGTTGACCATCAAAGAAGTTGAAGACGCTATTCGCGCCCGCGTGCAAGGTTAGTTCGCGCGGCTATTGGAGAAGTACTATGAACATTCAGGT
>JABJAH010000050.1 GCA_018666155.1 Rhodospirillaceae bacterium | reverse complement strand
GAGCAAGCAAAGCAGATTGATTGTAAGTCCGAGTCAACAGTCGCCAGCGATGGAGCGGCACCGGGATAATAAGGTCTGCTCCGTCCAGCAACTCAGCGCCAGCCCGCACCATCCAGCGGCCCAAAGCCGGCGTAAAATCTGTTCGATCGGCGTACTTGAGTCGGGTTATCAACGACCGGCTTTTTTCGTCGTACACACATACCGCCCTTGCTTTATCAAAGGACGGAGACCGTTCGGCACAGGCGCCACAAATCACCTTATCCGTCACATCTGCAAAACTGTCGATGAGAGGAATGCCGCAGCGAGTGCAATACGGAGGCGTTATAAAAGTAACGTCGTCGAAACACGTTGCACAAAGCGCACCAGGGTCTGCGGCCACCACACCGCACATCAGGCATCGAGGCGGCATCACCGCATCTAGCCCGCGACGCCCCAAAACCTTGAGGCGATTAAACGATGTTCGGTCCAGCATCCTTTTCCACCATCTGCCAGGTGTGCGATAAGCCTAGCATGAACGCGCCGCCGAAAATCTTTGATCGAGGGACCACTGCGAGAAACCGCCGCCGGGCTGCCGCCATGCCCGATGTCCAGCCCGCCCTACTGACGGCCAACCGGCAGCAGCTTCTCGACCGATTGCTGGATGTTAAGCGGACCTTCGGGACGGCCCTAAGTCTTGGGTGCCGATCCGGCGAAACCGCGAAATCCTTGATGGGAGACCACGCCCTAGAGACCGTTGTGGCGGCTGATTTCGCGGAAGATTTCGCGCGTCGGGCGCAGCTTGAAGGCTTTGCGGCAGTGGCCTGCGATGAAGAATGGATTCCGTTCGGATCTGAGGTTTTTGATCTCATTATTGCGGAACACTCTTTGCACTGGACCAATGATCTGCCGGGATCACTCATTCAGCTCAGACGATGCCTACAACCGGACGGCCTTTTCCTCGCCAGTCTTTTCGGTGGCGCCACACTTCATGAACTGCGCGATTGTTTGATCGAGGCCGAAAGTTCGATTTTAGGAGGCATCACGCCACGGGTGTCACCCTTCGTTGATGTCCGTGACGCCGGAAATTTACTTGTGCGGGCAGGCTTCGCCCTTCCCGTCGCAGACACGGACGTGATTCTTCGTGAATTTGATTGCTTGAATGATCTGTTTAGTGAACTTCGCCGCATAGGAGAGAACAACGCGATCCAGGAACGCTCAAGAGGACTGACGACCCGCCGCTTGTTCGACGCCGCTGAGGAAATTTACCGTGAGCGGCACAGTTCCGGCGGGGGAAAACTGCTCGCGACGTTCGAGGTCATAACACTGACGGCCTGGGCCCCATCGGAGACTCAACAAAAACCGTTGTCGCCAGGCTCGGCGCGTAGCCGTTTGTCTGACGCTCTTGGCTCAGAAGAAACACCGCTCTAACGCCAGAGCACACACAGGAAATAACGTAATGAAGTTCGAAACGAAGCTCCTGAAAGGCACACTCGTAAAACGCTACAAGCGGTTCTTTGCGGATGTCGTGCTCGAGAACGGCGAGACCGTTGTTGCCCATTGTGCAAATTCTGGATCGATGTTGGCGGTCAAGCCGGAGGGTGCCCCAGTCTGGATTTCACCTGCCAACAATCCAAAACGCAAACTCAAATACACCTGGGAGATTGTCCAAATCGACGGCCACAACGTTGGCATAAACACCGGGCATCCCAATCGCATCGTTGCAGAGGCGATCGAAGCTGGAGAAATTGCAGAACTCACGGGATATGACTCGCTTAGGCGGGAAGTCAAATACGGCAAAAACTCGCGCATCGACATGCTTCTTGAGTCCGAGGGTAGGCCACCCTGTTATGTGGAAGTCAAAAACGTGACCATGAAACGGGACCTCACACCTGAAGGGAAAGCCGAGTTTCCCGACTCCGTGACCACCCGAGGCGCGAAGCACCTCGTGGAATTGGCCGATATGGTCGCTGAAGGGCACCGGGCGGTTATGTTCTACCTGGTCCAGCGCGGGGACTGCCCCTCATGCAGCGTCGCCGGGGATATTGACCCGGATTATGAGGCTGGATTGGCCGTTGCCATAAAAGCCGGGGTCGAGGTGCTCTGCTACAAATGCGACGTAACGCCTGAAGAAATAAGCATTTCAGGGCCTCTGCCCATGGATTTACCAAGCTGAAACCCCTATATGTCAGGCTCCAGTACAGCCCGATACTGACCAAACTGGTTACAGGATGAATCTCGCTTTGGAAACTCAAGAACGCCCCCGCCCCAATGAGATCATTTTGCATGGTCCCGAGGCCTTTGAAGCGATGCGTAAATCCGGTCGACTTGCGGCTGAAATTCTCGATTTCATAACACCTCACGTCAAACCAGGCGTGACTACGGGTGAGCTAGATAAGCTGTGCTACGACTTTCATATCGAACACGATGCTGTGCCGGGACCTCTCGGGTATCGCGGCTATCCGAAATCCATTTGCACGTCCATTAATCATGTCGTCTGCCACGGCATTCCCGGCGACCGCGCCCTAAAGGATGGCGACGTCGTCAATATCGATGTCTCTCCCATCCTTAATGATTGGTTCGGCGACACCAGCAGAATGTTCTATGTCGGCGACGTTAAAATTAAAGCCCGCCGACTGGTCGAAGCGACTTACACAGCCATGATGAAAGGCATCGAAGCTGTGCGGCCTGGCGCCACACTTGGCGACGTTGGCCACGCAATCCAGACCTATGCGGAAGGCGAACGGTTTTCGGTTGTCCGTGACTTCTGTGGTCACGGCATCGGTCAGGTTTTTCACACCGCGCCCAACGTAATGCACGTTGGCCGACCTGGCACCGGTATGGTGTTAGAGCAAGGTATGATCTTTACGATTGAACCCATGATCAATGCCGGCCGCTTCGAAACAAAAATTCTCGACGACGGATGGACCGCTGTCACCCGTGACAAAACCCTGTCTGCACAGTTTGAGCATACTATTGGCGTGACGGCAGACGGCTTCGAGATTTTCACCTTGTCACCTAAAGGTTATACCTGCCCGCCCTTTGAGGGATAATACCGCTGATGGCTGGAAAGCGTTCAAGCTCTAAACAGGAACGTGGATTAGGTGATGGCGGTGCAGAGCTATTTCCCGGCGAAGACGACAAACAATCCAAAGCTGGATATCACGGGCATCGCGCCCGTTTGCGCGGGCGGTTTCTCGACGCCGGCCCAGACGCTCTCGCTGACTATGAACTCCTTGAACTCCTGTTGTTTACGGCGCTGCCGCGCAAAGACACCAAGCCCCTTGCCAAAGACCTCATTGAGAAATTTGGATCGTTTGCAGAGGTCATCGCCGCGGACAAAGACAAGCTTCTTGCAATAGATGGCTTGGGCGAGAGCGCCGTCGCTGGCCTCAAAGCGGTGCAAGCCGGGGCGGCGCGCCTGTTGCGGGCGGGCATAGCGGACCGACCGGTTATTTCGTCGTGGCAGGCTCTCATAGATTACTGCACCGCGTTAATGGCGTTCGAAGAGACCGAACAGTTCCGTCTGCTTTTTCTCGATAAAAAGAACAAATTGATCGCCGACGAGGCTCAACAAACGGGAACAGTGGATCACACCCCGGTCTATCCGCGCGAAGTCGTAAAACGAGCCCTTGCGCTCAATGCCACCGCGATCATCATGGTGCACAATCATCCCTCGGGAGATCCAGCGCCGTCTCGGGCAGACATCGATATGACCAAGCAGGTTAAAGAGGCGCTTGAAGCTGTCGGCCTGGTTCTGCACGATCACGTGGTTATCGGACGAGGGCGTCATGTCTCCTTTAGGCAAGACAGCCTGCTCTGACGCAGCACCGCTCAAATCATATATTCATGGCTGCTTTGCGGTTCTGCGGGTGGAAGTAAACGCGAGAACTCTCTATACCAACGAGATCATTTCACCGTGTCAGGATTCCGCCGATGATACCGCGCTATGCGCGCCCAGAGATGGTCAAAATCTGGGAGCCCGAAAACAAATTCCGCATTTGGTTCGAGATTGAAGCCCACGCCTGTGACGCCCAGGCCGAGCTTGGCGTTATCCCCAAGAGCGCCGCTGCAGCCGTTTGGAAGTTAGGCAAGTTCGAAGTCGACCGGATCGATGAGATCGAGCGAGAAGTCAAACACGACGTCATCGCCTTCCTGACCAATTTGGCCGAGCATGTCGGCCCAGAGGCCCGCTTTGTTCACCAGGGCATGACCTCTTCCGACGTTCTGGACACGTGCCTTGCCGTGCAACTGGTTCAGGCCACGGATATCCTCCTGGCCGATATCGATGCGTTGCTTGAGGTTGTTAAACGTCGCGCCTACGAACATAAGATGACTGTGTGTATGGGCCGCAGTCACGGCATACACGCCGAACCGACGACGATGGGACTGAAATTTGCAGGAATGTACGCGGAGTTCGATCGCAATCGCACCCGCTTGCTAGAGGCCCGCAAAGAAATCGCAACCTGTGCCATCTCCGGTGCTGTCGGCACGTTCGCCAATATCGATCCCAGTGTGGAAGTGCATGTTGCCAAGGCGCTAGGCCTGGAACCCGAACCAATTTCGACCCAAGTCATCCCGCGCGACAGACATGCCGCCTACTTCGCAACATTGGGCGTGATTGCCAGCTCAATCGAGCGCATCGCAACCGAAATACGGCACCTGCAACGGACTGAAGTTCGTGAAGTCGAAGAATATTTCTCGCCTGGCCAAAAAGGGTCTTCGGCGATGCCGCACAAGCGCAATCCCATATTGACGGAAAACCTCACCGGCCTCGCCCGCCTCGTCCGCGGCATGGCAATACCGGCGATGGAGAATGTTGCGCTGTGGCATGAGCGGGATATATCCCACTCATCGGTCGAACGGATGATCGGTCCTGACGCTACCGTGACATTAGATTTTGCCCTCGCCCGTCTCACCGGCGTGATCGACAAGCTGGTCCTCTATCCGGATGCCATTGAGAAAAACCTCAACGGCATGGGCGGATTGGTATTCTCGCAAAGGGTGCTTCTCGCGCTTACCCAAGCTGGCGTCAGCCGCGAAGATTCCTACAGACTGGTCCAACGCAACGCGATGGAAGTCTGGGACGGCAAGGGAGACTTACTCTCAAGGCTCAAAGCCGATAGCGAAGTGACGGACAAAATCTCAGAAGAGGCCTTAAGCGAACTGTTCGCTATGGAATATCACACCAAACACGTTGATACGATTTTCGAACGGGTGTTTGGCTAAACCCTTCGCTTTAGCTCCGATCTAGGCGCTTTCGATGACCTGTTTGTGGGCCTCAGCCATGCACTCAGACAGCTTGGCGTTCAATTCAGCATCTTCAATCGAGACGCCTTTTGCGGCGATGTCTGCTTTGACTTTGTCCAGCATGTCTTCATCGCCGGGAATTTCGAAGTTTGAGTCCACCACGTCGATAACGTAGGCCTTTTCTTCCTCGCCGCTCATACCAAACCGCTGTGCCAACCAGTGACCGAATAACTTGTCCCGGCGCGCCTGAACCCTAAATTCCTGGTCTTGATCCAGCTCGTACTTCCGTTCGAAGCCTTTTTCTCGGTCCTTAAACCCATCGGTCATGTT
>JABJAH010000049.1 GCA_018666155.1 Rhodospirillaceae bacterium | reverse complement strand
CTCGTCAAATATTCGGACAATGGATCAACCCTTGGGGCGGTTAATTTTGTTGAGGTTGCTCTACCTCCGCAACAGAATGCCATTCGCTTTATGCACATTCATCGTGATGTGCCGGGTGTTCTGTCCAAGATTAATGGTGTTTTTTCGAGCCGCGATATCAATATTTCGGGGCAGTACCTGCGCGCTGACGGCGAGATCGGCTATGTCGTTACGGACGTCATGGGTGAATTGGAAGTCGGGATGGGTATTCGCCGAGAGTTGGGTGCGATCGAGGGAACGGTACGGAGCCGCTTCCTTTACTAAATGACGTGATCTCTGATGAATTTCGGTACTTTCAGGTCGCTATCGATTTGAGATAAGTGGTTTTGACTTGAAACAAAACTGTAATTTCTCAACTACTTAGCAATGTATTCGCGCTAAAAGAGCAGCATGTCTGACTTCGGACCAAAACGCTCTGGTGGGATCGCAATGCCGCAGCTTCAGCGGTGGATGCGGAGTCATGCCAAAAGGAATCGTACGCGAAAAGAAAACATTCGCGCACTGCTGCTCGGCTCTTTCCTAGCAAGTGTATTTTTCGGCCTTACGACCTATTGGGTCGGACTAAACGTCGAAGAACGGCGTGCCGATATGGCAGACCAATTTTCCTTTATAAAAGCTGCGGTCCTTGCCCACGTTATGTCTGGCGTCATGGAAGAGAATGGTACACCGTTACTGCCATGCCCTGATCTTACAGGTGATGGCCGTGCGGCTATCTCCTGTGGCGCGAGTGAATTGGACGGCTATGTGCCGTGGTTTACACTTGGAATTGATCAAGAGGCAACAATTAACGATTGGGGCTTGCCCGTTATCTATAAAATTGATCGACCCAACGCGCACACATGTGCGGGTCGGCTTCCGCGCCGAGGTAACCTCATATTTACACGGCAGTTTGAAGGTGAGGAGCTAAGCCGGGTGCTCAATGCTGTTTTCATTTTACAGAGCTACAAACCAAAGGCGCGTGGAAAAAGCGGCCTTAACTTTGTCGACGCCGGGACAAGTGGTCTGTTTTTGGGCTTGTGTCAGAATTCTGAGATAATGCGGACTGTGCAGTTCTAGAGAGTATCGGCTAACTTGTGCGCTCTAGGCGCAGGCCTCTAGAATCGGTGGAACTGATTTATCGGAATCCTCCGGCACTGGGAAATCCATTCCAAGTAAGTTGCGCCATTCCAATGCAGCTTTAAGCCTATCCGTTGAGGCTGTCTGTTCTGCTAACGTTACCCGCCAATAGGCCGCTTTCGCACTGCCATGCCATGACTGGTCTAGCTCAAGGGTCGTCGCAGCTCCTGGTGCGGTAATGCGGCCTACAGGCTTGGAGCGCGCCCAGGCGACAAACGCCTTAAATGCGTCGGGGAGAGTGGCTTGGCGTTTTTGTGTTGCGCAAAATTCTTGAACCAAGACTTCGAGAGTTAGGGAATCGAGTGGTGTTTCTGTGTGGTCTCGCCATGATTTTAGGATCGTCAATAGTCGACGAGTCCACCCGGTATTAAGGCTATCACTGAGACGAAGTGTTGCGGCTTCAGATACTGGGTTTGTTATACGCCAGCCCGACGCTCGGTCTAAAGTAGTCGGCCCAGGGATTTTGAATCCAGTTCCGTGCTCTAACGCTGGAATAATACGGATACGGCGGTCACCTGTGGTGACTGTGACTCCTAGATCAGCCGCCGCTATCACTTCGGCTTCATATTGATCAGCCAAGCCAGCATGGACCACCTTCAATGCGTCAGCTGTGCGGCTTATCCGTAGTTTTGAGGGAAGAAGGTATAAGACATCAACGCAGGCGATCGGGGAGAGAGCCGTGCGTTTGCCTACACCGCCGACAACAAGAGAGTCGCCAGTCATGCTGCCGGCCATGCGAATTGGGTAGAGTGCACGCCTCAACGTATGCACGACGTCCTCTGCGTGTAGGCGACAGTTCGCATATTCCTGCGGTGTCGGAATCTTTACGCGCAGAAAGGCGTCAAATAAATCGCTTAGCCAGCCGGCCTCTGATTGCTCGGTCTGCATGGCACTTGATGGCACGAGTGGATCTGCTAGTGCCCTATAGGATAACGATGCTGGAAAAGTCATGAGATGCTAGGCCTGCGCATGATTCACCAGGAACATTGGATATACGTTTACGAACAACCGTTCGTTGCACCGCATGTATTGCATTTCATGCAGGTCCCATTTCGAACTAACGTAAAATTACCGCACTCCCCGCACGCATCACCTTCATAGCCCTGCATCTTTGCGGTGCTGATTGCAGACATGCGTTCGGTTGATGGAGGAGGGCCAGCCATAACACTGCTTACTCCGCCTCCGTCTGCGCTAGACATGGACCCTGTTGCGCCGGCAGAAACGGATGCTGATTCACCAACGGCAGAATCAAGAGGAATAATGGTTTCAGTGGTGGCGATGTTATCGTCACTATCTTTGCGCTGATCGCCCGGATTCAGGAAGTACAAATTACTAGAGCGGATATACCCTTGCGATACAGTTCGTTCAGCGATTTTAAGCAACTTCTCTGCCGCATCCCCGTCACCCATAGCGTCAGGTGTTATGTCAGAATGTTCAACATGGCCCAGTTCGTATCTTCCCAGGTACGATACAGCGAGTTCACGGAAAATATAGTCGAGTATGGATGTTGCCATTTTTATGGAGCTGTTGCCTTCGACCAGTCCAGCAGGCTCGAATCTGGTAAAGGTAAAAGCGTCTACGTATTCCTCTAGTGGCACGCCGTATTGTAAGCCAATAGAAATGGCGATTGCGAAGTTGTTCATCAGACTGCGGAAGGCGGCACCTTCCTTATGCATATCGATGAAAATTTCTCCGATGGCGCCGTCGTCATATTCGCCGGTACGTAGGTATACTTTGTGTCCTCCGACCAACGCTTTCTGAGTATAGCCCTTGCGTCTGTCCGGTAGGCGCTGACGTTCACGCGCGACAACTCGCTCGACAATTCGCTCTGCAATTATTTCGGCGCGAGCAGTTGCAGGCTTTGCGGCTATGTCTTCGAGTCGTTCATCCAAGTCTTCCTCGTCCCCAATGTCGTCAAAAACGGCTGACGCTAGAGGTTGAGAAAGTTTTGATCCGTCGCGGTACAGGGCGTTGGCTTTGATGCCTAGCTTCCAGGATTCGATATAGGCGTTGCGGCAATCCTCGACCGTTGCGGTGTTCGGCATATTAATGGTTTTGGAAATGGCGCCGGAAATGAAGGGCTGCGCAGTGGCCATCATACCGATGTGGCTCGATGCAGATAGATACCGTGTGCCAGTTCGGCCGCACGGGTTGGCGCAATCAAAGACCGGCTGGTGTTCGAGTTTCAGTCCGGGCGCGCCCTCGAGCGTCATGGCGCCGCAAGCATATATATTTGCCGCTTCGATCTCGCTGTCGCTGAAACCGAGCGATTTGAGCATATTGAAATCTAGTCGATCGAGATCTGCGGCATCTATTCCAAGGCGCTCCGTGCAGAATTCTTCGCCCAGCGTGTATTTGTTAAACACGAATTTTATGTCGAAAGCGTTTTCTAATGCCTCTTCGACCGCAGTCAATGCGTCTCCATCAAAACCTCGATCCATGAGCGCTTTGTGATGGACACCGGGCGCACCATCTAGCGTGCCATGTCCGACGGCATAACCTTGTATGTCGTCAATTTCAGGATCGGTATACCCAAGGGTGTTGAGCGCCAGCGGGACAATCCGATTAATGATTTTAAAGTATCCACCACCGGCCAATTTCTTGAATTTAACGAGTGCAAAATCTGGTTCGATACCGGTCGTGTCGCAATCCATGACTAGCCCGATGGTGCCAGTAGGCGCGATAACGGATACTTGGGCATTGCGGAAACCGTGCGCCTCACCAACAGCCAATGCTTGATCCCAGGCTTTCTTGGCAGCTGCAGTGATCGCCGTATCCGGGCAGTCTGCACCGTTGAGAGGGACTGGCTTTATGCTTAGGTTCTCATAGCCATCGTGGTGACCGTAGGCGGCGCGCCGATGATTACGAATAACACGCAGCATTTCATCGGAATTGGCGCTGTAGCCAGGAAAAGTACCAATTTCTTCAGCCATCTCAGCGGATGTTGCATAAGAAACACCGGTCATGAGTGCGGTAATAGCGCCACACAAACCACGGCCTTCCGCACTGTCATAGGGAATCCCATCGGCCATCAAAAGTCCGCCGATATTGGCGTAACCGAGACCAAGGGTGCGGAATTGGAAAGATCGCTTGGCTATTTCTTTGGACGGAAACTGAGCCATCAGCACCGAGATCTCGAGGGCGACGGTCCACAACCTTGTCGCGTGAGTGAACCCTTCAACGTCGAACGAACCATCATTGTTGCGGAACGTAAGAAGGTTCAGGGACGCTAGGTTACAGGCCGTATCATCGAGAAACATATACTCTGAGCAAGGGTTTGATCCGTTGATACGCCCAGAGTTTGGGCACGTGTGCCAATCATTGACGGTGGTGTCGAATTGGATGCCAGGGTCCGCGCATTGCCAGGCGGCTTCTGCGATGCGATCCCATAGGTCCGCTGCATCAACGGTCTCTGCAACTCCGCCGTCGGTGCGATTGCGCAGATCCCATGGCTTACCTGTCTGGGCGGCTTCGAGAAATTCATTGGTGACGCGGACGCTGTTGTTTGAGTTCTGCCCAGAAACGGTCAGGTAGGCCTCAGAGTCCCAGTCCGTATCGTAGGTTTCGAATTTGATTTCCGTATATCCCTGACGCGCAAACTGGATCGAGCGTTGTATTGCGTTGTCAGGAATCATCGCTTTTCGTGCAGCGCGTACAGCTTTCTTGAGCGCGTCATTTTTTGCCACATCAAAGCGGCTCTCGCTGTCGACCCCATCCCAATTGCGGGTTGCTTGCAAAATAACGTTGAGGTGAAACTGACAAAGCTTTGAGCCCGTAACTAAGGCAGCGACTTTTTGCTCTTCGCGCACCTTCCACGAAATAAAGGCTTCGATATCTGGGTGATCGACGTCGACAATGACCATCTTGGCCGCCCGCCGAGTTGTGCCCCCGGATTTTATAGCGCCCGCCGCTCGGTCACCGATCTTCAGGAAGCTCATAAGTCCGGAAGATTGCCCACCACCGGATAGATTTTCGCCTGATCCACGGACGGCAGAGAAATTAGTTCCCGTTCCAGATCCGTATTTGAATAGCCGCGCCTCACGGGTCCAAAGGTCCATGATGCCGCCCTCATTGACCAAGTCGTCGGAGACAGATTGTATAAAACACGCGTGCGGCTGAGGGTGTTCGTACGCGCTAGCAGATTTAGTCAGCTTGCCGCTTCGGTAATCCACATAGAAATGACCCTGGGCTGGGCCATCAATGCCGTACGCCCAATGAAGACCGGTGTTAAACCATTGAGGCGAATTTGGTGCCGCCATTTGCATGCAAAGCATGTAGCGCATTTCGTCAAAAAAGGTCTCGGCATCGTCGTTGCTGTCGAAATAACCGCCTTTCCAGCCCCAATAGGCCCAGGTTCCGGCCAGTCGGTCAAAGACCTGCCGGGCATCAGCCTCGCCGACAAACCTATTATCCGCTTTGAGGCGCTTTAGGGCTTTGTGGTCTGGCTCTTTGCGCCAGAGAAATTCGGGTACGTCGCTTTCTTTGACGGACTTTAGCCGGGCCGGGACGCCGGCCTTTCTGAAGTACTTTTGAGCAAGGACATCGCTTGCGACTTGAGACCAACGCTCGGGTACTTCGATTTCAGCCTGAGCAAAGACGACCGATCCATCTGGATTCTTAATTTCGCTCTTAATCGTTCGGAATGGGATCTCGGCGTAGGGTGATGTGCCTGGCGTGGTGAACCGGCGCGTAATCCGCATAACGTATCCCTCTGGCCTAGCTTGGCCTCAAAAATCGAACTACTTCTTCAGCTCGCGAGACGGAATCTGCATCGCTCCACGCCATGCAAAAGCGTGGTCAATTTTCGATGCGATTCAAGCATTCCCCTCAGCCCATCGCACCCGTAAATCAACATTTAGTAGGTCACTTACGAGTGGACACTAGAGTACGATTTCAACTGCCTGTTATCAACAATATTTTGTGTTTGGAGATTGATAAACCACAATATTTTGAGGTTTCTAGGCTTTGACGTCGAATTGCTCAAAAAATCAACAAAATCTCTCGAATGAGCCTCAGAACTGGACGGGACCCCAGAAAACCGCCATATTCTCCGCGTTCGTCTATTCAAAGAAAGATTGCGACATGACCCTCGGGACTTGGCTGTATACGAAATTCAAAGGTCAAAAGGTCGGCGAAGACGACCTAGGCAACGTATATTACAAATCATCGCGAAAACGCTCCGGTAACCGGGAAGAGCGTTGGGTCGTGTACGTCGGCGAAGCAGAGGCGTCGAAAGTCCCCCCAGAGTGGCATGCATGGTTACATCACACGACTGATGAGCCGATTCAAACGGCCCGAAAGGCATGGCAAAAGCCACATCAGTCCAACCAGACCGGCACAGAGGCCGCTTATTTGCCGCCCGGCCACGACCGCAAAGGTGGACAAAGAGCCTCGGCAACTGGCGACTATGAGGCCTGGAGCCCGGATGGCTGAATTCAACTGGCGGGAAATAAGGCTCGGCCTTGGTACAATCGCCGTCACCCTTATTATTCTTGTTGCTCTAACCGTCGGTACGCCACAAACAGATTCTAGTAGCGGCCTAGGTTTCGACCTGCATGCCGAGTTTGGAAAGATAGATGGTTTGACCGTCGGCAGTCCGGTTCGCATGGCCGGCATCGATATTGGTCTTGTTGGGTCAGTCTCTCTAGGCGACCATCACCGAGCCAATGTGACGCTTGCCATCTTTGATTCGAATCTCGCAATACCGTCAGACACCGCTGCAGTGATAGAAACGGATGGAATTTTTGGGGAGAAGTACATTGAGCTTCATCCGGGCGGTGATATTGAGACGCTCTCGCCCGGACAGCGACTCTCTTATGTTCAGGACTCTGTTGTCTTGGAGAGCTTGCTGAATCAGGTGGTGAATCGTGCGAAAACAAGCCGTTTAGCTGAACAGAAAGACCTACCATGAAGCGGAATCCGATCGAAACGGTACTCGGCGCAGTCGTTCTCCTGATTGCTGGTATGTTCCTATCGCTGGCCTACTCGACTGCTCAAATTGGGGCGCGGGATGGTTATAAAGTCGAGGCGACTTTTTTAAAGGTCGGAGGGCTGCAGATCGGGAGTGATGTCCGTATCAGCGGTGTTAGCGTCGGTACGGTTGAATCTCAGTATCTTGATTTTGAGACTTATGAAGCCAGGGTGACTTTAGTTATCGATCCATCGATTTTGATTCCCGAGGACACTGTCGCTGCAATCGTCGGGGACGGGTTGTTGGGGGGGAAGTATGTTGATCTTCGACCAGGCAAGTCCGAGGTCCATGTGACCAATGGCGGTCTCATTGCGAATAGCCAAGATTTCAAATCTCTCGAAGATTTAGTCGGCGAAATCATATTTCTAGCCACCGGCGGTGATTCTTGAATACAAAAGACTGCCTTGTCGGCGCCGCTTTTTCTTGTTCCATATGTTGGCTATGAGAAACCAGAGATCCACTGGCGTTGCTGCTCCCATACTCAGCTTAGCTCTCGCAGGGCTGCTGATTTGCACACAACCGGCTTCAGCCGATTATGTGCCAACAGACACAACTGTCCTTCGTTGGCTAGATAAGGTTACCGGCCGAGTAAGCACCCTAGAGGCATGGGTTGGTGACACCGTATCGATCGGCACCTTATCAATAGCGGTGCAGACCTGTATGACACGACCGCCAGAGGAAACGCCGGAAAGTGCTGCATTCTTGAAAATTTGGGACAAGAGACCTGATCAGTCTCCGACAGAAGTATTTTCTGGCTGGATGTTTGCGTCTAGCCCAGCTTTATCTGCAATGGATCACGCCGTTTATGATGTTTGGGTACTCGACTGCGAGAACAGAAGGCGCTCCATTTCAGAATAGGGTAATGGGGGACCGAAGCGGCCAAGCTGACCCAATGCATCCCCAAGCTCTCGCATGTAGTCCTGGTGATGCAATTCCACAGCGCCGAATTGCATCAGATGACCAGTGATGAACTGAGTATCCAGCAGCCGGTATCCGCCATTTTTCATAATCGCAACCAGATGGCAGAGCGCGACTTTCGATGCGTTGTCCTGCCGTGTAAACATGCTTTCTCCAAAGAAAACAGATCCCATAGCAAGGCCGTAGAGCCCACCAACCAATTGATTATCAACCCAAGCTTCTACGCTGTGCGCGAGACCGGCCTCGAATAGGTCCGAGAACAGCTCAATAATTTGTTCGTTGATCCAGGTGTCTTCCCTATTCGGCCCCGACTCTGCACAGCCTAATATGACAGCGTCGAAAGCCGTATCAACGCGAACTTCAAAGACATCTTTTCGTAGAACTTTGCGGAGGGATTTCGGGACGTGGAACTGATCAAGAGGAATGACGCCTCGTTCCTTTGGTTGCACCCAATATACTTCTCGTTCTTCCCGAGATTTTGCCATCGGGAATACTCCGAACGCATAGGCCTTGAGAAGGAGTTCGGGAGTTATCTGGGTCACGCCGGAGCTCTGTTTCCTTTGAAGATTCCCTAAGAGTTGTTTTCAGAACCGGACAAGACGAATTGCTCAAGCCAACGGATATCGTAGTTGCCGTCGACGAAATCCGGCGCGTTCACAAGTTTCTCGTGGAGCGGGATAGTCGTTTTCACACCCTCGACAACGTACTCACTGAGGGCCCTTTTCAAACGCATCAGGCATTCATTTCTATTGCGTCCATGGACGATGAGTTTTGCGATCATACTGTCATAGTATGGTGGCACTGATGCGCCGGCGAATAAGCCTGAATCGACGCGAACCCCGAGGCCGCCCGGCATATGATAACCCGTTACTTTGCCGGGCGATGGCGTAAATGTGACCGGGTCTTCAGCATTGACGCGACACTCGATCGCATGCCCAGCCATTGAAATTTCTTCTTGTGTGAAGTCGAGTTCTGCGCCGCTTGCAATTCTGATCTGCTCTCTAACGAGATCGATGCCGGTGACCATCTCGGTGATCGGATGTTCAACCTGCAGTCTCGTGTTCATCTCGATGAAATAGAATTCGCCGTTCTCATAAAGAAACTCGACGGTGCCGGCGTTGAGATATCCGATACTGCGCATGGCATTGCATACGACTTCGCCGATTTTAGCGCGCTCACTTGAGTTAAGAGCAGGGGAGGGACATTCCTCCAGTACTTTTTGATGCTTTCGTTGCAGGGAACAATCTCGCTCCCCGAGATGGACAACATTGCCGTGGGAGTCCGCCAAAACCTGCACTTCGATATGGCGCGGATTTGAGAGGTACTTCTCGATGTACACTTCGCCATTGCCAAAGACTGATTTTGCTTCGCCAGAGGCAACCTTGAAGGCCTCCACAACGTCATCTGCTGTTTCAGCCACTTTCATGCCGCGGCCACCACCGCCGGCAGACGCCTTTATCAGTACTGGATAACCGATTTCCGCACCGACTTTGACCGCGTCTTCGGGCGTTTCTACAGCGCCGTCGGAGCCGGGTACTACTGGAATCCCGCTTCTAATAGCCTCGGCCTTCGCTGCGACCTTGTCGCCCATTACTCGAATGTGTTCTGGCGTTGGCCCGATGAAGGCAATGCCATGCTCTTCGATCATTTCTGCAAAGTCAGCGTTTTCAGACAGGAATCCGTATCCAGGGTGAATGGCATCGGCATTCGTAACCATCGCCGCAGAGATCACAGCGGCTTTGTTTAGGTAGCTGTCAGCGCTTGATGGGGGGCCGATACATACTGATTCGTCCGCCAACCTGACGTGCATTGCTTCTGCGTCTGCTGTGGAATGCACTGCAACGGTCTTGATGCCCATATCGCGGCAAGCGCGAAGGATGCGCAACGCGATCTCACCTCGATTGGCAATGAGGATTTTTTCGAACATTTTGTTTCTGTATTTATTCTATGACGGCGAGTGGTTGATCGAACTCGACCGGTTGTCCGTCGGTGACAAGAATGGCGGTTACTGTCCCAGCTTTTGGGGCAGGAACAGGATTAAAGGTTTTCATTGCTTCTATAAGCAAAAGAGTCTGACCTTCGGTGACTTTGTCGCCAGGTTTAGCGAATGGCGGTGTATCCGGTTCTGAAGACAAATACGCCACACCGACCATTGGCGCTTTGACGGCTCCCGGATGAACGGAAGGGTCTGAAACTCTCTCTGCCGAGTCAGCCGGTGTCTGCGCAGATTGAGGAGCTGCTGCGGCTGGCACAGCTATGGACGTTTGACTAATCTGACGAGCTACACGGATTCTCAAAGTGCCCGTGTCGTACTCAATTTCTGAAAGGTCAGTCTCATCAAGAACGGTCGCCAATTGTCGGACGAGCTCGCTTTTGATTTCGTCTGATGAATTAGAAGACCCTTTAGGCTCTTTGGTCATAGGTGTTAGTCGCTTTTCAACAAGTTCGCCATCGCGTCGACGGCCAGAGTATAACCATGGGCACCAAAACCGCATATTACGCCGCTCGCGGCTTTAGAAACGTATGAGTGGTGCCGGAAATCTTCCCTTTTGTAAATGTTAGAAAGATGCACCTCGATAATCGGAATATCAGAGGCGAGCAGGGCGTCCATGATGGCAACCGACGTATGAGTGTAACCGGCCGCGTTTATTATGAGTCCTACAGCCTTTTCTCGGGCTTCTTGTATCCAATTGACGAGGGCGCCCTCTTCATTGCTTTGCAGGAATTCAATGGAGAGTCCTCGCGAAGCTCCTGCTTTAGTCGCAATAGTCTCGATATCAGATAGGGTTGTATGCCCGTATACGTCAGGCTCCCGAGATCCAAGGAGATTGAGGTTGGGTCCGTTAATGACATATACAATCTGGCTCACCGGATGGTCCCCTGATGACAATAAGCGAGAAGCGGCCAAAGCACGTTCGTTAGCCAAAGACGTATACCATTCTAGCCTGAACGGCAAAAATTATGTCTATCATACGGGGGGCGGCCGTAAGAGTTGAAACGGGGTCAGGCCAGACCCATAATCGAACCATAATTCATAGACCCCGGCGGTGAGTTAGGACTGTTATGCAAATTATTGTGAACGGCGAATCCAAGGACATTCTAGAGGCCGTCTCCGTCGAGACGCTCTTGGCAAATTTGGGCGTCGATTCAAAGAAAGTCGCTGTCGAACGTAATTTGGAAATTGTGCCAAAGACACGTTTTGAATCCACATTAATTGAAGATGGTGACCGGCTTGAAGTTGTTCATTTTATTGGCGGTGGCGACGGAGATCTGGAAAGTGATGTCCTGGAGGTTGCTGGTCGTAGGTTCAATTCTCGCCTGCTTGTCGGTACGGGCAAGTACAAAGACTTTGAAGAAACGGCAGAAGCCATCGCGGCATCAGGCGCAGAAATTGTTACAGTTGCCGTCCGCCGCGTAAACATTGCGGATCCGTCGCAGCCGATGCTCATCGATTTTGTTGACCCGGCCAAATATACGTTTCTGCCTAACACTGCTGGATGTTTCACAGCACAAGATGCTGTTAGGACGCTTCGCCTGGCCCGTGAAGCTGGTGGCTGGGATCTCGTCAAGTTAGAGGTGTTGGGAGATGAAAAGACCCTTTATCCCAACGTTACAGAAACACTTGATGCGGCAAAGCAACTTGTCGGCGAAGGCTTTCAGGTCATGGTCTACACCAATGACGATCCGATCATGGCGAAGAAATTAGAAGACCTCGGTTGCTGTGCGATTATGCCGCTTGCCGCCCCGATTGGCTCTGGACTCGGAGTCCAAAACCCGGTGCACATCCGCATAATAATCGAGCAATCCAAAGTTCCTGTGCTCGTTGATGCCGGGGTAGGGACTGCATCTGACGCTGCGATTGCGATGGAGCTGGGCTGTGATGGTGTACTGATGAATACCGCTATTGCCCAGGCGCAGGACCCAATCGCAATGGCTGAGGCGATGAAGCTGGCTATTCAAGCAGGTCGCCTTGCCTATAAGGCTGGGCGTATGCCCAAAAAAATGTATGCAGATCCTTCGTCACCTTTAGCGGGCCTAATCTAGGCCCAGGATCGTTTTGCAACATCTACCGCCCTGGCATGCCGCCGGAGGCAAACGGGCGGGTGATCTCATCGATTGATAGTTTTTCTTCCGGTGATGGCCGAAACTCAGCAGCTTTAACGTTGCTCTTGATTTGAGTTGGCTTCGTGGCTCCGGCTATAACACTGGATACGTATGGGCGATCCAACAGCCACCCGAAGGCCAATTCCAACAAACTATGCCCGTGGGAGTCACATACAGCCTGCAGCTTGTTTACTTGTTCAAATCTCTCTTCAGACCAAAATGCATTTGCAAGGGCGCCTCTTTCTTTCCACGCATGCCACCGGGTTCCTTTCTTAGGGGGCTTGCCGGTTTGGTACTTGCCCGTAAGTAAACCACTTTCTAGTGGGAAGAACGGTAATATTCCAACGCCATATTTTTCAGCGGCGGAGGCAAGGTCTAATTCAATTTCCCGGCTTAGGAGGCTGTATCTGTTTTGAGCGGAGACAAAGCACTCTGACGCTGACGTCTTGGATAACCATTGTGCTTCGACGAGTTGCCAACTATTGAAATTTGAACATCCGATGTGGCGCACTTTGCCATCCCTAACGAGATCATCCATAGCGCGCAGCGTTTCTTCTATCGGTGTTTCCGGGTCGGGTTTGTGAATCTGATATAAATCGATGTAGTCGGTTTTGAGACGCTTAAGGCTGGCTTCTGCGGCCTGCATGATGTACCGGCGCGATGCACCGGTCTTATAGGGTCCGTCGCCCATAGGATTGCCGAATTTTGTCGCGATGACTGCTTGGTCACGCTTTTTGCCAAGTGCCTTGCCAAGAAAGCTTTCTGATTTTCCTTGTCCACCGTATACGTCGGCGGTGTCGAATAGCGTGATGCCCTGGTCCAACGCAGTGCTGACGACAGCATTGGTCTGTTGCTGATCCATAAGCATGCCGAAGTTATTGCACCCCAGGCCAACAGCAGAAACTTTCAAGCCGGATTGGCCGAGATTGCGGTATTCCATGGTTTTCTAGCCTTTCACGAGTAACGACACATTTATGCACGGCGTGGAGTGGAACGTGGCCACTAATATTAGGCAATTCTTGCCTATCCCACGTCCGATCTGTCCTCTTTCTCGGAAAGATGCCGCAGAGTGAACTACGCTAACCCATTGAAGAACATGGATAACTGACTTGGCACTGTTCTTGCTTATCTATTGGCGACGGTTTGCGTCCAACACCATTTGGGTTGGGCGCCGTTCTTGGAGCTAAGCGCTATGGGTCTACACGGTACATTCAGCACTGCAACACTTGCGCTCAATGCGCAGGCCCAGCATCTGACGAACATCGCGACCAACATCGCGAATGTGCAAACCAATGCGTACAAGGAACAGACCACGAATTTTAAAACGCTCCTCAATCACGTGAGCGGGACCAATAAGAGCTTTTTCGCCGTTAACACCGATGACAGTAGGATGGTCGACAAGCAGGGCCTTATTCTGACAACGCAACGTCAATTAGACCTCGCGATCGATGGTAAAGGACTGTTTGTGACGAACGTTGAGCCAGATGGATCGGGTGACTGGCAGTTCACTCGTGATGGCGGCTTTGTTGGACAGTCTGTCCAATTTGATACGGATACTGATGGCGACGGAATAGACGATCAAGGATCTGTTCTTTCGACTATTGCTGGGAATACGGTTTTCGGGTGGCCGGCCAATCCGGATGGTTCATTTAATGAGGTCAATGACCTCAATGCGCTCGGGCCAGTTACGATCAACTCCAATCAGATTTTTGAGTCGCGCGCAACTTCGTTAGTCACGTTGCAAGCAAACGTTTCTGCGGAGGCTTCGGGGCGCCAGGGGGTCGGGCTGCCGTTTATCGATGCAAACGGTGACAGTAGAACCATGACTATCGGGTTTAACGCGTCCACCGCCAACGAGTACACGTTGGATGCCTCTAGTATAAGCTTAGGCAACCAACCGGTGACGGCTACTATAGACCCGCCAATAGCTGCTTTTTCCGGAGAAGGAGCGATGGCTACACCTGCAGATGGTTTGTTTACAGTCACAATAAACGACCCAACAGGACCTCAGGTCATCACTTTGGATTTGCGCCAAACAACGCAGTTTAATGCTAACGGCAATATTCAAGTCCTAAACTTGGAGCAGAACGGGCTTCAAGAAGGCCTGCTGAGATCAACGTCGTTTGATTCAGATGGAGTTTTGTACGGTAGCTTTAGTAATGGAAGCCGGGTGCCTCTGTTCAAGCTGCCAATGGCGAACTTTCCAGCACCGAACAATCTTGAAGCTGTCCAGGGAAACTTTTTCAAAGCTGACCCACAAGCTGGGCAACTTGAGCTCCGCAGTTTGGGATCTGTCAGCGGCATAGCGCAGATCGTAGTGGGTGCGCTCGAGCAGTCTAACGTCAATTTAGCTGATCAGTTCACGAAGATGATCGTGACTCAGAGAGCTTATTCCAGTTCAGCCACCGTTCTCAGAACTGCGGATGAAATGACACAACAGGCAAGAGATCTTAAACGCTAGGTGCCACTAGCCTGTCGCATTAAGAGCTTTTCTTTAAACACTTCGTTTACTGATACACCAGCCGTGGACGCTATTTCACTCACACTCATACGTGTCTCTTTTAAGAGTACTCGAATAAAGTCTGGCTTCGAACGCCAGGAGCCAGACCCAGCCCGGCGTGCTTTAAGTGGCTTCTTCGATACGGGACGGTCTTCATCGACACGCAGCCCTCGGCGTACAGCGTCCTCCATGGCCTGATCATAATGGCGTTTTTCAGCAGCGACGCGCTCACCTTCTGAACGATATTTCTCGCGAGAAGCGGGTGTGCGAATGGTGTCACCGAAGCTTCGCTCTGTATCCCGTTTCCGCGCTTGTTGTCGTTCACGAGTAGTCGGTTTGTGATCGTTGGATGTATCCGCCATCCCGGCCGCCTCATGGAGGCTCATTCCGCGTGATCGAGCCAGGCGGGTTGCTGCGGCGAGCGCGGCATCTTTTTCGCCTTCATAGGTCGTCGAGTTCGCGACTTCTAGTAGCTTGCGAAATTTATCGCGTTCGCGTTCGGTAAGGTTTTGTGGAGCAGTCATATTAAAGTTATAGCTTTCTAACCGGGTGATCTTACTTGTTTGATTAACTGACTGAATTGCTCTCCAGATACGGCGCCGGGAACAAGGGTGTCACCAACCACGAAGGCCGGAGTGCCGTTAATTTCTAGTTGCTGCGCAATCGCTCTGTTTCTCTCGATAATCTGATCGATATCAGGATCCTTCATATCGGATTGGAGCTGATTAATGTCTAGGCCAACACCGCGCGCCAAAGTCATAATAGTGGCTTCGTTTAAGCTGCCGCGGTGGGAAAGCATCGCCTGATGGAACGGGCCGTAGAGGTCTTGATTACGTGACGCGAGTGCGGCTTTAGACGCCGTGACCGAGTTTGGTCCAAGGATCGGGAACTCAATAAGCACCAGCCGAAGTTCTTTATCGTCCTGAAGCGTATCTAAGAGAGTTTCAAACATGGATTTGCAATAGCCGCAATTGTAGTCAAAAAACTCGACTACTGTGACATTGCCATCCGGATTTCCGATTACGGTGTTCTCGGGAGGATTGAGGAGCGCGGGCAGGAGCTGCTGTAAATTGGCCTGCTGGCGGTCAGTTTTCGCCGTCTCTTGCTTCGACTGTAAGAGTGTTATCGCTTCCGCGATGATTTCAGGATTCTCGAGTATGTATTCTCGAACTAGGCCCTTTATTTGTTGGGCCTCGGATGTTGAAAAATCTTCATCGTCTGCGACAGCTACCCCTTGGGAAAGCACACCGATAATCACCGCGAAACAGCCCAAAACCCTGAATATTGAGGGCAATGAAATAGGCTGTGAGGAAGGGAAGAACATGAAGATTATCCTGATTTCATCAATATTGTCGCTGGTATGGAGATTTGTGCCGCCTAAGTCCAGTGGGATTGTCTTAACTTAATGTGCAGTTTTAGCGTTATCGCCGCCGATTCCGCTGATCTTCCATATAGTTACGCGCCACAGTCTTCAAATCTTGGAGCCGAACCCAAATCGGAGTTCCGGTGGGAAGCTCGTCTTCTGCCTTGCGGATAAAGCGGACGACGTCCCCAAATTGGCCCAATAATAGTGCTCTTTCTGCCGCGGCATATGCCGACATGCCGAGCTGTTCGTTAATCGCGTATGATTTTGCGGATAATCCCCATGCGAAAACGTCATTGGGGTCTACTTGAAGGGCGACCCTTAGGGCGTCTTGAGTCTCCTGGACGAAAGCAGGGTCGCCAGATTCAACCATTGCATGGGCCTGGGCGACTAGAATGAGGGGCGCGAAAGGCAACAACCGCGTCGATTCTTTGTAGGCAATAATGGCCTCTGGAATTCGGCCATTTTCAAGCAGCATTTGGCCCTTTAGTTCCCAGAAGTAGGGGTCATCTGGGCGCTCTTCGATGAGGCCGTCTATAAGCGGGACTGAGAGGTCGAGGCGGCCTCTCCGGTAATGTGCCACAGATCGAGCGTAGCGTGCCGGCAAGCTCACATCTGTCTCAGGATATTTCCGGAGTGTCGAATTCTGGGGTTTTAGGAAAGAGTATAGTTTAGCGACGACACGGCGATGCCGTTCTTCCAGTTCTTCGCTCGGATTGATTGACGAGTATGACGATTTATCAATATGCGCCCGAATGGACGTCATACGATTTCGCGTTAAAGGGTGTGTGCGCACGTATGGATCTTGGCGATCCGTAATAAGGAGCTCTTGTCCCGATATACGTTCAAAGAATTTGTATAGGCCTTCGGCAGATTGCTGCGTTTGATCCAATGCTTTTAGTGCGAATTGATCGGCCGAAGATTCCTGACCACGACTGTAGGCAAGGACCTGCCGCTGTGCTGTACCCTGGCCACCAAGAGCAACTGCCATACCTAGGTCGGAATTTCCGGTGGCCACGCCTGCAGCGACACCAAGAAGCGTCATAAGCAACGTAGTGCGGAGCGCTGTTTCTATCTGGTCACTAAATAGTACGGTATGACCTCCGACCAGATGTCCCGTTTCGTGCGCAATTATGCCCGTAATCTCCGATGAGCTGTTCGCCGCCATCAAGGTCCCGGTGTTCAGAAACATTCGATTTCCGGTCGTCACAAAGGCGTTAAGCGAATCGTCTGCGATAATGCGTATGGTTACGGAGCTAGGCGGTATTCCAGCAGTTTCGAAAATCGGATTGGCATAGGCCTGAATTGTTTCCTCAATTTCTGTATCTCGGATCAATCCAAAACCTTGGGCCATGGCAACTCCGAATTGCCAAGGTAACGCAATGGCTGCGAACCAGATGAAAAGATTCATTATTTTATTTGTCTTATTCACTGTTCAGATTTGCCTAGAGAAGATTACAGCCGCTACATAAAGACCGCATGCGGCAGACAAAATTTAAGATACGGTATTAAGCGTGAGGTACCTAGGGGATCGTACGTGAGAATGTGGCGTAACAATGGTCGGCATATTACAAGAGTGATCATATTGCTTGCGAGCTGGGCGCTGCTATCCGCTTGTGAAGCAAGCTTAGGCCCGGGTTTCACAAAGCCAGACCCGAGAAATGGTGTCGGCGGTATAATCGTCGCTGACGAGCCGCAAGCGGTTATTATTGCTCAGAAAATCTTGAGCAATGGCGGATCCGCGGCGGATGCAGCAGTGGCTCTCGGTTTTGGTTTGTCTGTCACATTGCAATCATCTGCAGGTCTTGGTGGCGGCGGACTTTGTCTGGTTTACGACGCTTCGCGAGACCGTGCCGATACGTTGGACTTTATGCCGGTCCCTGCGATTGGCCGTAAGGCAACGGCGAAGTGGCATGTTGCAATTCCAGCGCTCACTCGTGGGCTTTACGCACTGCACGCCGAACATGGCAAATTGCCTTGGCAACAGGTTGTTGTGCCTGCGGAGAATTTGGTGCGGTCGGGAAATATTGTCAGCAGAGCTCTAGCGCGTGATTTGTCACGATCTGCGATAGCGCTTGCGAATGACCCGAAGGCCTTAGACGTCTTTATGTCTTCCCAACGTACGATAGCGATTGAAGGTGATCGTATTGATCAGCTAGATCTCGCGTTTACTCTTGGTCAGATCAGAGGCAAGACGCCGTCAGACTTTTATGTGGGGGGCTTAGCCCAGTCGATCGATCTAGGCGCCAAGGGGGCCGGGGCATCTCTGTCCTCGCGGGATCTTCTAGCCTATGACCCACGATGGGACCCGGCAGAGTCCGAACAGATCGGTTCTACGGAATACTACCGTGCCGTTGCTTTTGAGGGATACGGGACGACTGCAGAGCGTGCCGACGCTGATTTACGGGTTGGAATTGAGAGCGCACGTGATGCATCAAACAATTCAGCGACGACGGGGTTTATCGTTGCTGATGCTGATCGGAACGTCGTTGCATGCTCACTTACAATGTTAAGCCCCTTCGGCATTGGAGTAATGCCAACAGGTTTAGGCTTTCTCTTGGCACCAAGTCCCTCAGAAATAATGCACCTTGTTCCACCTCTAATTGTCGCTATTGCGGTCGATCACGACGCCCGTGACGTGCAATATGCCGCCGCCGCCGGTGGAGCCGGAGTCACTACTCAGGTCGACGCATCTGTTAGACGCGTCGTATTTGGACAGACTGATTTGGCTGGTTCGTTTGCGTCTCAAACCGAGGACGGAGAGGAAACTAAAGTGGGGCAAATTAACGCGATGTATTGTCAACGAGGAATTGGGGCGGGACTAGAACGCTGTGCCGTAAGGCCCGACCCTAAAGGGCATGGGTTCGGCACAATTACCGTAAGGGACCGCTAGCCATGGTGCTCAAAGCGTCAGAGCGCGGAAAAATTCCGCCTTTCATAGTTATGGATGTCATGAAAGCCGCGTCTGCACTCGAGATGGACGGGCGTGAAATTGTCCACCTTGAAGTCGGGCAACCAGATACAGGTCTTCCCATGAACGCGGTTGAGCCCGTGCGAAAGTTAATAGGTGAGGCGGCTCTTGGATACACGATCGCGAACGGCATTTTTGAACTGCGAGAGCGGATAGTCGGCCACTACAAAGTTAACTATGGCGTTCAAGTGGATGCTGAATCAATTTTTATAACAACTGGATCATCTGCTGGTTTCCAGCTCGCATTTTTGTCCGCGTTTGATCCGGGTGATCGCGTCGCACTGGCGTCACCCGGTTATCCGGCTTATCGGCATATATTGACGTCTTTAGGGCTCGATCCCGTTTTGCTTCAGGTTGGCAATGAGACCCGATTCCAGCCGACTGTAGCTCTTCTTGAAAGCCTAGAGACTCCGGTTGATGGACTCATACTGGCCAGCCCTTCAAACCCAACCGGAACGATTCTGCCCAGAGAAGAGTTTGAAAATATAATCGAGCACTGCCGGTCTCGAGGAATACGTGTCGTGTCAGATGAAATCTATCACGGCATTTCGTATGGTGCCGACGTGACGACTGCTGCGAGTTCAGGGGCACCAGAGATCGTTGTGAACAGTTTCTCAAAGTACTTCAGCATGACCGGTTGGCGCATTGGGTGGCTCGTTGTTCCCCCAGATCTGGCGCGATCAGTCGAGTGCCTAGCCCAAAACCACTACATATCTCCACCCACAATCTCCCAATGGGCAGCAGTTCACGTGTTTGACTGCCTCGACGAGCTTGAGGGCAACGTCCTCCGCTACCAAAAGAACAGGGAGCTCTTACTCAAGGGGCTTCCTCTTGCCGGCATTGACAAGATGGCACCGTCAGACGGCGCTTTTTATCTATACGCCGACGTTTCGGAGTTTACGGACAATAGCATCGCTTATTGTCAGTCCTTGTTGGATCAAGTCGGCGTAGCCATAACACCGGGGGTCGACTTCGACCCCCTAAACGGACACCAGACGGTCCGCATTTCTTTTGCCGGTTCGACCGAAAACATCGAAGACGCCGTAAAAAAAATAACGGCCTGGCAGAAATCCGTAGGTGTTTAACCGCTGTGTTAAGTGTCGTTGTTCCACCATCCTTTGCGTGGCGGTCCAGCTGGTGCGTCAACGGTAGTAGGTTGCGGTTCTGGTGCGGGGACCGATGCCGCTAGTTTCTCTACTTTGTTATCAGACTGCGGGACAGCAGAAGACGAAGGCTTCTTGTTCTCGCTCGAGTCTGAGACGGAAGATCGGATCGCTTCAGCTCCCTTCTTGAACACGTCGAGGAATCTTGACGCGGAATTTGCAGCTGGTTCAGGCTTAGCTTGAACAGGAGCCGAATCCGCCTCTACGGTGTTCGGCACACTGGGCTCTGACGCTCCAGCCTCATTCCCCGCCGGAGCGTTCTCATTTCCCTGGTTCTCAATACCTTTTGAGACCTGCTCGTCACTATGCTTACGTCGCCTGCGTCCACCGCGCCGACCGCGCCGCCGACTTTTTGGCTGAGGTTCTTCGCCATCTTCTTGTTGAGTAGAGTCGGTCGCACTCGTGTTCTGACTTTCACTGTTTTCGTCAGAATTGGATTGGCTTCCTAGGCTGTTTTCCTCGCCACTTGCATTAGTATTATTCGCGTCTTCGCCCTCGGGCCGTTTTCTTTTTCTTTTGCGTCTGCGGCGTTTACGACCACCTTCTTGATCGGGGCTGCCTGGCTCGTCCTCGGTCAATACTGCGTCGTGACCGGCTTCATGTTCTATAACCTTTGTCGGTTCAGAATGTTCTATAACCTTTGATGGCTCCGGTCTTTTTTGCCCATCGCCTTTGACACGTTCCATTCGAACATCTGGCGGAATGAGTTCGCTGTCCCCCAAGATCAAGACATTCATGTCATGGCGTTTCTGAATATCTTCTAAACCTGCTCGCTTATAGTTGAGGATGTATAGGGCTACGTCAGGGTGAACCGATACTGTGAGTTCAGCTGTTCTATGCTTCAAGCCTTCTTCTTCGATCGTTCGCAAAGTCTGCATGGATGTAGACTCAATTGATCGAATTATTCCGGTTCCGGTGCAAGCCTTACAGACCTCGAAGTTCGCTTCTAGGAGACTCGGACGCAATCTCTGTCTTGAGAGTTCAAGTAACCCAAAGTGACTAATGCGACCAACTTGTATTCGAGCGCGGTCGCTCTTGAGGGCTTCTTTCAGCCGACGTTCGACCGCATGATTATTGCGGTGCTCATCCATATCAATGAAATCAATAACAACCAGTCCGGCAAGGTCCCGCAGACGAAGTTGGCGGGCAATTTCGTCTGCTGCTTCCAGATTGGTCTTAAGGGCCGTCTCTTCAATATGCCGTTCTTTGGTGGACTTTCCTGAGTTTACATCGATCGCGACCAGAGCTTCCGTTTGTCCAAAAACGATAGAACCTCCCGACTTGAGCTGCGTCGTAGGGCTGTTCATGGCATCTAATTGGCTCTCAATTTGATACCTTTGGAAAAGGGGAATGGACTCATCTTTGTAGCGTTGGACTTTCTTTGCGTGGCTCGGCGTTAAGGTTTTCATGAACTCCTTAGCCGCTTTGTAGCCTTCCTCTCCTTCCACAAGGATCTCTTCGATATCCTTTGTGTAGACGTCCCGAATTGACCTCTTAATCAAATTCGCTTCTTCGTGGATAAGGGCAGGGGCTCGAGACTCCATCGTTACGTCCCGGATTTGATTCCAGGTGCGCTGTAGGTACTCGTAATCTCTTTTAACCTCGGCCTTGCTTCGTTCAGCTCCTGCAGTTCTTAGGATAACTGCCATGTGCTCGGATATTTTCAATTCCGATACGATAGATTTCAGTCTCCGGCGGTCTTTAGCATTGGTAATCTTCCTAGACACACCACCGCCGCGCGCACTATTGGGCATTAGAACGCAGTATCTGCCAGCCAGAGATAAGTAGGTTGTTAGCGCCGCGCCCTTATTGCCCCGTTCTTCCTTGACGACTTGTATGAGTAGGATCTGTTTTCGTTTTATGACTTCTTGAATTTTATACCTGCGGGACGCGACAAATTTCCGTCGATGCGCGTCAAGTTTCTCTTCGGTTTCGTCTTCCCCTCCGACTTCTTCAACGCCAGGCCGGCTTTTCGGTTGGTCGCGAGGTGTCTCATCGGTATCAGCATCAGCAGGTTCGGCATCAGCAGTCACGCCAACCGTGTGTTCCTGTTCCTTCAAGGCCGGAAGTTCTGTTTGTTCCTTGGTCTCTAAGGTGTTTGGCAACGCCTCTGCAGGAGCTTCTGGCTCTACAGAATCTCCAGTGTTTAGGGGCGTGTCTTGTGCCAGAGCGGCACTGCTCTGAGGTGCAGCCAGCAATGCAGCCGATTGTCCAGTCTCAGATGGAGCGCTATTCTCCGGGCTGTCGTTGTCGACACTCTCATCCGCAAGAGGCGTATCGGTCTGGGCTTCGGCGAGGACTGCTTCGTCTTCATCGCTAAAAGACTCATCGTGCGCTTTTGCTTCTTCAATAAGCGCTTCACGGTCTGCGACGGGGATTTGGTAGTAATCCGGGTGTATTTCGCTGAACGCGAGGAAACCGTGACGGTTGCCCCCGTAGTCAACGAATGCCGCTTGCAGTGAAGGTTCTACACGAACAACTTTCGCGAGGTAAATGTTGCCCTTGTTTTGTTGCTTCGTTGATGTTTCTAGATCGAACCCTTCAAGACGCGTTCCATCTATCACGACCACCCGGGTCTCCTCGGGGTGGTTCGTGTCCACCAGCATTCTCTTTACCATATTTAGGATAACTCCATTGGTTCGATACGGTCAGCTCTGCGCGCAGGCGCCCGTTTCGACTTGATGACAAATTAGGGGATGTGTGAGTCCGAGCTAGCATAGACGTGCAGTCTTTGCTCGCGTTACAGGCAAAAGAATGTCTTGGATCAAGATCTCGGAAGACCATTGGATTTAGACGGGCCTCGGGGGGTATCACGCCAGCCACCTTCAATTAAACTTTGGTTGCTGAATTTTCACTTGCGAGAAAAACCAGCAAATTCGGATGTTTGGGATTGTGTCTGAATATGAACGCAAAAAACGTTCAGGACCCTCTAACGTCTCTCACAATAAGCAAATGAGGTTGACGTGGTCGAGGTGCAACAAACGGCCCAACGCCACAAACTTACTGATTTGGCCACGCGTTAACAATCTTTTCTTCAGGCTTTGGTTTGCGGTTTCTCGCATTTTTGTCAGGAATACGGGTAAAGCTGTACGGAATCTCTATGATTCGCTATATTATGCTTAGTTTTAAGCATCTTACACAATATGTAGCCTATTATGACCCACTCGACGGGCACCGATAAAGACACAGCTGATAGTGGGGTTAAGCGCGAGGTCACCGCTGTGACCTCAACCAGAAGGGCGGTTTTAGGTCTTTTAACGGGTATAGCCAGTGTGTCTATGGCGCCCAGTGTGTTGGCCGCCGGTGTTGGATCCGCTCTCTCATTTCGCTTGCATGACCACGGAACGCACACTCGTCTAGTTCTAGAACTAACCGAAGGTGCGGATTTTAGCATATTCCAGCTTACAGACCCGTTACGCACCGTCATCGACCTTCCTGAGATCGATTGGAGTTTGCCAGGGGCCGATGCCGCGTTGCGAGCAGGCGTGGTCAGAGATTTGAGGTATGGGCTTTTCCAGCCGGGCCAGTCCCGTGTGGTCGTTGATCTTGCCCAACCCGCAAATGTTGACCGAGCTTTTGTTCTTGCTCCTACCGCATCCACACCTTGGCGATTGGTAATTGACCTAAAACCGGTTTCCCAAGCGGCCTTCTTGGGGCAGACAGGGCCAGCCAATAGAGTGCTAGTAGCGAGACCCGGTGAAAAGGCACTTGTCCTGCGAGAACCAAGAGAGAATATCGAGGTCGCAGACGCTTCACGGGTAAATACTCGAGCGCCGCTACCGGAGAACAAACCTGCAGTCAGACGGGCTGATAGAAAGCCAGTGATTGCAATTGATCCAGGGCACGGTGGTGTGGATCCGGGTGCTATCGGAGTTAGCGGTGTAAGGGAAAAAGACATTACTTTGGCGGCTGCGCGCCAGCTCAAAGAATCTCTGGACCGGACCGGCCGATATAAAGTTGTCTTGACCAGAACTAGAGATGTGTCCCTGGGTTTGCGGCAACGTATAGCAATATCTCGTCGCGCCGCAGCAGACATATTCGTTTCGTTGCATGCTGATTCCGTCGGGCGGCCAGACGTTAAGGGGCTGTCCGTGTATACGTTGTCTGAGACCGCGTCTGACCGAGAAGCGGCTAAACTCGCGGAAACCGAAAATAAGGCCGACCTAATTATTGGGATGGACCTGACAAATGAATCCACAGACGTCCGCAACATCCTGATCGATCTTGCCCAGCGAGAAAGTATGAATTTGGCTGCGCACCTGGCCGCGAAATTGATTTCACAGCTAAAGCGTGAAGTTACCCTATTGCGCAATACGCACCGTTTTGCTGGTTTTGCAGTTCTAAAAGCACCTGACGTGCCGTCCGTGCTTCTAGAGATGGGGTATTTATCTAATCGCGAGGAAGAGAAATCGTTGCGACAGAAGGCGTATCGTCAAAAACTTGTCGTATCGATCACTCGTGCCTTGGACAGCTATTTTGCGGATACGGACTTGGCCAGTCGGATATGACCGTGCCTTGATTTTGCCGACGAAAAGCCGTCTTGAGGGAATTCTTTTGACTCTAAGTTTAGAGTGAGAAATCTCACGATTCTGGTATGTTCCGCGACTCTTAGTGGCACGATGGGCGTAACTGATCAAATCTATGTCTAGAATTTTGGCTATATTCTTTTGTTTAACCATGCTTGCGATTTTCGCTGCAGGGTCGGCCGTTGTCTGGATCTTTTACGAGTATGGTCGTGACCTTCCTGATTACCGGCAACTTGCCGACTACGAACCGTCGGTCATGTCTCGCGTATATGCCGGCGATGGTCGATTGATCGAAGAGTACGCGATAGAGGGACGCGTATTTGTTCCTTTCTCGTCGATTCCTAAGAATTTAATCAACGCGTTCTTATCGGCCGAAGATAAGACATTCTATTCTCACCCAGGCTTGGATTTTTTCGGTATTGCGAGGGCAGTCCTTACCAATGTTGAGGCCCAGTTCACTGATCGACGAATGGTCGGGGCATCCACAATCACGCAGCAGGTCGCTAAGAATTTTTTGCTAACCAATGAGTACAGTTTTGACCGGAAAGTTAAGGAAGCGATACTCGCTTTGAGAATTGAGCAGGCCTTTGACAAAGACCAGATTCTCGAACTGTACTTGAATGAAATCTATTTTGGGTTCGGGTCGTATGGCGTCTCAGCTGCCGCCGTTAACTATTTTAATAAATCTTTGGATGAGTTGTCGCTGTCGGAAATTTCTTTTCTTGCCGGTCTGCCGAAAGCGCCAAACAATTATCATCCAATCCGGCGAGCGAAAGCGGCGAGAGATCGGCGCGACTATGTTCTGACCAGAATGATTGACGACGGCCATGTTTCTGAGGCTGATGCGAATGCAGCCAAACAAGAAGCTATCGTTGTTCGTCGTCGGGGTGAGACCGAGTACGTCGCGGGTGGGGAGTATTTTGCTGAGGGTGTCCGTCGCAAGCTGTTAGAGCAATTTGGCTCCGACACGTTATATCGTGGAGGATTGGCAGTTCGGACATCATTGGATCCAAACCTCCAGGGCATCGCAGACCGCGTGTTGCGAGACGGGCTCGTGGACTATGACAGAAGACACGGTTGGCGGGGCCCGATTGGACGCATCCCTGTTGGCGCGGGTTGGTCAGACCGCCTGGCAGTAGTCGCAAAACCGGCGGTAGGGCAGGATAGCTGGCTATTAGCAGCCGTTCGACGGGTCACGGACGAAGCCGCGACGATCGTGTTCGCAAACAGTAAATCTGGTGAAATTCCACTTTCCGAAGTTAAGTGGGCTCGTGCCTGGAAACCAGATCAGAAACGTGGTCCAGCAATACGGCGAGTGGACCAAGTCCTCATGGAAGGCGACGTCATATTTGTCGAGGCCGTCCAAGAGGATGATTCGGGTGCCCCATATCCCGATGGAACGTACGGATTAAGGCAGGTGCCTGAGATCGAAGGCGGCCTCGTTGCCCTCGATCCACATACTGGTCGTGTGCTTGCGATGACTGGTGGGTTTTCTTATGAGGTATCGGAGTTTAACCGTGCGACACAGGCTATGCGGCAGCCCGGTTCGTCCTTTAAGCCCTTCGTCTACTTAGCCGCACTAGACAACGGCTATACGCCTTCAACGCTTGTGTTGGACGCGCCGTTCGTTATCGACCAGGGCCCGGGTTTACCAAAATGGAAGCCCAAGAACTACAGCGGACGATATTATGGTGAGTCGACATTGCGCACTGGAATTGAGAAATCCCAAAACTTGATGACTGTTCGGCTTGCTCAAGCTGTCGGAATGGAGACAGTAGGTGCCTACGCAAGAAAGTTTGGTCTTGTCGAAGACCTTCCAACGAATTTATCTGCCGCACTTGGTTCACAAGAATCGACTTTGATTAATGTGACAGCCGCTTATGCAATGTTAGTAAACGGCGGCAAAAAGATAGCCCCGACACTTATCGACAGAGTGCAAGATAGGAACGGTTCGACAATCGTTCGCACCGACGGGCGTGAATGCGCTATGTGCGCTACTCAAGAACTAGTCAGTGGTGACCCGCCGGTTTTACCTGATGATCGTGAGCAGCTGACCGATCCGGCTAGTGCTTATCAAATAGTTTCCATTCTTCAGGGTGCGGTAGAGCGTGGCACCGGGCGGCGAGTGGCTGCCGTAGGCAAACCGTTAGCTGGTAAGACAGGAACATCCAATGATAGTTTTGATACTTGGTTCCTGGGATTTTCTCCGGATCTAGCAGTTGGGGTATTTGTTGGATTTGACGAGCCTCGGACCCTGGGTTCCAATGAAACCGGTTCCACGGTAGCAGCTCCGGTGTTCCGGGACTTTATGGCCGCCGCGTTGGCTAACGAACCGGCCACACCGTTTAGGATCCCGCCGGGTATTGTGATGGTCCGCGTTACTCCGGAAACGGGGCTTGTTGCCCCTGCGGGCTCACGCAGAGCTATTCTAGAAGCCTTTAAACCTGGTACAGCTCCAACGCAGCGAACAGCCGCAGTCGGCGCGACGACGGATTTAACTGGCTTCTCTTCATCAGACCAGCCAAGTGCCGGTGGACTTTATTAGGACGTTTTATGACAGCGACAAAAAAAGACTTCAAAGTTATCTACGATATGTTTTCGGCGCCGATTGCAAAGACGCTCGACTGTGGTCGCATATGCGCACCGTTGAATGATGGAATTCCCGTATGCTGTAGTACAGAAAATGCGATCCCCATCGTTGAAGATGAAGAATGGAAGCTTTTGAAGTCGCGGACGGATCTATGGAAACCATTCAAACCCTTCGACAAAGAATCAAAGAAGATCGTCAAAGAGTTACCCAAGTCCACGTGCGCTGTGGAGTGCAAGGGTGTTGCATTTTGTGAGCGTGACAACAGGTCTCTTGCGTGCAGATCATTTCCGTTCTTTCCATACTTTACGAAGGGCGGCGACCTCATTGGCCTAGCATATTACTGGACCTTCGAAGATCGATGTTGGGTGATTTCAAACGTGCAGGTAGCCGATAAGAAATTTGTTACCGAGATGATCGAAGCTTACGAGTACTTGTTCGAGAATGATGAAGAGCAGTACGAGGCTTATTACGAAGAGTCAGCGACGATGCGGCGCGTTTTTTCAAAGCGGAACGAACCCATACAAATTGTCGGGCGCAATATGCAGTACCTGCTTGTGTTGCCGAAATCTGGCGGGCGGGTCGTGCCAACCGAAAAATCTGCATTTATTCCGACTAAGCCATTTACGTCCGATAAGGCCTACCGAAAAGCGATTAAAGAGGCCGGGGGCGACCCCACGGGTCACCATCTTCCAAAGTGACTAGAGGCATGAGGCTAACTGCGCTCGTACACGATAAATGCACTTTGAATGCAAATTGAATAACTCGATGAAGATTATATATGCGCGCTGATATTGAAACTTTGGTCTCCGAAATAAAGCAGTCTATGGCGCTGCTGAGGAGGCATCTTTGACTGGGATAACGCCCTTCTTCGTCTAGAAGAATTGAATGCTAAAGCAGAAGACCCCGACCTTTGGTCGAATCAGGTCGCTGCTCAGAAAGTAATGCGTGAACGCACCCAACTAGATTCTGCAATTAATCATTATCGAGACCTCGAACAAGGGCTGGACGACGCTATTACGCTCGTTGAGCTTGGCGAGATGGAGGGGGACGAGGAAACCCTTGCGGAAGGAGAGAGCATTCTCGACAAGCTCGGGCAGGACGCACGCAAACAAGAGTTGGAAAGTTTACTTTCCGGTGAGGCGGATGCGAACGATTGTTACCTCGAAATTCACGCTGGTGCTGGTGGAACGGAGGCCCAAGATTGGGCAGAAATGATATCTCGCATGTATGTTCGGTGGGCTGAGTCACACGGCAACAAAGTTGAGCTCGTTGAAGAGAGTGCAGGTGAAGAGGCGGGTATCAAGTCTGCTACGTACAGTATACTGGGTCTGAACTCTTATGGGTGGTTGAAGACGGAAAGCGGGGTTCACCGGCTGGTTCGCATATCGCCTTTTGATTCTTCGGCACGACGTCACACTAGTTTTGCTTCGGTATGGGTGTTTCCTGTTATTGATGATTCGATCGAGATTGATATTGATGAAAAAGACGTCCGCATTGATACCTACCGTTCATCCGGCGCGGGGGGGCAGCACGTCAATAAAACCGACAGCGCGGTTCGGATTACACACATTCCGACAGGTATAGCCGTGCAGTGCCAAAGTCAGCGGTCGCAGCATCAGAACAGGGACAAGTGTTGGGATATGTTGCGGGCAAGGCTGTACGAACGTGAACTGCAGATACGAGAAGAAAAAGCCCAAGCCACGGAAGATACGAAATCCGATATAGGATGGGGGCACCAAATTAGATCATACGTCTTGCAGCCCTATCAGATGGTGAAGGATTTACGTACGGAGGTTGAAACGTCTGACACCCAAGGTGTATTGGACGGCGACCTGGACCAATTCATGTCGGCGTCTCTCGCCGCGAGAATAAAGCCGGAGTCGGATGCAATTGAGACAAGTTAGCCGACCGTAAGCGCCAAGTTACATTTCCTGTATCGCTGCAAGAACGGCTTCTACGTGACCTGGAACTTTAACCTTTCGCCATTCAGCTCTGACGACGCCCTTCTCATCAATTAGAAATGTTGAGCGCTCAATGCCCATATACTTGCGTCCATACATATTCTTCTCTTTCCAAACACCGTAAGCCTCACATATGGCGTTCTCTTCGTCCGACGCGAGATCGAAATTCAAGTCATACTTCGCTTTGAACTTTTCGTGTTTGGCCACTGTATCTTTCGATATGCCGATAATTTCTGCATTGACCTTCGAGAAATCAGGAAAATGATCCCTAAAACCGCAGGCTTCTTTGGTGCAGCCTGGGGTGTCGTCTTTTGGATAGAAAAACAAGACAACTCTTTTGCCAACAAGCGACTTGAGCGAGAAGGTCTCGCCTCCAGTTGCGGGTAAATTAATGGGAGGTGCCTTGTTGCCAATTTTAGTGCTCATCGTGATGCTCCAGTCGAACGTGTGGTTAGTCTAGGTCTCGGCGGCCGCGGATCGCTCAATTGTGTTCTCGAACATGCTTGAGACCTGCTTGCTCATTTTTTTTACTTCTCTATCTAAAGCCTCTCGTGAGGCAAGACCGGTGGCATGAAGAAAGCGCTTTTCCAAGCCGGCCGGTATTTCACCAGTGGATACCGATACGTCAAGAGTAAGCCTTAGAAGCCACAGAAGATTCGTCCATAAAGCCGTGGCTTCACTCAGAATATCGGCCTCTGATGTTTGAAGTACTCCGTGTAATTTAAGGCTTTCTAATGTGTCCAAAGAGTCTCTGGGCTCGGTCTTCTCAAGTGATTCATAATTGAGCAATGCGTGGAACTGAATCATAAACTCAGTATCCATGAGGCCGCCTGCCATGTGTTTTATGTCCCACGGTGCATCACTGCTGTGTTTTTGCAGAACACGCGTCCGCATATCTGATATCGCTTTTGCAACTTCAGGCGCTGTTCTCTTTTGCTTTAACGCACCGTGAATCGCGTGCGAGATTTTTTTGTTCAACTGTCCAGTTGAGTAGACAGTACGGGCTTTGGTAAGCGCAAGATGTTCCCAAACCCAGGCATCGTCCCTCTGGTATTTGTGAAAAGCCTCGAGGCTAGTGGCGATTGGCCCGTGCGCTCCAGCTGGGCGCAGGCGGAGATCTATCTCATATAGATGGCCATCAGCAGTCAATACGGTCAAGGCGGAGATGATTCTTTGGGTAAGACGCATATAGTAAACGCTTGCTGATAATGATCGACTTCCACCAGTCGATTCAGAGGCAATCGGACTGTCGTAGATGAAGACCAAATCAAGATCAGACGTTGGTGTGAGTTCTGAGCCGCCTAATTTTCCATACGCTAGTACCGCGAGGTTTGCTCCTTCTATTTCTCCAAATTTATCGGCAAACTCTCGGCAAACATATGGCACGAGTGTGCAGATCGTTGTTTCGGCGATTGTACTGAGAGCCTTAGCTCCTGCGGATGGTGTGACTAGATATCTGAGTGCTTGAACACCAACGCGAAAGCGAAGATCGTTTGTCCACCGTCTACAGGCATCAAGCTTCGCCTCAAAATCAGTAGCTCGCTCCAACACTTTATGGAGCTCAACTGACAGGGTTTCTGTTGATGCTAAAACTTCGAAGAATTCAGGGTCTAGTACGTAATCGAATCGATCGCTAGACGTGTTCAGGTAGTCGGCAAGACGGGGGGCATCACCCATAATGTCCGCAAGAAGTTCGAGAATTTCCGGATGTGCATAAAAGACAGAAAACAACTGGACGCCAGCCGGTAACCGCTCAAGAAAACCATCAAATTTTATCAGAGCGCGATCGGGTTGAGTAGTTTTGCTAAATGCAGAAATAAGGCTCGGAACGATTTCAGTCAGTATTTGTCTAGACCGTGTGCTCTTCGTGGCACGATACCTTCCTGTGTGCCACGTGCGAATTATCTGAGATATAGCTTCGGGATTCTCAAAGCCGAGATTGCTGAGTGTCGTTAGAGTGCCCGGGTCATGTTCCGAACCAGTAAATACGAGATTGCCATCTATCGTAAGATCAGGTGCATCTTCAAAAAGGTCCGCATAGTGACGTTCTACTTGTTGCAGGTGAAACGTAACGGCATCACTAAACTGATCAAAAGTGGCATAGCCGAAGAATACAGAGAGCGCTTCAGCGCGAGCTTGATCACTGGGGATTTTTTGAGTCTGCTCGTCGTTGACCATTTGCATGCGGTGCTCAAGATTACGCAAGAAAATGTATGAGTCCGTTAATTCTTGGGTGGCTAAGGTGTCAACTAAACCGTTCACTTTTAAACTTTTGAGTCCCCCCAGGGTCTGGGGCTGACGAAGAGCAGGGTTTCTGCCGCCCCATATAAGCTGTTGTATCTGAACAAAAAATTCGACTTCCCGAATGCCGCCGCGGCCGATTTTTATATCGTGACCGAGTACGTCGATCTCACGCCCACCTTTGGACGCATAAATTTGCCTCTTGATCGAGTGGATGTCTTGAATTGCGTAAAAATCTAAAGATTTACGCCAAATGAAGGGCTCAAGGCGCTTCAGAAAAGCGCTTCCAACTTTCTCATCGCCAGCAATTACTCGCGCCTTAATCAGAGCTGATCTTTCCCAGTTCTGTCCCCAGCTTTCATAATAGAGTTCCGCCGTTTCTGTTGAGACTGCGATGGCAGTTGATCCGGGATCTGGCCTTAGACGAAGGTCCGTTCTAAAAACGTATCCATCAGCAGTTCGCTCATCTAGAAGACGGATCAACTCTTTTGTAAGTTTAACCATAAACTCTTGAGGTGTTTTGCGGCCGGTATAGGGCAATGCCTCGATGTCGTAGAGAACGATTAGATCGATATCTGAAGAGTAGTTAAGTTCACCGGCCCCTAATTTGCCGAGCGCGAGTACAAATAGGCCGCAATCGATTTGCGGGTCTGATGCATTAGATGGTTTGACGTTATTTTTTTCAGCTTCGGCAAGTAGAAGAGCTTTAATAGCAGTAGAGACACACTTGTCAGCGAACTCGGATAAACTGCGCGTTATGTCAGACAGGTTCCATAAGCCGCATAGGTCACATATAGCGATGTGAAGAGCGACTTCTTCTTTGCGCTGCCGGAGTAGAGTTCTTAGTGCCTCAATATTGTACCTTGTGGCTGATATCTCTTGTTCAAGTGTGTCGAGGAATACGGCCCAAGCTTCATTTGGATCATGGGTATTGAAGCGAGTCAGGCATTGCGGGTTTTTAATTGCTACTTTGGAAAGGTAGGGGCTATTTCCAAATATGCTGTTAGCAAGATCACCGATCGTTATATCGTTAGAATTTAGGAGGAGATCATTCTGATTAATATTGGCTTCTGGAGCCGTTTGAGAGACCCAAATATTTAAATATCTGTCGCGCTGCTCAAGATCATAGGCGCGCGGCAAGCCATTTTCTGGCATAATGGATATGCTATGCTCAATCTTGCCGTTCATTATTAAAGTCTATCAGGGATGCTGAGTTTTTGCGCAAGTTACTAGGCAAGTTTAATTGCATTTACACCTATAAAAACAAAGAAATAGCCGGACAAGCATCAAGCTGTGCGGCGTGGTGGGATTGAGCCTTGGTTCACGGAGCAGTTCACACATTATTTAGGTCTCTGGCAGCTTGCGTCACTCTTTTACTTTGTGGCGTCGCAGTACTTGCGTGGCGTCTGTCTGACGGCCCGATCACAATAGATTTTCTTGCCCCGTATGTATCTGATGCAATAAGCGATGAAAATGAAGGGATCGTATTTGAGGTCCAGGGTGCGACCCTCGCTTGGGGAGGGATGCAGTCCACTCCAAATATTACGGTCCAAGATGTAATGGCCGTAGACTCAGACGGAAACGTCATCGCGTCTTTTCCCGAAATGCTGGTCCGGCTCAGTATGGCGTCGATACTCGAAGGGTCGCCCGCGCCAAAGGAAATCGTGTTGGAGAATCCTGTTGTTCGCCTAACGCGGAGTAAGAATGGTGCGATACTGCTTGGGCTTGAGCTTAAATATGACCCAAACCTGTCTGAGACCGGTGCCACTGGAATGGATGCCCCTCAAGCGGGAGCAACAACAGAGGGGTCGGCCAACCAACTACTGAACATCGTAGTACGGGCATTAACTGACCCGGGTGGTTCAGGTAATCGGGCAGGTTATCTAGATAGAGTCGTTATACAAAACTCGACTGTTGTTTTCTCAGACGATGCATCTGGTAGCGAATGGCTCGTTCCGTCAGGCGATATTTCTTTGGAGAGGCAGCAGGGCGACCTTCGAATAGCTGCGAATCTTCCATACTTAAATAGTGGTCGAACTTCGAATGTTGAGGTCAATGGAACCTATGTGGTTGAGACCTCCGCTCTGTCCCTGAATGTAGATTTTGAAGGTGTGCGACCGGCGTCTTTTTCAGTTCTTACACCACAGTTGAGTATTCTGTCGGGAGTAGAGCTCGACGTGGATGGAGCCCTTTCCCTCGGACTTACGCTTAATAGCTCGTCTGTCGTCGTCGACCTTGCCCAACTGACGGTAGAGAGGGGGAGAGGCACTCTTTCTATGCAATCTCCCGTCGACCGAACTTACCCGATTGAGCGTTTTGAGATGATCGCCAGTGCTCGAAATCAGTTCGACCAGATTTCCATTAGTGGTTTCGAATTAATGATTCCGGATGGGGGACCGGTTGTTGAGTTAACGATGGAGGGCAATGATTTATTGAAGCAGCCCGATATTGATTTAGATATCAGAATAGACAGTGTGAGTTTGGCAGATCTAAAAGCGTATTGGCCTCAGGATATAAAGCCCAACACGAGGCGTTGGATCACAAGCAACCTTGCCAGCGGCGAGATAACTGATGCGAAGTTTGATGTGATGCTTGCTGGTGCGAGCTTGTCTGGACTCAAGGTCTCTGATCTCAAAGTTACGGCGAGGCTGGCTGGCATTGACGTTACATACCTTCGACAAATGCCGCCGGTGGAAGAAGTTCGGGGGCTACTGGACGTGTCACTTTCGGAGGTTGTGATAGACGTTGAAAGTGGCTTCGTTCGCGTGGAATCTACGCCTGATGGTGTC
Organism: Rhodospirillaceae bacterium; assembly: GCA_018666155.1. Classification (GTDB taxonomy): domain Bacteria; phylum Pseudomonadota; class Alphaproteobacteria; order Rhodospirillales; family Rhodospirillaceae; genus WLXB01. Next base: position 117,615 of record JABJAH010000049.1, on the reverse strand, counting down.
CTCAATATTAGGGAGGCAAGGGTGAGGCTTCATGGGCTAGATATTAAGGCGGATACAGCGGATATCGACGTTCGTATAGACGGGCAGCTTGCGGACGCCATTGCATTGATAGATAAGCCGCCGCTTGGCTACGCATCAAAGCTCGGAATTGTACCTTCGTCGACGAGCGGACTAGCGGAGGTGCTTCTGAGCGTCGACTTTCCTTTAATCCAGGGGGTGCCACTTAGTGATGTTAAAATCGGCGCGACGGCATCATTGCAACAAACCTCGATTAGTGATGCTGCATTTGGCCTTGATCTAGAATCGGGTCAATTTAGCTTGAGCATCGACAATCAGGGGATGGATGTTAGTGGGACCGCCTCCCTTGGAGGTATTCGTACCGGACTAGCTTGGCGAGAAAATTTCTCCGGAGGTGATTTTCGCCGTCAATATGCACTGGATGCTGTCGTTGAAAATAGTCAGCGCCCTCTTATTGGATTACGGCAGGCCATATTCGCGCCACCGTATGTTGACGGCCCAATAAGGCTTGAAGCGATTTACACGCTTGACGAAGCCGCGAACAGTGTTGTGGTGGTGGAGGCTGATGTGCAGTCTGCGGAACTTCGTGTTCCTTCTCTGAATTGGCGGAAGCCGACTGATATGAAAGGAATAGTGTCGGCGGAGATTTTATTATCGGATGGAGTGATTAGCGAGATTCGTCAGTTCGAAGCAGTTTCAGAAGAAGCGGCTCTGCAGTTCAGCGGTGATATAAAGTTTCTACAGGGTGCCGAAATAAGTTCGGTCAGCCTTGATCAAGGCCGCATTGGAGAAAGTCAGTTCGAAATGATGGCTGATCGTTCTCAAGACGGCGTGTTCGATATCGCGCTTAGAGGAAAATCCCTTGATGGACGTTCCTTTTGGTCCAGCCTAAGAAGCGACAATAGCGCGAGAAGCTTCGGCGACCCAGATCGAGATGACTCGCGATTGTCCTTCAGATTTAATGGCCAACTGGATCAAGTGTTGCTCTCAAATTCGGGCCATATGACCAATGTAGACGCTAAAGTAGTCCAAGGAGCGGCCGGCATTTCAGAGATAGTTTTGAATGCCGAGGTGGCAGGTGCGGATGAGTTTACACTGACGATGCAGCCCCAAGATCAGACAAGAGTATTCGAGGCGGCGAGTGCTAACGGTGGAGCAGTTTTAAGATCTTTGGGCTTAGGTGATGGTTTTAGGGATGGCAAGTTAACAGTCTCAGGAACTGTAAGTGAAACTGGGGCGATCTCAGGCAGCTTGAACATGGATACTTTTAAGATCGTCGATGCGCCTTTGCTGGCCAGACTACTGTCTGTCGCGTCTCTGACAGGGATTGTCGATGAATTAGATGGTAATGGGCTCTCCTTTTCGGAACTCAACGTCCCGTTTACCTACTCGAATGGAGCCTTCACGATTAAGGAGGGCGCTATGTACGGTCCTTCTCTCGGTTTAACGGCCCAGGGAACTTATGATGCGAATAAGAGTACGCTCGATGGCGATGGGACAATAATCCCTGCGTATGCGGTCAATAGTGCACTCGGTGGTATCCCTATTCTCGGTCCACTATTAACAGGTGGAGAAGAGCGTGGAGGTATTTTCGCCGCAACCTATACTATGCGCGGAAATCCGGAGGGTGGGGAAATCACTGTGAATCCACTCGCAACTCTGACCCCGGGTTTCCTCCGGCAAATTTTCCGCGTCTTTGACCCGCCGCCTTCCGTGCAATTGACGCCGGATGTTGCTGAGCCTGCTTTGAATTAGCGGAGATGCTCTATCGGTTGCGGAGAATTTTAGCTAAGTGTGATTACCGCATGGCGTTTCTTACCCGAGGATAGTTTCATCTCCCCGTTTGAGAAATCACTGGCCTGCAGAACGTATGAATCTTCTGCTATTTTTTCGCCATTTATTTTCGCGCCACCACCTGCGACAAGGCGCCGACTTTCTCCACTGCTCTTGCAAAGGTTCGTCAATTTAAGGGCGTCTACTAGAGATATTCCTTCGGACAAATCGGTTTCTGTTATGTCTACTCTCGGCAAACTATCGCCGGTTCCACCAGACTCGAACGTCAATTCAGCCGTTTTCTGCGCCGCGACGGCTGCTGGCTCGCCATGAAGTAATGCGGTGGTTTCGAAGGCCAGTATTTTCTTGGCTTCATTAATCTCTCCACCGCTCAGGTTCTCAAGGCGTTCTGTCTCGTCCAATGGAAGTTCTGTAAATAGTCTTAGAAAGCGACCCACATCTGGGTCTTCTGTATTGCGCCAATATTGATAGTAGTCGTACGCCGACAGGCGCTCTTCATTGAGCCACACCGCACCTGATGCCGTCTTTCCCATCTTGGCGCCAGAGGATGTTGTTATTAACGGGCACGTCAGGCCAAACAATTCTGCTTTGGCTACTCTTCTGCCAAGTTCGATCCCGTTAACAATATTACCCCATTGGTCTGAGCCGCCTGTTTGGAGATTGCAGTCGTATCTTTTGTTCAACTCCAGGAAATCATATGACTGCAGAATCATGTAATTGAATTCAAGAAACGTGAGTGGCTGTTCTCGATCTAGCCGAAGCCGAACACTGTCCATCGTTAGCATTCGATTGATCGTGAAGTGTTGCCCAACGTCCCTTAGAAAGGGGATGTACTGCAAGGAATCAAGCCACTCGGCGTTATTCACAAGAAGGGCGTCGGTTTTCCCTTCGCCAAATGTAATCAGCTTTTCGAACGTCTTCTGAATACTTGCGATATTCTTGTTAATTGCAACGTCATCAAGCAATAGGCGTGTTTCTTCTTTACCAGAAGGGTCGCCAACTTTTGTGGTTCCACCACCAATAAGAGCAATCGGGCGATGGCCAGTCTTTTGTATCCACCGCAGCATCATGATTGGAAGGAGATGGCCAACGTGTAGGCTGTCTGCGGTCGCGTCAAAACCATTGTAGGCAGTGACAACATTCGCAGCGGCGAATTCATCAAGCTTGTCGATATCAGTGCACTGATGCAGAAATCCTCGTTGTGAAAGGACATTTATCAGTTCTGATTTATGTTTCGAAACGGAAGTCATGGACACGTTTCCACTTGGAAAATCAATTGGCTAAGCTATTACGGGTAGCCAGTAGTCATTAATGCGTGGATATCATGGGGTAGTTGAGAGGGCAACGATGAACCTATCGGAATCAAATGGAACCGTTATAGCTCTGGGTCTTATGAGCGGAACATCCCTCGATGGTGTGGATGCCGCTCTAATTGAAACAGATGGAGAGACTGTGTCGGACGTTGGGCCGTCCCTCTCAGTTCCGTACCCAGACGATTTTAGGGCGCGGCTCAAACAAGCGGTTGAAGAGGCCGCTCGTACCGACACACTGACTACCGACGCGAGCCTTATTGCAGACCTTACGTCGTTTCATATCGATTGTGTCCGGGCCTTGGCCGCGGGTGATGGCGCAAAAGGCAAATGGGATTCGCCTCAAATTATAGGTTTCCACGGACACACGACACTCCATCGGCCGGCGATTAGAATAACGCAGCAGATTGGTGATCCAGATCAGCTGGCCAACGAGACAATGATTCCGGTCGTGGCTAATTTTCGAGTTCATGATGTCGAATCAGGTGGGCAGGGTGCACCACTTGCACCCGTGTTTCATGCATCAATGCTAAATTCGAAGCTCAAACCGGCGGCAATCATTAACATTGGGGGGGTATCTAATATTACATGGATAGGGCCTGGCCCCGATGATTTGATCGCATTTGATACTGGTCCAGGAAACGGTCTGATGGACGCTTGGGTAGAAGAGAAAACCGGGAAACGCTTCGACGATGAAGGAAAATTGTCGCGGCGGGGCAATGTGGATTCGAAAGTGCTTGGTAAACTTCTAGAGCACCAGTATTTCACGCTCGATTATCCAAAGAGCTTAGATAGATCAGATTTTTCGCTGCAGGCGCTGTCTGGTATGAGTCCCAGTGACGGTGCGGCAACTCTCTTAGCATTTACGGTGCGAACCATAGTCGCCGGTTTGAAGCAATGTCCGGGCCTGCCCAGCGCGCTATACGTTACTGGCGGTGGGCGACACAATAAGACGTTGATGGAGCAGTTGAATTTGGCGAGCCCGTGTCCGGTTCTTCCAGTTGAGGAAGAGGGGTGGAACGGCGATATGATCGAAGCGCAAGCGTTTGCATTTATGGCCGTCAGAAGCATGAGAGGACTTCCGTTGACGTTCACCCAGACTACGGGCGTTAACGCAGCTTTGACCGGTGGCTCACTCACCAATCCCGCTAATTAGCCCAAACGCACCTATTTTTATGAGTGTGCTTGGGCCTTTAGAAGGTCACGGGCATCCATATAGTCGTCAACTGACTTGGAGAGTTGGTCCATATGGTCATTGAAGAAATGGTTGGCACCTTTGATCAGCTTGTAGTCGACGGTAATATTTTTCTGGAGTGCGAGCTTGTTACAAAGCTTCTCAACTGAGGGCTCGGGAACGACGTCATCGTTGGTTCCCTGGACAATGAGTCCCGATGACGGGCATGGGGCTAAGAACGAGAAATCATACATGTTCGCTGGCGGTGCTATTGAAATGAACCCCTCAACTTCTGGACGCCGCATTAGAAGCTGCATGCCAATCCACGCCCCGAACGAAAATCCCCCGACCCAACATGCGCTGGCATTTGGCTTAATCGATTGCATCCAATCAAGGGCGCCGGCCGCATCTGAGAGTTCGCCGATGCCGTTGTCGAATTCGCCTTGGGAACGGCCAACACCTCGGAAATTAAACCGAAGGACCGAATATCCACGCCGCGCGAAGATATAATAGAGATTGTAAACAATCTTATTGTTCATCGTGCCGCCATGCTGAGGATGTGGGTGCAGAATAATGGCGAGCGGTGACTTGGGATCTTCGGCGTGATGGTATCGGCCTTCAAGGCGGCCTTCGGGACCGTTGATAATAATTTCTGGCATTTTGTGTCCGTTGATCTACCGGCTAGAGAGCCAGCTTGAATAGGAATATCGCCACTATCTAGGGAATCATGGCTCCATTGCCAAGTAGATATTGGAGGCGAGCTATACCAAAGTTTTATGGCAGAAGCTCTAACCAATTGGAATTAAAATATAATATCGACTGATCCGACAGTCGAGCCCGTCCGTAAAAGGAGTCAATTCATACATAGAATCGGACTTTGTAACGTGAAACCAAGCACTAAGGCTGAGCTGGCACTCAACGGGATGGTTGAGCTAGCGCGCCGTGTTCCGGCTGCGCCAGTCTCTTTGGCGATTTTAGCGGAGAAGCAGTCGATTTCTCTGTCCTATCTTGAACAGATTTTTGCCGCTCTACGTCGCCGCGGGCTCGTCCTCAGCGTACGGGGACCTGGCGGTGGTTATTTGTTGGCCAGACCCGCCGGCAGCATCTCCACCGGAGATATTATTGATGCCGTTGATGAGACGAACACTCCTGCTCGAGACGCTGGCACAGAAGGCGCGGGCAATTTCGGGGATACCCGCCACTTCTGGCAGGTGATGCATCTCCAGGTTCTAGACCTGTTTAGGACGGTCTCTTTGCAGGACCTACTTGATGGGTCATTTCAGAATTTGGAATTTCGGCCAGAATCTGCGGCACATGCGGCCGAATAATTTGTTATAACCGGATCGCAATGGCGATCCCAGATGACAGAATATACCTAGATTATAATGCAACGGCCCCGGTTTATCCTGAGGTGGTTGATGTTGTATCTAGCGCGCTTCGTGATCTAGGCAACGCGTCGTCGGTCCATGCAGAAGGACGGTCGGTGAGGGGCACTATTGAAGACGCCCGTGATTCCGTTAGCAACCTTATCGGTCTTCCATCGCAATCCATCACGTTCACGTCCGGTGGCACGGAAGCAAACACGACCGTCATTCGCGGGCTTTTGGACAGCGGTGCGGTATCGAATGTTTACTGTTCCGCGGTCGAGCACCCGTCTGTATTGGAATATACCGATCCGCAGCACCAGATTCCTGTCGATGAAGACGGTCAGCTTGATCTGGGCAAACTCGAGGACGTCCTAAAGCAACATAACGCGCCGTTCTTATTGTGCGTAATGCTAACGAACAACGAGACCGGTGTCATACAGCCGGTAAGAGAAGCGTCCGATTTGGTGCATGAGCGAGGCGGGCTTGTGTTGTGCGATGCAGTCCAGGGTCCTGGCAAGCTTGCGGTAGATTTTAATTCTCTTGGCGCCGATTTCCTTACGTTCTCTGCACACAAGATTGGCGGCCCACAGGGCGTAGGCTGCTTTGCAACGAACACCGACGTCGCGCTTGAGCCGGTTTTAATTGGTGGAGGGCAGGAAAAAAAGCGCAGATCCGGAACTGAGAACGCTGCAGGCATAGCCGGCTACGGCGCGGCCGCGCGCATTACCGCGGAGAAAAGTGATGTGGAACGGGTTGGTAAACTTCGTGATCGGATGGAAGCAGCTCTGTTGGAGGCTAGACCAGATGTGTGCATTTTCGGTCAGAACGGGTCTCGTATATCGAACACGACAAATATTGCAATTCCTGGAATATCCAGTGAGCGTCAACTTATAAAACTGGACCTAGCTGGCTTTTCGGTCAGCGCGGGGTCCGCATGCTCATCAGGTAAAGTTTCTACAAGCCACGTGCTTCTGGCCATGGGAGCATCCGAGGACATGGCTCAATCCGCGATCAGAATTAGCATCGGTGTCGGTACGTCTTGGCATGATCTAGAAAAGTTTGTGGCGGTTTGGGCAACCCTATGAGCGCCTCTATAAGAGACGCCAAAGTGAATATTAATGGTTTGATGTGGGAGCGCGCTGCGTGGTGAAGATTTGTTTCGTCAGTCCATCAGGGAAGAGGACTGATCTCGATGTTGCAGAAGGGCAATCGGTGCTGGAGATCGCGCATGCCAACGATATAGATATTGAAGGTGCTTGTGAGGGGGCGATGGCTTGTTCTACGTGCCACGTGATCGTGGAATCGGAGTGGTATGGGAGACTTCCTGAGGCCAGTGAAGAAGAGCAAGACATGTTGGATTTGACCAACGGGCTCACCAGAACATCACGTTTAGGCTGCCAACTTAGGCTAGACCAAGGTCTGGATGGGTTAATTGTCCACTTACCCCTAGAAACGCACAATATGTTGGATTAGCCCACGAGCGCTGGAGCACTGTTTCGTTGCAGTTTTGAGGCTTCGGAACTATAAGCCGTCCATTATGACATCTGTGCAAAAACCAACCTCTGGCTCGAAGCCGCGGATCGCTGTCGCGATGTCAGGTGGCGTCGACAGCTCGGTCTGCGCGGCCCTCCTGGTAGAGCAAGGTTATGACGTCATTGGTCTGACAATGCAGCTTTATGACCATGGTGCTGCGACTTCGAAAAGCAAGACCTGTTGCGCCGGGCAAGATATCCATGACGCGAAGCGGGTGGCGGATAAGGTCGGTATTCCACACTACGTCCTAGACTACGAAAAACGTTTCGAGAAAGACGTGATCATTCCCTTCGCGGAATCCTATCAGCGTGGGGAAACACCTATCCCCTGTATCCTGTGTAATCAGACAGTAAAGTTCAGGGACCTGATTGATGCGGCTCGAGACTTTGGAGCTGAGGCGCTTGCGACTGGGCACTATATTCGACGGGCCGAAGACGAAGAGGCTGTCTCGCTGCATCGCGCTGTCGATCAAAGCAAAGATCAATCCTATTTCCTATTTGCGACAACCCCGGAGCAACTCGCTTTCGTTCGGTTTCCACTTGGTGAGATTTCCAAGGCAGAGACCAGGGTATTGGCCGAGAAGTTTGATTTGGATATTGCGGATAAAGCCGATAGCCAAGACATCTGTTTTGTTCCGACGGGCAGCTACACGAATATTGTCGACAAGTTCGGTTCAGGCGCTGCAAGCCAAGGCCGCTTCGTTCATGTTGATGGCCATGATATGGGCGAGCACAACGGTATTGAAAATTATACAGTTGGTCAGCGCCGTGGGCTGGGTCTTGGAGGTGAGGCCGAACCTCTCTACGTGATTGAAATTCGGCTGGCTGACCATGAGGTCGTGGTCGGCCCAAGAGCTGACCTTGCTAAACATGAGATTGAAGTGCGCGACGTCAACTGGCTCGGTGCGCCTGGCGGTGTGCCAGAAACCGAGATGAGAATACAAGCGCGTGTGCGCAATACCCATGAACCCGTGTCCGCCTTAATTTCACAGGGGGCTGGAGCGGGGCAGGCGAAAGTATCGTTCGACGAGCCCCTCTATGGCGTGTCACCAGGGCAAGCCTGTGTGTTCTATGATGGCGATCAAGTCTTGGGTGGGGGCTGGATAATGGCGGGAGGAACAAATATGACTGTTCCTCACAATAAGAGAAATGAAGGCGTTGCAGGTCTTCAGGCCTAGTATCTTGCTGTGAAAGACTCGGTAACGGTTTAGGTTATTGCTTAAGTTTGACAATGGAGCGGGCGAAGGCTAAGAAATCGCCCGTTTTCGACGTGGGGCGGAGTAGCTCAGTTGGTTAGAGCAGCGGAATCATAATCCGCGTGTCGGGAGTTCAAATCTCTCCTCCGCTACCAATCCCATCCCTAGGCATAGTGTAGTTATTTCGCTCAGGTAGCCGGTTGTGTAGAGCCAGCTTAGTCTAGGTGATGCTCAAGTCCAGGATAGGTGCGCTTCATATGCGCCGATTATTATAGTATCAAGTCTGAATTATTACGCGACGGTGACAGCCATCGTGTTGCGTCCATAATTGAATTTTGTTTGGGGTGATACTGTGACATTAGACATTCAAACCGTGGTGATGAATCTGTTCGCGGTATCTGCGATGGGCGCGATCCTTTTCTTAGTGCATGGGTTCATACTCAACCCGTATCTCCGTCATCAGAATACCCTACTCACGTCGATCATGTTGCCGCCGACGGCTTTGGTTATAACGTCGGTTATTGCGTCCAATTTCTTTCTCTCTTTGGGGATGATTGGTGCCCTATCAATTATCAGGTATCGAACACCTGTTAAGAGTCAGTACGACTTAGCATTATTGTTTGCACTTATAACAATCGGCGTGGTTGGTGGCGTTAACATGACTTACGCCTTCGGGATTTTCGCGTTCTTAACTCTCTTGGCCCCGGTTTATGCGATCGCGGTTAAGGCGCTGCCAAAGAGCGTGGTGTTTAAGGACAGCGAGAAAAAGAGTACGTCTGATCTTCTCATTTCTGTTTCAGGTGACATATCTGATAACGCCCGTCTGTTTGATATAGGCGGACAGGTTGTGTCGGTTGATTCTCGACAGCTTGACGGTGAGAGAGAGACCAACATCCATCTGCGGTTCGACACTTTAGAATCAGCACTAGATGCGCAGGCAAAACTTAAAGACAGGCAAAATGTTCTTTCTGTTTCTCTGAACTAGTTAATCTGGTGGTGATGAGAAATTTCCTTCATTTTTTTCTAGTCGTTGTCGCGCTGACTGGCAGTGCCTCTGCTGCGGTGGGAGACGCTCTTTTCGAACCCCAGGTGCCAGATGAGATATCAATATTCACCGTTGGTAGAGATACGAAAAAGTATTGGACTCAGCTTGCTTCCGCAGTGGCAGATTCCAGCTTAACGATCCGCCAAGAGTACAAGAACAAGATCAGCGCAAATGTGCAGTTCCAGGATACGCTTGGTCGCAACGTATTCAGTACGTCCAAGATCAGGATTACAGGTGACTGGAAAGATCATCTAGACCTAGACCGCGTGCGCTCGTCCCTATCTGTTGAGCTTAAGAACGAAAACATCGGGAATATTGTTAAGTTTCGGCTTTTGTTACCGCGGACACGAAGAGGTAGCGGAGAGATTTTCTGGTCAATATTGATGGAAGAGTTGGGCTATCCAGTCCCCTTTAGGAAGCTCATCACAGTTAACTTCAATGACTACGTGTCCTATCCCGCCATATTTGAAGAAGCAGCAGACAAAGAATTTCTAGAGCGTTTCAAGTTTCGTGAAAGCCCTATTGTTGAGTCGGATGAAAGACAGCATTGGACTAATGTCGCGTGGCGAACCGATAACGAAAACTGCTTGAGCAATCGCAATGAAAATAACGAGTGCATCACGGATGATTGGTCGCGTTTCGAGAGCTACAAAGTTGATAATGCTTCGTTCGTAAAGAACGATATCTCTGCATTGATCGCATTAAAGGCGTTTAATATAGAAAAAGTGCTTGGTTCCGATTACGACGAGATCAATAGGGTTTACGCGCCCCATGGGTTGGATGAGCACAATCGGAAAAGAATTTATGATCCGATTTATGGTGTGCATGTCCCCGTGTATGTCGATGGCGACGTCAATATTACTAACTGTGAGCCTTCGGATGCTGTCGAGATAAGTCGGCAAGACCAAATCGCTTTAGACCGCCTCGCGTGGAAATTCCGACTTAGGACCAAGGAATATCTATCGCCAGCCATGCGATGTGTTGCATCGGAGATCCTTAGTAACGCGGAGCGCATTACCCTACCAGAAACGGTCAACGCTCACGAAATGTCACTGAGAGACTATTACGCATTCCAGCCGCTGACACCCTATCCCGACGTTCGACCGGAGATCATCGGTTATGACCCGACAGATGACAGTGTCAAAACCTGCCGTATTGCATCCGTGGATAATCGGACGCTGTCAGACTGCAGAGCTTTAGAATTTGTCGAGAAGCGAAAGTATGTCGTCGGAAACGGTGACCCTGTCACCAGCGGAATTTATGACGTATTTCCAGCGGTCGTTGGAAAGCTATCAGACGACGGATACTCACCTGGGTCCGCAACTATTCTGTCGCTGGAGCCTTCGGTCGAAACTTTATCCGTGCCTCAGAATGCGACACTCTTTGTGAAGCTCAGCCCCGCACATAAAGGCCTCGCAGTAAATTACGAGGATGCCACCACGTCCAGATTGGTGATCTACCAATCGAAACTATCGGCTGACTTTACGCTAGATGCTAAAATACCCTTTGCGGCGTTAGATGTTTCTGAAAGTGAAGAGGATGCACGGTACGATCGGCATCTTCTAACCTCGTGCCTCACTTTCATGGACACAGTATTTTCTGGTGGCAGCATCCACGTTGATGGAGGCGGCTGCGAGGACTCACTCAACTTTATTCGGGCGAGTGGATTCCTCTCTAAGGTGAGCGTTACGAATGCGTCATCAGACGCGATCGATGCTGACTTCTCTCGTATTGATATCAAGGACCTAAGTGTTTCCGGTGCCGGCAACGACTGCCTAGATTTATCGGCGGGGTATTACAATGTCGCGCAGGCCAATCTAAAGAATTGCGGTGATAAAGCAGTGAGCGCTGGTGAGCGCGCCCGCGTCGCGATTGGTGTGGCGAATATCAGCAACGCTACGGTCGGCCTAGCTTCTAAAGACACATCTGAACTGTACGTGTCTAATATGGCGTCAGATGAGTCGTCGGTGCCGACGTGCGCTGCAGTTTATCGGAAAAAGCAGGAATACAACGGCGCAGATTTGATAGTTGGTAAGGCAACAGCTTGCGCGAATTTTGATACCGATGAAGCCTCACGCTTGGAATTGGAATCAGCTTCAACATGCCTGTATTTAGCCGAAATCAATGGTGTAGAGATCTGCGTCACGGAAAGGGGTATCAGCGTCGTTGCTGAAGACGCTCGCCCGGCAGGGTATATATTGAGTGTGACTGAAGGTCCGGGCTCTGTCGTGAATGATGAAGTAAGTGAACAGCTACGAGCCGGCTTGGCGAAGTGTGATTTTGCAACGCCGTGTAAGTTCTTCGTTGGCTGGAAAGGCCTCCCGGGAGAGTTTTTGATTGACGAGACGAAGTCCTTGATTGGCTCTATGGCCCGCGTGTCTGTGAATTTGAGTAGGCTCGGCTATGCGGAATGAAGTTAAATTCATTGGGGATTACACCCAGCTAAGAAAGATCATTAGTGAGCAATCCGCGTCGCGTGCGTACCCAACGCGGTCTATCAATTCTATCTACTTTGATACCCGCGATATGGATGACTTCAATGACAGCGAAGAAGGGTCCGTTCCCAGACAGAAGACTCGACTGAGATGGTACGGATCGAGAATGATACGTACGCGACTTTCTGGTGCTGTAGAGAATAAGAGCACGCTGTCAAATCATCGGGAAAAAGACTCTTTCCGAGTATCAGATTTGGAGCAGGAGCCATTGGTTGATCTGATTAGCAGTGTCAGAAAGACAAAAATGATTCCGGTAGCGTTGATTTCGTACATTAGAGAGTATTTTATGACACCGTCTGGGCTTCGTTTCACCCTAGATAGGCACATCCAATACGCTGCTACGGACAAGTATTTTAGGGTCACACGAACCGAGCGGGATTACTCGAACGTATTAGAGCTCAAGGTGCCGGTGGATGTTGACTATTCCGTCGCGACGAGCAATTTCGCGGATCTAAGAACCCGTTTTTCAAAATACTGTGAAGCCGTGAGACGACTAGAATACTAACGACGTAACGAGATACGGACCGCCATCTATTTGACAGTGCTGGGTCCAGATTGGTCTGTTGTTGCCCATAGGTGGAACGCTTCGCTGGCCTGAACATCACCGCTAGCAATCATAGTTCTCCATACTTCGCACCCTTCAATGAAGTAAGGGATGCTGCCCGTGAACATCGAGTAGCTCATAGCCTCTGCGATGTACTCTTCCGAAACGCTTTCATCGTAAGCCCATGCGATATGCCACTTCAGCTCCTGCCAGTTGCGTAGCGATGTATGTATCGCGATCATGGCAAGATGAAGCCGCGGCCGCTCCACTGGAGTGCCATCTGTTAGCTTCAGCAGGGTGTTTAAGTAAAACGACGATCCATCGATCTCTGGGACTTGGTCGCACCAGTATTGTGATGCGAAACTGAGTGAGCTAGCCCCTCGCGCTAACGCCGCCAGCTGCGCGGCAGCAATCACTTCGGCAGCCGTCCCGCCAGCCTTGAGAAACTTGGTAACATGTTGGGTGGCTAAGTATTCCTCCCGCGCAGCTAAGATTCCAAGCCAGATGAACTCTTTTTCAATAGGTGCGAGCTGCCTTTGTTTCAATGTCAGAGCGCTATAGCAGGCGTCGTAGCCGGCCAAGAGTTCAGGGGCGGTCAATGCAAGCAAGCCATGATGAGGCATGAGGTAACCGCGCTTTTTCTTGATGGCTTCAAGTTGCTCGGCGAACTCAGCAGCGGAAGTCACGTTTTTATTAGTCGCCATACCCAATAGTCCCTTTGTCTAAGTCTCGCAGTTAGCGTGCCATGAACAGCGGCATCCCGTGAAAAGTCGTTGCAAACCGCGATGCTAGAGCTTTGTAGCATTGGTGATTTTATCACCCTATTAAGAAATATCTGTGCAAAAAATTGTCTTGGTTGTGGGGAGATGATCAATGCTGAACCGAAATCAGAGAGTGTGTTTTGGAACACTCTTGTTGTGTAGCTTTTTGTTACCTCAGGCAGCATTCTTCTCACCACTAAAGGCTCAAGAGGTTTCGCAATCGGTTGCCATTGAGCAATCTGAGTGTGGCGCGGCGCCCTACTCCATATTGGTTTCGATCCGTGATGTGAGAAAGTCTATCGGTACGATTACGGCCGATCTACATGGCGATGACCCTGAAAAATTTCTTGGTAAGGGGCAGTATCTCGACAGAGTGAGAGTACCGGCGATCAAGGGCGAGACCTTGATGTGGATCCCAGTCCTTACTCCGGGTGTGTACGCAATCGCGCTATATCAGGATGAAGATACGGACAGAAAATTCGACAAAAACTGGATCGGGCTGCCGGCAGAGCCATTTGGGTTGTCGAATGACCCGAAAATCCGATTAGCGACGCCAAAACACGAAGAAGTTGCTTTCGAGGTTGCGGGGCCGTTAACCCCGGTCACAGCGACATTGCATCACTAACGCCTACTGAAGTCGTTGAGTGCCGACGATGCGATACGCGCCACTCATCTTCGAGCGGTCATAAAACTCATTGGCGATCGGATAAAGTGTGCCGATGGCAATCGAATGGGCGGTTACTGCGACCAGTTGAGCGACGATAAAGCCTCCTCCAGATCGCGCTAAAACGACGTCTACCTTAGGACCATCGAGAGATTGGGCAGGGCTTACGTACAGCATATCGCCAGCGTCATAGCGTGGCATCAAGGTGTCATCAGGCATCAAGATGGCGAAGGCGAGGGGGTCGCTCCATAAAAACGGAGGGCGCTGCGTGCGCATTGGCGCTGCGTCGAAGTTGCCATCGTTTACGTTGATGTCTTGGCTGGAAACAAGCACGACGGGCAGATTGGGTGTCGGGCCTGGCTCGGCCGCGTAGTGCGATAGGCCCGACTGGGGCCCTGCGGCGGCGCGGGCCTGCCTAATGACCGATTCCACATCAGGCGCCAGTTCAAGAATGCCTTGTTCATAGACCGATAGAGCGGGAATGAGATCGGCCAAAGCGCGCCGGTCCCATTCGGACGGAGGCTTTTCTCTTATAGTGAGGAACGTTTCGGTGAGGAGGGCCAGCATGGTGCGCTGGCTGAGGGTGTGGCGCACCGGCTTATGCATGAACCGGTTGACCGTCGACGGCGTCAGGCCCGCTGCAAGAGCGAGACCACTGGCCGTCTGACCGGTTAGGCCCATCATGGCCTGAACGAGTTTGCGTGTTTCCCGTTGATGCGCCGTCAGCGCTTCATCGGGAAGGGGTGAGTTCGTCTGAGTGCCGTCCATAGTTTATTTCGCATCCCTGTTAGGTGCAGGATTGCATTGCGATATAGTAAATAATGCATTATACTCTGCGCATTGTTCATCTTCTAAGCTCCGTTGTCAATGTGTGCGCCAATTTTGGCTAAAGTTGGACGGTGTGCTGCTGTTATTTATAATATTTAACGCTTGAACCTCACCGCCGTTGCAAATCAGGCGTGCTGAATCGTCTCTTCCATACATCTCATTTATAAGGAGGCCCGAATGACGGGATTAATCCCTGTGTGTAAACGCGGTCGACCACGTCGGGCCGAGGTGGCCATCGCACCGACCCCAGAGACCGTCGCTAAACTGCAACGCGATCAAGTCAGCGATCTCCTCAAGCAAGGCGAGCTAAACCCGGATCAAGAGCGCGTGGCCCGAAAAATACTCAGTTTTTCATTGGCTTTGACGCGCGGCATGTTCCCTCAATCGAGAATCCAAGCCGCGGCCCCTCTGCCGGCACGAAGTCTGCCTCAGGCCCCACTAGAGCGGCTCAGTGATAGTGAGTCCGAGTTATGGAGCAAGGTCTACCGTCCCTGGGCGGGAGAGATGAGTCGGCAGCTTGTGGGTCGACGCCCTAAATTGACAGCGCTGAGCGTGGTTGAGCGCATCGTCAACGAGAACAACAGCCCATACGCACTATCCTCGGCCTTTGATTTGCCTCGCAAACAGGTGCTTGATGGGCTGCGACAAGCCTTGATGGATATATTACTCATAAAAGAGAAAAAAACATCTTGTAATATGCAATAAAAGTTGACATAATTCACATCTTCGGCGTTACCGATAATTTTTATGTTTAGCGCTGATGTGTGGGTCCTAGATCGTTTGACCTGCATTTTCTTAGATATATCGGTTCTCTCCTCATTTTACTTAGGGCCTGCTCTGTTTTGGGCAGGCCCTCTTTCTTGCCGCGCCCCGGTTCTTAGCGAACGGACCTATGCGGCTGAGAACAACACTGGCGACCTGGTGGCTTCGCCTCTGACAGGCTCAAGCCCAATTCAACGCGCCGTCTAGACCCCTTATCGATCGGTCCCATGGACCTCCTTTTTGAAATCGCCAAGGCGTCGCCGGGTATTGCCCTGGCCGGATTGGCCATCCTGTTGTTTTACAAATTCGCGATGCGCGCCCTGGATTCCATCGATGCCAATACTAAGGCCCTGACGGCCCTCGAAATCCATATGCGAGAGAGCATTCTATGAACGCGATGAAGCTCAAATCTCCCTGGGTCTTGCTGAAGCAACTGGAACGCAAGCTCGAAGAAAACAAGGCCCAGGCCGAGAAGGTCAACGCCGCTGCACAGTCCAACGGGTTCCGCCTCAGCGTGGCACGACATATGACAGTGCTGAATCAGCAGCTGCGCGAAGGGTGAGGGGCGCGACCATCTATCCCGCGGGCCACACCAGAGTTTTCCTATGACCCATCTTTCAGATCATTTTACCCTGGCGGAAGCGGCTAAGAGCCAGCTTGCCGAGCGCAAGGGGATCGATAACACGCCGCCCGCAGTCCTTTTGCCCCGCCTGGTGCGGGTTGCCAGCCAAATCCTTGAACCGGTGCGCCGCCGCTATCACGTGCCGTTTTCACCGTCGTCTTGGTATCGCTGTCCGGTGCTCAACGCGGCCGTCGGGTCCAAGGGCACGTCACAACATGTATATGGCATTGTGCCGGATTTCGAGGATCTTGTAGGTGGTGTCATGTTGACGGTTAAGGCACGCATGTACCCAAATGATAGCGCGATAGAGTACGGCCCCTTCGAAGTGAGCGCTAATACGAAGAAGCTCGACTTCCGTGGGCAGGGAAGGGATATCAGCATTCTCATTGAGGGAAATGCTGCTCCATCCTTCATGCGCTTTGGCGTGCTCAGAGCGGACGTCCGGCAAACACAAAAAACTCGTTAATGAATCTGGCAACTGAATGGGTGCGTTGCCGTAAGTGGCTTTTGCCCGCGTTAGAGCGAAGCCAGCGATTCTTTTCAGAGGTGCATATCGTCGACGCTTTGGTGGCTGGCGAGTACGAACTTTATCCAACCCAAGATTCCGCCGTGGTCCACACAATCGTTGACTATCCAGCGGCACGGGCTTTCGTTTTTCTGTTGGCGGGAGGGGACCTTGAAGATTTACGGAATACTGAGACCTGTCTCATCGAAAAAGCACGACTGCAGGGTTGCAACCGAGTTGAGTACTGCGGCCGGCGAGGGTGGCTTCGTGAACTCGGCTATGAAGAAATATTTAGCGTTGGAATAAAGGATATCTAAGATGGGTGGTATATTTGGTGGCAGCAAGAGTAAGAGCAGAAGTAGCTCAACTCAATCATTGGTACCGTGGGTCTCACAGGCTGGGCAAGCTAATCTTGCGATTGCCAATCGGCTAACGGATCCTTTTCTTCAAAATGCACCGACTCAACGTGTCGCTGGCTTCACGGATGATCAGCTCAATAGTTTTGATATAATCAAAAGCTATGCGAACCAGGGCAGCCCCCTGTCCGCAAACGACCTTGGATTTTCGGGCTTTGAAGCGCTCAGCGAGCAGGGGCCACACAGCATGAATACCGTTGGAGGCACGCCCACTATGCGCACTGCTACAGTGGCTCCGGTCCAAAATGTAGCGGCGCAGAAGTTTACGGACGCGAATATTGACGCGTACATGAACCCATATACGAATCAAGTTATCGACACATCTTTGGCGGACCTTGGGCAAAATTACGTACGTACGGTTAATGCGTCCGATCTTCAGCAAGCGGCAGGGGGTGCGTTTGGAGGTGGGCGACACGCAATACGAGATGCACAGGTCGCAGACGATTATCTCCGAACTGTGGGTAGCACTTCTTCACAACTCAGGAATCAAGCCTACAACTCAGCCGCGGGTTTGATTCAAGGAGATCAGAACCGAGCACTTCAAGCATCGCAAGGCAACCAGCAAGCAGGTTTACAGCGCGCCATTCAACAGGCCCAACTGGATCAGCAAGCAAATCAAACCAATACTGATTTAGCCATGAAGAGTCGGCTAACAAATCTAGATGCAAGATATAGACACGATGAGAAAAAACTAGCCGCAGTTCAGGGCATGGCGGGCGCGAATGCCAATGCCCAACAACTAGCAGACCAGAGAACGTTACAAAACGCTGACCTGTTGGCGGCGATCGGGGGGCAGAAACAGCAGCTAAATCAGGCCGCTCTTGATGTACCATTTAATCTTGCGGAATGGAGGTCCAATTTGTTGGCGAATACGCCTTTCCCATCGTTGACGAACAGCAAAAGTAAGTCTTCAACATTGTCCTTTTCTGTTGGGTAAGCCCGCAGACGTAGGAAGTAAATTACGGGTTCCTTCCAAATTGAAAACGTTTAGTGTGCGGTCAGGCTCGCTCGTCATATATAATCAGTGCATTGGATAGTTAGAGAGATTCTTCGACGGGATGGATGATGTCAAATTTACAAAGAACATGGGCTCTGGTCGTAACAGCGGTCATTTTTTCTGTAGCGGTCACGTCAATGGTGGTGAGCCATATTGGAGGCCTTGAACTCCTAGTTGACGAGCTCAATCAAGAAAACGTCTCTCTATCAGAACGGCATAAGACTTTTGAAGCCGAAAACTCTGATCTAAAGGTCCGACTTACCAAGCTAGAGGACGAGATTTCATCGCTGCAACAACCTCAAGCGGTTGAAGGGCCGGCTTCGTTTCCTGTTTCGAGAGTGTTGGCGCGCCGAGACGATACGGTTGCTATGCTGGCCAAAAGGGAAAACACGACTGTGGAAATCATATATCAACTTAATGCATGGTTAGACGGTCGTGAGAATCTGCTTCCCGGGCAGGCTATCTGGATCCCAAATCGATAGGGCCAGATTTGTGCAGAAGTGCCGTTATCGTATCACGGGGTGCAAATGCTTGGTAATCTGCCAGATATCTAATTTTTGCATCTCAGATTCGGCCTAATTAATCGTTTCTTAAAAAATTCGTACAATTATTTACGATGGGAACGGAGTGGGTTCTTTTAAATACGCCTTTCTGGCGCCTATTTTATTAGAACCGAAGTATAGATGGGTGGATGCTAATATGCAGGCTTTTCGGCCGGCTTTTGCTTTGGCAGCTTCATTGATAGCCCTGCAAGGCTGCGCGGGTATCAATGAACTCGCGTATGGAGATTTGTTGGCGCGCCCTCCTGGTGCCGCCACTGTATTGCCAGGCGAGTTCATACCCCGTGATGGTGGCTCGGTAGCAGCATCATTTAATCAGACTCAAAGCCAGGCTCGCGAAAGCTCGATGAGCGACGCTAGTTTTGCGTCTCTTTCTAGCGGCTCGTCGGTAGCCATGAATGATCCAATCAATGCTCCGCCACCACCATTGGCGTCACAGCAGGCTCTTGCAATGCCAGGTGTGGTTGAGGAGGCGGGCCGACCAATGATGCTTGTCCCAGCTCCGGGTGGAACAGCTCAGAGCTCCGGCACAAGTACGATGTCAGTCCGGCCAAACGTGTCTTCAAATCCTTCTGTTCCTCCTGTTATGACGGCGCCGGTTGAGCAACCTGTCGCAATGGAGACATCTTTTCCATCAGTTCCAATGAATAGCCCGAGTGACTCGCAGTTTTCTTTGCTCAATCAGCAAATGAGTCCGGAAACTCGGATAGTTTCTTCCGCCACTGTGCAGACGCGTTCCATGGGGCGCGAATTCATACCCGCTTCCATATCATCACAGAGTTTTGAATCGACGTCAGTTTCCCCAGGTGAAATTCGTTTGACCCGAGGGCAACAGAACGTGTTGCAACGGTTTTCAATTCTTGAGCGATTGGTGGCAGAAGGGCTGGTAACGAGAAGTGAACGCGAGCAACGCCGGATGGAGAACGTTGGGGCGATATTGCCCTATAGCCATGGCGCCCCTGCAGCGACATTAGAACGAGAAGTGCCGAGTGGCGATGCTATCTCTGCCAGACTTTCTTCGCTGAAACGTTCACTAGAACTTCGTGTGATAACCCCAAGACAGCATTCTATCGAGCGCGGTATGATATTAGACGCGCTTCTTCCAAACGATCCGAGATCAAGGGCAACGCCAGCACCGCCGCCCCAAGATGTTATTGCTGCGGCTGGAATGATAGGGCAGCTAGAGCGTCTCAGATATGAAGGTGTGATATCAGATTCTGAGTTTGACCAGGAACGCGCTGCTATCGATGGGTATTTGACGATGGGGGAAATTCCAACAGTTGGAGGACAGAGTGTTACAACTCCGTCGACCAAAACTGGGGAAGCGAAAACGGCGAAGTCGATGCAGGCAGCACTCGGATTGCATTTGGCGTCGTATCGCAGTCAACAGGCCGCGGAGTCTGGTTGGCGTACAATTTCTGGGAAGTACGCATCTCAGCTTGGAGATCTCAATTCTACGATCCGTAGAGTTAACCTGGGCGCCGGCAAGGGTACTTTCTATAGATTGCTGGCCGGACCCCTCGCGGATCGTGGACAGGCAAACACTATTTGTCAGCAATTGAAGCGATCAAACCAATACTGCGACCCACTTAGTCTCGGCGGTTAATTCCCCAGCTGACGCCCGACTAGCCTAAAGTTCTTTCTTCGAATAATCGTCAAATCTGTGGGTTCCGTCTAAGAACCTTCTGATGTCACGTGCTGTAATTTTTGGGTCTTCAAGCGCGGCCATGTGCCCCAATCCAGGATAGATCGATAGTTGTCTATCAGGTGAGTTCTTGAGCAAGTCGATGAACTCGTAGGCTTGGTCTACCGTCACTACTGGGTTTTCTTCTCCCCACATTATCAGTGTCGGCACGGATAGTTTTTTAATCTTGCCGACAATATCGCCCGATACGTACTGTCTCGTGCGCTCTAGTTCAGCTTTCCGATGTCCCGTTCCCATTTGCAATTCGTGCCACCGCTTGACGACACTCTCTGGAACCGTATTGGGGTCACCGTATCCGCCTTCCAGCATAAATTGGAAGAAGCTTTGAGGTGTGATTACTGTCAGTGCATCGATCCACCAAGGTAAAGCGCTGGCTGTATCGCGACCGCGCACTCCAGCATTGAGGGCTCCAGGGTTAAGGAGAACAAGGCGATTTACGTGATCTGGGTTCTTGATCGTGTAATGTATAGCATGTGTCCCGCCGAGCGATGTTCCGACTATGTCGAAACGCTTTAGATCTACTGCGTTATTGAACTGCTCTAGTAATTTCACTCCACGTTCTAAAGTGTAGTCACCAGTGGGGTCTAAACCAGTAAGTCCATGTCCGGCCATATCAAAGCGAACAACTCTATACTTATCGCTTAGCGCGGATGCCCATTCATCCCACATAATTAAGCTTGCCCAATGTGCGTGCACGAGGAGGACTGCGGGCGCGTCTCTAGGGCCTTCATCGCGGTAATGAAAACGTACGCCGTCGATGGATAGGAATTTTGAATCCGGACTTGAATAGGTCACGACTAACGCGTCAGCAGGTATATCGCGATAGTGCCAGATGAAACCAAGGGCAATGATCACGATAAGGGCGAGAGCATATGAAGCAATTCGAGTTGCGATGATCAAATAGTTCATTGGTTCAGTTTAGTCCTTCTATACATCGAGTGTTCGATCTCCAGTGACGAGGATAAAGGCGCTATCCGTCGATTCTGCATCTCAGCAACTTACGTTCTGTGATGGAGCCAATTAAGAGCTCATCACCAAACCTCGCTCCGACGCTTCCCGCGGAAAATTCTTTCCCATCATCTTCATATACTGTCTTCAGCTCGACCTCGCCTTCTTTCGTCATACGGAGCATTTGAACTTGTGTTGGCGCTGGTGAGTTGGCGTCTCCAAAATGTTTAATGAGTGCCAACGTATTAGTGTGATTTGCGATCCAGAGATCACCACTGTCATCCACGTCAATATTATCGACGGCACTCTGAAGACCGACAGTGCGCTGGAGACCATTAAGCGATCCATCTTGGGTTAAGCTGTAAATGCGAAATGATTCTCCGCCCGTTTCGCCGACGTAGATCTCTGATAAATCGTGACTAACATTGATGCCACCAGATGATTTGAGGTCATCCGCGACGATTTTGAAACTTGCGCCGTCAAAATATATGAGAGGTGAGAGTCCAATCCCGAAAAGCATCTCGCCGGCGCGCTCTAGCCCGTTCGTAGCTCCAGAGTCATTTGCGACGTAGAACTGGCGCGGACCAATAGCGACTAAGTCATTCGGTTCATGCAGCAGTGGGGTGGACAGTGTTTCGATATGGTCGAATAGCTGTTGGTCAGGCTGCCTTTCAAAAATCTCTATGCGTTCTCCGTCTAGAGCGTGATTGATTACAACGAGAGTCTGAGTGCCTTCTTCGGAGTTAAATAGACTGAGACCATGCGGGCGAAAGTCTTCCGGCTGTGAACCAAGGGCGGGGCTAGGAGTAGGCTCTTGTTTGCCTAAGGGTAAAGAGAGAATGGTTCCTTTGACTGCTCTTCCTTCTACGATGCCTCTTCTATCGAGAACTGATAGAAGGGCGGTGCCAGACATACGGTCGATTTGAAGGTCTTCTGCGCTTCCGGCTGAGAGTTCTATGGCCTCACATTGGCGTGGTGACGTTGTTGACACAGTTCGGAAAGCGCCACCTCGAACAAGAAACGAGAGCGTGACTATGGCTATGAGTAATAGAACTGTCCCAACGGATAGGGCGACAACCTTTAGAACTTTCTTCATCGATTGGATTCCGATTGAAAGAGTTTATGGAATAATGTGCGTCCGTCCACCAAGCTAAGGCAAGGAGACAATACGACATTTATAAATTCGCTGATCATCAAACCCGAAACGGGTTCTATACTGTCCATTTGTCGGGCAATTAGTCTTAGGACCGCAGTTCCTATTTGGTCTTATGCCGAGTATTGGTCAAATAAAGTGAGGGGCATATGAAAGTAGCTTTTGTTGGTTTGGGTGTGATGGGTTCTCATATGGCTGGGCACCTGGCCGCTCATGGGCACGATGTTTCCGTTTACAATCGGACAGGTGAGAAAGCGACGGCGTGGATCAAGACCAATAAGGGGCGTGTGTCTGATTCTCCCAAGCTAGCCTGTGAGGGGGCTGAAGTTGCCATTTGCTGTGTTGGGGATGACCCAGATGTAGAAGCGGTCGTGCATGGTGAGAATGGTATGATGGCTGGTCTCTCATCTGGATCTATTCTTGTCGATCACACGACAACTTCAGCGGTTCTCGCCACAACTATCAGTCAAAAAACGGTAGCTAGAGGTGTCGAGTTCATTGACGCGCCGGTATCCGGTGGTGAAGCCGGTGCAAAAGATGGACGTCTAACAATTATGTGCGGCGGCAGTCAGGCGGCTTTCGAGCGATGTGAGTCGATATTCAGCGCATACGCAAAGCATTCTCAGTTGCTCGGGCCAAGCGGAAGCGGACAAACCGCCAAAATGGTGAATCAGATTTGTATCGCTGGACTCGTTCAAGGCTTGTCGGAGGGGATCGCGTTTGGTCTCGCTAACGGACTTGATATGCGGGCCGTCATCGAAGTGATCTCTAAAGGGGCAGCCCAATCCTGGCAAATGGAAAACAGAGCGACGACGATGATCGATGGAGAGTATGATTTCGGCTTCGCGGTAGACTGGATGCGTAAGGACTTACGTATATGCCTCGAGCAGGCACGCGCATCCGGTGTAAGTCTTCCAGTTGCGTCGCTCGTTGATGGTTTCTACGCCGATATTCAAGCTCGAGGCGGCGGACGGTGGGACACATCAAGTCTAATAGAAAGGCTCAGAGCCCCCTGACTGGGAAAATCGCATCCCCACTGATCTAGGTCTCGTGTAGATCTTGAAGCTTGACCGGCATGTCCGGGTTAACCATTAGTGCCTTCTTTCTATAGAATCTTAGGATCGAAGCTCCACCCATCCTTGATCCCCCAAGGCCCGACAAGTTAAATGAGGTTTTCTCAGCATCACGCAAGATGGAACCCGTTAGAGTCGTATCCATTAAGCTTACGCCGCCCGCATTTATTCGCTTTCCGATTTCCATAGCTTCATTTTCGTCGCCAGCGATCACGGCGGCAGATAAACCGAACTCAGTGTCATTTGCGAGAGCGATGGCTTCGTCTATTGACGAGAATTTCATTACCGGCATTACGGGCCCGAACGTTTCATCACGCATGAGAGTCATATCGTGGCTAACATCAGTCACGACAGTTGGCGGAACGTACTTCCCGCCACGAATGTCCTGAGACTTCCCACCGCTTCTAATTTGAGCGCCTTTTGCTATGGCGTCATCAAGTTGGCGGTCAATTATTCCGGCCTGCTTTTCAAATATAAGGGGCCCAACATGCCCTTTATGGATATCAGAATCATTGAGTGAAATTTTGTTGGTCTTTTCAACTAATCGATCCACAAACTCATCATGAATTGAGTCGTCAACATAGACTCGCTCTATTGAGAAGCATATCTGGCCTGTCGCGTGTACTGATCCTCTAAGAACGGCGTCCGTGGCTCGCTCAAGGTCGGCCGACTTGGTAACAATGACTGGGTCTTTACCGCCTAGTTCAAGAAAGGCGGGAATGAAATTACGGGCGCTGGCCTCTGCAACTTTTCGCCCCGTAGGAACTGAGCCGGTAAAGCAAATTATATCGACGTTGTTGATCATGTCCTGCCCGGTTTGTCCGCCCCCGGCAACGTAGGTCAATACTCGATCAAGCTCAGGTACTGCGGCGATCGATTCCTTTAGGGGCTCAATGAATCTAGGAGTCACCTCGCTGGGTTTGATGATCGCTGCAGATCCTGCAATGAGAGCGGGAATTGCGTCTATGGAACTCAGCATTAAAGGAAAGTTCCAAGGGCTAATGACCCCTAGTAACGGGTAGGGTACCAATTGCTGCGTTAGTTTTATTGATGGCATTGTTGACGATTGGCCGACCCTAAGGGCGTTCTCTATTATACCTTCCGCGCGGTCACACCATCCACGAATCCCCCATATGACGGCATCTGGGCTTTCACTTGATAGCCGCCAACGACCCGTGTCCTTAGATTCAGCTTTTATAATTGCGTCGCGATTTGCTTCTACAGCATCGGCCCACTTAAGCATGATCCCCATGCGATCGCTCAACGGCGCGTTGGCCCAATCAACCTGCGCCGCTCTGAGAGATGTGCATTCTTTTACGATTTCATCAGTTGTCGGAGGCGTAACGTGGTAATCGATTTCTCCGGTTCTAGGGTTTTTGACCGGGATCGTACTAAGTTGAGATGCGTCGTCTGGCATTTGTGCCTCATGACTATGTGTATGAATTACAAGACGTTTTACTCGGTTCAAGCGTTCAGCAAAAGCGTTTGATTCGGCGCGGCTAATTGGCAAAGCTGAAGTCCTAGCTTACCCTAGCGATCGAGGTGGGAACTAATTTTCTCGACGATTGCTTCCTTGGCGACATCGAAGAGACCGAAGCCTTGGTCGGGCCACCTTTCAAACGATCCATTCTTGATAAGTGGCTCAGATCGCGGTGATATTTCCCAAAGGTCGTCTCTTGGACCAATTGCAAGGATCGGCTGTTGGATTTGTGGCAGTCTGTCGGCAAACGGGTATCGCATCGCAGCTTGCCCACCCCAGAACGCACAATCACCAGCTTTGAGCTTATCTACGAAACCACGCTGGATGAGTGGCAGGGTCATTCCGGGCCCGGCCCACTTAACTGATCGATCCCACTCTGTGGCAATATGCGAACCATCTTCGAGCATCGGAACAGGCCAAGGCTGCTCAAAAAATGCATCTATTTCTTGTTGGGTAAGCACTGGCAATCCGATGAGTACGAGCCGTCTGGCTTGGTCAGGCCTTCGCACTGCAATCTCGGTCGCAGTCAACGCGCCAGTATGGTAGCCGAGGATGTCAAACGTCTTAAGCTCGAGGTGGTCAATGAGTTCCTCCATCGCATCCGCAAAGTCTTCGATTGTGGGTGCGGATGTCGGAGGGTCTGACTCACCAAAACCTGGTGTGTCCGGTGCAAATACAGGTCGTGTCTGTCCAAAACTATCGAGTATTTCTGTAAATATTTTCCCTGATTGGGGACTCTGGTGGAAACAGATGAGCGGAATCGCGGTCTCGCTGGCAATTTCAGGTAAAGCCGAACGCACATGGAGTTGGCCGTACTTACAGTCAATGTAAGATCGTCTGATTGTCACCAAATTCGTCCAGTTCAGAAACGGCCCTTCACCAAAATCGATGAAGGGCCTACTGAAGGTTTTTACTCTACTGGTTTCACAAACAGATGCGTGAAGCGGTCACTTTCACCTATTGCTAAGCTCTTTTGGCGATCTGCACCTGTGGGTTCAGGAAAGCCTTCCCGGCCAAAATATCGAAGTGTTTGGGGGAGGCGCCAGACACGTCCTTCATAGTCCTTGTCATCCATTGGGTTGTCATTGATGTCCGACACGGCAACCAATTGCCACCCTGCATCTTCGGCCAGTTTAATAGCATAGCCTTCATTCACGTAGCCTGAGCGTGCCTTAGGGTCCTGTTTGATCATAGGATTGCCGCGATGCTCAACGACGCCTAGATATCCACCTGGTTTCGCCGATTCGTACATAATTTCGTACATCTTCTCGGCGGTGCCGGCACCCATCCAGTTATGGATGTTGCGGAACGTTAACACGAGATCCGCAGTGCCGGGCTCAATCGGTTGTGTGGCCTCGGCCCCTATCGCTGCAGCCTCTGCGTCGCCATACAGATCTCTATTGGCATCAAATGCAGCTGCGTATCTATCAAAGGAACTTTGTGATCGCTCGCTAACCGAAGGGTCAGGAAGGGCTCCGACATATTTTCCAGTACCAGCAACAACTGGAGCTATAACTTCAGTATACCAAGCTCCCTGCGCGAAGATTTCTAGAACCGTCATGCCTTCTTTGAGGCCAAAGAACTTTAGTGTTTCATAGGGGTTGCGATAGGCATCGCGTGCAACCTTGGCCTCAGATCGATGTTCGCCGGTAATCGCGGCGCGAAGACGCATATCGGTATTATCGGCAGCATTTGCGGAAGCGAGTGATCCAATGATGAGAGTTGTCGCCGAAACGGCGCCAATTAATGAGCGTCTGAAAAAATCCATTATCCTGTCCTTATTGGTTGATCGAAACGGAGCAACGGCGAGATTACTGCACATTTTTCTATCCTGAAGAAAGCCTCAAACGTGTAACAATTTCGCTATCTGAGCGCCTCGAGTGCGTAAATTTGGGTGACCCAGCCGCAAAGTAGTGGCCCTGGTGTCTATAGAAATTGGTCCGGCGCGCTATGCTTTTGATGCTCGCGTAGCTCAGTCTTGTACTTTGTCTGAATACAGTAGAATCTGTGTTTTTGCGGTCTCAATTCTCGATCCGGGTTCTATGGCAAATATCCTTTTTTATCCGGCATTCCCGGATATCCCTTCCTTTTACGATCAGCTTTACCGAGCGATCTGGCATTTTTCGCCAATGGCTGACCGGATTACGAAACTCGTATTTCCATATTCTGGAACAGATTTAGCCCAGATCGATGTGGGGGAATGCCTCAGTCCCGATACACCGTTCATTAGCGATGACTTTGACCCCTCAATAGCCGATATCGGCCCGAAATTTAGTGGGCGAGTTAGCGTAATTGAAACACCCGATTCATACAAAAATCTGAGCAAAATTGACGCCATTCTTGTTTGGAATACAGCGCGCTCATCAACCGTCTCGGAGGCTCAGAAGCTGGGTCAACAATTTAACGCGGAGGTCGTTCTAATTGACCCTACGACCGTGCAGCAGGAGACGCTGGACGCCATTAGGTTCGCCTATTCGTTATGGACGACCGATGAGTTGAAGAAACTTGTTGAGGAATCATATTTCAAGTTCGAACGACATGCGGCTCGCTGGCAAGGGAAGGCGATCAGTACATTCGGGAACGGCCCTTCGCTCGGCCAAGTTGTCAAAGAAGGAGTCGATCTTGGGGATACTGTTAGAGCCGTTTGCAACTCAACGATTTGTGACGATGAAGCGTTAAACTTTCTCCAGCCGGAGTTACTATTTTGCGGGGATCCGGTTCAGCACTGCGGTGTATCTAGATATGCTGGTCAGTTCAGAAAGGATTTGGCCGCGGCTTTATCTAACTCTGATCGCGTCTTGTTTACCCAACTTGGCTACGTACCGTATTTCAAGTCAGTGACGCCGGAAGATTGTCATGATCGTATTATTGGGATCGGTAACGACCGCAGACCAGATTTCAATCTTGATCTACGATCAGAGTTTCTGACGGCGGCGACGGCAAATATTTTCACAATGCTCGTTTTACCAGTGGCGTGCACTGTCTCAACCGACATTCAGGTGTTCGGCTGCGATGGCATGTCTTTTTCAGAATCCACGAAGCCATGGTCGCACGCTAAGGAAGACGACTACATGGGGCGAATGTCGGTTACCCATCGTGTGCATAAAGGTTTCTGGCAGCGCAATTACGAAGAGGAATACTGGTCTTATTGTCGGGACTTGTCTGAACTTCTAAACCATGCCGAACAACACGGCTGTAATATTCAAGTGCGCACGCCTTCATTTGTCCCGGCGTTGGCGAAAAGATTTGTCTCGCTGTAAGAGGCCTAGTGACCCAGAGATTTACTAACGATTTCCACAACGTCCTCAGACAATCCGCTGACATCGAGAATTTTTAATAGTTGCTGGCGCATTAATGATTCGCGTTCGGGGCCGTATCTCTTCCAGTGCTGGAAGGCTCCTGCAATGCGCGCGGCGGACTGTGGATTAAACTTGTCGATTGAAATTATCTGATCTGCGACAAACTTGTACCCCTCACCAGACACGCGGTGAAACCCGACCGTGTTCTCCGTTGCGAATGTTCCTATAAGAGCTCTTATTCGGTTCGGGTTTTCGTTGTCGTAGCGTGGATGAGAGAGCAAGCTCTCAATCCGATCCAATACACCCGCGCCACAGTAGGACGCCTCAAGCATGAGCCACTTATCAAGGACTAACTCATTGCCAGAGTACTGGTTCTCGAATGCGTCAAGTGTGGTGCGCCTGAGTTCGGACGACGTTTCGTTCAGGCTTCGTAGAGCGGCCACTCGGTCCGTCAGGTTGTCCGCGCTCTGGTATTGCGAAGACGCGAGCAACTCATCTGGGGCGGAGCCTCGGCTGACTATATAGTTCAACGCGATGTTCTTTAATGACCGGAACCCAGCATCTTGAGCGGACGGCACAAAGGGACCATCGGTTCTGCATTCTTCAAGTAAGAGCGCAAAACGATCATAAAAGAGCTCTCCAATTCGGTGTTTCAGCCAATGCCTAGCATCATAAATGGCTACCGGATCGATGGGGCTATCAAGTTCGGAAAGCGCTTTCTCACTTGGCAATTCCAGAAGTAAGGCTGTTGTTGCCGGATCATCCATGGCGCGGTCCAAGAGTTTGTCAAATGTGTTGTCAAAAATAGACAATTCGCTCCGAAGCTCTTGATCCTTCACCTTGCGCATAAGAACGGTCGCGGCTAATTCCTGTGCAGCAGTCCACCTCGATACTAAGTCTGGGTCGTGTACTATCAATGTGGCTAATTGACCCGGTGATGATTTGATGCGGGTGAGAGTAGGCGCGGTGAATCCACGGTTTAACGACACCGCTATTGTCTTGTGATGCTCGAGAAGCCCCTCAAAAATTAGTACCGCCTCGTTATTTTGCATGCAAATGAGATGCGTTTCTTGTCGGCGCTGGTTAGATCCGACGAGTGTGGTTTCCAACGAACCGGATGAAGCATCGACAAAGCCAACCGCAATTGGAATCTGCATGGGCTTTTTGTTCAGCTGTCCCGGTGTTGCAGGGCATGATTGCGTTAGTGTTAGTTTATACCCCCCCGCATCGGGGTTGAATTCACCAGTAGCCTCAATGGTTGGTGTGCCTGCTTGTTTGTACCAAAGTAGAAACTGATCCAGATCAAAACCCGAAGAGTCCGCCATCGCTGCTACGAAGTCTTCGCACGTTACGGCCTGTCCGTCATGGCGCTCAAAATAAAGGTCAATTCCTTTGCGGAATTGCTCTGCCCCAACGAGCGTGTGAATCATGCGCACAACTTCGGCGCCTTTCTCGTAGACTGTGTGCGTGTAGAAGTTGTTTATTTCAGCATAGCTTTCAGGCCGCACTGAATGGGCGAGGGGGCCACTGTCTTCAACGAATTGAGTGTTGCGTAGTCTTTTGACGTCTTCGACGCGTTGAACAGCTGCGGATCGTTGATCGGCAGAAAACTGTTGGTCCCGAAAGACCGTCAGACCTTCTTTTAGGCTCAGCTGGAACCAATCTCGGCAAGTGACTCTGTTGCCTGTCCAATTATGGAAATACTCGTGTGCTACGACAGACTCAATCCATGCGTAGTCGGTATCTGTAGCAGTGTCAGGATCAGCTAGAATAAATTTATCGTTGAAGATATTGAGCGACTTGTTCTCCATGGCCCCCATATTGAAATCTGAAACTGCGACGATGTTAAATTCGTCTAAATCGTATTCGAGGCCGTAGATTCTCTCATCCCATTCCATCGCTCTTTTCAGGGCGTCCATCGCGTAAGTGGCTCTCGATTCTTTACCGGCCTCCACATATAGGTATAGAGAAACCTGCTTTTCTGACGCGGTTGTGAAAGTGTCGGACAGACAGGCGAGTTTGCCCGCCACTAGGGCGAAAAGGTAACACGGCTTTGGGAAGGGATCTTCCCAGACTGCGTAGTGTCTGCCTTCGCTTATGACGCCTCGGTCAATACAGTTTCCGTTTGAAAGTAATACCGGGAACTCACCAACGTCAGCATTGATTCTGACGGTGAACCGCGCCAAAACATCCGGACGGTCAAGATAGTAGGTTATTCTTCTAAAGCCTTCAGCTTCACACTGCGTGCAGAATCTCCCTCCCGACATAAAGAGCCCCTCCAACGCTTTGTTGGAGGCCGGCTCGATTTCGGTGCAGACAGTGAGTGTGAATTCCTTAGGCACACCGTGAAGTGTTAGGGATTCTGCAGTGAGCTTCCACTCGGCGCAATCCAATTCATGGTCGTTCACCTTTACACTAATAAGTGTCAGGTTCTCTCCATCAAGAACTAGATCATTGTGTTGATTAGTAACGGCTGAATTCTTCCTCACGTGGCTCGTTGCTGTGACCTTCGTTCTATGAGGATCTAGGTCAAAAGCCAGGTCCATCGTGTCGATCAAATACGGAGGTGGGGCATAATCTTTCAGGTAGATTGGTCGAATGTCGGTCTTAGTCATGCCGAAAAGGTGTCCATTCTGGAAGAAAAAGCAAAGGTAACGCGGCGAGGGCTTATCTGACCGTTATTTACAAGGTTTTCTTAATATCAGTCGGGTAAGATATATTACTTATTCAATGGCTTGCGTAGTGGGAGGCGAGCAATGCGGGTTGTAGCCTTCGTGCCGGCAAAGGGTCAAAGCGATCGGATCGCCAATAAGAACACCGCGATTCTGGATGGCGAGCATTTATTCAAGCGGAAGCTTCGGCAATTGCTTGAATGTGACCTGATTGACGACGTCTATCTGGATACCGAATCCCAGGACTTGATAGAACTGGCATCGGACCTAGATGTTAAAGTTTTATCTCGCGACCCAAGCTTGGCGTCGAACGCGACCGACGGGCACGCATTATTTGCCAACGAGTGTAAGCAAGTCGACGCCGACCTTTACATTCAAAGTTTGTGTACCAGCCCATTCATAACTAGCGAGACGGTTTCAAAAGCGCTGCAGTGTCTGCTTGATGATAAGAAGTCAGACTCCCTCGTGGCCGTTCAAAAGAAGAAACAATACCTATGGACTAATGGCCGTCCTGACTACGGCGAAGGTAAAATACCCAACAGCATTGATCTTCCTGAGGCTGTCATTGAGTCAATGGGACTCTATATGGTCAAAAAATCAGGCGCGGCTGCGCCGGGCAAGAGGTTTGGTAACAATCCAATCTTGTTTGATTTGACAGAGGAAGAAGCCGTTGACGTTAACTGGCCGGATGATTTGGCTTTCGCTGAACGGATATGTGCTGGGTATCGGGCCGTTCACAATGCAAATCTAGATGCCATTCGTCCACACCTGTACTCGTCTCTTTTGGCTGACATATGCAAGGAACGCGGTTTATCAACCCTATTACCTCCCGGGTTTCGACGAGTTAGTGGTCGGTCAGTGCTTGGTGTGGCCAAGACGCTTGAGCTTAAGAAATTAGGGAAGGGTGATGATTGGCATGGCATATACGACGCCTTATCGACCTACGACTTTGTGCGTCCCGGCGATGTTATTGTCGTTCATAGTGAAGTGCCAGACGCGGCTTATTTCGGCGATCTAAATGCGAATATTGCTATTCGCTCGGGGGCGGTAGGGGCTGTCGTGGATAGCTTTACTCGTGATTCCCGGGCACTGACTGATCTTGAATTCTCTGTTTTCGCTAAGGGGGTTTACAGTCACGACATCAAATACGAGGGCACGGTTGCTGCCATGAACAGGCCAATCCAGATCGGTTCTGTTACGATAAACAATGGTGATTATGTATTCGCGGATGATGACGGCGTAATCGCGATACCAAAGGAAATATGGCCTTCCATTGTCGATGAGGCCATGGCGTCCCTAAAGAAAGAATTTGATATCCGTTATAGTATTATGATGGGGCAAGACGTCAGCAAAGTGCTAAAAGATCACGGCGCTTTTTAGTTACGATTCTAAGATAATTTTACCGGCGTGCCAGAGAGAAGGTCCTGTGTTGTAACCGCTTCAGTCGAATGTGGTCTGTGCACCAATGCACTGTGTAAACCGGGTCCCCCAAGCTCAGCGTATTTCATCGTTACTGCCGCCTTGACTGTGCTAGGATCTGGAAGACCGAGTACGTAAGTCGGCCTATCTCCGAGGAACTCTTTGAAGTGTTGGAGTTCTCCAGCGACCTTTTCAGCACTAACGTCAGATCCTATATCCACGTTACAACCGATCATGACCTTGCTGGCGGCGAGCGCAGCTTTGTTTGGGGATTTTAGGCTTGTCATAACACTTACATCTCGTGCGACTGGGCGAAGCAAGTCCCGGGCTGTCAGAATTGAGGCGGTTGATACGGAGCGCGGGATCGCAACGATTTCGGCACGTAGGTATAGAAAGCGATGAACATCTTCGATCTTCTCTAGGGCCTGCAGAATTTGTCGTTGAGCTGGTGCGAGCAGTGGAGTCAAAGGTAGGGGCAAGACGAATTTTGCTCGGACATTGTTTTTAATCATTCCGTTTAAGGCGACGACACCTGCCCGGGCTACAGCCACCGCATTGGCAGCAACCTGTGACGAATTTTTACGCTCAAACGGATTTCCACCGTCTTCACAAACAGGCCTGCACACGAATGTGTCGATTGACTGGGAGTCAGATGACCACATAGGCCAATAGACTAGTTTTATTCCTGTTTCTGCAGATACGATCCCAGTGTGTATGGTGCCGCGTTCATCAACTAGCTGGGCTGTCGATTGCTTTTGGTTGTCCGCCTTTGATTCTATTGTCTTCTTCTTTCTTCTTTTCGTTAGGCTATCTCGTGCCGCGATAACCGCGCGGGCTTTTGCCACGGCGTGTTGTATGGCGCTTCGATTAATTGAACCGTCCTCAGTAAGCGCACTAGATAAATCAACCATACCGGTTGTCGGGGTGGGATCTGTTTCTTCATTAGGGTCAAATCGCGCACCCATCAGTTTTCCCCCAATGGATTCTGCGATACCTTTAGCAAAGGTCTCTGCTTCGTCAGTGCTGAGGTCCGGCGTGACAAGTAGCCATGTGAGATCGTCTTCCCTTATCGTTGTTTGACCCTTGTTGATCATCCGATCAATTGTTGTTTCTGCGATTAGTAGAATGTTTTTCTCATGTTGATTCCAAAGGTCCCCGAGGTCGGCTTGAAATTCTGTCAGAGTTATTGCCTGCACAGTTCCATAGGACTTGCTTGCTTTGTCCGCCAGTAGAGTGCCGAGTTTTAACTCAAGACCGTCATCGTTCCAGTCTAAGGGGGCGCTACTATTTGCAGTGTCGCTTTGCCCTGGTTCGGGTTGAGCCTGAGGTCGGATACGGGATAATAGGTTGGAGACGATAGGGATTTTCACGGTAGAGAAATCTCACGTCTGTTGCGGATCAGGAAACTAAGTTCTGCCAAAAGGTATGCGTTTCACAACTCGCATGGCTTGTTCGGGAGAGGGTTTCCTACAAATAACAACGTCACTAAAAAGAAGTGGCTTACCGATGAATTCTTGGCACTGCTCTGCAGCGGCCGCCATAGCCAAATCACGTTCCTTTTCGTCCTCAATTCTTCCCGTAAGAGTCACGTGAAATCTGAATTCTTCCAGAATGTATGGATGTCCCCAATTGTCCAACATTTGCTCTTGATGGACGGTAAGCTTCGCCTGTCTGTATAGGGCAAGTTCTTTTGCCGTGCGATGTGCACGAAAACCATCCAGCGCGCGGACGCAGTCGCTAGCCATGTTCTCCAGCTGAACTGATGATGCAATTGGCGACAGAGCAAGAAATTTTCCGATGCAAACGAGCTCCAACGGCGGAATTTCAAACGGGGTAATGCCTTTAGCAAACACCTCGGTCGCACTAATCAATCCATTCAGCGTCACGTTCGGGGCTAGACTAAAGGGTGGCTTGAGAGTTCCGTGGAAGCCATAGGGTTGTGGATCGGCGACGTTTAGCAGGAGACGTTCCTTCGACAACCCCCGGACAGTTTTCAAGGGGTGCTGTTTGCCGGTTTCGATGTCCAGGCCTAGCCATTCGCGACCAAAAATAGCTAAGTCGCTATCCTTTGGGGGTATATAGTAAATGGCGTACCGCGCTAATGACATTCTAACCATTCCTTCCTAAACGGGTCGTCAACGAGACTTCGAAGGGCCGCGGTTAAGGTTACTGTTTCGTTGGCAGATGAATGCCAAGCGTCAGACATTATGACCTCGAAACGTTACGACAGGCTTAAGTCTCGATGCAATTATTGGCTGTAAACAAACTTCTACGCGGCTATTTGACTTGTTGAGACGAAGTCTAAGGCTTCCCGAATAATTGCTGTGGTCGCATTTTCCCGAACAGCTTGGGTGCTGAGATGCCGACGCCATCCTCGGGCACCGGGACACCCGTGGAATAGGCCTAGAATGTGACGCGTCATATGGTGAAGAGGCGTTCCGTTGTCACACTCTAAGTCACAATACGGAATATATTTCTCGATAATTTCTAATCGGGTTAACGAATTTGTGTTGGATATAAAAATCTTCTGGTCAACGTCGGTAAGTAAATATGGAAGCTCGTAGGCCGCTCTTCCAAGCATAACGCCATCAACATGGTCGAGATGAGATAAGCTTTTATCGAGCGTTGTTATACCGCCATTTATGATGACCGCTGTATTTGGGAAGCTTCGCTTCAGTTCGTAGACTCTGGGATAATCGAGCGGCGGAACATCTCTATTTTCTTTAGGGCTTAAACCCTTCAGCCACGCTTTCCTTGCGTGAACGATGACGGTTTTACAGCCAGCGCCTATGATGCCGGACATAAAATGGTCTAAAGGTTCGTGCACATCCATATCATCAATTCCGATACGGCACTTTACCGTGATCGGAACCGAGCAAACCTCTGCCATAGCGGCCACTGCTTCCGCGACGAGTTTCGGTTCCGCCATGAGGCAGGCGCCAAAGTGCCCACTTGATACGCGGTCACTTGGGCAGCCGACGTTCAAGTTTATCTCGTCATATCCCCATTGTTCACCAATCGCTGCCGCTTGAGCCAGGCCAACCGGGTCTGATCCACCAAGTTGTAGCGCGACGGGATGCTCTGAGGGGTCAAACAGCAAGAAGCGTTTGGGGTCGCCGTATATCAGGGCATTGGCTGTGACCATCTCTGTATAGAGGCGGGCATTTCGGCTTATCAGACGCAGAAAATACCGAGCATGGCGATCAGTCCAGGCCATCATCGGCGCTACGCAAAAGCGGTGAGGGCTCCAACTGCGGTTTTTTTCTGGTACGGGCATGATTTTGCGCTGCGATCCGGACGCCTGAGTTGGCGTGGTCCTACATCCAACGATGTGGCTTGACAATATGTTCATGTAATGTTCTATTCTCTGAATGAGAACAATGCATGAACATATAAGGAGTTTGTGACATGGCTGCGACCCGTTATCTCAAGGATTCTCTGGCTCTTCTTGGCCTATTTGGTGTTATTTATCTTTGGTCAGTCGTTGCTTACGCGTTACAGGTTTAGTGGCTTGGAATTGAGTCCGGTGTTCCTGTTTCTCGTCGGATATCGTTGGAATCAAAGAGACCATCGATATTGAGGGGGGCGGCAGCAGCAGCGGCCATAAGTCCCTTATCAATTCTGAGCTGATTTTTACGATCGAATCTGAAAAATGGCCTAGCCCAAGGGCTTTCGGCCATAAGCTGGTACAGGGCAAGCATTCTAAAGCACACTGACAAGCCTTTTATTGTCGCCAGGTTGAAAGACCGGTGAATCGCTGTTGCCCAGCAATGAGCATCAAAATCATCGAACTTGATCTGAACAGGCGCTCCCGATTTGTCATGGAAAACGACCCCATCTGGGTAGTTTTTGCCTAATTCTATGCCCAATTCCGCGGCTTTGCTGGCCATATCCCAGGCCCTACTAATATCCGACAACCCAACCGGGGGTAGATCTTGTGCAGGAAATGGCGCGAAGACCATCATCGTGCCGTCAGGATGATGGGTGAAATTAAGGGGTTCCATGGAAAAATCTTAGGCCGTTCACGATTGTGGGAGAAGGGTATAGTTGTGCATCAAAGCCGCAGAAATATTGACATTTAGCCCCAGGATCGCGTATGAATGTAACTGTAGAAAACCGTAAAAATAACTTCTGCGCCAAATAGGTAATTAGGACATGAGTACGGCATTAGTCTCATCGACTACGCTGGCACCCGCCACTGCGCGGGTCTCATCCGTGCGCGTTGGTGACGCGACGTCCCTCGCCTATGTTGACGCATTGGGTACTTCCGTCGGGGCGAGACCTGGTGATCAGTCTGTCCGTTACGATGAAAGGTGGTCAGATTTACAACAACAACACCAGCAACCGGGATACGGACAGCAGCGGGACCGGACGGTTAGGTTCGGCGGCATTTTTGTTTCCCGTGAAGTAGGAACGGCAATTATGCAGGCCCAGGCCCAGGCCTCTCTGCCCAAAACATCCTCTATTCCTGAGGCTGAAAAGCAGATTCGAGTATACGAATTCAATCAGTCTTTAGTTGGCACACCGCAGGCAACGACAAGCATTGGTATTGCTCGTTTCTAATTAGAACGGTGAGCGTACTCGCATTAGCGAGACCAATTGCCTGACGAGTTCAAAACGTACCACCCGTTTTCCCTTGCCCTTCCCATTAGCTTTTCACCGGCGATGGCTTTCACGGCTTCGACCGGTGCCCCGTCCTTGGCGGCCAATTGTCGATAACTGTTGAGTCGCGCTGCATTAATTTCAGCAACCAGCGTCGCGATGTCAGGTGTCGCAGCCGCAGAGATGGCGGCGACGAGCCCATTAGGCTGCTCTCCGATTAAACCCTGAGCTCTAGCCTCGTTTAGGGAAGTGGCAAGCACAGGACTGGCTAATCCCACTCCACCCAGCACCACGGCTGAGACGATCAGTGATTTCGCGAATTTAAGTATTTGCGGCATATCTCAACTCCTTCAGCGGCGCAAAATTAGAAAATGTCTGGATTGTCGGACAGTAGATCTTCAACGCCCTTCTCCACCTTAATCCGGACTTCCTGTTCGATTTTTATATTCAGATTGATGACGATTGGTTTGTCGGGGGCCTGGACCTTAACTGTCGGCGAACACGCAGTAATGCCGATCGATGTGAGCCCTAAAACGAAGAACAGTCTTACAAGAAGGTTTCTCGCAAGCCGTAAGTTGGTTCTGGCTTCTGTCATCATTTGAACTCCGTATCGTTACGACTTTAACAATACTCTATTGGGCTGTTGCCGTTGTTATTGGCACTAGTGCGCATGATAAATGAGGCATCGATGTGGCACCAGGGCTGAGGGCCAATCGCTACGGTGTCGGAGGAAAACCCATCAATTGCTGTTTTATCGTTTCAGGAATCCTGTATCCCACCATGCTGTCGCGCACAATGTTTGCCAATTCGCCGCTGACATTAAGATTGAAGTCGATAGGGTAGCCATCGTACAGCGCCGGGTTGCGGCCCTTGATCGCCAATGAGGTCTCGAGTTCATTTCGGGCTGATCCAGAGACTTTGATGGCTATGGACTCGTATTGGAAATCTTCTAGCGCTTGGAGCGCCAGGGCCATGCCACCTTGGTCGGTCGCTGCCAAATGGGTCGCCTCATCGGGACGATAGCGAATAGACCCAGGGCCCGTGGTGTTTAGTATTCCAGCGTCAATCAACAAGTCATCATTGCCAATACGGATTGGAATCTGTCCTGACAGCGTTCCCTGGGCCTCTAGGCCCTTTAGGCCGCTCAGGCGTGCGAGCGCCGGCAGAGCTACCCCCGAAACGTCAAGATTCGCGGTGGATTCAGCGTCATCAAGGCGAAGAGTGAAGGGCTCGCCGGATATCTTTCCGCCAGCAAAAGTCATTGAAAGTGTTTCAACATCAACGATTTCTGCCGAATTTATTGCAAAGGACGCCTGAACGTCTGTTACGGGAAGCCCCATTTGGAGCAAACCAATAGAAGCGATCTGGGATCCTTTGGACCTAGGTGGCCACACAGCGTCAAGCGTAATGGCCGAATTCAGGCGGCTTATGTGGT
Organism: Rhodospirillaceae bacterium; assembly: GCA_018666155.1. Classification (GTDB taxonomy): domain Bacteria; phylum Pseudomonadota; class Alphaproteobacteria; order Rhodospirillales; family Rhodospirillaceae; genus WLXB01. The sequence goes on along the minus strand of JABJAH010000049.1, from coordinate 79,239 downwards.
AGTAGCCACCTTCTAACTCCAAATCTTTCAGGAAGAGTGTTCCCGTTTGGGGTCCATCGCGCTCTTTTCCAAAAGGAAACATTGCCCTGGCCGCAAATTCGCCCGATGTCGGCGTAAATGGAAGGCCTAGGGGCCTTAAGTTCGCCTGCATGAGGCCCTGACCGCCAAATAGGAGAGGGCCCACACTTGAAGCCACATGCCCTGATTCACGATCTAAGTCATAGCGAACGCTGAAATTTCCCAATTTAATATCTGAAGAAAGACTCATAATGCCTTCAGAATTAAATATATTATCCTCAAATACTAATGTGCCACCAATCATGATCCCAGATCGTCTGGTTGTCTGTGGTGTGGACCTACGAATGACGGCATTAATTGGTCCAGCGAAGCTGGTCAGCCCACCAGAAACAGCCAAGTCAACGTCTGAAAGCGTGACTAACTCGGACTGAAAGCGCGCGCCCTGCACCTCAGCCTGCATATCCACAGCGTCATCGGTGCTAACCCAGTACCCCTCAACCTTAAATGTGGGGATATCACCCATAAAAGATAGTGCGCTATCTTCCATGAGAATATTTACATCTGGAGCGCTGATCCCGAGCGCGGCGTCTAGCGTTGCCGTCGTGCTACCATCGGCGCCAAAAACTAAAGTCGCGGTCTGAGAGGCGTTGCTAGGCCGGGACAAATCGACCTCAAGTGGAGCGGCTAATTTGATGGTGTCACTGTATGTGAGATCGTCAATCTTCATCGCCAAGTCGTTTAGGGAAAAGGCAAGCGAAAGTCCGTCCAAGCGAAAATCTGTATCGGCGTTAACATTTATCTCAGCAAAAGAAGCTGCCTCAATAGATCCATTTTGAATGCGGCCGCTCATTGTTATGGGGCCACCAGCGATGGCGAGCGGACCGCTCAAGCCGTCGGCAATGATTTTGGCCCAAATCGTTCCATTAGGCGTCTCAATGTCGTCTAAACGGACTGCAAGTCTTTCAAACTTAAAGTCCTGGGGTAGGCCGTCCTTACCCATCAGCGCCCACCCCGCCGCACCTAAACTCCCGCGGCCAAACGGAGTTACCCAGCCAAGGTCGAAATCAATGGTGCCCCTGAGCCCTGACTGCTCGGCCTGGAGTTGGAAGAATGGCGCTGTCGTTGATGTGGTGCTCAGAGAAAGGTCGTAACTCTTCTTGTTTGCCGCTTCTAGTCCTATGGGGTTCAGGATATCTGGCCATGGGGCCGAAATTTCTAACGGTTGGTCGCTGGTTATGGAAAAGACCCCATCTAGCAATGATGCGTTGATCTGTATGTCAGCCGTTATGGGGGGACCGAGGCCCGGGACACGAAACCCATCGGCCTGAAAGGTGATATTTCCCGTCAGTGACGATGTAATGATATCAGTCATATCAAGTTCACCCTGCCACCTTGCTGCGCCGGATAGGTTTGGTCCGGTCATCATTAAGGTTGCATCCACCGAGATTGGTGAAGTCGCTGCTGTGAGATTGAGGTCGATTGTCGCTTCAATCGGACCGTCGGGGTGAGATACGGAGATACGGGCGTCTTCTACCCTTATTATATCAAATGGTAGCCCTCCACTCCCGTTTGCCGATCCAGTGGGTTCATCAACAAACTTGGCCTCATCAGCACCACTACCAATTTGGCTTAATCGACCAAACAGGAGTCCTTTATCCGTCCACGCGCCATTGATCCTAAGATCAGCGAGATTTAGCTCGTTGAATCTTTGGTCACTTAGAGACGCCCATGAATACTTTAATTCTGCCCCCGAGAAGGAGAGCGCGCCGCCCGCCAGCTCACCTGATTTTAGTTCAAGGCCGGACAAATCCACTCGAACTACGCTGAGCTCGGCCGGTCCAAGGCCCTGATGATCGAGGGCGGACGTGAGGGCCAGTTCGATTAAGTTGGTCCGAAAGATCACCAATACGCTAAGAAGGAGAACGATAAACGCTGCCGTACCGATGAAAAACCGGGCAAGAGCGTTGGATCGTCTGTGTCGCGGTTGATAGCGGGTCATGGTCGACGCTAATGTCCTGTCACGAGAGATGGAGCGGTGTGTCTGTAGGATAGGAGAGTTTAGGAATGCATAAGCCGGCTGTCGATTCCTGCTTCGAGGTGGCTTTTTGGTTCCTTGATCGGGCATTGGACGAGGGGGAATATCTCCAGCCACAAAAGATGCATAGGCTCATGTTCTTGGCACAAGCCTATTTTGCGTCTGCCCGTCACGGCGAAAAGCTAATGCCGGCCTCATTTGTAATTGGGCCTGAAGGTCCAATAGAACCAACAGTCTTTCGAGCGATGGAGCGGGGACGTCCCATGGTGGATACGACCACCATCGACGAGCCTGTCGAACACGTCCTTGATAGCGTTTGGCGTCAGTTTGGCACCAAATCTGTCGAACGGCTTAACACCGCTATCAGTAACCATCCACCCGTAGCCAATGCCAACGAGAATGGTCTGGGGACTGAAATTTCATATGAGGAAATGGTGGACTTTTACGTTCGGGCATTGAGCCAAAATTTGAATAGAAAGCAGCCTCAGGCCGGATACCAAGATACGGATGCTCCTTCGCCAGATCGGGTTCTGAGGCCCAAGTTAATGCGCTCTCACACCGGAAAAGCGGTCAGTGTTGACAGGTGGACCCCGCGCCGGGTCGATTAACATTTAGCAGCGTGCCGAACCGATTTTCATTGCCATAATGGCTCACCGCTGTTACCAAAATCCAGTAAACCCATAGAGTTGCTTGTTGTTTTCCAAACAACTGGCATACGATATGCTGGTGTTAGCTCAGGGGCACCGGGTCAGAGCAAGTTGCTTGATCAGGTAGTAGACAGGGGAAAGAGCTTACGATGGGTCGAGTGATCAGCATGGCTATCGTCTTGCTCGTTTTCTGGCTCACGCTATCGGGCCACTACACGACTTTTCTAATTACGTCCGGCGTTATCAGTGCAGTTGCTATTGCACTCCTAGCATACCGCATGGATGTGGCGGACCGCGAAGGTCACCCAATACACCTCGGATTGTCCGCTTTGACCTATTGGCCGTGGCTGGTTTGGCAGATTATTTTGTCTGCACTTAATGTGACCCGCATCATCATCAATCCCAGCCTTCCGATCAGTCCAACTCTGACTCGTGTGAAGATGAGTCAGAAGACCGACGTTGCGCGAGTAACCTACGCCAACTCAATCACACTGACACCGGGCACCATTTCAGTGGATATCGAGGGCGATGAAATTCTCGTGCATGCGATTACGCGCGATAACGCGTCCGATCTTGAAGCCGGCGGCATGGACCGGCGCTGTACCCAGTTCGAGGGTAGCGTATGACCATGTTTACTGTAGCTGCTCTCGCTTTGCTTGTGTCACTAGGCCTTGTCCTGGTTCGAGTTCTTAAGGGGCCGTCAATTTTTGACAGGGTTATCGCGGGTAATTCCGTCGGTACATTGTCAGTCCTGTTGCTTGCCGTGATCGGATATGTGTTCGGTAGACCCGAGTTTATCGATCTGGCGATTACATACGCCCTACTCAACGTGATTGGCACAATCGCCGTTCTTAAATTCTTCCGTTACGGCGATCTCGGTGTCGGCGAAGATGAGGCGGGGTCGTAGGCATGGACGTTGCACTATACTTTTTAAGCTGGGCGCTTCTGGCCGGTGGCGGTTTCTTTTGTGTTGTTGGAGCCGTAGGTCTTCTTCGGATGCCTGACGCGTTTACCCGTCTTCACGCGGCTAGTATTATCGATACGCTTGGCGTTGGCATGATTATTGCCGGATTGATGGTCCAATCCGGACTGACGCTCACGACGGCCCGCCTTGGAATAATTCTGGTCTTGGTATTCTTTACGAGCCCCGTCGCCAGTCACGCGATCGCGCGCTCTATGCGCCACCGAAACGTTAAACCGGTTCTTTCTGAAGACCGGACGGGTGAGGGCAGCTAGTCATGGAATTCCTCATCAACCTAGTTCTCTTGCTGTTTCTTTCGGCCGTGACGATTGCAATTATCGGCGTCAGAAATCTGTTTGCCGTCGTGGTTTTGGGTGGGGCCTATAGCTTTTTAATGGCGACATTGTTGATCGCTATGGATGCAGTCGACGTCGGCATGACCGAAGCGGCCGTTGGGGCAGGTGTTTCAACTGTGCTGTTGTTGTCGGCATTGCATTTAACAAAAACCGATGAAGCGCCAGGGCGCCATTCCAACGTGTTGCCGATGGCCTTATCCGTGCTTACTGGGTTGGCTCTGGTCTATGGAACATGGGACCTGCCTCGCTACGGTGATGCGGATACCCCAATGAATACCTATGTTGGCGCGGAGTATCTCGAGCGGTCGATCGATGAGACAACCGTACCCAATGTGGTGACTTCAGTTTTGGCTAGCTATCGGGGTTACGACACCCTTGGTGAGACGGCAGTTATTTTTACTGCGGGTATCGGAGTGCTGATGCTTCTCAAAGGCCGCCGCCGTAGAAAAGATGAAGATGGCGAAGATGAGGGGCGTTCATGAGGGGGCACCTGATTCTTCGCGTCGTATCTAAGCTTTTGATTCCATTTTTGCTGCTCTTTGCGCTGTATGTGCAATTCCATGGCGACTATGGTCCGGGCGGAGGGTTCCAAGCTGGCGTTATCGTCGCAGCGGCTTTTGTACTTTACGCGCTTATCTTCGGGCTCCGCGCTACGCAGAAGGTTATTCCACCTGCTTTGTTAGAGGTCGCGGTTCCGCTTGGCGTTCTGATTTACGCTGGCGTAGGTGTTGTCACTTGGGGCCTCGGCGGAAACTTCTTGGATTATGGGATGCTCGACTCCCATGATCCGTCGCACGGCCAGCATCTCGGCATTCTTCTGGTTGAGGCGGGCGTGTTGTTGACTGTTTCATCAACAATGCTGTTGATCTTTTACACCTTTGCTGGCCGAGGGCGCTGAGAGGATGGACATGGAAGGGTTAAATGAACTTGCCTTCGTCCTTGGTGGTGTCAATCACTGGATAACGGTCTTTTTGATTATGGCCGGGCTCTACATCATCGTATCCCGTTCAAACATGATTAAAAAATTGGTCGGCCTCTCGATATTCCAGACATCGGTATATCTACTGTACGTCTCGCCTGGAAAAATTATTGGCGGCACCGCACCGATCATTTCAACAGACTTTGCGGTCTACTCAAATCCGCTACCGCACGTTCTTATACTAACTGCTATCGTTGTTGGCGTAGCGACACTTGCTCTTGGCCTCGCTCTCGTTGTGCGCATAAATGAAGCCTACGGGTCTATCGAGGAAGATGAGGTTTATGGCGACGGGGATTGGAACTAACCAATGCTCATAGATCAGTTTCCCGCCATCGTAGTTGCAGTTCCTCTCGTCGCCGCTGCTCTTTGCGCGATCGTTCGGAATGAAACGGCGTGTTGGCTAATTTCCCTTGTCGTTGCGTTTCTATGCTTCGTTGGCAGCGCCACAATGCTGGGGCAGGTTCAAGAGTACGGCGTTCCTCTATCCTACAAAATGGGTGGCTGGGCTCCTCCCGCCGGGATCGAGCTTCGTGTCGATCTGTTATCTGGGTATCTTCTCGTTCTCGTATCTCTCATCGCAACTGCCGTTCTTATTTACGGGCGACACAGTGTGCGTGCCGAAATCAAAGAGAGCGTGCGCGGCTGGTATTACGCCATGTACCTCCTATGCATGTGTGGGCTTCTCGGAATCGTTATCACTGGTGATGCCTTCAACGCCTTCGTGTTCATGGAGATATCATCTCTTTCGATGTACACGCTGATCGCCCTTGGCAAGGATCGCCGGGCATTGGCCGCGTCTTATCAATACCTCATCATGGGGACGATCGGCGCGACCATGTATGTCATTGGTGTCGGTCTTCTTTTCACGATCACTGGCACTCTAAACTTGATCGATATGGCCGAGCGACTTGCGCCATTGCTTGATACTCCGGCGGCGATCGCGGGCATGGCTTTTGTCGTTGTCGGACTGTCTTTGAAGATCGCGTTGTTCCCTCTGCATCTTTGGTTGCCCAACGCGTATGCCTTTGCACCATCAGCAGTAACGGCATTCCTCGCGGCAACGGCAACCAAAGTTTCGATCTATTTATTGATGCGCTATCTTTACACCGTGTTTGGCTTCAGCTTCGCGATCGAACAAACACCTATTCTTGAAGTTGTGATGGTGCTGTCTCTTGCGGCTATTTTTGCAGGATCTTTCAGTGCCATTTTCCAAGAGAATATCAAGCGCATGTTGGCGTACTCCAGCGTTGCGCAGATTGGCTACATTACTCTTGGTATCGCCCTGGCAAATGCGCCAGGTCTCACCGGAAGCCTCGTCCACATCTTCAATCACGCCGTTATGAAAGGCGCGCTCTTTATGCTTGTTGGTGGCATTGCGCTGCAGATTGGCACGGTGCGCCTGTCAGACATGGCGGGTGTCGGTAAAGTTATGCCGTTGACGATGTTTGGCTTTGTCCTTGGCAGTTTCAGCATGCTGGGTGTGCCTGGCACCGTAGGTTTTGTTTCTAAATGGTACTTGGCCATTGGGGCGTTAGAGAACGGTTGGTGGTGGGTTGTTGCTTTACTCATGCTCAGTTCTCTGTTGGTGCTCGTCTACATGGGGCGGGTTATTGAGGTCGCTTTCTTCCGTGAGCGCCCGGAGGGCGCGCCGCCCCTTAAAGAAGCGCCGAAATCGATGATTATGACGGCCTGGGTATTTATCTTGGCCTGTATCTATTTGGGATTTGATACATCGTTCACGGTGGGTGTGGCGCAGCAGGCTGTTGATGTCTTGATGGGAGGTGCGCAATGAGCGACCTCTCGTTGTTTATAGTTGCTGCGATCCTGATTCCGGCAGTAGGCGCTGCGTTCATCGCGTCGAGCGGTTCAAAACCTAATGTGAGGGAAGCCTACACACTGGTGACCGCGGCCTTGTTGTTTGTTGTGGTGTTTCTTCTTGTGCCGTCCGTTATGCAAGGTGCGCGCCCTTCGACAGAAGGTTTCGACATCCTACCCGGACTGACCGTCCAGTTTGTGATCGAACCTCTGGGTATGATTTTCGCGATGATTGCGTCGACATTGTGGATCGTGAATTCGATCTATTCCGTTGGCTACATGCGTGGAAACAACGAGAAAAACCAGACGGTTTTCTATACCTGCTTTGCGATCGCTATCGCGAGCACCATGGGAATAGCCTTTGCTGGCAATCTGTTGACGCTCTTCCTTTTTTACGAGGTGTTGACGCTATCGACCTATCCGCTGGTGACCCACAAAGGGAATGATGACGCCAAAGCGGGTGGGCGTATGTATCTCGGTATCCTGTTAACAACGTCCGTGGTTTTCTTGCTCCCCGCAGTCATCGGTACCTATTTCGTCGCCGGTACCGGAGATTTCACAATTGGTGGGATTATTCCCAAGGACGAAAGTCCGTTTGTGATCGCAGCGCTCAGCGTTCTCTTCATCTACGGTATTGGTAAAGCGGCTGTGATGCCCGTGCATAGATGGTTGCCAGCTGCCATGGTTGCCCCGACGCCGGTGAGTGCATTGCTTCATGCCGTTGCGGTCGTGAAGGCGGGGGTCTTTTCCGTCGTCAAAATTATTGTCTATGTCTTCGGCCTGGACATGTTCAGCGGATCAGGCTCGACGGGTTGGGTGGTCTACGCAGCTGGTTTTACGGTTCTGGTGGCGTCAATTATCGCTCTTGGGCAAGATAATTTGAAACGTCGGCTGGCTTATTCGACAGTGAGTCAGCTCTCTTATGTTGTATTGGCCGCTGCGATGGCGACACCTTTAGCTATCATCGGCGCAGCCATGCACATTACGGCGCATGCCTTTGGCAAAATCACGTTGTTCTTCGCGGCTGGGTCCATATACACCGCCGCTCATAAAACGGAGATCAGTCAACTCAACGGTATCGGCAAGCGTATGCCGTTTACCATGGCTGCTTTCACCATTGGCGCCTTGAGCATGATTGGCGTCCCGCCGACGGCTGGCTTCTTGGGCAAGTGGTATATTTTATCGGCGGCGATGGAGATCAAGGACTGGTTCGTCCTGTTTGTTATTTTCGTCAGCACGCTGCTTAACACCGGATACTTCGTTCCGATCATCTATCGTGCCTTCTTTAAGGCGGAGGATGTGCCGCCATCACACGACCACGGAGAGGCGCCTTGGCCGGTGGTTTTGGCCTTGAGTCTTACGGCCCTTGGAACGCTGTCTCTGTTCCTGTTCCCAGAAGTGCCGCTGACGTTGGCCAAAGCTTTGGTGGGGCAAGTCCTATGAGCGATCAAAGTAAATCCCATTGGTTAGATGACCCAGCCACACCGAAGCGCTTGTGGACGGTGTTTGCGATTGTTTTGGTGTTGCTCGTGATCGCCGAGTTGTTCGTAACCCATCATCACAAAGGCTTCATGTTTAACTTCGGCTTTAGTGCTTGGTTTGGGTTCCTCTTAGGTGGCGTATCGATCCTTTTGTCCAAAGGCTGGAAGAAAGTACTGAAGCGGAAGGATACCTACTACGATGAGTAGCCTTCTCTTCCACCCCGCGTTGCCGATCCTCATCGGTGCGTTTCTAATTCTGAGGCTCGGCGGTACGGCGCGCAGCATTGTTCTACTGGGTGCACCGCTGGTTTCGCTCGCGTTCATATGGATGACCGCTGACGGTGTCATCCTTGCTATTCCGTATATGGAATGGACTTTAGAGCCCTTTAAGGCGGACAAGCTCAGCCGTCTCTTCGCAACCGTCTTCGCAATCATGGGATTCGCGGGCAATCTTTATGCTCTCAAGCAAGAAAAAGTGCTCGAACTGTTTGCCGCCAACGTCTACATCGCATTTTCGCTAGGCGTCGTGTTCGCTGGCGATCTCATTACCGTATTTGTCTTCTGGGAGATGATGGCGCTCGCATCATCGACGGTCATATTCTCGGCCGGGACGGATACCGCCCGAGCAGCCGGCATTCGTTATATGATGGTCCACTTGCTCGGTGGTGTTGTCTTGATGGCGGGTATTGCTGGTGAAGTTTCGGCAACCGGCTCAATCGCCTTTACATCGATGTTGCCAGACACGTTACCACGCGCCCTCATTCTTGCCGGCTTCTTGTTGAACACCGGGGCTCCTCCGTTCTCGGCTTGGGTACCCGATTCCTATCCGGAAGCGAGCTACTCCGGGATGGTCTTCTTGTCGGCGTTCACTACGAAAACCGCAGTCTATGTGCTTGCTCGTGGTTTCCCGGGGGCTGAAATACTCATCTTCATCGGCCTGTTCATGATCTTCTACGGTATCATTTACGGGCTCTGTGAGAACAATGCGCGCAAGATGCTCGGCTATTCCATTGTGAACCAAGTTGGGTTCATGGTGACCGCCATTGGGATTGGCTCAGCGTTGGCCATCAACGGCGCCGTTGCACACGCCTTCGCCCACATCATCTACAAAGCTCTATTGATTATGGCGACGGGTTCTGTGTTCTACGTCACCGGTAAACGCAAGTTTACTGAGTACGGTGGACTGTTCCGAACCATGCCGTTGACGGCAATTTGTTGCATCATTGGCGGTCTATCGATCTCGGCGTTTCCCTTTACGTCAGGCTTTGTTGCGAAGGCGATGACGTCTGAGGCGGCGTATGTCGGGCAATATTATTGGGTCTGGTATTTGCTCGCCGCCGGTACTGCGGGCGTGTTCCTCGATGTTGGGATTAAGCTTCAATACTTTGTGTTCTTCGGTAAAGACTCAGGGTTGCGTCCGCCCGAGCCGCCGCTGCATATGCGCGCAGCTATGGTGTTCTTCGCTGTTCTCTGTGTTGGCATTGGCCTGATGCCCCAGACGTTCTATCAGTTGCTTCCTTATCAACTGGATTATGAGCCGAACACGCCGGATCACATTGTCACTCAGTTCCAGATTCTCCTGTTCTCCGGTGCAGCCTTCTTCCTGTTCCTTAAATACTACGGCTGGCACTTGGTTGAGAGTTTGACCCTTGATCTTGATTGGCTGTATCGCGTTTGGGGCCGCAAGATCGCTGTGACGTTCACAGAGAATTCCGGCTCTGCCCGCGACAGTATTATTGATGATCTGTCAAAAGGGGCGAGGGCCACGATTGACGCCGTTCATCATCGTCACGGACCGGATGGTATTTTGGCGCGTACGATGCCAACAGGGCGCATGGTTTTTTGGGCCATCGTGATGCTGGCGGTCTACCTCCTGGTCGACTTTGTCTTTATGTAAAGGCGTCCAGTTGGAGTAGGGTGGTGGCTATGATCACACCGCTAATCCGTTTATCCCTTTTTATTGCATTCGTTTTCTCTGCCTCGCCGGTCGACGCGCAGTTTCTGCGACCGCATGAACCGTTTGATTCCACCAAAGCGCAAAGTCTGCCACTGGAACCCGGCGTGATTCATGTTGTGGGAGAGGACGGCAGCGTTACTGAATACGCGTTTCAGATTGAATTCGCGGATACGAATGTGTCCCGTTCGACGGGCCTTATGCACCGTTCTGAGATTGCGGCGGATCGCGGCATGTTATTTGATTTCAAGCGAGACCGCATGGTTACCATGTGGATGCGCAATACTTTCATTCCTTTAGACATGCTGTTTTTGAGCGTGGATGGCCAGATCATCACCATCGCAGAAAACACCGTGCCCCATTCAGAGAAGACAGTATCATCGCGAAAACGTGTTCGCTCCGTTTTGGAAGTGGCTGCCGGTACCGTGCAGCGGCTCGGCATAAAAATTGGTGATCGCGTGCAACACGTCATGTTCGCCGAGTAGCAGTATCTTTCGCGCGAGGCAGTTTTCATGAATGGACCACTTCCCATACTTAAGTTCATTCTTCTGAGCCTGATGGTCGTGGGGCCGGTTCTTGCTCAGCCGCGAGGGGGCGGAGGACCTGTGAACCTCCGTGATCTGAACATTCCAATCCCGACCGATATTGTTGCCGAGCTATACCAGAAAGAGTGCGCGGTTTGTCACGGAGAGACCCTACGCGGTGGGGCTCAGGGTACACCGCTTGTGGGGATTGATCTCCAGCACGGTAATGCGGTTGGAGATATTGCTAAAAGCACAGCCGATGGGTCTGTAGAGAGGGGAATGCCCGCTTGGTCGTCGGTTTTCGATGAAGATCAAATATGGGCACTGTCGCTCTACATTGCGGAGCAACGGCAGGGAACCAATCTGGATGACTTTCGCTACAACGCACCGTTGGTCGTCCCTAAGGGAGTCGTTAAAAGCGAGCACCATAATTTTCGCGTCGAGACCGTAATTGACGGCCTCGACGCGTTGCCCTTTGGCATCGCGCCTTTGCCGGATGGGCGAATTCTGTTATCGGAAAAGAGACGGGGTCTTAGCATCATTTCACGAGAAGGAACCCAATCAGACATCATCAGCGGTGCGCCTAAAGCCTATGACGACTCTTTCAACTTCGTCGGACAGCCTATGGGGTTGGGTTGGATGATGGATGTCGCACTGCATCCGGACTATGTCGAGAATGGATGGGTTTACGTTCACTACGGTGACCGTTGTTCAGACTGCAACGAAATGAGCAACCGGTCCGGTCAGCCCGTCTCCATGAATAAACTGGTGCGCGGACGGATCAAGGATGGCGCCTGGGTCGATGAAGAAGTCATATGGGAATCGAGCAAAGAGACATACACGCTCATGCCGGAAATCGCGGCTGGTGGCCGGATTGCCTTCGACGATCAGGGGTATGTCTACTTTAGCGTCGGGATGAAAGGCCCACTTGAACACATCGGTATTCAAGATCTCACTCTGCCTTATGGTAAAATCATGCGCTTGCATAATGATGGGCGAGTGCCCGAAGACAATCCATTTTTGGATGATCCGACCGCCGTTCCTGCGATGTGGTCATATGGGCACCGAAATCCTCAGGGACTTGAGTTCAATGTCGAGCGAGCGGAATTGTGGAGTTCAGAAATGGGGCCGCGCGGTGGTGACGAGATAAACCTCATTCAACCTGGATTGAACTACGGCTGGCCGCTTATCTCCAAGGGCGTGAACTACGATGGCACACCGATCACCTTTGGTGAGGTCTTAGGGATAGGATTTGATCCTGCGGACATGGTGCAGCCGGTGGTCGACCTGACGCCAGCACCGGCCGTCTCAAGCTTTATTTTCTATGAAGGGGCACAATTCCCCAAGTGGCATGACAACGTCATTGTTGGCACCCTGCGCGCGACCGATCTTTTCCGAATTGTTCTGAACGGCGACAAAGTCGTGCACACCGAGCTTCTATTGGAGGATGTCGCACGGTTTCGCGATATCGAAATTGGGCCTGACGGCTCCCTCTATATTTTACTTGAGCATGACTCAGGCGGTCAGATCATGCGTTTGGTTTCGACCGTCGCAGAGGCGGCGGTAAATTAAGCTATCGTTTCCTTGCCAGTGTCAGCCCATCTCCGATGGGTACCATGCTGATCGTCACGCGCTTATCCATAAGCAGTGCTTCGTTAATGCCGCGAATGGCTTCGGTATCTGGCCGGTGATCCATCGGATCAGCCACGCTTCCACCCCACAACACATTGTCGATGCCAATCACACCGCCGGGTCGAACCAAGTCTAACGCTGCATTGTAGTACGCAAGATAATTGCCTTTGTCGGCGTCAATGAAAGCGAAGTCGAAGCTGTTGTGCTCTCCGGCCGCCAGCATTGCGGCCAGGCTTTCTGTGGCGGGGGCCAGGCGTAGGTCGATCTGGTCTGCTACACCGGCTTTGTCCCAATGTTCCCGCGCAATCGCAGTGAATTTTTCGCTGACATCCAGAGCTACCACGTGCCCTTCTGGCCCCATCGCTTTAGCGACGGTCAGGGCGCTGTAGCCGGTGAACACGCCGATCTCCAGACACCTTTTCGCTCCTATCAGCTCGACCAGAAGGGTCATGAACTGCCCTTGCTCCGGAGAGATTTGCATCATCGACATCTTGCTTGAGTCCGGGTGCTCGGCCGTTGCCTCCCTCAGCGCTAGCTGGTCGGCGTCTTCCCGTATCCCCAATGTCCGCAAATATTTTAATACTGAATCACTCAATCCCATGGACGAAGACGACATTGATGCTTTCCCTTCGGATGATCACATTGAATGGCTACTATACGTTGCTGCACGTATTTTTGTCCGCTACGCTTTGCCGTCAAATACTCAGGGAAGAGGGCTGAATCATGACTCCAAGACGCGGGTATGCCGACGGTCCTTATGGGCAAATACATTTTCAAGACACTGGACCAGCAGATACCGCGCTGGTGCTTTGCTCGCAGTCTCCATTGACCAGCGGACAGTTTGACTACGTGTATCAGTTGCTTGCCGAAGCTGGTATCCGAACCATCGGTATAGATACAGTCGGGTTCGGCATGTCAGATCCGCCACCAGGACCGCCCACGATTGGGGATTTCGCTACATCGATTCCCGCAGTTCTGGATCATTTAGATATAGAGAAGGCTCACGTTGGTGGTCATCACACCGGTTGCAAAATCGCGATGGAGGCCGCCATTGCCTTCCGAGATCGTGTGCAATCAGTCGTGTTGTCAGGCCCCGGGCCGATGAGCCGGGAAGAGCAATTGACTTATATCGATACGGTTTTGGAAGCGGAGAAATCCTACACCGCGAAGGCTGACGGTACACATCTGTCGGATATGTTTGTGAAGCGCTATTCGTGGATCAAGGATCATCCTGACGGTCTTAACTTGTGCACGGGTTACATCGTGCAGCAGCTCATTGGGCGGGGGCCCTTTTGGTACGGTCACCATGCGGCGTTTAATTATGATGGCGCCGAGGCAATGCTGAAGCTCACGCAGCCCGCGCTGGCGCTCTTTAACACGGGCGACATGCTTTATCCGCTGGCTGAAAAGACAAGGAACCTTTGTCCCCACTTTGCCTACGCCGAGCTCGAAGGCGGGGGGGTGGACATCACAGATCAAAATCCATCGGGGTGGGTGCGGGAAGTGTCGTCCTTCATATTTTCAGAGAAGACTCCTTAATTCGATCTAGCTCTGATTTATCCGTCAAGGAACGGAAGAACGGCATCGGCGACGTCTTGCGGCCCGGCTTTGAAACCCTCCATCGGTAGATGGCTGAGTTCAATCAATGGTACGTCGGGAAAATAGAGCCGATGGGCGTGCTTGTGCGGTTCAGTTAGTACTTCGTTGAAGGCCAAAAAGAGCGTCGGCTTTTTTAGTGCGGCCAGCGCCGCCAACCCTTCATCAGCATCGTAACTCCACACTGAATCCGGGCCGTCCTGACCGTTGGGTCCGGCGCGCATACGGCCGAGGAATGCTTCAAACCGCTCTTCATTGGAAAGGTCGTTGGTCGCGTTCAACACCATGCGGGCATACATATCGGGCACGTAGGTCGGGTCAGTTAAGAAGGCGTAGGGGGTAACAAAGCGCTTCTCCATCGCCTCGCGTTCTTCGGCCGGATAATATGGGATACCGACTAGGATGATGCGGCGGACCAAACTTGGTCGGGCGCGTGTCAGTTCGATCGCACCGAGTGAGCCAGTATGAAAACCAAACAAGTCGACGGGGTTGTCTTCGCTATATCCTAAATCAATCAACGCATCGGCAAGGCCGAGACCAAAGTTCTCGATGTTGGCCTTTTCACCCATCACAACTTTGCGTGGCCGATCCGATCCGCCGAAACCCGGCGTGTCGGGGCAATGAACTAAACGGTCTTGTGCAATGACAGGAAGGAATTCCTCAAAGACGTCGCCCGACATGGGGCTTTGATGCAAACAGATCAAAGGTGTCTTGCGGGGCGTGCTTGCATCTTTCGGATCTGCCGAGAGCACGTGCACTTGGCCATCACGGCTATTGGCGTAATGCCGCCAAATGTTGACCTCTGTCATCGTCCTACGCCTCGTCCAGGAAGGGCCGCACCACAGCGGCAATTCGCTCTGGTGCCGTAAACCAGGCCCAGCCGTCGAGATCCATTAGGTCAACGAAGGTCTTATTCTCAATCATTTGTCCGGCGTTTCGTGTCGGCTCCGCCAATGTCTCATTGAGAATAGGCAGCAACACCGGTTGTTTTAGTCCTCTAAGAATCGGCTCGGGGTCGTACCGGAACACGGCATCAAACCCGTAATGAGATTTCGTCCCGGCGCGCAGCCGTTCAACAAACATTTCCAGGTGCCGTTCTTTAGATACGCCAGCGTCCCGATTGTAGACGCCGCTCATGTATGAGCGAGCCATATAGTCCGGGTCCGTGAAATAGGGGCGGGGTTGGGCATATTGCACCCGTTTCGCCTCCCGTTCGTCCGCCGGATAATAAGGTATACCCGGCATCACCATGCGCCGGACGAGACCGGGCCGTTGTCTTGCGATTTCCATCGCGACAAAGTTTCCAGTGTGAAATCCAAGGATGTCGATTGGACCTTTGCCGCCACTGCCGAAGCCCAAATTTTCGAGTCCGTCCGCGACCGCGCGACCGTAGTCTTCCATCGTCGGGATTGAAGTCGGAGCGTCTGACCCCCCGTACCCTGGGGTATCTGGCGAGATGACCAGTCGGTCGGCCGCCATGACCGCCTGGAATTCTTTGTAATAGGCGCCAGACGTTGGGCTTTGGTGCATACAGACCAGGGGTGTGAGATCACCTGGCCCGTCCTTAGGTTCTGCCATCCACAGGTGAATCTGCCCCCTACCGCTGCGGACGTACTGCCGCCAGGCTCGGGTATCATGGGTCGCCGCCGACGTCATACGTGGCTGAGAGGCAGCGAAGGCCGCTATCGAGGCCGATCCGGCCAAAATTTGGCGCCTAGAGAGCTTCATATCCGCTTTTCCTATACCAAATCGTGAGGTTGAACTGTGCCAGCCTTACCTAAACGCCGTCAACGCACTGTTCTGCAAGAATAAATCGCAACAAAGCTTGCCAAACGCGGTGCTGACCCGTAGATAATCCAGCGTGTCGGGGCGTAGCGCAGCCTGGTAGCGCACCTGGTTTGGGACCAGGGGGTCGGAGGTTCGAATCCTCTCGCCCCGACCATCTTATCCGGCCTAGAATTGGGCCTCATAGTGGTGTGAGGATATGGCATGGGTGCTGAAGTTCGCATTTATAGACCGTCGAAAACGGCGATGCAGTCGGGGCGGTCTAATATCCGGAAATGGGTTTTGGAATTCGAACCCTCAGATCGTCTGCAAAGCGATGCCCTCATGGGCTGGGCTGGGTCACACGATACCTCGCGCCAACTGAAGTTGCGGTTCCCGTCAAAGGAAGACGCGATTGCCTACGCCAAAAGGCGTGGATTGACCTATCGCACCCAAGAGCCGCGCGAACGTGTCGTGCAGGTAAAAACCTACGCTGATAATTTCGCGTTCAAGCCTAGGTCTTAGGAGCGATATAGGTTCGTAGCCGAACCCCAGGGGACCCGTAGCTCAACTGGATAGAGCACTCGCCTTCTAAGCGAGATGTTGCAGGTTCAAGTCCTGCCGGGTCCACCATCACCGTAAGCAATTTTCTATCAGTGACTTAGTTCTGAACCGTACCGGACAACAGTGGTCACTTTCATAATGTCCGCTTTTGAACCAAAAGATCTATACCGGCATTGGTGAAGTGCTTGCATGGCGCGCGTAAAGCTTGAGCGCGACAAAGCACAGTAAAAAGCCGAGCAGTCCATCGAAGGGATATGAGATATAGGTCATGATCCCTTCTCGTGGGATTTGCACGGTTACGGCAGAGGCAAGGTTCGATGCCAAAAACACAAGTGTCACCCACCAAAAGCGCGTCACCCATACCAGCGTGACGGTGGTCAGCAATAAGAACATCGCCGAAATCGGAATAACGGGTGAGAGGGCGAATTCACCCAGCCCCGCATCTTCGGGTCGACAGGCCTGACCCGGTTGAACTTCCAGGACATAGCGCACTACGTCATTGAAACAGGACGGATACAGCGCCATATCCCAATACGCGATAACTTGATAAACGCTGACGCCAGCGACGAGCCCTATCACCGTCGTAATCACGGCTTTGTTTCGCGCCCAACCGACACCCGCATAACCAAGATACAATACGGATATGGCAATCAAGAGTGGCATGGTCGCGTAATAAAGTGTCATGCGAAAACGGATGAGCGTCTCAAGCGCTTCACCCAATCCCATAAAACGCCCAATGCCATTGGTGAATGCATCAAGGGCGATCGAGAACAGGATTATCATTGCGAAGAGAAGAGCAAGGTTATCCCTTTGCCCTAGCCAATGCCTTAAGGCCCAGATCAAGGCCATCAGTTCAATCGTCGCCATCGTTAAATTAAAAGTGGACATCACGCTCTCCGTCCCACCTATGCGTACTTGCCGTTAAAAGCGGGCGTTTTCTGGTGAAATTGGTACTGCTATACCCCAGTGCTCAGTCTTATCCTTACTGGCCCGCCTTACAGATCGATACCGTGTTAGTCCGCCGCGCTTTTCATCAGGCGCCTTCAATGTAGGCACGAGGGTCAGAGAATTCCTTCGGATACTGATCACGCATAATCGCGCTCCATTCAGGCGGCATACCATCAGTAGACCAGGACTTACGCCCAAAGCCCCGCGAAACATAATTGCCCGGATGGTCTCCCATGTTGAGCCATGTTGGCCAGGTATTGATATCGTTGAAGGATTCAGTGGCGTTAGCACTGGTCACATCCGGATCTGAGACTTCAGAGATCGAACCTTGGTATGTGGTCCAGTCATTAATCTGCATCATACGGCCTTCGTCTGTCGTCGGAACGGCTCGAAACCCTGTGTCACCACGACACCACACGTCGTCGCCGATGACCCAGGCAGGCCCAATGTGGCCGTACTCAGTTACTTCTAGGCCAGGGCGTTCTGCACGATGCCCATCTCTGCCCTGTTTATTGTACAGCCCAGATGAACGCCCTACACCTGGTTGGCGTACGGGAATTTTCTCGCCCGTGTACGGATTTTCAAAGGTCTCAAGCAATTTTCCGGTATCCAAGTCCGTATAGAAGATGGCGCTCATACTTTTGGTGCTGTGTCCGCCCTCTACATCGTCAGTAATGGAGAGAAAACCGACGTGCATGTCCCAGAACGGCGTGAATTGACTATCGACCAAGCCGTTCCGTACAGCGCGGATGTACCAATAGACCACTCGATTATCGAACGAGTGATTCAGCTTTCTGTGAATGGTGTATAGGTCATCGGGATTATTCGGGTTCAGTAAGTTTGTGGCGGCATTGGCCGAGCGCGGGGAAAGCGCCGTCGTCACGAACGGTGCGGCTCCGATCAGGCCCAATATGTGTCTGCGGTCCATGCTTCAATTCCTGAATAAAGTTGGGGTGACGGTCGTGCTCTACCAGTTTCGCTTTTCTTTTATGTAGCGCGCAGAATCTACCATGTCGGTGGGCAAGTATTCCAATGATAGCCCGGGGTCGATGGGCACGCCGTATTTTTCATACACCGGCATTACCAAAGCCATCGGCACATCGGGCAAGCGGTGATTGCGCCGAAATTCGGCGATGGGGATGGTTGCGGAGACACTTTGTTCGTACACGCCCTTCGCGATCCCGATGAGCTTGCCACGTGGCCCGTAAATGCTAGTTCCGCCCGCGCCGGAGGCCCCCGTATTATCAGGTGATATCGATTGATTCATTGTGATCGTGTAATTGTCGTTGAACAAAGACGCGGATTGGGAATCGACTTGATTGAAGCCACCAGAAGAAAACCGAAGGCTGATCTCTACGCCTTTAAGGGCAATAGCTCGGTGAATGTCGGGATCATAGGGGGAGCAGAGCAGAGAAAAATTACCGATGTCGGTGCGAGCGACAGGTAATACGGCGTCCTTGCCATACATTTCGATGTATCGCGGTAACACGTCGTAGGCCGATGTTGTGTACATCGTCCATCGTGGATTGATCCGAACGTTGTGTTGTTTCCAGTGATTGGCCACGACACTTCCATCTGGCCCAATAAGGATGCCGTTTAATAGTAAGTGACCGGGCCAATTTTCTTCGTCTTTTACATAGGAAGCAAAGGCAATGTAGCAACCGTGCTCTTTTGCCTTTTTACCCAAGGCCTCGGTTTCGTGTCCCGGCACCTCGATACTAACTTTGAGGGCCTCTTCTCGCGTCCAAGGGGCCCAACCCATTATGGGCTGCTCGTAAAAGCAAACGAGATCTTGCTTACCGGAGAGAAATCCGTTTGCCTGATCCACGAGGTCGAGCATTCTTTGCAGGTTGGCGCGCATGACCGGTTTAGGGTTGTCCGCATCAGCAGGAATCATCGGCGATTGGATTGCTTTGACTCGAATAACGTCCTTCTTTAACGGCACGCGTTCATACGTTCCGTCTTGTGTCACGCTGATATCGTTATCGACGGCGGCCCGGGCGGTTTTGGTCGTTGCGGTGGTGGTAAGAGCCGCGGCGGTTCCCACGCCTGCCGCGGTTCGCAATGCAGATCTCCGCGTCAGTTTTGAATTGATCTTTTCTTCCATCGCTAGGACCCCTCATCTGATGCTGAAGTATTCTTTCCGCTGCTGGATACGTTCAAAGTAAATGTTACAGCTCAACCACTAACAGAGCATGGGGGATTGAATATCGGCCTGTCTATAGAAATACGCTTATTAGAATGAGCGGTTTATATGACGTTCGATCTGCGACGCTAAACAACAGCTGAATTGGACTTCTAGTAGTCGGGCGTGGTTCCATGAAGCCTAATGCCAGAGCGTAATTTTAGGATTATTGCGGGACCAGTCCCAACGGGGCTGCGCCTAATTTATTTCCCTCTTTATGACAGAGAACGAGGTCCACCATGCCCCGCACATCACGACGTCAGATAATAAAGATCGCTGCCGCAGCGGCGGCTATCCCGCTAGCAAATTCGACTACCCGCGCAGCCGAGCCGGATCGCAGACTCGGACGCGATGGGCCCGTGGTGTCAGCTGTCGGGCTGGGCTGTAATAATTTCGGCGGGCGGCTTGATGCTGCGGGCACGGAACGAGTTGTGCATGCCGCAGTCGATTTGGGGATCACGCTTTTTGATACGGCTGATGTTTATGGGCGAGGGGCGTCGGAAGAATACTTGGGTCAGGCGTTAGGGTCGCGTCGCGACAAAGTGCTCATCGCAACTAAGTTTGGTGGCGCGATGGGTAGCGGTCCATCCCCAGACGGTGGCGGCTCACGTGACGCGATCATGTACGCCGCCGAAGCCTCGCTGCGACGGCTTAAGACGGATGTTATTGATCTCTACCAGTATCACCGCCCAGACGGCGTGACGCCCACAGAAGAGACTCTGCGAGCGTTGGACGACTTAGTACGCCAAGGCAAGGTGCGCCATATCGGCAATTCGAATTTTACCGCCGTGCAAGCCCATGAGAGTGCAGAAGTATCCGGAACTGGTGATCTCGCCAGTTATGTCACGGCTCAGAACCACTACAGTCTTCTGACCCGGGATATCGAGGACGAGCTTGTTCCCGCATGTGAGGACCTGGGCCTGACTGTGCTGCCGTACTTCCCACTTGAGAGTGGCACTCTCACCGGAAAGTATACACGTAATGTTGCTCCTGCCGAGGGCACGCGAATGGCGACGTTTTCCGCCATGTCACCAGCGCTCGCTGCGCGGTTTTTAAATGAGGAACGGTTCAATAAAATTGAACAACTTACATCGTTGGCTGACTCGTCTGGCGCCAAACTACTAGATTTTGCGTTCGGTTGGCTGCTCAGCAAGTCGTATATTGCGAGCGTGATTGCCGGTGCCACGCGTCCTGAGCAGCTGGAGGCAAATGTCAAAGCAGCGCTGTGGCGTCCAACGCCTGATGTCGACCGCGAAATCGATAGGATCACGCGCCCGGCCTAAGCTTTTAGCCGCCTGTCGGTTGCCCCGGATGCGAGCATGCCTAAAGTCTCCGGAATCCTGGCAAAATTGATCCAGATACGCGCCCAATGCGTAAATTCAGTATAGTTAATGACCATATCTGACGGCGGGACATTTGCGATGACGGAAACCACACCAGATCAACTTTCGGCGGGGCCCAAGAGCCCGCTCAATAGCTCATGGGCACTGGCCGCCGGTGTTGCGTTCTGCGTTGGGTATACGGCACTCATCTATTTTTTGAAGCCGTACATGCCGCAGATTGACTTCGCGCCTGATACGGGTGCCAGCCATTACCTGTGGAAACTCCCTGACCCGACGTTCTGGTCGCGTGCGACCGCTTGGGCAGGTTATATTCTTCACCAAGCGACGATTTGGGGGATGATCTATTACGCCCAAAACAACAAGCTGTCCTACACCAAGGGCCTTCACCCCATTAACGTGTTGATCTTAGGTGCAAACGCATTGTTCGTGCTGTTGCACTTAATGCAAACCCACGTTTGGTATGATGGCACTGCGCAAGACACCCACATTATGACGTCGCAGGGGTCTGTGGTCATCATGCTGGTGATGATCCTGATCATGGAAAACAAGCGTCGCGGCTTAGCGTTTGGCAAGTCCATTGGGTTCTTGGCTGAGCCAGGCCGTGCGCTACGGAAGTATCACGGCTACATCTTCTCATGGGCTGTCATCTACACCTTCTGGTATCACCCGATGGAAACCTCGGTCGGACACCTCATGGGGACATTCTATACCTGTATGATCATGCTGCAGGGCAGCTTGATGTTCACCCGGGCCCACGTGAACAAATACTGGACAGTTACGCTTGAGTTCTTTGTGGTCATCCATGGCACGATCGTTGCTTTAATGCAGGGCAACGGACAATGGGGAATGTTTGCGTTCGGGTTCCTCGCTATGTTTGTCATCACTCAGATGCACGGTCTTGGTTTGAAGCGTTGGCTCCGCTGGGCATTCATTGGGGCTTACCTGGGTGCAATCGGCATAGTCTACGGTGGACGTGGGTGGCAAACTCTTGGAGAGATACCTCGGGTACCGGCTGTCGAATATGCGCTTGTGTTCATATTCGGAGCGATGATTTGGCTCGGTATGTGGGGGCTCGCGAGATTCACTGGAACAGACCGCGCTCGCGGCTAAAACGCGGACAATTTGGAGCATCAATTCCCTGCGACCACGCCATGGTTGTGGCTTAAAGGGGCTCGTGTCGGCCACCTGAATCTGGCTATAGTTCTGACCACATATTGTTTGGATTAGGCCCTATTCATGTCCCCAGCCGTCGAGAATTTCTTCAAGAGAACTGCTAAAATTGAGAGCCATGAGCTCAGGGCAGTCCTCGTTTCCTTCGTGTATCTGTTTTGCCTTATGGCCAGCTATTATACGATGCGGCCGTTGCGCGATGCGTTGGCGTCTGAAGTCGCTTCAGAAGATCTCAAGTTCTTATGGACCGGTACATTTGTCGCGTCGACTCTCGCTGCCTTGGTATTTGGCTGGGTCGTGTCTCGTTACAAGGTCTCGTCCTGCCTCCCGTGGATCTACGGCTTTTTCATCATCAATATTGGTATCTTCTATGTGCTGATGGGTGGCTACCCGCTCGGCAGCACGGATACGATGACAGCGCCGGTTCTCAACACGTGGCCGATCGTTCTTGCTGAGGTGAAAGTTAGTACCGTCGTGGCCTGCGTCTACTACGTTTGGCTCAGCGTTTTTAATATGTTTGTGGTTTCGGTGTTCTGGAGCTTTCTTGCCGATCGCTATTCCAAGGACCAATCCAAACGATTGTTCGGGTTTGTCGCTGCCGGCGGTAGTGCAGGTGCCGCGCTTGGTCCGCTGGCAACGGCCGCAATTGTGACAGATGTCGGCGTCGAGAATATGTTGTTGATCGCCGCCATTGTTTTATCGATTACGCTGATCTGTATCCGCGATCTAACTCGGCATACCCACGGCGGGCAATCTGAAGAGCAGCAGCAACGTGCGAGTAAGGTTGGTGGTTCAGCTTGGTCCGGTTTTGCCATGCTTTTCAAAGACCCTTACCTCATTGCCATCGCCGTGTTCGTGATGTTGTACACGTTCATTTCTACGATTTTCTATGTGGCGCAAGTCGATTTGGTTCGTGCGGCGTTTGAAACGCGTGAAGCACGATACGCGGTCAACGCGGTTGTCGATGGTGTTGTCAATGGATTAGCAATCTTCACCCAGCTGTTTGTAACGTCACGGATTGCTGGGAAGTGGGGCTTTGTCTTCCTGCTCGCTTGTATGCCAGCCTTTATGGTTTTTGCCTTTTTTGCACTAAGTGCATTCCCCGTTCTGATGATGATCTTATCTCTTCAGGTTGTTCGTAGAGCTGGTAACTATGCGATGACGAGGCCTGGTCGAGAAATGCTTTGGACTGTTGTTGATCGAGATCGAAAATACAAAGCAAAGAATGTTATTGATACGTCGGTTTATCGCGGTGCCGACCTCATTAATATTTGGATCGAGAACGGCCTTCGCTCTGCTGGTTTCGGGCTGGCGCAAATAGCATTGGTTGGTTCCGGCGTCGCTGCCGCGTGGTGTGGCGTTTCGATCTGGCTCGGTAAAACAGCAGAGAAACGAAAGTCTGAGCATCCTGAGGGTGCTGGGTAGCAGTGGTGGCTGAATAAAGACTTGCCTGTAATCTTTTGAAATTTATCACCTAAACAATAAAAGGGATGGAGCACTCTATGTTGAAATCATTATCACTATCGACACTGGCAGCAGTGGCGATCTCAACGTCGGCACTGGCAGCAGACCTCGTGGTCGTCGTCGGTGGCACGGGCGGTACTGGATGGGAAACTGTCAAAGAAGCCATTGCCCAGGGATATGAAGTTCGGGCAACGACAACGAACGTTGATCGCGCTAAGGAAAGCAAAGGTGAGGACGGCTTTACTTGGGTCAAAATGGACGCCCGTATCCTTGATGATATTCGCGCCGCTTTTGATGGCGCTGACTACGTTATTTCGACCCTCGGTGGCTCATGCTTTGACAAAGGTGGCCCGGGCTCAGCTCAGCATGTCGACTACCAAGGTGTCGTCAACATGGCCGGTATATCGAAGGATAAAGGCATCAAGCAGCTTGTTCTGACCTCAGCGCTTGGCGCGGGTATCCCAGACCAACCACTCAACCAATTCTGTGACAACGTCCAAATGTGGAAGTGGCTCGGCGAAGATTATCTACGTGATGGTACTCTTCCTTACACCATCGTGCGCCCAGGTGGATTGGGTACAGATGAAGGCGGTAAGCAGGGCATCACGCTTGCGCCGGCTGGTAGCTTAAAAACCAGCTTCATCCAACGCGCTGATGTTGCAAAGGTTCTTTTAGCAGCCATGGGTAACGCGGATGCTATGAATAAGACAATTGCGATTGGCGGTGACGCAGACAGCAAGCCCGATGAGTGGCGCGATGATTTCGCGGCATTGCCATCAGATGCAGCGCAAGCACCACCGCTGCGGCCTGGTCAGGGTGAATGATCTCAAGGCGGCGGTTTTCTCAAACCACATTTAGTTTTGGATTAGCGACAATATGGGCGGCTCCACAGTGTGGGGCCGCTCAATCGCATGAGCAGGTGCTTGTTGCAGGCGCAACCGGGCGGACAGGGCGTTTTGTCGTCCAATACCTTCTCGCCTCCGGCCATGCCGTACGTGGTTTAACCCGGAATCCAGACCGGGCGAGATCACGGTATGGAGATGCGGTTGAATGGGTTCACGGTGACGTGCGAGACCCTCAATCTCTTGAAGCGCTCTATCTTGGATGCGACCGGGTTATTTCAGTCCTCGGTGCGACCGAGAGGACCGGGGAGAATACACCTGAGGCAGTCGAGTATCGGGGTAACGTTAACCTGATCGATCAAGCGAAGAACAGCGGATTGAAGCAAGTCATCATGATCACCTCTCTATCGGCAGGGCGTGCTGATTCCGATCCAGCGTTGGTTGCGCGTTTCACTGGAATGCAGTGGAAAAACAAAGCGGAGCACTATCTGCGCGCCAGCAACGTGCCTTATACCATTGTTGGGCCGGGCGGACTGCGGGACTATGAACCGCGGCTACAGGGAATATGGTTCCAAACAGAGGGCCAAATTACCGTTGGCACAATTTCACGTGCGGACGTCGGATCGGTGATGGCTGAGGCCGCGCGCAATCCTGCCGCATTGAATAAGACTTTTCGTATTATCAATGATCCCGACCTGCCTGTTGATGGGTGGCGAGACACACTTTCACAGATTCCCGTCGACGCTTAAACGCGCTGTCCGGTCGCAAACAAATCCACAAAATAATCACCGATACAACGGTCATGCCAGGGTGTGGGGCTGTTGGCTCCGTGGAATCCGACATGTCCGCCATCTTCGCTAACGATAAGAGTTAAGGGGCCATCCGCTGGCCAGTCATTGTCCAGATACATACTCAGCGGGATCCAGGGGTCTGTCTTGGCATGAATGAGTAATGTCTGAATGTTGATCTCGCTCAAGATACTTTTAGCGGAACACTTGGCGTAGTAATCCTCAGCCCCGTCGAAGCCATTTCTCGGCGCAACAATGAGATCATCATAGTCATATACAGAATCTACATTGCCTAGTGCGCGAGACGTCGCGTCTTTGTCATGGGGAAGGGCGCGCGCGTCTGTCTTCATACGGTTCAATAGGTAGCGGTGATATACGAAGTTGCGCGGTGCCATAATGCGTTGCTGTGCGGCCTTGAGGTCGATCGGTGCGGATACGCTTGCGATGGCACGAACACCAAACGATTCAGCGTCCTGGCTTGCGAACTTCAGTAAGATGTTCCCACCGAGGGATACGCCAACAATGACGACGCCATTCTGCCTTAGGGTTTCAGGCATAGTGGTTAAAACGGCTGCAAGGTCTTGTGTCCGCCCAGCGTGATACTGCTCCCGACATTGACCGACTGAGGGTCCGGCACCGCGCAGGTTCAACCGTACAACTGAAAACCCACACGAAACGTAGTGTGCTGCGGATACCATAATATTCCGGCTCTCTTCACAGCCGGTGAGGCCGTGGACAAGAATGAGGAGAGGCAAGCCTGTGTCTTGAGCCGGCTTGTCTAAAAGCCCCGACAGCGAATCTCCGGTGCCATCGTTCATAGGGAAGACAAGCCGCTCTTGGCGCTCCGAAACGAACGTGGGGGGTAGCCATCGCAATGTGTTCTTGACCGTTTGCAGATCACCCCCAATCCAGGGGTATGCCGCGCGAAAGGGCTGAAAAACTGAGGTCGAGCGACCGTAAACGGTATATCCGGAAGTCATTTGGTTATGTGCTTCTAGCTCACGTTAAAACTCTGCCTAACTTATACGTATTCGATGAAGCGGGACATACGGTGTAGTATTCTATGCTCGGCAGGAGGGGTGTTTATGCAGGTTTGGTTTCGCGAACAGATGGCGATGTACACCGCTTATCATCGTGATGTACGCAATTGCGCGACCCATTTCATCGGTGTGCCGCTGATCGTCTTTGCCTTACTTGTCGCTATGTCCCTCATTCAAATCGGGCAAATTGGAGGCATGCCAGCAACGCTCGCGACCGTGTTCCTTGCTTTGCTTCTTCTGCTGTACTGCGTTGCTGTGCCAGTAATGGGTATTGTCTCTATTGTCGTTTACATCCCTCTACTCTGGTACGCGCAGGCTACATCCCTCGGCTCACCTTCATTCGTATGGACAGTTGTTGGATCGAGCTTTGTTGGCGGATGGTTTCTGCAGCTCATCGGCCATGTGTTCGAGGGGCGCCGACCTGCGCTCACAGACAACCTGCTTCAAGTCTTCATGGCACCCGGCTTTCTTATCGCCGAGGCTTTGTTTGCGTGCGGGTTTCTTGAAGAGTTGAAAACAGACTTAGAAGCACGCTCGTTCAAGTACAACCAGGTCGCCGCCAGCTAAGACTTCAATATTGTTATTCAGCCGGTAAAGGTGGAACGGGCCCTGTTTCTTCACCTTTCTTGCGGCCGAGCAAGCGGCTAAGAGCTAAGATTCTATCGCCCTTCCAAAGGGAAAACTTTTCCCTAGCCATCAGCATACACGGCGTCACGATCAGAGTGAGCGCTGTCGCAAACAGTAGGCCATAGATAATCGCCTGTGACATGTAGGCCCACCATTCGGTCGCCGGGTCACCGATCGTTACTGTCCGATTGAAGAAATCGACATTGAACTGGGTTGCCGTCGGCAGGAGGCCAAGCACAGTCGTGCCCGTCGTCAAAAGCACTGGGCGAAGCCGGTCTTCGCCGGTCTTGATGACAGCGTCACGCAGACTACGTACGCCGTCATTGAACTGATTGAACGTATCAATCAAGACGATGTTGTTGTTCACGACAATGCCAGCGAGAGCAATTGTGCCGATGCCAGACATCACGATACTAAAGCTTGATCCGGTGACGAGAAGGCCGAGAAAAACGCCCGAAGTCGACAGTAAAACGGCAGTTAGGACGACAAAGACCGAATAGAAGCTGTTGAATTGCGCGAGGAGAATGATCCCCATCATAAATATGGCGAGTAAAAAGGCGTTCGTAAGGAAGCTGCTACTGGCTTCAGAGTCCGCCTCTTCGCCCTTAAAATTTACGGTCACATTTTCAGGAATATCTTGTCCGGCGAGCCATTGCTTCAGACGCTCCACTTGAAGACCCGCAAAATATCCGGGCATCGGATCGGCGGTCACTTTCATTGTCCGAATACCATCGACCCGAGCGATTTCACCGGCTTGTTGTACCGGAACACGATCAACAAAATTGCTGATGGGGACCGGGTCGCGTCCTGTTTCGATCCGCACTTGGTCGAGGCTACGGATTGATCGCAGTTCTTCTGGATAACGAACGACAATATCGAGTTCTTCTTCGCTATCATCAGGCCGATATTCGCCAAGTTTTAGACCGTTAGTGATGAGCTGAATCGACTGCCCAATAACCGTGACGTCGGCGTTGTACTTCGATGCCTCGGAGCGGTCGACCTGAAGCTGCCACTCAATACCAGGAAGGGGTCGATTATCAGATTTGCTGGTGAAACCGCCGACTTCAGACATGCCCTGGCGAACCAGTTCGACGACGGTTTGGAGCGATGCGGAATCTTTAGACGCAACTTCAATTTGTATTGCCTGACCAAGCGTCGGACCGTGGCCTTCTTTCTTGATGAGCACTTCAATGCCTGGGAGCGTACTGACGCGGCTTTGTATATCCCCGAGGATTTCCAGCGCTGGGCGGCGGCTATTCCAAGGCAGCATTTCAACTTTGATGTCACCGATAAAATCGGGGGCGGGTGCGTCGGCACCAGCACCAGGGGGGCGCCCAGTCTTTGTGTAGATGAACTTTATACCGTCAAGTCCCAACACCTGGTTTTCAACTTCTTCGACAAGTCTATCTTGTTCCGAAAGAGATAAATTACCGCGTGCGTGTATGGATAATGTCGCAGAGTCAGGCTCTTGTGGTGGGAAAAAGTAAACGCCCTTGCCGTAGTTAGAATACCCAACTTGCACGAAGATCAATGTCATGATTGTTGCGAGAATGACTTTTCCTGGATTATCCACGCACTTATTCAACAACTTGGAGTAGGTCAGAGAAACGGTGGATGTTTTCTCCGCGGTGCGCGTTCTACTACTGCTCTTCGACTTAAGACTTGCGCCAATCGCCGGCACAAAAATTAGAGCCATCACCAACGCAGCGGTCAGGACGCTAATCAGAGTGATCGGCAAATACTTGAAAAAGGCGCCTGTATTGCCAGGCCAGAAGAGTAGGGGCAGGAAGACGACCAGCGTCGTCGCGGTCGAGGATGTGATTGGCCATGCCATGCGTTGCGCAGCCCGCACGTAAGCATCCTTAGAGGAAACGCCTTCTTCCTTCAGGCTTTCGGCATTTTCAACAACAACGATCGCGCCATCGACTAGAATACCGACCGACAGTATGAGCCCGATCAGAGCTAGGGCGTTGAGGGTGATGCCCAAGGTCGCGAGCACAAGAATACCGGTGAGGAACGATCCTGGGATCGCGATACCCACCAGTAAGCCTGAGCGAAAACCGAGGAAGGCCATACAGATCGCCATAACAATGATGACGGCTGAAATCACGCTATTTTGAAGGCTGTCGAAACGAGAGGTGATGTTCTCGGTGTCATCTACGGGAAACGAAACATTAAGACCTTCTGGCCAAGTAGGCCGCATGCCATCAACGACCTCTCGGGCCGAGATGATTGTGCCGACCACGTTGGCTTCTGGGCGGCGGCTGATATCGACAGTGACGGCCGACTTGCCATTTATGCGGACGAAGGTTTTCCGGTCCTTGAAGGTACGGCGAATGTCAGCAATGTCTCCTAGGGTGACGACGGCATCATCCGTAGACTTGATCGGTAGATCGAAGATGTCCTGTGACGTTTCGAACAGACCAGGCACGGTTACAGCGAAGCGGCCATTGCCCGTATCCAGATTGCCAGCTGCGACCAGTCGGTTCGAGCGGCTAAAAATCCGAAAGAGTTCATCTTTATTGAGGCCGTAGTACTCAACCAGAAGGGGGTCGATGATGATCTCAACCTGTTCTTCGCGTGCCCCAGACACTGTCGCGTCTAAAACGGATGGGATTTGGCGGACTTCGTCGCGAAGTTCTCTGGCGAGGGATAAAAGAGTGCGTTCGGGCAGATCGCCTGACAAGGCGACGGTCAAAACGGGGCGACGGGTGAAATCAACTTGGCTGATCGTCGGTTCGAGGGCCTCTTCCGGAAGCTCTGGTTTGGCTCGGTCCACGGCAGCACGTACATCCTGCAATGCTGATTGTTCGCTCACGCCAGCGTCAAACTCTAGCACAACATTGGCGCCGCCCTGGTAGGCCGTCGCTCGTAACTCTTTTAAGCCTTCGAGGTTTTGTAGTTCTTCTTCCAACGGGCGGACGAGAAGGCGCTCTGAGTCATCTGGGGAGACACCCTCGAGCATAACTGATGTGTAAATGACGGTGATTGCGAGTTGGGGCAGGGACTCTCTGGGTACATTCACATAGGCGGTTACGCCGCTGATGATCAGGACTGCGAACGCTGAAAAGATGATTTTGGCCCGCCGAGCGGCCAAGGCAATTAACATATTCATATCTGCGTCGCTCGCCCCAACTTATTGAAACACAAAAGAAACCGGTCTCAGGTCCGGTATTAGTGTTTACGGGCTATGGCGGCCGTTAGATCAGTTTCTAGCCTATTCTGCCGGCGTTAGGGGCGCGCCGCTGGATGCCGGATCGTTTCTGTTCTTCAGCTCCCGGAACCATGTAAGAAAATTACTCTGAGCCATCAGGGCCGCGGGCGTAACGATCAAGGTCAGGAGTGTGGCAAAGATCAAACCAAATATGATCGCGGTGGCGAGGTGGCGCCAAAACGCGAGCGCTGGCGATCCAAATTCAATTGAGCGGTCGAAGAAATTGACACCAATTTGTAAAGCCATCGGCACCAGGCCGAGAACTGTCGTCGCTGTTGTTAAAAAAACCGGGCGCAGACGCTCGATGCCAGTACGCAGAATGGCATCGTAAGTGGACATAGCGTTCTTGCGAAATAGGAAGAAGGTGTCGAGCAGGACGATATTATTATTAACGACAATCCCCGCCAACGCGATAATACCAACTCCCGACTGCGTAATAATAAAGGGATTGTTGGTGATGAGCAGGCCCAAAAATACGCCGATCGTCGACAGGATGACGGAACTCAAAATCAGCGCCACCGCATAGAAACTATTAAACTCTGCGAGTAGAATCATTGCCATGAGGAACATGGCCATTGAGAACGCCGTGACTAAGAAATTCGAGTTCTCTAGAGAATCTAGTTCTTCGCCCTTAAACGTCAGGTCAACATCGCGGCCCAGTTCGAGCTTAGCAATTTCGGCCTTAATGATTTTCACTTTCTCGTTCGCCAAGACGCCTGGTAGAACACCAGCCGTTAACGTAATGGTGCGACGGGCGTCTGTGCGTTCGATTTCAGCGACTTTCTGGACCGGTTCTCGAGTAACAAAGTTGCTTATCGGAACCAAACCTTGCTGAGTTTCGATACGAATATCATCGAGCTGCCGGACGGTGCGATATTCGGCGGGGTAGCGCACGACAATGTCGATTTCATCTTCACTATCGTCAGGTCGATAGTTGCCAAGACGCAGTCCATTTGTAATGAGGCGAATAGATTCGCCTACCAAGGTAATGTCGACGCCGTATTTAGCCGCTTCGCTGCGATCAACTGACAACTGCCATTCGATACCGGGTGGGGGCAGAGTGTCGTCAACATTTCGAAGGCCATCGACGGCATCGAATATCTGTCTGATCTGTGATGCAGCTGAGTTGAGAGCGATAGCATTCTTGGAACTGACAACCAACTCGATAGCGATATCCGAAGTCATGTGGAGCTGTTTTTTGGCTTCTATTCTCACGCCAGCGATGTCACTTGTGCGGCGCGTTACTTCCGCAAGAATCTCGTCGGCGGGCCTACGACCACCCCATTGCTTAAAGATTAGACGTATTTCACCGATGAGATCTGCGTCGCTATTGCCGCCGCCAGGTGGCTTTCCGCTTCGCACATAAATATGTTCGAAATCATCGATATCTAGAATACGGCGTTCCACTTCCCCTACGAGGCGGTCCTGCTCTTCAATGGAGAGGTTCCCCAGCGCTTTTACGACAAGCATTGCAGCGCGAGGTTCCTCATTGGGATTAAGTGTCAGGCCGGGGCCATACATGAAGAACAGTGTGGGGACGATAAACAGCATGGCGAAGGTCGCCACAATAATCTTGCCAGGATGCAGGAGCGCGCTCTTAAGCAATTTGACGTAGGCACCGGATATGCCGGTTTCCGTTTCAGGGTCTACCAGTCCAGCTTCGTCTTCTACCGTTTCGGTGCCGCTATCGTTTCGGCGGGTCGCCGAGCCGATCGTTGGTACAAAGATCAAAGCCATAGTGACTGATGCGGTTAGCACTAGAATGATCGTTAATGGCAGCAGACCCATAAATTGGCCAACAAAGCCTGGCCAAAAGAGAAGGGGAACAAACGCTGCCATAGTCGTGCCGGTGGAGGTGATGATGGGCCATGCCATGCGTTTAGCCGCAGCCGTGTATGCGAGAGATGGCTTCTGACCGGCTGCAATGCGGCGGTCGGCGTTCTCGACAACAACGATTGCGCCGTCGACAAGCAGCCCAACGGACAGAATGAGACCGAAGATCGCGACGAAATTGATGGTCATGCCAAGCATGTACATAAAGAAAATGCCGGTGAGAAACGCACCGGGTATGGATATGCCGACAAGGAGTCCCGAACGAATGCCGAGCAATGCCATGCACAATGTCATGACTAGGAAGATCGCGAGAACGACACCGTTCTGAATACTGTCGAGCTGAGCGCGAACATTGACTGAGCGGTCAGAAATAAACCGGACCTCTGCGGCTTCCGGCCAACCCTTCGTTTCTTTATCGACCATGGCGCGGACTTGGGTCGCGGTATTAAAAATATTTGTGCCGCGGCGGTTCGTAATATCGACAGTGACCGCGGGGTTGCCATTCACCCGGACGAGAGTGGTCGGATCTTTAAACGTACGCCTGACCTCTCCAATATCGGAAAAGCGCACGGTTCCGTTGGCATCCGCCTTCACTGGCAGCGTTAGAATGTCCTCAATGTCTTCGAATAGCCCGGGCAAGGTAACAGCGAAGCGCCCCTGACCGGTGTCGAGGCTGCCAGCAGCGACAAGACGGTTAGATCGGCTGAATAATTGGAACAGTTCTGAATTATTGAGGCCGTAGTGTTCGACCATCAAAGGATCGATCACGATCTCGACTTGCTCTTCCCGGACACCTGAGATGTTTGCTTCTAGGACGTTGCCAATTTGGGCGGCACGGTCACGCAAGTCGCGAGAGAGTTGCAACAGCGTGCGCTCTGGCAATGGCCCGGACACGGTGATTGAAATGATCGGAAACCCGGAGCTGTCGAACTCACGGACAGAAGGTTCTTCAGCATCTAACGGCAATTCCGTTTTTGCTCGATCAACAGCGGCCCTGGTATCGGCCAACGCGGCCTGAAGGTCTGTGTCGACTTCAAACTCTAGCGTGATGCTGGCGCCGCCCTGGAACCCTGTCGCCCGCACTTCCTTGATGCCGGCGAGTGCTTGTACTTCTTCTTCCATGGGCCGAATGAGAAGGCGCTCGGCATCGTTCGGAGATACGCCGTCCAAGATCAATGAGACGAAAATAAGTGGAAAGGTTATTTCCGGCTCGGCCTCTTTTGGGATTTCCACATAGGAAACCGTGCCAACCAAGAACAGGACAATGAACCCGGATATAACCATGCGGGAACGGCTGAGAGCGGCATCAATAATGGCGTTCATGGGCTTAGAACCAAACTCTTAACTGGGCTACGAGCTTTCCCAACTATAACACAGCTGGGTCGCCTCTAACGTGTTGCGTAATATAGGGAAAGCCTGGTCGCCCGCAATTCACGGATGAGTAACCGACGGTAACACGACCGTTTAGTGGCCAGTGGCGTTCTGACGCGCTTGGACCTGGATTAAGACTGATCCGCTACCACGGAAACGACGACGGGTAACACCTTCTGTCCAACAGCCACATAATCCTGTCCGAAGACGACAATGGTGGCGTTTTGGGGCAGTCCAGAGACCCATGTACCCTGAGGGCCGTCATCCAGAATTTGAACGGGCCAGAACCGGATCGTTTTGTTGGCGTCGACCGTTTTGATGCCGATTTGACCGCTGTTCGCAAGAGTTAGGACCGATGGCGATACGCTGTGGGCCATAACTTCGCCCGCCGGCAGTCTCAGTTGCGCTGCCAGGCCCGCCAAGATATCAGAGTCAGGATTGGGGACGAGAAGTTCAATCTTGAATGTTCGGGTGCTGGGATCTGACACCGAGGCGACGTAACTGATTTCACCGTCGACTTCCGTGCCGTCTGAGAGAACCATGCTGCCGCGCATACCGATCTTAACGTCTCGGACATTGCGCTCAGAAATCTGTCCAGTGACTTTCAGCGGATCGAGGTCAACAACCGTTCCGATTTTGTCGCTGACATTGAGAACCGCACCGATATCTGTCTCGCGCGTATCAAAAATGCCATCAAAAGGTGCACGGACGGTGGTATTGGCGAGATCCAATTCAAACCGGACTGCGTCTGCCTTGGCTTGCTGATACTGGGCTTCAGCCTCGGCTAGGCGGACTTGGGTGCCAAAGTTTTGCTTGGCCAATTGGCGCGCAGCTTCAACCTGGATACGACGCTGTTCGATCGCTGCGCGGGCTTGGTCTAAACGCGCTGCTCGGTCATTAACCGCGATCTTTAGAATGGCATCACCCTTGGAGACCGGCTGTCCCTCTCTAACAAGGATTTCTTCAGCGCGGCCAGAGACCTCGGCACGAAGCTCAACCATCTGTGACGCAGCGGTACGACCTTGCAGGACGATGTCGCTCTCGAAGGGCTGGGCAGCGGATTCCACGACGCGCACCGAGGGGACGACGACTTCAACTTGATTAATATCCGAATCAGCGTTGGCGTCGCTCGTATCAGTGCCATTTCCAGTCAGCACGCCCGAACCAATCCATGCCACACCGGCGAGGAGGATCGTGAGTGCCGTCAGTTGCGCCTTATTCATGAACCATAGCCTAAACGTTTATATCGAATGTTTGGTTTTGAAGTTGTTACGGTCGCAGCCCTGAAATGGATCAGTGCTCCGCCCCTAAACTCAATCTCAAGACCTTACGGAATAGGTCGATGCCATATTCGAGGCCCTGGTTCTATGGTTGTTTGGTAACGGTTTGTGACCGAACAAAGCCAAGCTTGGCATAATTCTGCCATGAAATGCCCCGCGTCCGACACATTCCCACTTTACAACTGGGTGGAATTCACTAGGTTTCTCAACGAAATTTGCTCATGAGAGGGTTAACTATGACGCGCTTCTTTGCTTTAGCATTTGCTGTCGTTGCACTAGCCGCGGGCGGCGCTATGCCTGCCACTGCGCAGGATATGACAGAAGAACAACTGATGAAACGCGGCAAGCGCGTGTTTGTGTTGTGCCGGTCTTGTCACACCCTGGAAGAAGACGGGCGGAATAAGGTCGGCCCCAACCTGAATGGCATGTTTGGCAGTAATGCTGGGTCGAAAGAGGGCTTCCGGTATTCAGACGTCGTTAAAGAGTCCGGCATCGTGTGGTCCGCAGAAACTCTTGAAGAATGGCTGGTGAAGCCAAAAGACTTCTTGCCAGGAAACAAGATGGCCTTTGCGGGCGTTCGTAAAGAAAGCGACAGAAAAGCGCTCATTACGTATCTGCAGGCCGAGACCTCTGTCGAGTAAATGATCTGAATTGACGGAATTGAGAGACGGGGCCTCTGATGGCCCCGTTTTTTTGTCCAAATTTTAGACATTTTTCCGCGATAGCGAGGAACGAGCCCATGCAGCTCGTTTTTTTCGGAATATAAACGTTTTAGATCAATGGCTTAGACCCTAAAACAAACGAGCCCATGCATTAAAAAACTCTTTTAGATCAAAGGGTTATCGGACACCGATTCTACCCCGATCCCGCATCTTCAGTTTTACAGTAGGGCTTCCACAGAGAGATGGTTATGGGCACCGCCACATTCAGCCAGAACGCCGTCAGCATCAGTGTGTAGAAGGCTTCTGTTGAAAGAATTGAATTTTGGACGTAGGCGATGTCCATCACTACGAAAGCCAATTCTGCCCGCCCGAGCATGCCAAAGCCGATCATCAGGCTGTTGGGCCAATCCATCGCACTGGTGTAGCGCGCGGCGAGGGCGGCGGACACGATCTGCGATATGAAAATCGCAAGAGTTAGAGTCACTGTCTGCGGGATCACCGATACAAAAACGTCCCATTCGAATACTAAATTGGTACCGAGGTTGACGAAAAAGATAGGACCAAAGGCTGTGAACGCGACCATGTCCAAGGTGCCTTTGATCTCTTTGTAGGATGTGTCCGTCCGCTCGGCGTGAAAATACTCTTCCTTGAGAATGAGGCCGGCCATATAGGCGCCGATCGCCGGGTGAAAACCAAACTCATGTGCCAACAAGCCAACGCCGACGGCTAGAAGAAGGATGGCGAGAAAGGCATATTCGCCGCGCCCAAAGGCAAATAGATTCTGAATGCCGAGCCGCCCGATCACGGGGATGCGGCCAAACCAGCCTTTGGGATGAGCGGGGAGTATCCATCCGCCGATAAACGTGATGAGGACGAAAAAGCCCGCTGCTTTGAGGCCGGTTGCCAGAATATCGATAGCGCTAGGCTCAGCTCCGCCCGCCGCAATGGGAACAAGAATGGCAACCAAGGCCAAGGACGCGATGTCGTCTAGAACGGCGGAGGTCATGATGCGGGTCGCCGCCGGGGATCGACTTAGCCCTTCACTCTTTAAGGACACCATGGTGAGGGACACGGCGGTCGCGGTCATTGTCAGGCCGCACATCAGGGCAATATTGCTGTCCCCCCAGAAGTAGTCTGCGATCACATAGGCGGTCGTAAACGGAGCGACCGCGCCGAAAAACGCGATACCCCAGCTCTTTTTAATACTTTGGACGAAGTGGTTGGTTTTTTCTTCGAATCCAAGGGCAAACATGATGAGGATGATGCCGAGCTCGGCCAGACCGCGGACGAAGTCGTCACTTTTCTCGGGAAGAACCCCTAGATTGACGAACAGGCAACCGATGGCGAGATAATAAAGAACAGGCGTGAGACGGGTTTTTGCGGCGGCAACCACCGCGATGTAGACGCCAACCCAGATGACGACCAATTCAAGTAAAACGTCCACGCTGTCCCCTTTATTCAGATACCAAAACAGGAGCTCGCACTTTAGAGCCGTTTAGGGGGTTGGGCTGTGACCCATATCAATCAGCGTGGGAGTTTCTGCGTTGAGGCGCCGCGCTACTGAACCCGTTTAACAAACGCGGCCAGCTCACTATTAAAGCGGTCCGGGTCTTCCATGAACGGCGCATGCCCAATATTTTCGTATGTCGACACGCTAGCATCAGAGAGCACAGTGGTGATGGCCACCCCGCCTTTATAGTTGACGATGAGGTCTTCCGTACCGTGGCTGATCAACACCGGGACAGTGGTTTTGTCCGCCAAGTCGCTGTTGTCGGACGGGTATCCCATCATCGCGCTGCGCACATAATGCGGGGTCATCATATTGAACATGATGTTGGTTTCCCGCACATCCGCGGCCAAGGGTTCGACTGTCACGAGATCAATAAACGCGGTGACGCCTTTTAAGTTCACCCCGATGTCTGGTGACATCATTTGGCCAAACCACTCGACGTTCTGGCCCGGTTTAGGTGGCGGCGGCGGGACGGCTCCTTGAAGCGCTGTGTTGGCACCGACCAAGTTGAGTCCCGAAATATCTTCGACACCGTGGTGGCGGATATAATTCATGATGACGAAACCGGCCCAAGACCATCCAACGAGAACGGGCTTATCCAGTTTTTGCTGCTCAATGATCGCGGCAATATCGTCGCCCCACAACTGGGTGGACCGATAGCTGTCCACGTCTGACGGTTTGCCCGACGCGCCGTGACCGCGCAGGTCAAAAACGGTGATCGAAAAATCATCGCCCAGCTCTGAGTCAATCTGCTCGGCCCAGCTGAGATAGCTCTGAGAGAAACCGTGAATAAAGAGGATGTCAGGGCCATCTGGATTGCCACCGTGCCCAACGGACAGGGGCACGCCGCCACCGCCTGTCACAGTCGTAAACGTGAGTTCCATACTCAGCGCTGCTCCGTTGTTAATGAGCCCAGCCAGTAGAACGCCGAACACGAATCTGAAATGCTTCACAGCTTCACCTCTTTTGAATACAGGATGGGGTTGCGACTAGCCGCCGCTCTTAAAACGGTCCAGCACGGCGTCATCCATCCCAGCTTCTTTGGAAATTTGACCGTAAAGTTCGATGCTTATTTCGGTCGCGCCTTTTTCTTTCGCGGCCGCCTCGGTGGCGCGGATAACCGTACGACGCACACCCGCTGGCACCCGGCGTAGCGCTTTCATGGCGCCTTCATCCCAGTCCATGCCCGTGACCAAGGCAACGACCTCATCTTCAGACTCGGCGATGTCTTCGAGGGTGTACATTTCGATGTTGTCGCTGTGGCAGTAGAAGTAGTCGGCCCGACGTTCATCGCCGAGTCCAATAGGCAGATCCAACGCACGCAGGCGATCTTCACGGCCCATGTCGACAAGCTCTTCCTCGACCATGAGGGACTCGATATTGGCGATCACATGACCTTGAGATGCGTCAAGATTAACAACCTTATCGACCGTACATTCCATGATCTGTTTGCATTCAGCGATGCTCGGCGGTTTCACGCGTTTGGACGGAATTTGTGTGAACGACGTGTGGTCCAGCTCGTTGACGCCTTCCGGATGGAAGCGGGCCGTCTCCATCATATCTTTTAAGTGGCTGGCCGATGGACAGTTGATAACAAACTCACCTG
This sequence comes from Rhodospirillaceae bacterium, assembly GCA_018666155.1. GTDB lineage: Bacteria > Pseudomonadota > Alphaproteobacteria > Rhodospirillales > Rhodospirillaceae > WLXB01. The sequence continues at coordinate 41,030 of JABJAH010000049.1, read as the reverse complement.
TGTCGCATATGTTTTGGAACGTGTGCGACGTATTGCGAAAGCCGAGATAGATGCGCGGTGTTTTATGCATGACGTCGTATTGCATGATGTGGGAGTAGGGGGCGGCGTTCACGCGACCCTGCGTATCAAGCGTGGTGACAATGGTAATCAGCTTCGGAAAAACGAAGACGTCTGAATACCAAAACGGCTTAATTTTTACATCTTTGTGCATGCTCGACCCCTAAAACCTAATTAGATATGTCTATAGCCGTCCGGCTCAAAACTCTCGTGATGATGAAACATCATCCAGCGTCCATTTACCTTACGCATCACGTCGGTTATCCGCATGTTGGCGGATAGGGCATTGGGCGGCGCCCACGCCGCTTCCATGTGGCACAGGACGATAACCATGTCGCCGAGGATGTCGATCCTTAAAGGATTAAGTGTGAAGGAGAATGTCCCCCTGGCCTTGGTGTTCTCCTGATCTTTCTTATGGAAGGCCTTAACCTCCGCGAGGGACTTGAACAACTGAGGTAGCATGCCGTCCCATACGGAATAATTAGCCAGCTGCACCTCTTCAATCTTCTCAGGCTGAAAGGTGCGATAGGCCTCGTAAACGCTTTCGATAACTTTGAAAGCAGCCTCTTCCTCTGACCCAGGGGTGAGATCGATAAAGTCTCTGACGACGGTCATCTAAAGTGCTGGCCTAGTAGTTCGGTGGGCGTACGTAGGGTTTAGCGATCTTTTTGAGATCATCGGGCAGGGATGGGTTGAACTCGGGGTCCCAGGTGAAGGGCATGTATTCTTCGCCGATGTCGTTTGCCAGCGGTCCATTCACCGTGCGCACCCAGAGGTGATAGCCGACTTCCGTTCCGGCCGGTCCGTGATATTCGCCTTCGAGCCACCAGGCATAGCCGCCCGGGCCCATGCGGCCACAGTCGCCCCAGACATATTCACCGTCGATGCAGAAAACCTCTTCGATCATCGGATGGGTCCACTGCGGTTTCTTCATGCCCGCCGGGACGCGATGGGGGCGGGTGCAATAGAGGAACGAACTTTCTTTGGTGTAGGGATCGTTGCGCAGCGGTTTGATGGATGTGCCGCCAGCGAACTTGGGATCGGTCAGCCCTTCGTCCCACTCCATGGTCAATGGATCAACAAAGGGGACCAGCAATTTCTTGTCGTAGTCGGGACCAGCACCGGATTTAACTTCGGGCCGATCGGCGAAGGTGGTGAGCAGTACGGCGCCTTGTTCCGATGATGCTTGTTGGCGGGTGTAGCCCGCGGGCAGGAAACCATACTGGTGCGTGTTGTAGGTTTGGCCATTGATGGTTATTGATCCGGCGAGCACCAGGAACTCTTCGTGGGCGGTGACGAATTCCGGTTCCGTGCGGCTCCATCCTTTCGGGTAGCGGATGATAGTGGTCGAGTCCGTGCCCGCTTCATCAATCGACAGAATTTTCATCTCGATATCGTCGCGGCCAGGGCCATAGAGGCCTTTTTGCCATGAGATATCTTGAGCCTGAATGAAGAGAATATGTGGCCGCGCCATCGCTGAGGTCCCCCGAATGCATTGTGTTTATGGCAGGGATCATGGCGGAGGTCGCAGCTCGGCGCAACGCCTCAGCACTGGCCAGAGGCTGCGGGATAGAATGGTATTTTTTAGACTTTACCTTGGGTAGACTGAAATTCTCGCAATGAGGGGAATCGCCATGCCGCGACCGCACTGCATGTTTATCCAGGCGCAGGACTTGCCCTGGTCCAAGGGCTTCCCTGGCGGCGGTTGGGACGACCTGGACGTCAAAGTGCTGAGTGTAGACGAGGAGACCGGTGCTTGCTCAACCATCGTGCGGTATCCCGCGGGCTGGGAGCGCAACGGCAACAGATACCTTAACTGTCACGAAGAGTTTCTCGTCCTCGACGGCATGCTTGCTGTGAACAGTGTTGAATACGGTCCTTATGCCTACGCCAATCTCCCGGCGGGTTATGCGCGTCAGTCAGTTTCGGCGCCAGAGGGTGCGGTGGTGTTAACCATGCTCTCAGCCACGCCCAATGAAGCGGATGGCTTCGCCCCCGACGGCCTGTTTGATAACAAGCTGTTGGTTGAACAAATCGATGTGGCGCCTGATGGCTTAGAGGGATGGACCGAGAATCCCTACACTCGATATTTGATGGGCACGGGCGTGCGGCCTCTGCGCGAAGATCCGTATACCGGTGAGATCAGCATTCTGTACGCCGCGTTGCCGTTTCGTTTCATGGAGAAGCAGTGGACCCATCCGACGGTTCAAGAAATGTTTGTTCTATCCGGTGAGTACGCCATCAATGACGTTGGGGTGATGTGTCCTGGTTCATACGCGTGGTGGGAACCGGAAAACTTTCATGGGCCCTATGGGTCTCATACCGGCTTCATGATGTTTATCCGCACTGTCGGCGGCAAATTGGCCAATAAATTTGGCGAAGAGGGGATCGCTGTTGATTACGATGCACCCTATAAGCCCGTCGTCGAGTCCGATACGCTGAAGCCCTATGCTAAGCCGCCGGTTCGTCGCACTTTGTATTAAAGGAACTCTTGATGTCGGATGCTGTTGCAACCGTAAAAACCTTTCTCGACGCATTGGGTCGGAGAGACATGGAAGCGGTTGATGTTTTACTAGGCCCAGGGTTCCGCATGATGGTGAGTGGTGGCCACGTTTTCACGTCGCCGACCGAATTCGCCGCGTTCTCTAAAGGCCGCCACAAAGGCGCCAAGAAAACCACCGATCGCTATGACGCGATTCCAGGAGATGACTGCACCATCGTTTATGCCATGGGATCGATGGCCGGGACATGGAACGACGATACGACTTTTGAAGGCGTGCGTTATATCGACCGGTTTGAAGTAGCCCATGGAAAAATTGTTGATATGCGAGTTTGGAGCGACATGTCTGAGTTTCGCCCGGACGAGGATTGATAGGATCGATTGATGGCGCGCCCGCACACTTGTTTTGTTCAAGCCCAAGAGCTTCCGTGGAGTGATGGTGCGCCGGGCAATCCCGATGTTTCTGGTCAAAGCAAAGTACTGAGCCAAGATAGCGAGACCGGTGCCTTTACCGCGATCCTCAAAATTGAGCCTGGGTTCTCCCGGCCAGGACCCGTGCATTTTCGCTGTGATGTCGAGATTTTCGTCCTCGACGGGGCGTTAGAGGTCAACGGTGAGCAGTACACCAAGGACTGCTACGCCTTTTGGCCGTCGGGCTATGTGAGAAATAGCACAACATCAGAACAAGGCTGCGTGCTGCTGGCTTTGTTCGATGGCTTTCATCAACCGATCCTGGGGACGCCGCCCGAGGGTCATTTCCGCGAAGATAAGCTGATCAAGAAACTCAATGCGTATGAGATGGAGTGGCAGACTGGCGACGAGGGGTCGGTGACCGGAAAGCCCCTATCGCCGACGATTTTCACCAAGAAACTTCGGGTTGATCCTGAGACCCAGGAACAGACATTCTTGTACGCGGCGCTGCCCCATCACGCGCCGCCGCCTATTATGAAGGGCAAGTTCGGCCATCCGATGATTGAGGAGGTGTTCGTCCTGTCCGGCGAATACGTTTTTGGTGATGTCGGTCGAATGGGAGCAGGGGGCTACGCCTGGTGGCGTGAAAATGAGATGCACGGCCCAGCGGGCAGTGAGATCGGCTACAATTTGTTCATTCGCATTTATGGTGGCCCATTGAAGAACAAATTTCTCGAGGAAGAGTCTCCGTTTTCATTCACGCCGAAACACAACCCAGCGCTGCCGGACCACCTCAAAGCCTTCGGCGCGCCATATTCGTTTATCGATCCGTGGTGAACGGCGCTAGGGGATACCCAGCACTTTGTGGGTCTGCAGGCTGAGGCGCCAAGCCGGATTGTCCCGACAGAAGGTCACGCAGGTTTTAAGATTGTCCTGGTACGCTGGTCCGTCCATCGGCTGCACGAAGCGGTGGGTGAAGTTCTGATCTTCCAGATCGCGTGGATCAAATCCGTCCTGGGGATGGACGATCTTGAGTTCATTCCCGGAGCACTGGATCTGCTCGACCCCGGCCTTCGGGCTGACGCAAACCCAATCCACACCGGGCGGCACAGGTAGGGTGCCATTGGTTTCAATGGCGACGTCAAAGCGTTGGCCGTGGAGGGCGGTGATCAGGTCTTCATCCAACTGCAGCAGGGGCTCACCGCCGGTGAACACGACATAGGGTTTGCCGCGGCCACCCTCAGGCCAATAGCTGGCTATTTTTATAGCCAGCGCGCCAGAGGAAGCGAACGTGCCGCCGCCTTCGCCGTCAGTACCGACAAAGTCCGTATCGCAGAACCGGCATTGCGCTGTCGCTCGGTCTTCTTCGCGACCCGACCACAAGTTACAGCCGGTAAACCGGCAGAACACGGCGGCACGTCCGGTTTGTGCGCCTTCGCCTTGCAGGGTGTAGTGAATCTCTTTGACAGCGTAGGTCACGCAGCCTCCAAAAAGCGTGCATATCCCGAAGAGCGCAGGTCACAGGCAGGGCAATCAGCGCAGCCGTAGCCCCAGTCGTGACGATGCTCGCGGTCACCGCGATAGCAGGTGTGAGTCTGCTCAATGATCAGGTCGGTGAGGGCGGGGCCACCGAGCGTGCGGGCCAAGGCCCATGTGGCGGCCTTGTCCAGCTGCATCAGTGGTGTGTCGATGCGAATGGGCCGGTCCATGCCGAGCGAAAGAGCTGCCTCTTGGGCATCGATCGTGGCACGGCGGCAGTCTGGGTAGCCCGAGTAGTCGGTTTCGCACATGCCGCCAATCAATACGGTGATCCCGCGGCGGTAGGCCAGGGCCCCCGCGGCATTGAGAAATGCGAGATTGCGCCCGGGGACAAAGGTGGTCGGCAGGCCAGCGGCGCCCATTTCGATGGCGACGTCATGGGTCATGGCGGTCTCGCCGAGGGCGCTGAGGTATCCGAGATCAATGGTGTGGTCTTGCCCCAGGCGCTCGCCCCAGGCTGGGAAGTCAGACCGCAGGTGGGTGAGGACAACATCTCTGCAGGCCATTTCAACGTGGTGGCGTTGGCCATAGTCAAAGCCGACCGTCTCAACCCGGGCGTAGCGGTCCAGAGCCCAGGCAAGGCAGGTGGTTGAGTCCTGGCCACCAGAGAAAAGCACGAGGGCTGTGTCCGCTGGTTCGGCGTTTGGTGGTGTTTCCGAGTTCATAGGCGCACTTTGACCAGTGGAGACGACAGGTCAAGAATGATTTTTAAGTATTTGTTTTAAAGGCATTTATTCGACGGCTGGTGTTGTCGGAAATGGTCGGTTTTCAGGTCGTGCTTTTTTCGGACGGTGGTGGCATAGTCCGCCCGCTTTACCACCCCTGATCACCCATTCAGACCGCGCGACACCCTATGGATATCTTTAAGAGTTTCACCTTCGAAGCTGCCCATCATCTGGCGCCCAATGTGACGCCGGACCACCGCTATGCGCGGCTTCATGGGCACTCCTTTGCCGCCGAGGTGTATCTGTCCGGCGAGCCCGAAGAACAGACCGGATGGATTGTCGATTTTGCCAAGGTCGACGAGGCGATCTCGCATCTAAAGAGTGAGCTGGATCATGGCTATCTCAATGATCTGGATGGACTGAGCCACCCGACCTTAGAAAACATCGCGCTTTGGGTGTGGGGACGACTGGCACCCCAGTTTCCGGCCCTGAGCAAGATTGTGATCCGACGCGGGTCGTGCGGCGAAGGCTGTATCTACGAAGGCCCGGCTTAAACGCCTAGGGCATCCGCGACCGCTTTGGCCACGGCCAACAGGTCCTCATCTTTTCCAGGCAATCCATCGAGTTCTAGGCCAACCGGCATGCCGCTTTGGCTGAGGCCCGCCGGTATGCTGATGCCTGGCCGTTGGCCGACGGCGCCCATACCGGTGTGGCGGAAATAGAACCAGGAAAACACCACTTCGCCGTCCTGGATGACGCTGTCATCTTCTGCGAGGGGGAGGGCGACGTCCGGTGTTGTCGGAAAGGCGATGGCGTCGATCTTGTTCTCGATGAGCAAGGCTTCCCAAGCCGCTTGGTATGCACTCAGATCTTCACCCGTTGCCTTTGCATAGGCTTCAAGGTCAAAGGTCTTCTCGAGACGCTCTTTGGTGAATGATTTCACCGAGGGCGAGGCGACGCTGTCGATCAAGACCTCAATCGATAGGTGAGGCGCGTACGCTTTGAGGTAAGACCGCATAACGTCGGAAAACTCTTTGTCGATCACGCCGACGGTCGCGGCCAACTGCAAATCTCGAAGTGGGGTCAGATCAATCGGGATGATCGTGGCCCCGGCTTTCATTAGTTTTTCGAGTGCGAGGTCTATGACCTGAGTGACGGCTGGGGTGGAGACCGCCATCAGGTTCTCGGCGATCCCGATCCGCAGGCCTTTTGCGTCTCGATCTGTAATAGGATTCGAGGTCAAGGCTAGGACACTATCGAGCAATATGATGTCGTCCATGGTCGTTGCGAGGGGGCCGGCCGTGTCCTGTGTTCTCGAAAGGGGCACGATACCTTCGCCGCTGTAGCGGCCGGTGGTCGGGCGAAAACCGAATATGCCGCACAGAGCAGCGGGAACTCTCACAGAACCGGCGGTGTCCGTGCCGAGCCCAGCCGGTGCCAAGCCGGCAGCGATTGTCGCGGCCGTCCCTCCCGACGATCCGCCGGGAATACAGGTGTGGTCGTAAGGATTGCGGACTGGACCAAAGGTATGATTGGCGCTGGTGCCGCCCGCGGACAGTTCATGTAAATTCGCTTTACCCGCGAGGAGTGCGCCAGCTTGAAACAGGCGAGCCGCGATCGGTGCATTGCTGCCTGGGTCGTTGCCGACCAATGCCGGGGTCCCACCGCTGGTGGGCAAAGCCGTTGTATTGATATTGTCCTTTAGAATGAGCGGTACGCCGTGTAGTGGTCCGCGCACATTTCCTAAGTTCATGGCGACATCTGCTTCTTTTGCCTGCGCCATCAGTGCCGCTCGGTCAAAGGTCGCGTAGGCGTTCAGGTCTGAGGCGGCTTCGATGGCATCAGAGAGTGCGTGACAGATTTCTTCTGACGTCGTTTCGCCTCGCGCGATACGCCGGGAAAGGTCCAGCGCACTGTCTTTAAGGTTTGCTGCCATAGCGTTATTGTTGATGCTTGATGGGGACCGTGCAATCGAAATATCCGGCTGAAAAAGAAGGAGGCGTTTCTTCGCGGCGGCTTGTCGGGTAAATTTCGCGATGTTTTGGAGCGTTGGACTTGCACCAGGCTGACTTCCCTGGCATGTGTCCCAATACGTTTTCGCGGTGATATCACATCCGCCGCCATTTCTAACGACAACCCATAGAGTAGGAGACAGCCTCATGTTTCTCGTGACAGGCGCGACCGGAAAAACCGGCGGACAGACGGTTAAACATCTCTTGGCCAAAGGCGCGCCAGTACGGGCGATTGTCCGCAACGAGGAAAAGGCCGCACCGCTCAAAGAACAAGGTGTGGAACTGGTTGTTGGCGATATTGGTGACACCGATGCCGTCGCCAAAGCCCTGGACGGTGTTGATGGTGTGCTGTTGACGCTGCCGAACGGTCCCAACCAACTCGATTGGGAACTAGGTATTTTGAAGCAGGCCGAAGCCGCAGGCGTTAAGCATCTCGTCTATATGTCATCGACAGAGTCCAATGCGGATAACCCGCGCCGCATTCCCCAGGTTCACTGGAAGGTCGTTGAGGCCATTCAGGCCTCGAGTCTGAACTGGACGATTATGCGGCCCAACTTCTTCATGCAGGGTATTTTCCCGTTCGCCGGACAGGTTAAAGCTAACGATGCATTCTCGTTCCCGGCTGGTGACGGTACAGCGTCAATGTGCGATGTGCGTGATGTCGGTGAAGTGGCGGCGATCATTCTGACCGGCGGCGAAACTCACTACGGCAAAACCTACGACCTCACCGGACCCGATATCGTATCCTTCCACGATGTTGCCTCTTTGTTGAGCAAGGCTCTGGGCCGCGACATCACCTATAAGCCCATGCCTTTGCAGGCGTTTCATGACTATCTGGCAAAAGTGCTTAAGAGCGACTGGCACGTCGAAGGCGTCGTCGAACTGATGCAGGAAATGTCGGAAGAAGGTGGACTGGATTTCACCACGGACACGATGGGCGAGTTGCTTGGCCGTCCGCCAGTATCCCTCGCTCAATTCGTTGAGGAACACAAAGCGATGTACGGCGCCTAGTCCTTAGGAAACTTGGACGATCCACTTGCCGATGTTGCGGCCGCTTAGGAGGCCGATGAGAGCGGTCGGCGCCAAGTCCAGGCCCTCAAAGACCTTGCGTTCATATTGAATGCCGCCATCTTTGAGTAGGTCTGCCATGGTGTTGCGGGCATCGGCATACTCGCTGACGTGATTGTGGACCGAAAACTGTCCATCAAATTGCTCGGACTGATTCCAACCGGATTTGTTGTAGTTGGCAATAATACCGCAGCGTGTGACACGGCCATTTTTGGACATGTGCTGCTTAATCGTGTCGGCCATCTCACCGCCTGTGTTGTCGAAGAAGTAATCGACTCCATCCGGGCAGGCGTCTTTGATGGCGGCGCTCAGGTCTTTCGTCGAATTGTAGTTAATGGCGGCGTCGAACCCTAACTCGTCCATGAGATAAGCACATTTCTCATCGGTGCTTGTGACTCCAACAACCCAAGCATCACATAACAGGGACAGTTGACCGACAAGCGACCCGACCATGCCGGCGGCACTCGTGATAACGACGGCTTCTTCTTGCTCGAGCTTGCCTTCGTGCTTGAGCGCTAAAATGGCGGTCAGACCAGGAGCGCCGAGAGGGCCAATAAATTCAACCGGGTCAGCCAACTCTGGATCACAGATGGCGACGCCTTCGGGATTGTTGGTTGGGTGCGGCTCGCCATCGGTGACAATATAGTTCTGCCAACCGAGGAACCCCTCAACCAGATCTCCAGTTTTGTACTTCGGATTGTTGGACTTCACGACTACCCCGAGCACTGTGCCAGGAATGACCTTGTCGATATCGGTCATCGCACCATGCGGACGCATCGCCTTGTTCTTGTCATTCGTGGGATTCAGCATCAACCGAATGCGTGGCTCTAAACCAATATACAGCGTGCGAATGAGCATCTCGTTTTCGCCAGGTTCAGGCACAGGGCCTTCTTCCATGCGAAAGTCACTGGGCTTCGGCATGCCGTCAGGATGAGCGGCGAGAACAACTTTTTGATGAACGATTTGAGTCATGATTTAGGCCTGTAGAAATGTCCAAGTAAAACGATCCGGTGTCGTACACGTGAAAGCCTTTACGCCGAATTCATCTGTCCGTATGTCAGAGATATCGGTGCAGCCTCCGGCAGCGCAGTCCATCTTAAACGACGCAAGGTCTCGCACGCGCCACGTTAGGAGGCTATGCCCAAGACAGCCGGGTTTTGCAAGATCAGATTGATCTTCCAGGCCGCTATCTGAGCCAAAGCGGAACATCAAAAGGCGGCCGGATCGGCGGTCGTCCATACCGGACCCTGAGCGAGGCTCTTCGAAAGTGACAGGCCAGTGCGTTTCCCCTTCGATCAAACCAAACGCGCCACGTGAGGCCATCGCTTCATCCCAGGTGACTGGGTGATCAGATACGCGTTTTAGGCCGAGCACTTGATCATAAAAGTCGAAAACGCCGTGGTCGTCAGCGGTCAGCATCAGGCCGGCGTGAACGATTTGGGTGGCGGGAAAGAGACAGTCTTCGTTGTACTTCCCGAGCATCTCACTTTCGTAATTGAACCGCTCGAGAAAGGCTTGCCGGGAGAGGGGTTGAACAAGGCTGTATTCGCGCACTGCAACGATCATGTCGTGGAACGGTACTGGTGCTTTGCCGCTAAAGAGATCCGGATTGTAGGCGGACAGGTCTATGAAAGTCGGTGCGACATCGTAAATCGGCTGCCCGGCCTTTTCGGCGACGCGGGCGTGGTTGGACACATCCGATGCAGACCGCACGAATTGTCCGGCCCATCTGTTGCCATGGCCACGGAAGGGTCGGATGCCGAGACCCTCGTTAAGGGCCTGATCCCATTTCATCAATCGAATGAGGCCGTGGTCGGAATCCGTATGGAGGAGGCGGCGACTGGTCAGCGCGCTTTTGTAACCGAACAAGGCCTCGGAATGATCCGCATCAAGCGACCCCTCTGGACCGCTCCGGAAGCCAAAACTCTCCCAATAGCGGGTGGCGGCGTCGAGGTCGGGGACCCCGATGCAGGTTTCAAATAGTCCGCCGACAGCCTGCGGTTCCGACATTTTGCCGTTTCTCCTGTGTGCGTTGTCATATCCTACCGCAGCGTGGTCATGGAACAACCCACGGTTTGCCGCGGAATCGCTGCCCTTTACGTTGCACTGCGATCACCGCACAATCGTCTGCGCGCCAATTATCTCTGAGCGCGTTCTAAAAGGGGACCACCGACCATGAGCAAGTATTACTTCAGCCGCCGCACGGCGCTTAAGAGCGCGGGTGCCGCTGCCATTGCTTCCGGCGTTGGCGTCGGAATGGCACCGCAATCTGCTCGGGCGCAAAACCAGTCTGATGTGCTCATTATCGGTGCCGGCCTTTCGGGGTTGGCCGCCGCTCATGTGCTGGAAGATCAGGGGTATAGCGTCCAAGTTATTGAAGGCCGGGACCGGATCGGCGGCAGAATTTTATCGCTCAACGACATTCCTGGAAATCCCGAAGCGGGTGGTAACGGCATTGGCGGTGGCTATGGCCGCGTTATTGATGCGGCTGAGCGCTTTGGCGCGAAATTGAACAACATCATCGATCGAGCGCCCTTAATACTGAATCGTAGTTTGTTTCTCGACGGTCAAATGGTCAGTCAGGAAGATTGGCCCGGCCATCCGCGTAATGTATTTGCAGAGAAGTACAAAGGAATCATGCCCTGGTCATTTGTACCTATCTTCATCATTCAGAATAATCCGTTGGACTCATACGAAGATTGGTATGACCCCAAGGCGGCACCATTCGATGTTTCGATCCATGAATGGTTCTCATCCAAAGGTGTGACGGAAGAGCAGATTAATCTCGCCTACAACATCAATTCTGATTTTGGAAACTCGTCTCACGATGTGTCAGCGCTGATGCTGATGTTCGTTTACTCCTGGGGCATGATGCAGCGCTCAAATGTGCCACGAGCGACCTATGCGGCCGTGGGGGGGAACCAGCGCATTCCAGAAGCCATGGCGGGTGCCCTGAAGAACGAAGTGCATCTCGGCCGTAAAGTTGTTGGCATCAACAGCGATGGAGCTGGTGCTGAAGCTCATTGCGCTGATGGTACGGTTTATCGGGCGAAGCGCGTTGTTTCGTCTATTCCTTTCTCTGTGTTGCGGACGATGAAGATCGAGCCAGGGTTGTCTGGCATACAATCTCGCGCGGTTCAGACACTTGGCAAACAGCTTTTGACCCAATCGCACTTGGTCGCGAAAGAGCCGTTCTGGGAAGAAGACGGCATGCCTATTGGAATGTTCTCAGACACCGTTCTTGGCAACGTAATGGCGCAGCACTTCGGTGATAAGCCAGAGGATGTTACCAGCATCACCTGTTGGCATCGTGGCTGGAAAGCACAGCAGGTTGACCAACTCCCTGAGGAAGATGCCAAGCAGTTGGTTCTCGATACCTGGGCGGAGCAGCGCCCGGCCTCTAAAGGAAAGCTTGAAGTCGCCGGCTTTAAGTCTTGGTACAACGATCCGTTCTCGTCCGGCGATTGGGCTGTTTGGGAGCCAGGGCAGATCAAAAACTTCATTGGTAAAATGGCAGAGCCTCACGGCAACTTGCATTTCTGTGGTGAGCACACGGCGATGTCTAACCGTGGTATGGAGGGCGCAATGGAATCCGGTGAACGTGTAGCTTTTGAGGTGATGGATGCAATCTAAGTCATTAACGCGTCGGACGGCTTTGGCCGCGACGGGCGCCGTTGTTGCCGCGACGGGCGCTGCTACCGCCGCCACTGGCATGTCTCAAAAACCGCTTCGGGCTCAGAACAAGTCAGACGTTATTGTGATTGGCGCGGGCCTCTCTGGTCTTAATGCTGCTCTTCTGTTGGAAGAGCAGGGCTATACCGTTCAGGTGATTGAGGGCCGCGATCGCATCGGCGGACGCCTGTTATCTCTGCGTGACATTCCTGGAACCCCGGAAGCGGGCGGCAACGGAATCGGATCCGGCTATGGCCGGATGATCGATACCGTCGAACGCCTAAAAATCCCCATGCTCAATTCGGCAGGCCGTGCTCAGATGACGCCGTTCGAATTGTACTTGGACGGCGAGCGTATTTCTGCGGAGCAATGGCCGACCCACCCTAAAAACATTCTCCCAGAAGCGTTCAAAAACTTTAGTCCGCGTCTGGTTCCTCTCGTTTTGTTGCGGCAGACAAACCCGTTGGCGTCTTTTGAGGACTGGTACGATCCAAAATCAAAGCCGCACGATATTTCTGTCTATGACGTCTTTAAGAAGAATGGTTTTACGGACGAGCAAATTGACCTGACCTACAACTTGAATGTGGCGTACGGGACGTCGGCCCATGATATTTCGGCGCTGATGATGTGGTTTAACGATGGCTGGGTGGCCTCCATGGAAGGCGGGCCGCCGACGACGCTTTCAGCCATTGGCGGCAATATGACTATCCCTGAAACGATGGCGAAGGCTTTAATCGGCGAGGTTCATCTCAACCGGACGGTTGTCGGTGTCAGTGATACGAGCGGCGGTGCAGAGGTCGTGTGCGGCGATGGCACCGTGTACCGGGCCGACCATGTGGTGTGCTCGTTGCCGCTACCTGTGATGCGTCATGTTCGGTTTGACCCCTTCTTGCCCTCTGTCCAAGCCAAGGCCATCTCCATGGTGCCGTATTTCCCCATGACACAGGTGCATCTGGTTGCCACAGAACCGTTCTGGGAAGACGACGAATGGTCTCCGGACATGTGGACGGACACAGTTGCCGGCCATGTGATCGGCAACCGGCATAATGTCGAAAATAGTGATGTCACCAGTCTCACCGCTTGGGCGCGTGGATTTACCGCGCACAAATTGGATCGCGCGAGTCCAGAAGAAGGCATGGCCTGGGTGGTTTCCGAGCTGGAGCGTATTCGCCCAAGCGCAAAGGGCAAGCTGGAAGCACGGTATATTAAATCCTGGATGCGTGATCCGTTCGCGGGCGGCGATTATGCCGTATGGGAGCCAGGCCAAGTGACAGAGTTCCTTCATGCGACGGGTCAAGCGCATGGCCACATCCATTTCTGTGGCGAACACACCGCGTTGTCTAATCGCGGCATGGAAGGCGCGATGGAGTCCGGCGAACGCGCGGCGTTCGAGATTATGGGGCTTTAGCTTACGGGTTCCAGGTCGTAGCGGTTTCGGTCATTGAGCCCAGCTCATATACCGTGCCTTCTTTGTCGCCTGTTGCGACGAGCATACGGGCCAACATGTGATGAGGCCCGGTCCGCCACACGTGTAGCTCCTTGCCGAAGGACGTCGCCCAAATAAAGCGCTCGCATTCAAACTGGCCGGCGGGGAGGTCTAAGGTCTCTGTGCCGTCATAGCGGGCCTGGCTGGGAATTTTTTCGCCGTGGCCCAAGGTGCGTCCATTCCAGGTGTTGGATACGGAGTGGGGCAGAACTTCCTGCATGTCGTTGTTCGACGTATCCATGAAGCACATCTTCCATGAGTCATGAATGATGTTATGAAAGCCCAGCGTCACATGTGGTGGAGCGTCGAACTCGGCGTAATCGACATCACCATCCGCTGGCCAGATATAGGAATGAAGACGGTCGCCTGTCACCCGGCGCAAGACTGATCCATGGGGGTCGCCTTTGTAAAACAATCGTCCGAGGCATTCGATGGGTCGCCAGTTCGCCGCAACGATCTGATTCACATCGCGAAGCAGGTCGCCTTTGGGAGACTGTGTGACTGTGCGCAACGTGCGGGAGCCATCGGGATTTCCGGTGAGCAGAAACCGTTCATACATTTGTGGACTACCGCCTGGCTCGGTGATGAGAATATGGCCTACGGTGACGGTGAAACTCATGATCGGGACTCCGCATGTTCTGCCTCAACAATTGCTGAATAGAATACACAGTTTGACTCAGAATGCCGGGTGGTTTGGGCTAGGGTTATGAAAATCATAAGAGGAATTTTCCATGGCCACCGAAACTGATCCCTTCGTACATACCACCCGCCGCGTCCTGACGGTTGAAGGGGAAGACGGCAAGTCTTTCGTCATGGAAGACGGAGAGCCAGAGGATGTATTGATCCTCAATGGCGCGCGCATGGTGCGCCTATGGCAAACCGATGACGTGCCGGCGAGTATTCCGGTGCAGGACGACGTGACCGATGACGGTCTTGGTCGACTGCCAAAGAAGTTTGGCGGTACGCGATTTTACACAGCCGAATTGCCCGGCGGAGCGAATGCGCCGCAAATCCCTATGCATACGTCGGACAGTGTTGATTACATCGCGGTGATGCGGGGTGAGATCGTGCTGGTCACAGACAAAGAAGAAGTCACGCTACGGCCCGGCGATACACTGGTGCAGACCGGCAACAATCACACCTGGCTGAACCGCACCGACGAAGTTGCCGTGTTGTTGGTCGTCGTGGTTGGTGCAGAACGGACCAGCTAGGGCGTCAACGCGCCGCCCAGCTATCTTTGAGTTGGGCCGCGTCATCACGGGCTTGAGGAACGACCGCCATGCTGACTGCGGCGCCGACCATGGCGCTGGCTTCTTCTTCCGTGAGATCGAGACCGCACCCGTCGAACAGACCGTCCAACCAATTCTGTAGAAGATAGATTTTCGTATACAGATGCTCTTGCCGTGCACCCGCGAGCCACCACTTTCCTGCGGTGCATTCTTGATCCTCGCCGCCATAGCCCATCATCAATACCAAGCCATAGACCATCTGCCCCTGGGCATACCCTCCTTCGGCAGATTGCTTGAACAGCGGTAGGGCGGTTTCGTGATCTTCGGCGTAGAAGAATGACCGGCCGTATTGGTAGGCGAAACGGGGTTCATCGGGGTGGCGCGTATAGGCTTCCTCGCAGGCGGCTCGTCCGGCCGGAATATCAAAGTCCTCTTGTTCGACCCCTGCCGCCGGGTTTTGCGTGTCTGACGGATGAGAGGCCAAGCGATCGCAGTCTGTCTGAGGGGTTTGGGTGAGCGCGGGTCCCGCGAAAGATACGACGAAGAGGATCAGAAGAAGTTTCATAACGCCTCTCTTTCCGGGGCAGCCCTTGCCCGTGTAGGGTTCCCTTGTTACACCCGAAGGCGGGGAAAACATAGATCGCTTTAGAGGGGCACGCCGCAGATGTCGGATCCGAATACGACCTTTACAGCCACGGCTTTGCAGGTGGACTGCCACGCCGTGAACGGCTGCGCCGACCGGGCGGAAGCCTCGGCCCAGATGCTCAAGCAGATCGAAAAATTGGGCGCAGCGATCAAAACCATCGATCTCTTCACCCTCGGGTTTAGCGGAACTAAGACCAAGCTGTTTGTGCTGCCGGAATATTTCCTTTCCAGTTTTCCCATGGGCGAGTCCATTGCCCGGTGGCAGGAAATTGGTGCGATCCCGATGGACGGCCCGGAATACGAAGCCCTGGGCAAAATTGCTCAAAACAGTGATTGTTTCTTGTCGGGCAATGTTTATGAAATCGATCCGAACTTTCCAGAGCTCTATTTTCAAACCTGTTTCGTGATTGGGCCGAGCGGCGAGGTGGTGTTGCGCTATCGCCGCTTGATCTCCTTGTTCGCGCCGAGCCCTTACGATGTTTGGGACAAGTATCTTGATCTCTATGGCGCCGATGCGATTTTTCCAGTCGCCGATACTGCGATTGGCAAGATTGGCTGTGTCGCCTCCGAAGAAATTTTATATCCAGAGATTTCTCGCTGTCTGGCCATGCGCGGTATGGAAATACTTTGCCATTCAACCTCCGAAGTTGGCGCGCCGATGCTCACGCCGAAAGAAATCTGCCGGCGGGCCCGGGCGGTCGAGAATATGTGCTACGTGGTGTCGTCGAATACGGCGAGCATCAAGGGGACACCGATCCCAGCGGAGTCGACGGGCGGCATGTCCAAAATCGTCGACTATAAAGGGCTGGTCTTGGCTGAGGCCTATACTGGCGAAACTTTCTGCGCCAGCGCGATGTTGGATATGGATACCCTGCGCAAGGTGCGCAAGCATTCGGGCATGACGAATCTGTTATCGCGCCAGCCCTTTGATCTTTATGCGAAAGAATATGGCAGTCACACCTTCGTTGAGCCGAACGCCATGCTTGAGGGTGGCGAAGTGAAAGTGCCTGATCGATCGTTCTTCGTTAGTCGCCAGCAAGAGGTGCTAGAGCGCCTGAGCAAAGACGGTGTTCTTTCTTAAGGAGTAACCAATGATGCTGCGTATTATGTTAGCCCTGTTCGCGGTGGCTTTTCTATCCGCCTGTTCCCCCGAAGTGGGGAGTGACGAGTGGTGCGAAGACCTCAAAGAAAAAGAGAAGGGTGAGTGGACCCTGGACGAAACAGCCGAATACGCGAAGAGCTGCATTTTTTAGGAGACTGTTTTGATCACCGCACTTGTTACTTTCGTGATGAAGCCTGACCAACCTGAAAGACCTCCTGAAGACACGTTGGCTTTGTATGAGGTGATGGCACCGAAGTATCAAAAAATACCGGGATTGATCCGAAAGTACTTTATCGGCAACGGGGAGCTCGCTGGCGGTTGGTACGAATGGGAAACCATGGATCACGCCAAAGCCTATTACACCCCCGCGTGGCATCAGTTTATTACCACCACATACGGCACGGATTTAAAGATCGAATACTTTGACTGTCCCTGCGTGATCGATAATTCATCGGGTGAAGTCTGTATCGCGCCTGAAATTAAAGCAGCGGCAAAGGCCGCAAAATGAGCACAGAAAAGGTCAAAAACTTTCTGCGGATCATGGAAGATCGTGACCTAGAAACCGCACGTGCCTTTTTGTCGCCGGATTTTCGCATGACCTTTCCAGGCGGTGTGTCGATGACGACACTGGAGGAATTGATCGCATGGTCTAAGGGCCGCTACACGTCGATCAGTAAAACATTTGAAGGTTTTGACGAGTTTCAAGACGGCGACGAGACGGTTGTGTACAGCACTGGCATGTTGAACGGCGAGGCGTTGGATGGATCGGCGATCAGTGAAGTGCGTTACATTGATCGCTTTATTTTTCGCGATGGCCTGATGGTTGATCAACAGGTGTGGAACGATTTGGCAGATGTATTGCCGAAGTCGGCTTTAAACTAATGGGTGATCTGCTTGCCAGCCTGGCTGGTGCCGTCGACGCATCTGGTATTTTGACCGGTGATGATATTGGTCCACGGTATACGGATACCCGAGGGCATGGCCCAGCTGGTGCGCCAGCCTGTGTGATGCGGCCAACGTCCACCGCTGAAGTCTCAGCTATTCTAAAACTCTGTCACGACGCGGGTCGCACCGTTGTTCCTCAGGGCGGCATGACGGGACTGGTCGGTGGTGGCACGCCGGGTGATGGTGATGTGGTGCTCTCTCTCGAGCGGATGAACGCCATTGAAGAGATCGACCCCATCGGGCGGACGATGATTGCGGACGCTGGTGTGGTGCTGGAAACAGCGCACGGTGTCGCCGATGATGCCGGGTTTGTATTGCCAATTGATCTTGGTGCGCGGGGCAGCGCGACCCTGGGCGGCCTGATTAGCACTAACGCTGGGGGCAATCGTGTTATTCGCTACGGCATGACGCGGCAGTCAGTTCTTGGGTTAGAAGCCGTGTTGGCTGATGGCACGATTCTGACGTCGATGAACCGAATGCTGAAGAACAACGCGGGCTATGATCTCAAGCAGTTATTCATCGGGTCTGAGGGAACGCTTGGGCTGGTCACACGCTGTGTGCTGCGGTTGCAGCCAAAACCGCTGACCACATCGACCGCTTTTGTCGGTATCGATGATTTCCAATCAGTACCGGCGTTCTTAGCATTGTTGGATACCAAACTAGGCGGCGGGCTCGGTGCCTTTGAAGTGATGTGGTCTGAGTACTACGACTTCGTCCGTGATCACTGCCCTTCGCTGAAGCCACCGTTGCCGCCAAACCACAAATATTACGTTGTTACGGATGCCCTCGGCTCTAATCCGGAAGCGGACAAGGATCGCTTTGAGGCCATTCTGGAAACGGCTCATACTCAAGGCCTCATTCAAGATGGCGTTGTTGCACAGTCGGATAAAGAGCGTGATGACCTTTGGGCAATCCGTGAGGGCGCAGGCGAGGGGTTTCGCACTATAGCGCCGATGTTCACCTACGATGTCTCCATGCCGATCACCGTCATGGATGACTTTGCGACGCAATCAATGGCAGACATTGAGGTGGCTTTCCCCGGCGCAAAAACACTTATCCTCGGTCATCTGGGTGATGGTAACTTGCACGCCGTTGTGTCAGTGGGCGATGGGTCTGAAGCGGCGCATCGCAAGGTGAATGATATTCTCTATGGCATCATTCGTGACGCCGGTGGTTCTGTCTCTGCGGAACACGGGATCGGAACCGAAAAGCGTGATTATCTAAACTGGAGCAGGACGGACGCCGAAGTGGAGATCATGCGAATGCTCAAACGCACCTTGGACCCGAAGGGCATTCTCAATCCTGGGAAAGTGATTTAACCGTCTCGCTGCATTACTGCGACGCCGTCAACGATTGCGTCTGATGGGTGGAGGATCACAGTATCGTCTTGGCTTAATCCCTCCGTGACCTCTGCTTCTAGAGTGTTGCGCCGCCCGAGGGTGATGGTCTGCAGGCGCGCCTCGCTATCGTCATCGACAAAGACAGCCCAGCTTTCTCCTGACCGGAACAACGCACTCACCGGAATCTTAAGAATGTCGCGTTGGTCTTGAACCACAACACGGGTCTCCACACGATATCCATGACCAAGGTTCTGCCATTCCGATTGAGATGAGACAAAGTCGATGATGACGTTGACTCTTTGCTCCTCGATGCCGAGGGCAGAAATCTTGGTGAAGCCGAAGGGTTCAACCAATCGGACACGGCCCTCTAACGGCTGCTCTCCGCCCCAGTCATCGACGATGACCCGGTCGCCAGCTTTTATTTTCACCGCGTCAGTCGAAAGGAGGTCGACAACGATTTCCAATTCGGCGGGATTACCCAATTCCATCAAAGCGGTCCCGGCAGCCAGGACCCCTTCGCTTTCCTGCAGCACCCGCAACACTCGACCACTGATTGGCGCACGGACTGGGATAAGGTCTTTGCTGTTCAGTCCATCCTCGCCTTCTTGTGAGGTGATCAATGTAGCCCGCGCCGACTCAAGGTCAGCCTCGACCTTGCGAAGATTTGCTGTCGCCTGGGCCAAGCTGGCCTGGGCGGTGCGAACAGAGAGTTGTCGTTGATCTAGGGTTGCCTGGGAAATGGTGCCCCGTTCGGCAAGGGGCACGGCGCGTCCCAACTCCGCTCGATCATAGTCCAACTGCGCTTGCGCCCGGGATTGTTCTGCCTCCGTCAGTCCGACGGCGGCGTCTGCGGCTTTCACAATGGCTTCCGCTTCCGTCCGGCTACGAAGGTCAAGCATGATGGGGTCGGATGGTTGGAACAAGGCCAGGATGGTGTCGCCAGCGGTCACGGTGTCACCGGCTTCGATGTCGATCCGGCGTACTTGTCCAGCGACGGGCGCGGACACCACGTAAACATCTTTGAGGCGGGTTTGACCTTCATCATCGATCGTGACCAGGAGGTCGCCGCGCGTGACGTGCGCAACATCCACACCCACGGGCTGCGGCTGAAGCGATATACCGATCAGAACAACAAGCACCAGAACGATGGCACCGATGGTCAGCGTGCGACGGGATACATTAGGCACAGTTTTACTCCTCCCGACTATTCACGAGTCTTTAAGGCGGACACGAGGTCCAGCCCAAAGACCCGACGTCGGGTGATGACGCCGCATAAAACGGCTGAAACACAGACGACAACGACGGACCAGCCGTATGTCGAAGATTCGATAACAAACGGGAAGTTGTAGAGATCGGTCGCAAGCATGGGCGACATAGCTAAGGCCATGCTGTAGCCAAGCAAACATCCGACTGGCAGAGAGATGAGCGTAAGAATGCCAAGCTCGCCGAGCAGAATGTAAGTGACTTCTTCGCGCGTGAAGCCAAGGACGCGCAGACTGGCGAGCGCACGGGATCGTTCAGACAAGGCAATTCTGGCCGCGTTATAGGCCACACCAAACGCGATCAGGCTGGCGAGAGCGACATAAAAGCCAATCATCACGTTCATGGTGTTGTCCATGGTTTCGCGAAAGCTGGCGAGGGTAGCGGTTTGTTGGGCAATACCGGCGACACCGGGTGTATCTTTCAACGTCGCGTACAAGTCGTCGGCATAGCGGCTATCGACCATGACATGAATGCCGGTCACAGTCGGGCCTTCGCGCATCAGCCGGTTGACGGCATCAATATGCATATAGGCCTGAAAGCCGAGATATTCTTCGACCAGGCGGACGATCGGGATTTGTTCGACGGGTCGACGCTCTTGCAACACTTCGACGGTGACCAAATCGCCAAGTTTAAGATTGAGGTCTTTGGCGATGTGTTTTGATAACGCCAACCCACCGGGTGGCGGCTCAATAATCTTTTGTTCGCTATCGAGCAATCGGTTGAGGTCAGCACCTGGGACGATGCCGATAATCGATTTGCGGTCAGAGAGATGGCCGTTGCGCAGACGGACCGCGACACCTCGCGTCGGTTGAGTCTGAATAACGCCCGGTAGGTGTTGAATCTCTTGTTCCACTGTCGCCGGGCGCGGCTCAACGAAGGATACCGTTAGAGTTTGCCGTTCGGCTTGAAAGAAGTAGACCTCGATCACGCGTTCAACGGAATCCAGGAAGAAGAGGGACATGATCATCAAGGCAACGGAAAATGCGACACCGATGATGGTCAGGCTTGCGCGGACTGGAAAGCGTGTGACGTGGCGAAAGATCATGCGCGTCGGCTGGCTGATTGTGAATTGCGCAAAGAAGCGGGAGAGAGGACCCGCCTTATATGAGGTTGGAACCGGCGGCGCCATCGCCACAGCGGGGGATAGTTTGGCAGCTTGTCGCACGGCCCCCAATCCACCGACCATGCCAGCGATAAGGCTGATGACCGCGGCGGATGTGAATACGCCTGGGTCGATGCCAAGATCGAGCAAGGGAAACTTATAGTAGGTCGTGTACATGGTGATCATGCCACCACCCATCCACATACCAAGGGCTATTCCCATGCCGAGGCCAACGAATACGAGGATCAAAACAAGTTTAAGATAGATCCATCCGACCTCAAGGTCGTTGTAGCCAAAGGCTTTAAAGAGGCCGATCTGTTCGCGTTCTGTTGCAACGATGCGCGACACGACGACATTTAGCAGAAAGGCCGCGACCAGCAGGAATACGGGTGGAAAGACCGCGCCACTGGTCCGGAGCTGAGTGATTTCATTAACCAAGAAAAAATTGGAAAGCTGATCCTCGCGGGCGTAGGACCCGACACCCCCGTAAGGCTCTAGCAAAACATCAAGCCTGCGGATCACTTCTTCTTCGGACGCGCCGAGCTGTAACGCCATGGTCACGCTATTGAACGCGCCGTCGAGATCGAAAGCGGCGGCGAGGGCTTTGCGGCCCATCCACATGACGCCGAAGCGTCTATCGTCCGGCATCAGTGAGCCAGGCCCAAGGGCGTAAATGTACTCGGGCGTCATACCCAAGCCGACGATCTCTAAACTGCGTTTATTGCCGTTGATGATGGCCTTGAAGCTGTCGCCGACTGTCATGCCGTGGGCGCTAGCAAAGGCGTCGGTGACGACAATCTCACTCGGCCGCTGGGAGGACGGATAGCGACCGTTCAGAATGATGACATCGTTCAGCAAGGGCGTCCCGCGCTCGGGTAGAGAAATCAGTTGCCCGGTCGCCGGTTCGGCCATGTTCGGCAAGTCTAAGTTAACCGCTGCGATGACGCGGGTTTCAACAATGGAGACGCCAGGAATGCGCTCGATATCTTCTTTCAAGCTATCGGGTGCGCGCTTAAGCGTTGCGAAGACGTCGGCGAAACGGGTGCGATCGTAAAACGCATTCATGCTTTCTTCGAGCACCGTGACCGTACCGAAGGATGAAATCATCAAGGCAATGCCACAGGCCATGACCATTGAGATCGCGAGAGCTTGCCCTTTGATCCGCCATAGGTCTCGGAACAGTTTCCGATTGAGAGAATCGATGTGCATCACCACGTCAACTCCTGGGGTGCCTTCTTTACGGGATTCTCATCAACGCTGATGATCTGGCCATCGGCGAAACGGATCACCCGTTCCGACATGTCCTTGATGCCGGCGTTATGGGTGATCAGCGCGGTTGTGGTGCCGAGCTCCCGGTTGGCACGGTCCAACGCTTCCAACACGACAATTCCGGTTTTACTGTCCAATGCACCGGTTGGCTCATCACACAACAGAACGTCTGGTCGCTTTGCAATTGCGCGAGCGATGGCCACCCGTTGTTGTTCGCCACCGGACAACTGAGATGGGAAGTGATCGAGACGGTGCTCCAAGCCGACCATCTCTAGGGCTTCGCTGGCGCTCATTGGGTCTTCGGCGATCTCAGTCACGAGAGCGACGTTCTCTCTCGCCGTTAAGCTGGGTATGAGATTGTAAAATTGGAACACGAAACCGACGTGATCGCGTCGGTACATGGTTAGGTCATGGGCGGAACACGCGGTCAGTTCTAGGTCCTTAAAGAACAGCTGTCCTGCGGTGGGGAGGTCTAGTCCGCCAAGGATATTGAGGAGAGTGGACTTGCCGCTGCCTGACGGACCAAGAAGGACGACGAGTTCACCTTCGTATAGCGTGAGGTCGACGCCGCGCAGCGCTTCGACACGAAGGCCGCCTGTTTCATACACCTTGGTGATTCCTTCAGCACGGAAGGTCTCGGTTAGGCGCGTTCCGTCTTGCACTCCGTCCGGCATGATGCGGGCGTTCCTCGCATTAGGATCAAGCGGCGTGTTATACCACTCAAACTTTGCCGACTATAGCTCTAACATATTGAAACATAAGGATGATATTTCTGCATGGGAGCTTTGCAAATCTTTATCAGCCATTGATGCGTATCAATATAAGTTAACAGAAATAAGCGTACTGGATGCCGAGTGAGTGAATCAGAAAAGAAACCGGATGAAACCGGGCGTCAACGTGGTGGCGGCCGAGGTGGCAAAGATCTTACGTCTGGGTCCGTACGCAGGCATATCGTCAAACTGACCGGCTATATGGCAATCGGTGCGGCCGCTTCAATGACGTTCCAGGTCGTTGATACCTATTTCGTCGCCCAGCTCGGTACCGCGGAATTGGCCGCCATGGCATTCACATTTCCAGTGGTTATGATCCTACATGCGATCGCTGTGGGGCTTGGCACTGGTGTTACTGCGGTGGTCTCCAGATTTGTTGGAGGTGGCGGGGCTGAATCAAAAGCGATCTCCACCGACAGTCTGTTTCTCGCCGTTTTGGTGACAACGCTCTTTTCAGCAATTGGATTCTTTACGATCGAGCCGGTGTTCACGATGCTCGGCGCTGAACCCGATATCATGCCGTTGATTCGCGACTACATGGAAATCTGGTATCTCGGCATTATTTTCATGATTGTCCCGTTGATTGGTAATTCGGTTATCCGTGCTCATGGAGACGCTAAGTTTCCCAGTTTGATTATGACCATTGCAGCGGTCCTCAATATTATTCTGGACCCCATTTTGATCTTTGGTTTGTTCGGTGCGCCGCGATTGGAATTGCAAGGCGCAGCGCTAGCCACGGTCATTGCCCGGTTTGTTACCTTTGCCGCCGCGCTCGGTGTGCTCCATTTCCGCATGCACGCACTCACTTACGAAATGCCGACGATAGACCGCCTGACCAAGAACTGGCGGCTCATTCTCAGTATTGGTCTTCCATCGACCGCGACTCAGATGATCATGCCCGTATCAATGGGCATTCTAACAGCTCTCATCGCATCGTTCGGCTCGGTTGCGGTGGCGGCTTACGGGGTCGCGTCACGGGTGGAAATGTTCGCACTCATTTTTGTAATGGCCATGTCAATCTCGATGGGGCCGTTCGTTGGTCAGAACGCTGGCGCGGGTCGAATTGATCGTGTGAAAGAGGCACTGCGGTTCGCGTTTCAAGCGAGCTTCGCCTATGGCGTTATGATGGCTTTCATTCTGGCATTCTTCGGTGATTCGATTGGAAGAATTTTTAGTGACGACGCAGAGGTTGTCCGTCTCGCCGCCTTTTATCTGCTTGTCGTTCCGGTGAGTTATCCGGTTCTCGCTATTATCGGTATCAGTTCGCAGGCGTTTAATTCTCTGGCTCGTCCCATGCCGGCCATGGTGATCGGTGCCTGCAAGGCGTTTCTAGTTCAAGTGCCGTTGGCGTACGCGGGGGCCTATTTCGGTGGAATTCAGGGCATATTTATATCGATGGGCTTGTCGACCGTATTGGTCTCTGGTCTTGCGTACGTTTGGTTGCGTAGAACAGTGAACGAAGAAGAAGCGCTCATCGCTCAAGCGCCGGTGCCTCAGGCCTCTTAAGGGAAGCCTATCGCGCGTGGTTCGTAGCCATTTCGCGGATGGTCGCGGCGCCTTGGCGCATGTCGGTCATGATAAACTCGCCCTTGCCGATCGGGCTGCCAGTGCGGGGGTTGGGATACCGTGATACCCATGCGTTCATTTTGACGGTTAAGCCGCACAAGACGCCGCCGATTGTGGTGTGGTAGTCGGAGATCAGTTTTTTGACTTGCTCAAATCGTTCAGCAGATAAGTTGTCCCAAAGGTCTTGCGTCTGGTTATCGAAGTCTTGAAATAGACGCTGCAAAAATTCGACTAGACCAACCATCAGCTTTTCAATCTTGGCTGCTTCGCTGAGCAGGGTTTTGTCCTGTTTGATTTTATAGTTCTTTTTTATGTCATTCATCGATTGCACGAAATTCTCGAGCAGGGGCTGTAGTCGGTCGAGGCAATTGCGGTAATAGGACAAAGACAAAAATATGTCGCCGTAGTCTTCTAGGAAGCGCGGGATTTGATCCAGCTGAATGTTTAGCTTTTCAGCCATGGTTTTCAACTTCCCAATCGCCTTCTTGACATCTGGGTCTTTGAACAGGCCAACAAGGTCCTTGAAGTTCGTCACTTCAAGGTCATCGCCTCCGTATATCTGTTTAATGAGCGGCAACGTGAACGATGACATATAGGCCGTTAGTTCTTTGTTTTTGCCCTCTGACAATTGAAGGCTAGAATCGTCGCCAAGCGCGATGCCAAGATCGCGCAAAGACCGACGCAGGCTATAAACGTCGTAACTTGGCAGTGGTGCCAATCTAATTAGTATTTGTAGATCGGGGTGTGCCATCCCCTCTTTCCATTGGAAATGGTCTGGCAGGTCGTCGACGCGAATTTGTCCGCTGCCCGTATTTTCCTCAGAGAATAGCTCAATGACTCCCTCAAGGCGGTGATTCTTGATTAAACGGGCACCATGCAACGCCGTTGTTTCAAGCGGCATAATATTGAGCGGTAGGACGTAGAGTGAGTCCATGTCCGCATCGGCTATGGGGTCAACTGTTTGCGAGCACACGGATCAAATATCAATCAACAGTAGGGGGCGAACATCTCAAAACCGGCAGGGTCCTTTGATATTCAGTTCGCCTCAATACTATATGGACCCGATCAATTGTACTACTGGAATAACAAATGGTGATGGCGTCGGCGGGGCGCGCCGAAGAGGCGGCGTTTTAGGCCGCGGCTGGCTCGGCGTTGAGGGCTTCTTCTAGCTCAAAGAAGCTGGGTTGAACCCGCGTGGGCACGCTGCCTCTGCCGATTTCCACTGAAACCTGAGGGGCGTTGCCGTTGAGGTGAGCGACCATAACATCTCGAATGATCAGGTAGAACTGGTGCTCTTCATCCAAGATTTGCTTTAGCCGATTGGCGAATGGACCGACCAACAGGTAGGCAAGAAATACGCCCAAGAATGTACCGGTGAGGGCGCCGCCAATGAGCGTCCCTAGAACTTCAGGAGGCTCGGTGACCGATGCCATGGTTTTAATAACACCGAGCACGGCGGCCACAATGCCGATAGCCGGAAGGCCGTCAGCCATCGTCTGAAGGGATTCATGGGGCTTCATAGCTTCATGATGATGTTTGTCGAGTTGGGCTTCCATCGCATCGTACACTTGATGCGGGTCATCAAGGTTCATCGATAGCATACGCAATGTGTCGCATATAAAATCAGTCGCGAAATGGTCGTTTAGAATGCGCGGATACTGCTGAAAGAGGTCACTCTCTTTCGGGGTTTCGATGTGCGCTTCGATAACCAGAATGCCCTTGGACTTGATCATCTTGGTAATGGTGAAAAGTAGGCAAAGAATGTCGAGAAAATCTTGCTGATTCCACTTAGGGCTGCCAAAGGATTTTTTGACGCCGCCAAAGGAGGCTTTAATGATGTAGCCGGGGTTGCCGATGATCAGCGCGCCAATGGCGCCGCCCAAGATCATCGTCAGTTCGAAGGGGAGGGCGTGAAGAATAACGCCGAACTTGCCGCCAGATGCCGTGTAGGCACCAAACACGCAGACCAGAACAAATACGATCCCAAGTATTCCACGCATCGGTGTTGTTTCTTCCCTTTGCCGTTCTCGGCTCAGTCCTTGCCCTTGCCGGGTGCAAGACCTGTGTTTAACTATACCATTTCAAGGGCTTATCAAAGGTCAAATCCGATGGCGTGGCAAGGGTGAAGCTGTGGAAACGCGACTAAAAACGCGGGTATGGGTCCAAGCCTTCCTCCGCCAGGTTGAGATAGACGGCTATATGGCGGCGTTGCTCAGCAAGGGTGATGAGGATGCAGGGGCTGTGCTGGTTAAGGTCAACCGGTTCAAGGATGGCTGCCGCGTTTATACTCAAGTTCGGGATGAATCGGGAGAATCGGCTTGGCTGTCGGGAACGGGGGGAGAGTTTGTACCCGAGACTGACGCTGATGCTTACATTGATCGCCAGCGAGGCTACGACGCAGACCTTTGGGTGATTGAAGTCGAAGACCCAAAGGGGTGTTACGGCATCGATGGGTCGGTATTGGAGGATTGAGTCGCGGCCTCTGCGGCCGTGACCCCAAAACCGTAGCGCTCAAAAACGGCCTGGCCATCGGCATCTAGCATAGATTGAAAGAACGCGGTGACGTCCGGCCTATCGCGACCAACCAGGACTGCAGCCGTATAAATAATAGGAGAATGGGACTCTGGCGGAATGATCGCCGCGAGCCGGATACGGTCACTAAGGGCCGCATCTGTCGCGTAAACAATCCCGAGGGGCGTTTCGCCTCGCTCGACCATAGCCAGGACCGCGCGCACGTTCGATTGAAGGGCCAACCGGTCACGGACCGCCGGCCAGAGTCCAAGGGTTTCAATCGCCTCTTTTGCGTAACGCCCAGCTGGAACGTGGCTCGGATCCCCGATAGCCAGTCGACCGCCATCTAACCGCCGAAGCACAACGAGCGGCTTGGAGGCATCAAGAAGGCCTGTCCCCCGCGATTCAATGGGACCAACAAGCACCAAGCGGTTGCGCGCCAACGGACGCGTGAGGTTTGGATCAAGACGACCACCCGCCTGTAGGACGTCGATCCATTGTGGTGCCGCAGATACGTAAATGTCCGCAGGAACGCCTTGGCTGATCTGCCTTGCGAGAGTCCCCGAACTCCCAATAGAGACACGGACATCGACACTGTTTTTGCCCGAAAACTGTGCCGCAAGGTCTTGAATAGCCGGTGCTGCACTTGCCGCAGATAAGACGAGAATGCGCGCCGGATCAATGGCTTGAGCGTTGTCAGGAGATAGCATCATGCCGGCGGTGAGGGCAGAGAACGCGATATTTCTAAAGAATGGGGTCATGCCACCAGACATATCGTTTTGAACTTATCCTGCTTCAACGCGTTGCTATTGTGGACAGCGGAACGCTGTATGGGTATGTTCCCCAGCCTTTCCGCCCTATTTAACATGTTTTCCGACCAAATTCTGAGGTGACTTATGCCTGATGTATGGACAGATGATCGCATCTCCAAGCTTAAAAAGCTTTGGTCTGAAGGTTTAACGACCGGGGAGATTGGAAAACGCCTTGGTGTTTCGAAGAATGCGGTGGTTGGAAAAGCACACCGGCTGGGCCTGAAAAGCCGTCCATCTCCCATCCGACGAGCGGGCAAGAAAGCTGAGCCGAAGAAAGAGGAAACCAAGGTTTATACCTTGGCGACCCTCACAACCCTGACCTGCCGCTGGCCTATTGGCGACCCTAAAGAGGATAATTTCCACTTTTGCGGTAAGCCGATATTTCAAACAAAGCCATATTGTGCGGAGCACTGCGCTGCCGCTTATGTCGGTTCGAACAAGAACCGAGGCGAAAGCGCCGCATAATTCTGCGCAATTTCCAGTCGAGCGCGCTGGAGTGAGGCTAAGCGGCCTAGAATGACGTTCTCAACCACGTGTCGGGTAGTTGGACGTTTTTCTTCTCCTAAGTTGAATAATTCTCGTAATAGTTTAAAACTAATGCTGGTCGAAACCTTGTAAGTAATTATGTTTCAGTGCGTTATACCAACGTGTTAAAAGTTTTGATTGTGTCTAGGCCTTCAGTTTAGACAAAGCCGAATAAAGTCGAGATGGATCGATACGCATGACCTTGGCAGTTAAGTTTTGGGGGGTTCGTGGAAGCATTGCCTGTCCGTCACCACAACACGTGGTGTATGGCGGCAATACCAGTTGCCTCGAGGTTTTCGCGGGCGACAAGCGTATCATTCTTGACGCCGGTACAGGCATACGACAACTCGGATTTGAGTTCATTCGCGACGGTGTCAAAGAAGGATTCATCCTTCTTACGCATAGCCATTGGGATCACATCAATGGTTTTCCGTTCTTCGGTCCGACGTTTATGCCGAACAGCCATTTTTCAATTCACGCAGGGCATTTGTCAGATCACGGTGGCATTGAGAATGTGCTGGCGAACCAAATGGCGAACCCTACTTTTCCAGTGCCTCTCGAAGCGTTGCAGGCGGAGCTTGATTTTGTCGATTTTCACGCCGGTGAAAATTGGGAGCTATACCCGGGCATCAATCTCATAACGAAACCGCTCAATCACCCGAACGGCGCTACAGGATATCGGATCGAGCACGACGGAAAATCGATCTGCTACGTTACCGACACGGAACACATTATTGGGAAGCCCGACGAGACAGTGCTCGCCCTCATCGAGGGAGCCGACCTCGTTATTTACGATTCTACATACACGGATGAAGAGTTTCCTGAGAAAATCGGATGGGGCCATTCAACTTGGGAAGAGGGCATACGCCTGTGCAAAGTTGCGGGCGTTAAGCAGCTTGCGATATTCCATCATGATCCGGATCACAATGATGATTTCATGCGCGATATTGAACATAAAGCGCGTGAGATGTGGGACGGCGCCCTTGTCGCCAGAGAGCACATGATTCTAACGCCGGGACAATAGGCGATTCGCTTAACGCTCGCGAAACGCTTCGTGCTTTAATTTCAAAACTGGTTTGACAAGATAATCCATCACGGATTTTGTGCCGGTGTGGATATCGACTGTCGCGCCCATCCCCGGTGAGATGAGAAAGCCATCTTCCTCATCTCCGAGCCACGGTTGGGCTGTCTTGATGACGACCTTGAAATAGGGCGCTGCATTTTCGGGAACAGTGGTGTCTGGTGCGACAGAAATAACTTCACCATCGATGCCGCCGTAACGGACGAAATCATAAGTGTCGATTTTTATCGTCGCTTCTTGGCCTTCTTGCACGAACCCACGATCCATCGGGTTGAGGCGGGCTTCAACGACCAATGTGTCCTCAGATGGCACGATATCAAGAATTGGCTCACCGGGCCGTACGACGCCGCCGATAGTGGTGTAGCGCATGTTTTTTACAACACCGACGATTGGGCTCTTGATCGTGGTCCGCGTTTGCTGGTCGTCGGCAGTAGCCAAGAGTTCGCGTGTGCGGGCAATCCCCATTTCTGTTTCGCCGAGTTGCTCGCGGGCTTCCCGTGCGAACCGTAGGTTGAGTTCGTTCACTCGTTCCAAAGCTTCGTCCAAAGCTGCTTGTGCGCGGGGCAGGGCTTCAGTGAGTGCGGCTATTTCTCCTTCGAAGCTTTCGACTTCACTCTCGATTTGAAGATGATCCATGGGTGACTGCAGTTTGTCTTTTAGCAAGTCGGCCGACATTGTAAGGCGCTGACGGGCGAGGCCGAGATTTGTGCGCACTGCATTGAGGCGCGCCTCAACTTCACGAACGTCTTGCGATCTTTGTA
Organism: Rhodospirillaceae bacterium; assembly: GCA_018666155.1. Classification (GTDB taxonomy): domain Bacteria; phylum Pseudomonadota; class Alphaproteobacteria; order Rhodospirillales; family Rhodospirillaceae; genus WLXB01. The sequence continues at coordinate 10,699 of JABJAH010000049.1, read as the reverse complement.
GGGCTTGGCCCTCTAGAACAGCACGTGTGCTGTTCAGTTCTCTCACGCGGGCATCGTAAGCTTGGCGTTCTGCTTCGATGATATTGTCCATACCTGCGACGAGATTTGATGGCAAAGTCAGCGGTGTTCCATTGGCCTCTGCCACAAGCCGTGCTTTTCGAATCAAGAAGCCGTCACGGCGAACTTGCAGTTCTTCGATGTTGGTTACGGTACCGGCTAGATCCATTTGAACCAGGGGCGTTCCTTCTCGAACCGTATCGCCGTCGCGAACGAACAGTTCGTCGATAATCCCGCCTTCCAAATGCTGAATGGTTTTTACCCGGCCTTGTGGAACAACTTCGCCCTGCGCAATGGCCACTTCGTCCAGGTCGGCGAAGGCTGACCATAGGAGAAACATGCCAAGCAAACCCATGATGGCATAGGCGACGAGGCGCCAGCTTGGCGCTGTGTTTTGTTCAAGGAGATCGTCGAGTTGGCTCATTCTGTATCCGTATTGAATGCTATTGGTCAGCTGGACCGGTAGACTCTTCTTGCGTTGGCGGGTCAACTTTGACGACTTTTAAGGGCACGCCTTTCGCTAATGACTCGGACTCTGTTCTGGCCTTTGCCATGGCTTCCATCACTTTGCGGGTAGGGCCGGCGGCTCTTATTCGGCCTTGGTCCATGATGATGACGTTGCCGCAGGCCTGAAGCAGCACCGGGCTATGGGTGACCAATATTACGGTATGGGTCTTCCCAAGCTCGGATAGTGTGTGCCTCAGGTTTGCCTCGGCATCTTTGTCCAGGCTACCCGATGGTTCATCCATGACGATAACGGGTGGGGCGCCGAGCAGTGCTCTGGCAATGGCGATGCGTTGGCGCATTCCGCCGGACAAAAGCGATCCGCCTTCCCCGACTTGGGTACCGTAGCCATCGGGCAGATTGATCAGCATTTCGTGGGCTTGGGCCAATGTGGACGCGCGGATGATTTCGGCATCGGCGGCGTCGGGTCGCGTCTGCGCGATGTTGTCTCGCACTGTGCCGTTGAAGAGGACACATTCTTGCGGCGCATAACCAATCCAGTGGGAGAGATCTCTGCGAGAGAATTGCTTGATGTCTGCGCCATCAAGAAGAACGCGTCCGCTCACCGGCGTGTAAAGGCCGAGTAAGAGTTTTAGGAGTGTTGTTTTGCCGCTGCCATTGGCACCCATGATGGCTGTCACCCCACCAGGTGCAATATCCAATTTCACTGCATCAACGACGGGTGGGGTGTTGTCGCCGTATCGGAACGTCGTTTCCTCAAAGGTTATGCGGCCCTTTGGACGTTCCAAAGCGATGGCGCTTTCGGCTCTATCGTCTTGTTCGCCAAACACTGCGCCAAGCCGATCAACGGATTGTCCGAACGACACAAAATTCCGCCATGCACCAACCAATTGGTTGAGCGGACCAAGCAGCCGGCCGCTGAGCATGTTTGCGGCGATCAGGCCGCCAATGGTTAACTCTTGATTCATAATGGCAACGGCGCCGACCGTCGTCATGGCAACGGTGGTGAACATGGTTAGGCCGTGACCAGCATTCACAAAGGAATCTGTTTTGGTTCCACGCACAAGTGATTGTGCAATCGCTTCGGCTTGTCGATCTTCCCAGAGGGGCCGTAGGTGATCAGTCATGGCCAGAGCTTTAACCGTGCTGCGGCCCATAATCATTTCTGAAATCAAACCGTCACGGCTGATGATTTTAGTTTTTTCTTCTTCAGCTGCAGCTGAGACAACCTGACCAGAGCGCCAAGCGAGAACGAGAAAAATCACAAAGACGATCACCAAAACCCAGGCCACTGGCCAAGCAATGAGGAACACGACAGTTAGGAATAGAATGGCGAAGGGCAGGTCTGCGCAAAGGATGGCCGACGCTCCAGACAATGTGTTCCGCACCGCCTCAACGTCGCGAAATAGGAGTTGCCAATAGGATGCAGGCCGGCTTTCGAGACTTCGAAGTGGCAACGCCATAATTTTTTCGAAGAGCTGGCGTCCGACGGCGACATCGAGGCGCAACGCTACGCTTTGCATCACTTTGGAGCGCGTTTGGCGCAGTACAAAGTCAAAGGCAATGACGATGACCATGCCGATGACGAGGCCCTGTAGGGTCGTCATACCGGCGTGAAAGACCACCCGGTCATAGACCTGTAGGACAAAAACAGGCACGGCCACAGCAAGAATATTGACGAACAAGGAAACCAGCAGGACTTCCTTAAACATCGGGCGGAGCGGCTCAAGGAATACTTTGAGCCACGCTCTCTCGGGGGCACCAAGAAACTTGGAAATGGAACCGGTTGTCTCTGACATGGCTGATATTTAACCCTTTTTTGGGCCTAAGGATAGTTTCTGAGGCGCCGTGCGTCGTCCAGTAAGACGGGAAATTCCTGTTCCCCGGTGCGCGGACAAGTTAGGCTCTTCTTTAGTCATGGGATGAGCGCCCGGGGAGGCGCAGTGCGAGACGATACAATAACCGACGACGAAGACAGCGGCACAGTCGCTCCCAGAAGCCCATTTTTTGGCGGACGGGCAGGGGCCGTTTTAACTTGGATGGAACTCGGCCGGTTTATTTCGATCCGATGGTGGCTGCGTTGGTTCAATCGCTCCCTTGTCCAGACGGGCCGACTAACAACGCTTCTCGCACTGATTGGTTTGATCTGGATCCGTAACGAGGATCCGGAATTATTGCGCCTCATTCGGGCGAAGACCTTTGACACCTACCAGAATATCAAGCCACGCCCCTTTATGGGTGACACCGGCCAAGTGGTTGTCATCGATCTCGATGAGGGCAGCCTGGACGAATATGGGCAGTGGCCTTGGCCGCGCACACGCTGGGCTGAACTTGTCGAAAAATTGACTGCATTGGGCGCGACGGCCATTGCTTTCGATATTGTCTTTCCTGAAGTCGACACGACGTCGATTGCCAACCTGGCCGATAGCATTGAAGGCATTACTGAAGAGACACGGAATACTCTAAAAGCTGTGCCAACGAACGATGATGTCTTTGCGGCAGCCATCAAGAAAAGCAAGATCGTGGTCATGGGGCACACCCCTTTGTCGGTGACGCGATCAGACCCTGGCTACACGAAGTCCTCTATTCGGGGGGAACTTGGGGCTAACCCGAGACCGTGGTTGGAAGATCACCCTTTCATTCTGCGCAACGTTGAAGTCCTGGATCGCGCCGCCGCCGGCCGCGGTGTTTTCAGCGTTGCCGAAGACCGTCTTGACGGAATCGTGCGCCGTGTCTCTATGGCTGTGGCCAGTCCCAATGGAATCTTTCCGTCACTATCCTTGGAAAGTATTCGCCTCCATTTAGGAGCCCGTAATGTCATCGTTGACACTGATGAGAATGACGGTCTGCAGCGCATTATTTTGCAGAAGTTGCGGCCGGTTCGGGAAAACATTGAAATAGCCGTCGATCGCAACGCCCGTATTTGGGTCTATTACACGCCCAACCGCGAGTACAAAGCGAACTATATTCCAGCAGCAAGCGTCTTAGGGGGCGGAGTTGATAGGAGCCGTATTGAGGGCAAGATTGCGCTTATCGGTACGTCGTCCCAAGGTCTATTTGATGTCCGTGCAACACCGCTTGATCCGGTTCTGCCTGGTGTCGAAGTCCACGCCAACATTATCGAAAATGTATTGAATGGCACGCAGCTGACGAGGTTGCCCACCGCCGAAGGCTACGAAGTTCTGGCGGCCATTGTGATCGGTCTGCTGATGGTTGTTATTACTCCCATCCTTGCGGCTCGCATTTCTATGTGGGTGTTCATGGGCAGCATGACGTTCGTGATTTGGTTTTCGTGGAATGCCTATTCCACACGTCTCGAACTGTGGGATCCCGGCTTCCCGATTATGGTCGGGATACTGTTCTACGGCTTTTTGACCTACGCGGCTTTCATTCGGGAAGAAGCGCAACGGAAACAGGTGCGCTCCGCGTTCGGACAATATTTGTCCCCTGATCTGGTCAAGAAACTTGCGGATGATCCCGACCAACTTTCGCTTGGCGGTGAGATGCGCGAGATGACGTTCATGTTTTGCGACATACGCGGCTTTACGTCGATCTCCGAATTATTTGACTCCCAAGGTCTGACGCGTCTGATCAATCGATTTTTGACGCCGATGACCAATTTGATTTTGTCGCACAATGGGACAATCGATAAGTACATGGGCGATTGCATCATGGCGTTTTGGAATGCGCCATTGCTTGACGAAGATCACGCACGAGATGCCTGTCAGACGGCGCTACTAATGGTGGTCGATCTTCAAATCCTCAACGATGCGCTTGAAAAAGAAGCCGAAGAAGAAGAGCGCGAGCACCGTCCGATCAAAATTGGCATTGGGGTAAACTCAGGCGAGGCCTGCGTTGGTAACATGGGGTCTGAGCAGCGGTTCGACTATTCGGTTCTAGGCGACAACGTGAATTTAGCGTCACGCTTGGAGGGTCAATCCAAAACCTATCGGGTCACTATTGTCCTTGGCGACAATACCGTGGCATTGGCGCCGGATTATGCGTGGCTAGAAATGGACCTCATCAAGGTGAAGGGTAAGACCGAGGCCGTGCGGATATTTGGCCTGGTTGGGGATCCGGATATTGCCAAGCAGCAAGACTTCCGAGACCTGAAGATTGTTCATGACCGCGCTTTAGTCGAATACCGCAGTCAAGAATGGGACAAAGTGCTGGCTACGTTTACGGAGGCGAGGGCTATGATTGAATCGATGAAGGGCGTCGGTTTAGTTCATGAGGTGGCACGTTTCTATGAACTCTATGAAGAGCGGATAGAGGAATACCGTGCTGAACCGCTACCGTCCGATTGGGACGGCGTCTTTGTCGCGACGAGCAAGTAAAACTTTCGAGAGTGCGGCTTAGCCGTCTTACGTTCGACCAGCCACTTGATCTAGTCGGCCCATGGCGAGCAGGAGTTGATACGCGGCAACGCGGGAATCGAACAACGCCGACGTGTAATTGATGCGCGCGCTAAAGACTTCATTCTCAGCATCAAGAACGTTCAAAGCAGTTTCACGTCCTGACTCACGAAGTCGTTCGCGTGATTCAAACACTTCACCAGCAATATTCACCGCGTTGTCGAGAAGTTCTACACGCTGGCGAGCGGTCATCAGAGCTTGCCATGCAAGGCGGGTTTGTTCTTCGACCTTGCGACGTGTCTGAACATAGTCACTTTGCCGCGCTTGATAGGTGTATGCGGCGCCCTTTGATCTTGATTTGGTGCTTAGGCCGTTGAACAGGTTCCAGTTCGCACGAACTTTGACGGAATAGTCTCGGCGGATGCCGGGAACGCCATTAAAATCGTCTTCGTAATTTCCTTCAGCAACGACATCGATCGTTGGATAGAATTCGGAGACGACACCTTCGCGGTTTTGATTGGCAATCTCGATCTGACGCTGGCCGGATTTAATCGCCGGATTTTCTGTCAATGCGACGCTAATCGCATCGTCTACGTTCTTCGGGAGAAGTTGATTTGGCGGTGTCGGCATCAGCATCGTCGCTGGCTCAGGCGCATGACTAAACACCTGCAGGTAACGGCTGCGCGCATCAACCTGTGCACCCTGCACAAAAACTTTCCGCTCGAGCGCAATCTGAAGACGTGACTTGGCTTGCAAGACATCGACCGCGATGCCTGACCCACGGCGAACACGCTCATCTTCAAGGTTCAATTGCCGGCGAATATTTTCTTCGTTCTGGAGTGACAGGTCGAGCAATTGGGATTGTCGCAGAACGTCTAAGTATGACGCTACGCCCTCAAACATGATGCCCTGACGCACACTGGTCAGAGTGATGTCGGCCACGTCTCTCTGTAATTTAGACGACACGCGGTTGGATGATTTCAGCCCGCCGTCATAGACATTTTGTGTCAGTGACAGACCCCAAGTTTCAGTTCCACTTTCCAGCGGTCCGTTTGGCGTCGATCGTAAGGCTACCGTGCTTACTCGTTGCTGCCCCGCATCGGCCGTGAGATCGAGCGTCGGAAGGTAAGGAGCAAGGGCAGCCCGAACATCTTGGTCGGCAGATTGCACTTGGAAACGATTGGACTGGATCAGGGGATGGCTGGCGACCAGATCAACAAGTTCATCGCGAAGAGGGGCGGCTTGGCCCTGGTAGCTTAGACATGTTGACGCAGTGACGAGAACCGCTGCGAGCAGGCGTTTTTTAAAAGTCACTGTAGGTTCCCCACGTCGCTCGCGATACCCGAACATATCACTCAACATTCGTTAAGTAATATCTAGGCCTACCAACACGGTCAAACGTCAATTCATGACTTGGATGGTGTCGAAACGACTCAGATCTTGAGCCTTGGCGCGGGGTGCCACTGCCCGAAATCACTTTCTGAGAGTATTCTAAAGCTGTGAGGAAGATGGCTCCGGCGGAAGGACTCGAACCTACAACCCTTCGATTAACAGTCGAATGCTCTACCATTGAGCTACGCCGGACCAATACTTGGAGGCCGAGGCCGGAATCGAACCGACGTACACGGATTTGCAGTCCGCTGCATCACCACTCTGCCACTCGGCCCGAGACCACCTATGTTGATAAGCCTCATCACGGTTTAAAGTACCGCGAAGCGGCGTTTTATAGAAGTGCAGGGAAGGGCGGTCAAGCGCCCATAAACTCTGGGATACACGCTGATGAGAGTTGGAGGGCCAATGTCGACGTGATTGAGTTGGTGGCGACGGTTCGCTATAAGCGCTTATGTGAGGTTAACGGCATTCTTCAGCAGCCGTGGCCGGGTCGAAAAGGGGCACTCCGATGGATTTTGAGCTTGCACGGCGCAACATGGTTGCGAGCCAGGTCAGGACGAACGAAGTCACAGATCCATTGGTCATTGATGCAATCGGCCAAGTACCACGCGAAAAGTTTCTGCCGGCGGCACGCCAATCTCTCGCCTATGTCGACGAAGATCTGGAAGTGGCCAACGGCCGTTGGTTGATGGAGCCTATGGTCGCTGCGCGTTTACTCCAGCTCGCTGACGTTCAGCGTTCGGATCATGTTTTAGTACTGCCGTGCGGGACCGGCTACATTGCCGCGGTTCTCGCTCATATGGCGGGTTCAATTGTCGCAGCTGAGGCCGATGGGCCGACCAAGGACAGTGCGGCAAAGCTTCTCGCTGAACTTGGGGCAGATACCGTTGCCGTTGTTTCCGCCACCGTGGCGGACGGCTGTCCGGGGCAGGCCCCATTCGATGTTATCGTCTTTGATGGTGCGGTTTCTGAGATTCCGGATGAGTTAAAGCAGCAATTGGCCGACGGCGGCCGATTGGTTGCGGTGGTTCAGAATGGACCCATTGGCCAAGCCACATTGGTTCAGCGGACCGGGGAGGCCTTTGGGCATCGGACGGAATTTGATGCCAGTGTGCCGGTGTTGCCTGAGTTTTCAGCCAAGCCCGCTTTTGTATTCTGATTAATCTGGCGCGCGGTGGAAAATAAAACCAAATTTCCCTGTTTTGCGTATTGAGACTGTGAACCCGCCGAACTGAACGGCGAACTCATGCAATATTATGCTCTAACGGCTGAGCCCTGCGGTTTTGGTTACCCTCCGTTACACCTTTTGCAGTGGCTTTCGCGCTGCGGTTCGGTTACGTAAACGGCCAGGAAAGCTAACCTCTAATATGTGTCGAGGATTTAAAACAATGAAGCGTTTCAAATGGTTGTTGGCGACGACGGCAGTTGTCGGACTCCTGGTTGGCGGTAAATCTGCTGATGCCGATACGCTCCGTGAGGCGCTTGCCTTGGCCTATGCGAACAATCCGAGCCTGTTAGCGGCGCGCGCCCAACTGCGGGCCGTTGATGAGTCGGTTCCCATTGCCTTATCCGGCTGGCGCCCAACTGTGTCTGTGAATGGCAACGTTTCGCGGGCACGCAACGAAACTGAAATTCAGGGCGTCGTGGGCAGTGGTGCCCAATTTGCCGGTGGGACAACCCTGCGGACATCACAGTCTGCGTCATTGGGTGTTTCACAGCCCCTATTCAGAGGCTTTAAGACCCAAGCCGCCACAGCGGCTGCGAAGGCGAATGTCGAAGCCCAGCGGGCTCGCTTAAAGACATCGGAGCAGCAGGTCTTATTGGCTGCCGCGACGGCATATTTTGATGTCTTGCGCGACATGGCCGTTGTTGAGCTCCGAAATAACAACGTCCAAGTTTTGACCCGCCAGCTCGAAGCAACGCAGGACCGTTTCCGCGTCGGTGAAATCACTCGGACCGACGTCGCCCAAGCCGAAGCGCGGCTGTCTGCCTCGGTTTCAGCCCGAATTTTGGCCGAAGGTAATCTGCAACAGTCTCGCGCGGCCTATGTCAGCTCGATCGGCAAGGCACCGGAGAACTTGGTCACGCCAGATCCACTAGACAACCTGCCGGCAACGCGGGAGGCCGCGATTGCGTCGGCATCCGCTGACAATCCTACCCTCGTCGCCGCTTTATTTACCGCGAAAGCGGCTCAAGCAAACATAAAGTCATCCCGTGGAGATCTCCTCCCGGCTATCAATTTAGAAGGACAGCTCTCAAAGGGCTGGGATACGATCGCTGATCAATCCATATCAGAAGCCGTATCAGGTCGGGTCACGCTCACACTGCCGCTTTATCAGGGCGGGATAGTATATGCCCGTCTTCGTCAGGCTAAGCATACGGCGGGACAGCGTCGCCTTGAGGCAGACCAAGCCCGGCTCGATGCAACTGAATCAGCTACCGCGACTTGGGAAATATATCAGTCGGCACGGGCGAGTATCGCATCGATTGAAACCCAGATCGTGGCCTCCGAGATTGCCCTCGAGGGTGTTCAACGGGAAGCAGAAGTGGGGGCTCGGACCGTTCTAGACGTTCTGGATGCCGAACAAGAGCTGCTGGATGCTCGGGTTAACCTCGTTACTGCTGAGCGCGATCAATTGGTTGCAACGCTTCAATTGTTGGCTTCCACCGGTCGTTTGACGGCGGAAGACCAGGCGTTGGGCGTGAACCTTTATGATGCGGTTGATCATTATAAAGACGTCAAAGGCAGTTTCTTTGGTTCGTCGAGAGCCGCAGAAGAAGATGCGGACCTTCGTTAAATTCACCCAAAAATGAGCTAACACTCAGATTTTTCTGGCGTTATAGAATTCTTTAACCATTCGGGTTACGTTCTCTCCAATTATCGTGGGGAATAAGCGGGTTAATCGCTATGAGTGACGAAGGTCAACAAGAACCTTCGATGGAGGACATTCTAGCCTCCATTCGAAAGATTCTGTCAGAAGACGAAGAAGAGGAAGGCGGCGAAGAAGGCGTGGCGGAAGCCGAGCCTGAGCAAGCCGCTGAGCCGGAAGCTGAGCCGGAGCCAGAACCTGAGCCGGAACCTGAGCCCGAGCCAGAACCTGAGCCTGAGCCGGAAGAGGATGACGGTCCTGATCTCGCAGCCATGCTTGCTGAGAGTGATGAAGAGGACGAGGCAGCCTTTGCTGACCTTGAGCCCGTCGCCGAACCGTCCGCCCTTGAGCTAACGGATGAGATGATGGTCGAGGAACAAGAAGAAGTTTACCAAGAGCCTGAACCGGCCCCAGTGGTCGAACAGCCGGCACCACCGCCGCCACAACCGGCGCAGGAACAGCCGTATCAGCCCTATGGTCAAGAAGGCATCGTGGCTGACCAGGTTGAACAAGTTGCTGGTGTTCATATTGCCCAATTGGCCCAGGCCGTTGCGCAAGAACGCGCCCTGACCATGGGTAATCAAGGCATTACCATTGAGCAGCTTGTCCGCGAAATCTGCACACCTATTCTGAAGCATTGGCTCGATCACAACTTGCCATACATGGTTGAGCGGATCGTGCGTCAGGAAGTTGAGCGGATTGTCAGCCGATCAGAGCGGTTGTAGAGTCTTAGAATAAGTCTCTAACTATCTGTAATTAAATGTAATTACTGATCATTAGTAGAGCTGATTTCGGCTGCGCATCGCATCACCTTCTCTGCGAACTGAGCGGACGCGTCTTTGACGTTTAGCGCCTTGACCGGAAAGCGTATATCCAAGACGGCTGCAATGTTTCCGTCCTGGAAAACCGGGGCGGCTAGGCTTGAATGCCCTTTGTGGGGCATCTGATCGCAGTAAAAGCCGCGCGTTTTGATGGCCTCCAGCTGCTTATCCAGCAACCCTTCACTGAGATCGACGTCGTTCAGGACGGCTGGGTTATCTGCCAGAACGGCCTGAATCATCGTCCGGCGCTGTTCCTCGTTAATGTTTGCGAGGTACACGCGGCCACTGATTGACGTAATCAGTGGAAATCTCAGCCCGATCGGTGTGGGCCGCATGACCAGGGGACTCAGCGCATCCGTGTCCCACAATACTTCCATACTGAGCCGGCGCGCATGAACAAGAGTGACCGGCCATAAAACGTCGCGGCACAGCGCCTCCATAACTGGAACCGCGGCCTGCCTAACCCAGCTCGAATGCCGCAATCCATCGGTTAGGCTCAAGGCTTGTTCACCGACCTCGAAGCGTTTATCGGCCTTGCGCCGGACCACATAGCCAAGATCTTCCATAAAAAATAGGATTCTAGAGACCGTCTGGCGGGGCAATTCCGTGGTCACGGCCGCCTCTGAGATGGTCAAAGGCCCTAGGCGGCTTAGGGTCCGCAATATGATCAGGCCACGTTCTAGGGAGCGAATGCTGTAGTTGGACGGCATTTTGCGCAGATCAACTTTCGTAAGGTTGG
>JABJAH010000048.1 GCA_018666155.1 Rhodospirillaceae bacterium | reverse complement strand
CTGAGCCCGAGCCCGAACCTGAGCCTGAGCCAGAGTCGGAGCCCGAACCTGAGCCCGAACCTGAGCCTGAGCCGGAGCCCGAACCTGAGCCCGAACCTGAGCCTGAGCCGGAGCCTGAGCTTGAGCCTGAGCCGGAGCCTGAGCCTGAGCCAGAACTCGAACCGGAGCCCCAGCTAGAGCTAGAGCCGGAACCAGTATTAGAAGAGAGTGTCTTTAAATCCGCAGCTGAGCCGCTGCAGCAAGACGAGCCCTCCGCTATCATGGCTGACGCCAGTGATGAGCCGGAGCGGCCGCAGATCCAACCGGAGCCCGATGTGTCCGATAAACCTGAACCTGATCCGATCGAGACGAACCAACCTGATCGATCCAAGTTAGAGCCGCTCACGACTGGGCGCACGGCCCGGCTTATGGCCGAAGATGCGGCCGACCAGCGCTCTCAAACACAACGCGGCCAAAGTAAAAAGAAAGAGAGAGACCCCAACACACTTGAGCCGGATCCGATTCCTGATGCGCCAATGCCCGGCAGTCAGGCGGCTGCTGGATCGCAACAAAAACCAGCGGCCCAGCGGGTAAAAAAATCAGGCGGCTTTGGGCGCTTTGTCACCTACATGGTCCTGCTCATCGTTATCGTTGCCGCGGCCTTTGGCACCATGCCGTGGTGGTACGGCCGCATGCCGACGATGGTTCAGAATTGGGTGCCAGAAACCTTGAGGCCGCCGACTGCTCAAGTGCCCGGCACAGTGGTTGCCGATATCACGTCGCTGCAACAACGATTGGCCGCAACGGACGCGGAGGTCGCATCGCTAAGACTAGCAATACAATCCACACCACAATCGGCAGCACCAAACACGCAAGCCGTCGACTCAGCGGTGGCAGCGTTACAGCAACGATTGGCCGCACTTGAATCAAGGCCTGCACAAATCTCTAGTGGAAGCAGTGCGACCGGCATCAATGGCGACGCGGTAACCGCTCTTGGCAATGCAGCGGCTAACCAAGCTCAACAATTAGCATCTGTGACAGCAAGAATCGCAACCGTTGAAGCAGCGCTGGGCAATGCCGCTCAGCTGGATGCTGTCGCCGACCGTGTAGACGCACTTGAAGACCGAAGCGCAGATGCAGCAACCGTGCTCGCCCTCGCCGCACGGATCACCCAAGTGGAAGCGGCGGCTGATTCCTTAGTGAAGGAACAAACCGGGGCCGTTGGCCTGCTACTCGCCGTTTCACAACTGCAAGACGCCACATCCAACGGACGGCCATTTGCTCTTGAACTGGAAACCGTTCAAGCCTTTGCCGCGAAACAGGACCGGCTTTCGATCGACACAACTGACCTCACGCATCATCGCAGCGCGGGCGTTTCGACGAGGGCTGTTTTGCGACAAGAGTTTGATCGTCTCGCGCCGGTGGTGGTGCGGGCCGGACTCCTACCAACGGACACGGCCTCATGGCTGCAACGCACGCTCGACAGTATTTTTTCAGTCATAAATGTCCGGCGTCTTGATGATGATGGCAGCGCGGCCGTTGGCGCAATCGTCACCCGCATGGAACGCGCTTTGGATGTCGGAAATTTAGAAGCCGCTATTACCGCCTCTAACGATTTGAGCGGGCTCGCCGCCGAGACAATTTCGCCGTGGCTCACCAAGGCCCGCGCCACTGCCTCTGTTGAGCGTGCCGTGACGACATTGTCGACTCAAGCCATAGCCCAGATCAATGCAGGTCGAGATTTCGGCTCTGCATCGTCAGAGACGGACGACTAAGCCATGCTGAAAATCATATTGTATGTGGTCAGCCTCGCCGCCTTAGTCACGATATCGGTCTGGTTTGCGGATGAGCCTGGGCGCGTGACACTCGAGTGGTTGGGTTACCGCATTGAGACCTCGGTCGCGATGCTATTCGTTATGATGGCCACTTTGTTAGTGGTTGGAACATTTTTGGTTCGGGTTTGGGGTACACTGGTCGGTGCCGGCCGGGCTTACCGGGATGCCCGCAAAGACAAACGCACTGATCGGGGACTGAAAAGCTTGGCCGCCGGTTTTGCAGCCGTCCATGGCGGCGATGTACCCGCCGCCCAAAAAGGATCACGTGAAGCAACGACGACGTTCCCCGACCACGCGGTTACACACCTTCTCGAGCAACAAACAGCTCGTGTGTTAGGCGACATGAAAAGTGCCGCCGCCAGTGCACGCGAGCTTTTGTCTGACCCGATGACTGAACTGGCTGCACTACGCGACCTCACAGAAACGGCCAAGGCAGCTGGCGACTTTGAAGGAGCGTTGGGCCACGCGATGCGCGCTCTTGATCGTAAAGCCGCCCCGCGATGGGCCCTCTCTAGCGTTCTTGATCTACAAACGGCCCTCGGCAAATGGGAGGCTCTCGTTGTAACGCTCGAGCGCAAAGATACACCGAGCGTGATTGGTGTTTCAGATCAACCGCGACTTAAGGCCGAGGCTTGTGTCCGCACTGCTGCGAAGTGTCTCGCCGACCATGATCCAGCAGCAGCCGTAAAATGGGCGCGTAAAGCTCTGACAGCAGAACCTTTGCGGGCTGACGCTTCGGCGATTCTGGCCCGCGGCTTTGCCGCCGATGGGAAAGCGAAAAAAGCGGCTCAAGAGTTAGAGAAAGCATGGACTACTAATCCGCACCCCAGTTTGCTATCCGCCTACTTGCAACTCGCGCCGGGCGAAGCCGCGTTGGCTAGAGCTGGACGATTGGAAAGGCTGGTGGCCGGCAATTCGGATCACCCCGAAAGCCGGTTGGCACAAGCCGAAAGTGCACTTAACGCCGAACTGTGGGGGCAGGCGCGCAGCCGCTTGGAGCCGTTGCTCGACAAAGGCACCGCCACAGCAAACCGATCCAAGGCGGCCGCGCTCATGGCACAGGTGGAAATTGGCGAAAGCGGCGACACCAAAGCCGCAACGCAGTGCCTTGTCATCGCATTGGAAGGCCGGAATTCGTCGAAAGACATGCCGGCACCAAAGTCTATTGCGGAATTGCTTACGCAGCTGGGTTAGCCCGCGATCGCGACTGACATCAACTCATCATTGGAGTCGGCAAATCGCCGTCACTGAGAACGGGATAGCGATCGCGTGGACTGAACAGCTGATAATGCCACCATTCGTTGCGAAAGAAATCCCAACCGGCCGACGTCATAATACCCATGAGGATGATGCGGTTGCGTTGCGCGTCTGGCGAAATATCCAAGTCGCCGTGAAATGCGCGCGGTGTAAAATCGTCAAAGCCCGTTCCCATGTCGAGCTCCGCATCATTGGCATCAAGCAAAGTCAGATCGACGGCCGCTCCCATGGAGTGGGGTGATCCACGTTCTGGGTGAGCAAGGAAATCCGAGTCGGGTGTATGCTCCCACAACACCCATTGCGCCTCAGACGGTCGAAAGGCATCGAACACTTTGAGCCGTAACCCGAGCGGCCGGGCAAGCGAGATTGCCCGCTGCAGAAGATCAGCGGCATCCGCGTGAAGGTAACAGCCAGGCCGTGCATAAACGGGCTTGCCCGTAAAATTATTGGGCGTGGCATAAGCGATATCAAAATCGACGTCGAACTCGGGTGAGGCAATCTCAACAAGCATTCGCTATGACACTCCAGATTAGCAAAGCGGGTATGATAGCTTATCCGCTGTTTCGTATTCTATCGCTTTAGGTTCCAGTATGCGCATCCTCGCCTTTGATACCACGACCAGCGCGTGCTCGGTTGCCGTTTGCGTGGATGACGAAACCGTCGGGTCTTTTCACGATCCGATGATCCATGGCCAAGCAGAGGCGTTGATTCCCGCCATCGAGCAAACAATGGCAGAGGCTGGCATCGCCTATACCGATGTTGATCGGATCGCCGTGACGGTCGGGCCAGGGTCTTTCACCGGCGTGCGCGTCGGTTTAGCAACGGCCCGTGGCATCGGCGTTGCAACTGGACGACCGGTGATCGGTTTACTAACGACGGAAGTGATCGCAGCAGAAGCTCGAAACGAGTCGAGCCAATCGATTGCTGTGGCCATCGATGCCCGCCGGGCCGAAGTCTATCTGCAGTGTTTCGCGGCAACCGGCTCAGCAACAGGCGCCCCCGTATGCCTATTGCCGGAAGACGCCGCTAAGTCCTTGAGCGACCAAGCGTGGATTCTGGTTGGCGATGGCGCGGCCCGTGTCCAACCCCACGCTGGATCATCAGTGGTCCTGGGCGATTTCACCGTTGCCAATGCCGTCGTCCTCGCCCAATTGGCCGCCACTCGACCCATACCGCAGACTCCGCCTGGGCCGGTCTACGTACGACCCCCAGATGCCATTGCGCCAAAGCACGGCGGACGCCTCAGACCGTGACAACACCAAGCACCGAATTGGAGCTGGTGCCTGTTGGCCTGTCGCACGCCGAAGTCCTCGCCGCCCTATATAGTGAAAGCTTCGAGACGCCATGGTCAGCTCAAGCGTTTAGTGATCTCCTATCGCAACGCACCGTTGGTGGCTGGATCGTAGGCCGAAGTGAACCAACCGGTTTTATTCTCATTCAGACGTCGGGCGGCGAGTCGGAAATTCTAACGTTGGTCGTTGCTCAACCGCATCGTCGCGGTGGTATTGCCCGACATCTGGTCACACAGGCCATAGCGAAGGCAAAGGCAGATGGAGCTCTTGCCTTTCATCTTGAAGTCGCCGAAGACAACGCCGCCGCGATTGCGTTATACGAAGGCCTCGAATTTGCACCCACCGGGCGTCGCCCGGGTTACTACGCAAAAACCGAAGGCGCGGTGGACGCTATTCTAATGACCAAACCGCTGGCCCCAGCGATCACATAAAAACGGGGTGTTGGCGCCGCGGTCCACGAGCATTGCTTCCCAGGTGTTGGCAAGACCGTTAAACTGGGTAACTGGAACCACTGGAAAATTTACGATCATCCGATGACATCAGAGATATCACCGCTAGAACGCCGCTGTATTGATCAGGGCATGAAGATGACGGAGCAACGCCGGGTGATTGCCCGCGTGCTCTCACACGCTGATGATCATCCGGACGTCGAAGAAGTGCACCGACGGTCGGCAGAGGAAGACTCACGCATCAGCATTGCAACGGTGTATCGGACGATGCGTCTGTTTGAAGAGGCTGGAATCGTCGCCCGCCACGACTTTGGCGACGGTCGAGCACGGTATGAGGAAGCATCTTCGGCACACCACGACCACCTGATTGATATTAAGTCCGGGCAGGTCATCGAGTTTCGCAATGAAGAAATTGAACGCCTTCAGGCGGAAGTGGCAAAGGCCCACGGCTATCGGCTCGTCGACCATCGCTTGGAATTGTACGCGGTTGTTGACGACACCAAGGACAAAAACTAAAGCTCCAAACAATCGTCAACTGAGGCAAGCCCTTTGACCTCCACCGTTGTAACCATGCCAACTGGAATCGCAGGCCTGGTTCTTGCTAGTGCACGAGTGGTTCTTTTTGTCATATGGGTGATGTTTGCCGCGGGTGCGTGTTTCATTTTGTCTGTCTGCGGAGCCGACTCTGCCTGGATGCGCGTCATCCTTTTTCGTGGCCTCTGTAGAATTTTCGGTATTGATGTAATCGTACACGGCGCACCCGTTGCGTCGCGCCCCCTGCTGATCGCCAGCAACCACATCTCTTATCTTGATATCATCGCCTTCGGTGCCATTGCTGAACTGGAGTTTGTCTCCAAAGCCGAGGTCGCCGACTGGCCAATTATTGGCCCTTTGGCGAAATTGGGTGACACTGTTTTTATTGAGCGGTTGCGCTCCCGAACCCTAGAAGCGCGGCAAGACATGGCCGAGCGTCTCGGCAAAAACCGCACGCTGGTGTTTTTTCCGGAAAGCACATCCGGGGACGGTAATCGGCTTCTTCCTTTTAAGAGCGCTCTATTTACAGTGACAGACGCCATTGAAGGCGTAACGGTTCAGCCAGTGTCCATCGCCTACACTCGCCTAAATGGCCTGCCGTTGGGGTTTGGTTGGCGTGCGTTCTTCGCTTGGTACGGTGACATGACCCTATTTGGCCACGCCTGGCGGTTTCTGCAGCTCGGCCGCACGACCGTTGAAATCGCTTTTCTCCCACCGGTGGACCAAGCCGGCGAAATGGATCGGAAAACCTTAGCGACCGCGACCGAAGATGCCGCAAGGCTTGGCTTTGGGCGCCTTCTATCCGGTCAGTCGCCTTGCCAATGAACACATTGGAAGTGACTTGATGCTTTGCGTTCCTTCGCACAAGCAGGTATAGAGCCAAACTATGCCTCGAGAACAATTTGGGACCCCGAACAGCGGGCCCGTTCGCCGCAAAAAGCTGTTCATCAAGACCTACGGCTGTCAAATGAACGTCTATGACTCCGCGCGCATGGCGGATGTCTTGGCGCCTCTCGGCTATGAAACAATCGATGAGCCGGATGGGGCCGATCTGGTCGTTCTAAACACCTGCCACATTCGTGAGAAAGCGGCGGAAAAAGTATTTTCCGATCTCGGGCGTCTTAAACCTCTAAAAGCCGCCCGGGCCAAAGATCAAGACCCGATGCTGATCGCGGTGGCCGGTTGCGTCGCCCAGGCCGAAGGCGACGCCCTCGTTGCGCGCGCACCCTATGTCGACATCGTTATGGGGCCGCAGACCACACACCGCCTGCCAGAGCTGATTGCCAGAACACACCGTAGCTCAGGTGCGGTCCTCGATACCGATTTTCCAACCGATACAAAATTCGATCATTTGCCACCGCCACGCGCTGATGGTCCAACCGCTTTTCTTTCAGTGCAAGAAGGCTGCGACAAATTCTGCACGTTTTGTGTTGTGCCCTATACCCGTGGCGCTGAATATTCACGACCAGCCCAAGCCATTCTTGACGAAGCCCGCGGACTCATTAGCGCCGGCGTCCGTGAAATCACACTCCTTGGCCAGAACGTTAACGCTTATCACGGTGACGCCATCGGCAGCGCCAACACCTGGTCACTGGGGCGGCTCATTAGAGCCCTCGCAGATATCGATGGGCTCGATCGTATTCGCTATACTACGTCGCATCCGCGCGACATGGATGATGAGCTCATTGAGACCCACGCCACCGTCCCGGCGTTAATGCCGTATCTCCATTTGCCCGTTCAATCGGGGTCAAGTCGTGTTCTTGAGGCGATGAACCGGGGTCACGATCGCGACACTTACTATCGCATCATCGAACGTTTGAGAAAGGGACGGCCGGATATCGCCCTGTCGTCGGATTTTATTGTCGGCTTCCCGGGCGAAAGCGACGCCGATTTTGCGGATACGATGCAGCTCATTGAAGACATCGAATTTGCCCAAGCCTTTTCCTTCAAATACAGCCCGCGCCCGGGCACGCCAGCAGCTGAGAACACCGATCAGGTACCCGACGACACCAAGGCCGCACGCTTGTCAGCACTTCAGTCTTTGCTTTCACAACAACAAAAAGCGTTTAACCAGGCCAGTGTTGGGCTGCATCTTCCGGTGCTCTTGACCGGGCCAGGGCGTCATGAAGGACAGATGGTGGGCCGGAGCCCATATCTTCAACCTGTGCATTTAGACGCGCCAGCCACAGATCATGGTAAGATCGTCATGACCGAGATCAAGGCAGCGATCTCAAACAGTTTGTCGGCCGTCGCTATAGACTCCACGCCGGAGTCGCCGTCGCGAAAAACGGCAACACGAGTGGATGCGCATTGACAGATTCAACGGCAAGGCTGACATGTGAGTTCGACGACAACGGACTGATTCAGCAGCTTTACGGCCCCAATAACACTCATCTCGATCAGATCGAAAACCGCCTCGGCGTGACGCTCCATACGCGCGGTAACACGGTTACAATTGAAGGACCAAGCGGACCGGCAGAGACAGCCCGGCAAGCTCTGGTTAGTCTTTATGGACGCCTGGAGGCGGGACAAGTGATTGAGAGTGGCGACGTGGACGGTGCAGCCCGTTTGGCTGAAGGTAGTCAGCCATCTGCAGCCAATCAAGGTGGCTTGGCTATTCGCACCAGCAAACGGCACGTCCGTCCGCGGTCTGCAGGACAGGCGGCCTTTTTTGAAGCGTTAGACACCAAGGCCATGGTCTTCGCCCTTGGGCCGGCCGGAACCGGAAAAACATACATCGCCGTCGCCAAAGCCGTTGAGATGAAACTCTCTGGGAAAGTCGACCGCATTATTCTATCCCGCCCCGCCGTTGAGGCGGGTGAGCGGCTCGGGTTTTTGCCCGGCGATATGAGAGACAAAATCGATCCCTATCTACGCCCCCTTTACGATGCGCTATACGACATGATGCCCGGAGACTTAGTTGTTAAACTTCTGGCGTCGGGCGAGATCGAAGTTGCGCCGTTGGCATTCATGCGTGGTCGAACGCTCTCAAACGCTTTCGTTATTCTGGATGAAGCGCAAAACACGACACCCGTTCAAATGAAAATGTTTCTCACCCGAATGGGAGAGAGCTCACGCATGGTGGTGACTGGCGACATGAGTCAGATTGACCTGCCGCTAGGCGTTAAGTCAGGCCTGCGCGACTCCCTCGATATTCTCGAAGGCATTGACGAAATAGGTCGCGCTACTTTCACCCATCGTGATGTCGTGCGGCACAACCTCGTGACTCGCATCGTAACCGCATACGACGCGCATGACGCTCGACTGCACACCAATAAAAAACCATGACAGCGGCAAGACTGCGCACGATGGTGCGCGTAGATCACGAAGATTGGCATGTGGAAATTCCCAATGCGGCCCAGCTAAGCCGAAAAGCTGCAAGAAAAGGTTGGGCATTGGGCAGACGCGCGCTGGACTCGTCTCATTTTTTATCTGGAACACTACCGGGTCCTATCGAAATCAGCGTCCTACTGAGTGACGATGGTACGGTTCGTGATTTGAACCGTGACCACCGCAACAAAGACTCGGCAACGAACGTGTTGTCCTTCCCTGGAGATGTTGCCTCCACTTTCCCTGGTGCGGAGATCCTATTGGGCGATATCATTCTTGCTTGGCAAACCGTTGCCAAAGAGGCCCGGCGCGACAAAAAGCCTGTTGCTGAACATATGTCCCACCTGGTCATCCATGGCGTTTTGCATCTTTTGGGGTATGATCATGAATGTGACGAAGACGCCGCCGTAATGGAACGTTTGGAAGTGAACTGCATGGCCAGCCTGGGCCTGTCAGATCCCTATACCCCTGGCGACTGATGTTATGACCGAAACCTCCCGCACTGATTTAGATCGCAATGGCGACGACTCCAGCACGACGTTGATGAGTCGGCTGCGCGCTTGGTTGAGTCCAGGGAGTGCCGATACCGGATCTGTCCGTGACGTTATTGAAGAACTCATTGAAGACCAGCCAGACACCGACGACGCAATCGATGCGCACGAACGGATTCTGCTATCGAACGTCTTGAAGCAACGCGATGTCACTGTTGAAAAAATTATGGTGCCACGCACCGACATTGTTTCCGTCGAGTTGGAAACGCCCGTAGTTGATGTTGTTGCCCTTCTCGTTGAGGAAGGCCATTCGCGCGTTCCTGTCTTCCGCGGCTCACTCGACGAGGTTGTTGGCATGGTCCACATCAAGGACCTTGCCAGCGCTCTTATCGAAAAGAGCGCACCTGACGACGCAGGAACCAACCTTTCCAAACCAATGCGGCCTGTAATTTTTGTGGCGCCAACCGCGCGAGTATTAGACCTACTGCTAGAAATGCGGCTCAAACGCACTCACATGGCCATGGTGGTCGATGAGCATGGCGGTATTGATGGTCTCGTCACGATTGAAGATTTGGTTGAACAAATCGTTGGCGAAATTGCGGACGAACATGACGAAGATGAAGACCCTGAGTTGTCCGACCGGGCAGATGGATCTGTAATGGCAGACGCCCGCGTAACGTTAAGTGATTTTGTTGCGCGGTACGGAGCCGTGTTTTCTGACGACGACATGAGCGAGCCCGACACTCTTGGCGGACTTGTTTTCCGTTTGACTGGCCGCGTCCCCAGCCTCGGTGAACTTGTGATGCACCCGAATGGGTTAGAGTTTGAAATTGTCGATGCCGACCCGAGGCGCATACGCAGGCTTCGGCTGCGCAACTTACCTAAACCAAACGACGCAATATGAATCTGAGTATATCGCGCTTGCTGACTCTAGCGCAGCAAGCCTCAACAATTCGGCGCGCGGGTTGCGCCTTTTTGTTCGGTGCCCTAGCAACCGCCGCCATGCCACCTTGGCACCTATGGCCGGTCTTGTGGATCGCGCTCCCCGCACTTCTGATTCTCGTTGAGGCAGCCAAAACCAACCGTGCGGCATTTCTTACTGGATGGGCCTTCGGCTTTGGTCATTTTGCGACCGGCTTTGCATGGATTGGGAACGCATTCTTTGTCGACAGCGAGACATTTGCGGCATTGGCCGTGCCAGCTATTGGAGGTCTTGCCGCTGGTTTCGCGCTCTACACTGGTTGCGCTGTCCTTTTGGTACGCCTGTTGTTGCCCCAAGCAGAAGATGAATGGCCAGCCACAAAGAACATCAGATCAATTTGCCAGGTTTGTATTTTTGCCGCCGCGTGGGCTTTTGTTGAATGGTGGCGCGGCTGGTTCCTGACCGGTCTGCCGTGGAATCCCATTGGGAGCGTCTGGGTTGCTTTGCCCGCCCTACTCCAAGGGGCGAGCCTTATCGGCGTTTTTGGACTATCCCTCCTCACCGTCCTTGCCGCGTCGGCGAGCACTGTTCTCTTCTTGAATGATTCGCGGCGCATGGCTGTCGTCGTGGTTGTTATATGCCACGCCCCACTGATCCTGCTGTCGGGTTGGGGGGCGCTCCGCTTATCCACGGCAGACACGAACTATGTTCCAAACGTGATGCTGCGTTTGGTTCAACCAAATATTGCGCAGGCAGATAAATGGCGGCCAGGACTGCGAGAAGGTCACGTTCTGGAACAAGTTCGCATGAGCACAACGGATGCGGCAGACGTGACTCATGTGCTGTGGGCTGAGACAGCCGTGCCCTTTCCGCTCAATCAGGCGACTGGCGCGTTAGCCGCGACAGCCCGGGCCGCTCCTGAAAATGGATATGTGCTTACGGGCGCGGCACGAGTTCTCGGGCAACAATCCGGCCGGCAAGCGTTCAATAGTCTTTTCGCAGTGGCCGCGAATGGCGCCATCGCCGCTGTGTACGACAAAACGCATCTCGTTCCATTTGGCGAGTACATGCCACTGCAGGATATCATTCCCTTACCGCAACTCACCGGCGGCACCGGCTTTACAGCTGGGCTTGGGCCGGTCTCCATTAGCTTGCCTGGATTACCGGCGTTTAGTCCGTTGATTTGCTATGAAGTGATTTTCCCCGGTGCCGTTGTGGAAGACGACCAGCGTCCTGCATGGCTATTCAATCTCACCAACGATGCCTGGTTTGGAGACTCAAGCGGTCCGCATCAGCATTTAGCGGCGGCTCAACTTCGCGCTGTCGAAGAAGGTCTGCCCGTGGTTCGGGTGGCCAATACGGGTATTAGTGCCGTCGCCGACGGCTACGGCCGTCTGACTGGCCGCATACCCCTCGGAGAAAAAGGAATTCTAGACAGCCGGCTGCCTGTCAAACTCCAGGCGACACTCTTTTCCATATTTGGCCACGGACCTTTTCTCATTATTACTTTGGTTTTAGCGCTAGTGGCCGTTGGCATAGCCCGAAAAGACGCGAAAAACAGCTGAACCAACAGCAATACTTAAGCGTTCATGATATAAGCAGTTCTATCGTTTGTTGAATTAAAAGTTTTGAGTAGAAAGTAGTTTTTATGTTATAGTATTACAACGGTTAGTTGGTACTATTTGAGCATGCGGCAGACGAGATCATTTTGATCGCAGGCAACCGATACCCAGTCTAAATGACAAGGAGCAAAACTATGGGTTTTGCAGAAAAACAAGATCTCGACGGGACTTCAGGCCGCTCCTCTCGCGGGCGGATGCCATCTGGTAAACCAAATCCGGTCGATGTGTATGTCGGCAGCCGCGTCCGTTTAAGGCGAACCCTGCTTGGCCTGAGCCAAGAAAAATTGGGTGAAGCGATTGGCCTCACTTTTCAGCAGGTTCAAAAGTATGAGCGGGGCGCAAACCGCATTGGCGCCAGCCGACTTTGGGACCTAAGCCGCGTTCTTGATTGCCCCGTCTCCTATTTCTTTGAGGATATGGAAGACGACGTCCAGGCGGCCAGCCCACGCAATCTGACTGGGCGTACGGCCGAGCCGGAACAAAAAGAATCCGACCCGATGACCAAGCGGGAAACGCTAGAGCTGGTTCGGGCTTATTATAAAATCACCGATCCTCATGTGCGGCGGCGTATTTACGAACTTGCAAAATCTTTGGCTGCGGCCGAAGGCGCAATTCTCGACAACGATTGAAGCCAAACGGTAGTCGCTAAACCGATTCGAGAGTCAGCAGCAACAAAACGCCCCACTTGAAAGAGCGGGGCGTTTTTTTAACTGCTCCGATCGTGATTGACGTCCCACATCATGCCCACTTGCAAATCACCAGGCGTTCCGGTACCTCCGGTGCATATTTGACGCGGATTCGCGTCGTGAGTCTTGAATCGAAGGAGCCTGTTTGTGTCTCTGTCTAACTATGTTTTCACCAGTGAATCCGTGTCCGAAGGGCACCCGGATAAGGTTAGTGACCGCGTCTCCGACGAAATCGTCGATTTGTTTTTGAGCGCAGACCCCCAAGCCAGAGTGGCCGTGGAAACCTTATGCACGACCAACCTGATCGTTTTGGCTGGAGAGGTCCGCGGGCCAGATTCAGTAACGTCGGACGCCATGATCACCGCCGCTCGCGAGGCCGTTAAAGATATCGGCTACGAGCAGGAAGGTTTCCATTGGCAGAACATGACTGTCGATTGCCACGTTCACTCCCAATCCGCCGACATTGCTGTTGGTGTGGACTCTGCGGGCAACAAAGATGAGGGCGCTGGCGACCAGGGCATTATGTTTGGTTATGCGGTGACCGAAACCCCCGAGTTGATGCCGGCTCCCATTCACTACTCCCATCAAATTCTCAAGTCCCTTGCGGACGCCCGCCACGCTGGCGATGCCTCATTCCTCGGACCAGATTCAAAAAGCCAAGTCAGCCTGCAGTATCGCGATGGCAAACCGGTTGGGGCAACGTCGGTGGTGGTTTCAACCCAGCACAGCGAAGACGTTGACCAAGACACCATCCGCGCGATGGTCCGTAAGCACGTTGAAGATGTGCTGCCTGAAGGTTGGATGTGCCCTGAAGACGCATTTTACGTAAATCCAACCGGACGTTTCGTTATCGGCGGGCCAGACGGCGACTGTGGATTAACCGGTCGCAAGATCATTGTGGACACCTATGGCGGCGCGGCTCCCCACGGCGGCGGTGCTTTCTCAGGGAAGGACCCAACCAAGGTCGATCGTTCGGCCGCCTATGCGTCCCGCTACCTGGCGAAAAATGTTGTTGCTGCAGGTTTGGCGCAGCGGTGTCTGATTCAGCTGTCCTATGCCATCGGCGTTTCAAAACCCTTATCGGTCTACGTCGACACCCAGGGCACTGGCGAAGTCGAAGAAGATAAACTTGCTGTAGTGCTGCAAGAGTTGATGGATCTGACACCACGCGGCATTCGCGAGCATCTCGGTCTCAATAAGCCGATTTATGGCCGCACGGCCGCCTATGGCCACTTCGGTCGCGAGGCTGACGGCGGCGGCGGTTTCTCATGGGAACGACTGGACCTTGTTGAATCACTCGAATCCGCGTTCGGTGCCTAGCCTAAACTCAGACACAGAGAAACATCGCACTCATCTCTACGGACGGCGCAAAGGAAAACGACTCCGCGCCAGCCTCCGGGACGCCCTGGACAATGAGCTACCGCAGATTCGGATCGATCCTGAAAAAATCGCACCGCCGTGCGATCCTAGGACATTTTTCTCTCCAAATATTGAGAAAATATGGCTTGAAATCGGGTTTGGGGGCGGCGAACACCTAGCGGCGCAGGCGCAAGCAAACCCTAAGGTCGGCTTTATCGGTGCCGAAATCTTTGAGAATGGAATCGCGTCGTTGCTCAAGCAGAGGACGGCTGCGGCGCTCGAGAATATCCGGATTCTGGACGACGATGCCCGCGCATTTCTGCCGTTTTTGGCCGATCGAAGCCTCGATCGGGTGTTTTTGCTCTATCCAGACCCTTGGCCCAAGGCCAAGCACGCCAAACGCAGGTTCGTTAACCCAACGACTCTGGATCATTTAGCCCGTTTGATGTCGCCGGGCGCAGAATTACGGATCGCCACAGATCATCCAGAATACGCGCGCTGGTGCCTCCGCCATGTCCCTGTCCACCCAGCATTTCAGTGGGATGTCAGCGGTCCGAACAGCTGGCGGCAGAGGCCACAGGACACGATTGCCACCCGGTATGAAAAAAAAGCCGTCAGGGAAGGGCGGACGCCGATGTATCTCAACTTCCTGAGAGTTGTAGGCTAAACCCTTGCTTGAAACCGGTTTTCCGACTATATGAGCCTCTCAACTTCACTTGTCGACTGACCTGAGGAGTGGGCCACTGGCCCACTTTTTTTGTTTGTGGAATAGGGTTTTCCCGTCAGCGGCAGCAGAGCGCGAGCACAATGGAACGACTGACCTGGCTCGAAGAAAAGATATCACCGACCCTTGAAGCAATGGGCTTTGAGATCGTGCGCGTTGCCGTGACCGGCGAAGGCGGCGTCCGTGCTTTGCAGATCATGGCTGACCGGGCCGACGGCAGCCTCATCAACATTGATGATTGCACCGCTATTAGCGTTGCCCTGAACGATATATTCGAGGCGGATGACCCGCTCGAAGGGGCCTACAATCTTGAAGTCAGTTCGGCAGGTATTGACCGGCCCCTGACGCGGCCAAAAGATTTTACCGCCTATGTCGGGTTCGAGGCTAAGCTTCAAACTCGCCGACCCATCAACGGCCGCAAGAAATTCCGCGGCCTCTTGGAAGGCATCTCGAGCGACGAAGCCGTAAGCCTCCTCATCGATGGTGAGTCTGTCTCGTTACCCTTATCCGAAGTTGATCGCGCGCAACTGGTGCTGAATGACGATCTAATTGCCGCAGCAGAGAAACCGAAAAGCAACCCAACCCAAAAAAACGCAAACGCACAGAGTGAGTAGAAGACCATGTCCCAAAGCATAGCCATGCCCCGGCCAGAACTGATCCAAGTCGCAGACACAGTCGCCCGGGACAAGTCAATTGAGCGCGAAGAAGTGTTCATGATCATGGAACAAGCCCTACAGAAGGCCGGTCGCTCTAAGTATGGGCAAGAGAAGGACATTCGCGCCACCATCGATCGTAGGACCGGTGAGATTCGTTTGGCCCGCTACCTTGAAGTGGTGGAGAACGAAGAGGCGGTCGAAGACGAGAATATCCAGCTCACGCTTGATCAGGCAAAAGACAAAAAGAAAGACGCCGAGGTCGGAGAGTTTCTCATTGATCCCTTGCCGCCAATCGATTTTGGCCGGATTTCGTCACAAATGGCCAAGCAGGTCATCGTGCAACGGGTCCGTGAAGCCGAGCGCGCACGTCAGTTTGAAGAATACAAAGATCGCATGGGCGAAATCGTCAACGGCCTGGTCAAACGGGTCGAGTTTGGCAACGTCGTCGTCGACCTGGGACGCGCGGAAGGCCTGCTGCGCCGGGACGAATTAATCCCCCGCGAGCATTTCAAAAATGGCGATCGTGTCCGCGCCTATATTATCGATGTTCGCGAAGAGCCCCGCGGTCCGCAGATTTTCTTGTCGCGCACATGTCCAGAATTCATGGCGATGTTGTTCTCACAAGAAGTGCCGGAAATTTATGATGGCATCATTGAGATCAAATCCGTCGCCCGCGACCCAGGTAGCCGCGCCAAAATTGCGGTTATTTCCAAGGACGCTTCCATTGATCCGGTTGGCGCTTGTGTCGGGATGCGCGGTAGCCGCGTTCAGGCAGTCGTCGCTGAACTCCAGGGTGAGAAGATCGATATCATTCAGTGGAATGAAGACCCCGCAACGTTCGTCGTTAACGGTCTGGCTCCGGCTGAGGTGAGCAAGGTCGTTCTGGATGAAGATTCAGGTCGCATCGAAGTGGTGGTTCCTGATGATCAGCTGTCACTAGCCATCGGTCGCCGTGGACAAAACGTCCGGCTAGCGTCTCACCTGACCGGTTGGACAATCGACATTCTGACGGAAGATGAAGAAAGCGCACGGCGGCAAGAAGAGTTCCACAGCCGTAGTCAGGCCTTCATTGACGGACTCGATGTGGATGACGTTATCGCCCATCTTCTAGTGACCGAAGGCTTCACCTCCATTGAAGAAGTCGCGTTCGTTCCAGACAACGAACTGTCCACGATTGAAGGCTTTGATGAAGAAATCGCTGGCGAACTCAAGGCCCGCGCCCAAGCCAAACTTGAAGAACAAAACCAAGTCCTAATGGCCAAGCTCACAGACCTCGGAATCGCCGAGGACTTGCTGAACGCCGGCATTGACGGTCTCGAAGTCACGATGCTGATCACGCTTGGTGAAAATGAGATCAAAACACGGGACGACTTAGCCGACCTGGCCTCCGATGAGCTTATCGACATTCTTGGTGTGGGATCGATGTCCATGGAAGAGGCCAACACGATGATCATGGCCGCTCGTGCCCACTGGTTTGAGGGTGAGGAAGAAGAGGCCGCGAGTGAAGAAGACGCTGCTGATGATTCAGCGCCAGCGGAGGATGCGGAACCGGCGTGAGCTTCACTTCCACATCTCAGGACACGGAAAGCCCGAGCATGCCTTTGACCGATAGCCCTGAAATTGGGGCTGAATCGGACCAAGGGCCACTGCGACGGTGTTTGGTCAGCGGTGAACAAAGGCCGAAGGATGAGCTCCTCCGGTTTGTCGTAGGGCCGACCGGAGACCTTGTTTTCGACGTCGCTGGACGCCTGCCAGGACGGGGTTTGTGGTTGAAGGCTGGGCGGGATATGATAGACACCGCTGCGTCTAAGCGTTTGTTTTCTAAGGCCGCCCGGCAATCGGTCACGATACCGGACGATCTTGTGGTACTGGTCGCAGCAGGCCTCAAACGCCGTTGCCTTGATCGTCTTGGACTGGCCCGTCGCGCTGGGCTGGTGGCAGTTGGTTTTGAAAAGGTTCGCGCTCAAGCCGGCACTGGTCAGACAGTGCTGATTTTAGAAGCAGCGGACGGTGCAGCGGGTGGCCGGCGAAAAATCACGGGCCTCGCCCCTGATGCACTGGTGATAGACGTGTTCACCGGCGCGGAGTTGGGTCAAGCTTTGGGCCGAGACCATGCAGTGCATGTCGGTCTGGGAGCCGATCGTTTGACGGATACGCTGATGGTCGAGGCAAAACGGTATTCAGGTATCGCATCGAGCGCGACACCTTAGGGCGCTAGCGCCTTAGAACAGTGAAGAGTTAAGGGGAGCACCGGCTCCCAAAACAGAATGGTACAGAACGGTATGGCGAACGAAGCAAAAAAGCCTCTGACCTTAGGTCGAGGCAAGCTTGAACTGAAAAAGACTGTTGAGACCGGTCAGGTCCGACAGAGCTTTTCGCATGGCCGTACGAAAGTGGTGCAGGTTGAGCGCAAACGTAAACGCCAATTTGAAATGGGCGCTGACGGCAAAGTCCAAGAGGTCAAATCTCAGGCACCAGGCACGCTCAAAAAGGCCAGTGCAGAAGTAGCCGCCGATACTGTTCAACGCAAACTCAGCGCTGAAGAGACCGCGCATCGCCTCAAGGTCCTGCAGGATGCCAAGCGCGCTGACGAGGTGGATCGCAAGGAAGAAGACGTGCGCCGCGCGGTAGAAGCCGAGCGCCAGGCCAATGCTCCGGACGAACCCGCTGAAGAAGCGGTGGATGCGGGTACAAAAGCAGAGAGCGAAACTGAAGAGTCTGCCGCTGTCGCTGACGCACCAATTGAGCCGGTCATTCCCCCAGATCCGGACAAGCCGGTTGAACGCATACGCCGCCCCGCGGCAAAAGAGGCCGCCGATGATAGCGCCGCCCGCAAACAAGCGAAGCCAGGCAACAAACAACCAGCGAAAAAGGGCGCAGACCAGCGCCGCCGGTCCGGCAAGCTAACCATTTCGGCCGCCCTTGAAGGCAACGATCAGATTGAACGTGGTCGCTCGATGGCTGCGCTGCGCCGCGCTCAGGAAAAAGAACGCCGCAAGCAAATGCAGCAGCAAAAGACGGCGATGCCGTCTGAGAAGATCGTGCGCGAAGTGACTGTGCCTGAAAACATCACCGTGCAGGAATTCTCAAATCGCATGGCTGAGCGGTCAGGCAACGTAATTAAAACCCTGATGAAACTTGGCATCATGGCAACAATCAACGAAGTGATTGACGCCGATACCGCCGAACTTGTTGCACAAGAGTTCGGGCACACAATCAAACGCGTATCGGAAGATGATGTCTTGACCGGATTGAGCTCAGAACAGGATGACTCGGACGCAACTGAAACGCGGCCAGCCGTGGTTACGGTCATGGGTCATGTCGATCACGGTAAGACGTCATTGCTTGACGCCCTGCGTGAGGCCGACGTGGCCTCCAGTGAGGCCGGCGGCATTACCCAGCACATTGGGGCTTATCAAGTGCGGCTGCCAGGGAACAAGAAACTCACCTTCCTAGACACACCTGGCCACGAGGCCTTTACCGCTATGCGCGCCCGTGGTGCTCAGGCAACCGATGTTGTTGTGCTGGTGGTCGCGGCGGACGACGGCATTATGCCCCAGACGATTGAAGCGATTAAGCACGCTCAATCTGCAAAGGTGCCGATGATCGTCGCTATCAACAAGATGGATAAGCCCGACGCCTCACCTGACAAGGTGCGCCAAGCGTTGCTCAGCCATGACGTCGTGGTTGAAGAAATGGGTGGTGAAACCCTAACGGTCGAAGTTTCGGCGACGCAAAAACTAAACTTAGACAAGTTGCTGGATGCCATTCAGCTGCAGGCCGAACTTCTAGACCTCAAAGCCAACCCGGATCGCGCCGCCGAAGGTGTGGTGATCGAAGCCAGGATGGAGAAGGGCAAGGGATCCGTTGCAACCGTTCTTATACAGCGCGGCACCTTGCAGGTTGGCGACGTTTTCGTCTCTGGTTCTGAGTGGGGCCGCGTACGCGCGTTGGTCAACGATCAAGGCAAGCAGATTAAATCCGCGCTACCATCCGCACCTGTTGAGGTCCTTGGCTTTAACGGCACACCGCGTGCCGGCGACGACTTCATCGTTGTCGAAGAAGAAGGTCGTGCCCGCGAAGTGGCAGACTTCCGAGCGCGCAAAACCCGCGACGCAACAGCGGCGGGCAGCGTTACCACGATGGAGCAAATGTTCGCCAAGGCTCAAGCCGGTGAAAGCGAAGACTTACCCGTTGTTGTCAAAGCCGATGTTCAGGGTTCCGTAGAGGCGTTGACCAGCACTCTAGAAAAAATCAGCACGGAAGAATCCCAGGTCAAAGTTATTCATGGCGCCGTTGGCCCGATCAACGAATCCGACGTCACGCTAGCGGTCGCGTCCAAGGCCGTCATCATTGGCTTCAACGTCCGGGCCAATTCTCAGGCGCGTGAAATTGCCAAACGCGACGGTGTCGACGTGCGGTACTACTCAGTTATCTATAACGTCGCCGACGATATTAAAGGCGTGTTCTCGGGCCGGTTGTCTCCGAAATACCGCGAGAACTTCTTGGGCTACGCAAACATCAAAGAAGTCTTTGCGGTATCCAAGGTTGGTAAAGTTGCTGGTTGTATCGTCACAGAGGGCACGATTAAGAAGGGCTCCAAAGTCCGCTTGTTGCGCGACGATGTGGTCATTCATGAAGGCGACCTGTCCCAGCTCAAACGCTTTAAGGACGATGTTAAAGATGTGCGGGAAGGCACGGAGTGTGGTGCCGCCTTCGCTAATTATCAGGACATCCAAGTGGGCGATCGAATCGAGTGTTTTGAACTCGAACAAGTCGCCGTCGAGCTTTAGACAACCCCCGGCACAGGTTGCCGGGCATTAGGAACTCACATGGCACGAGGCCGAGCCCGACCGCCAAGTCAGCGGCAATTGCGTGTGGGGGAAACCCTACGACACATCCTGGCTGAGATTATTGAACGGGAAACCTTTCAAGATCCGGATCTGTTTGACGTCACCTTGACGGTGACTCAAGTCGACTCAAGTCCCGATCTTAAGCACGCGACCGTCTACGTCATGCGTCTCGGCGGCGGCGATATGGCCTCCATATTGGAGGGGCTCGGCCGGGTTAAATCGTTCCTTCGCCGCCAATTGGCAAAGCGTGTCCGCTTGCGGCAGGTGCCCGAGCTTCACTTTGCATCGGACACAACCTTCGATGAAGCGGAACATATTGATAACTTGCTGCATCGCCCAGACGTCGCCCGCGATCTGAACACAGATGGGGATGATGATGCGCCAGACTCGGGCGCAGACAAAACGCCGGACTCGGGTCAATAAAGTGGCCCGTAAGCGTCGCGGTCAGGCGATATCCGGATGGCTCGCTCTCGACAAACCCCTTGGTCTGACATCCACGCAGGCCCTCGGTAAAGCGCGCCGGTTCTTGGATGCGGCTAAAGCCGGACACGGTGGCACTCTCGACCCTCTGGCCACTGGCATCCTGCCGATCGCTTTTGGCGAGGCGACAAAAACCGTCTCTTTCGCCATGGACGCTGCGAAAACCTATCGCTTTGACGTCCTTTGGGGGGCGGCAACGTCAACCGACGATCTGGAAGGCGAGATTATCGCCCGCTCAGACGTTCGGCCCGAGACGGCAGACATCGATGCCGCCCTCGACGGTTTTACGGGCCATATCGAGCAAATCCCCCCCCGGTTTTCGGCCATTAAGGTGGACGGACAGCGAGCCTATGACCTCGCCCGGGCTAATCAAGAGGTCGAACTAAAGCCTCGAACGGTAAGGATTGACCGGTTCGCGCGCGAGGACGTCGACCTGGGACCAGATCGGGCAAGATTTGAGGTGGATTGCGGTAAAGGCACGTATATCCGCGCCCTGGTGAGAGATCTGGCTGTGGCTTTAGGCACCCATGGACACATCACTGCTTTGCGCCGTACCCGTTGCGGCCCGTTTGACGAAAAGGTGGCGATTTCCCTGGATAAACTGGAGGCTTTAGGGCATAAAGCCGCCGGCTCTGGGGTCCTTCTCCCTGTTGCGACCGTGCTGGACGACATCCCGGCACTGGCCCTGACAGAAGAAGAGGCCCGCCGCATGAGCCACGGCCAATCCGTTTCACTTTTTGCCGTGGCCAACCGCACCCCCATAAGCGGGCTAACGCCAGGCGTTGTCGTTCAGGCAGTGTGCGGGGATCGGTTGATTGCAGTGGCCACCGTTGCGGACGGACTTGTAAAGCCCGTGCGTGTTTTGAACATCTAAGTTGATTTAAGGAGTCACGATGTCGATTACCGCTGAACGTAAGCAAGAGCTTATTAAAGAATATGCCACCAAAGAGGGCGACACCGGATCTCCGGAAGTGCAAGTCGCTATTCTGACTGAGCGCATTGTAAATCTTACAGATCATTTAAAGACTCACGGCAAAGACAATCACTCCCGCCGAGGCCTTCTAATGATGGTTGGTCAACGTCGACGCTTGCTCGACTACGCCAAAAAGAAATCACAACAGCGCTACGAAACGTTAATCGGTCGCCTTGGACTCAGGCGCTAAGCGGTCGCGTTCGCGCCAACCGAAAAATCGAATGAACTGGCCTGCCAGAGTTGGAATAACCAGCGGTCAGACCCGGATGAGCCGGGTCTGGTTGACGCTGTTTGCCAACGTGCAGCGGACGGCCGGGCTTAATCAATATTTAGAACACCGCTGCCTGTAGGGGGCTGATAACCGCTTGTCATGGAGACAGAGTGGTTCGCACATTTGGTGCCAGCCTGTAGGAAAAGGAAATCCTGATATGTCTATGTTTACAACGCACCGCAAAGAAATCGAATGGGGCGGACGTACACTCGTTCTCGAAACCGGAAAAGTAGCGCGCCAGGCCAATGGGGCTGTGATCGCGACTTACGGAGAAACTTCGGTGCTGTGCACCGCCGTCGGCCAACGCTCACCGAAGGTTGGTGTCGACTTTTTCCCACTCACGGTTAACTACCAAGAAAAAACATATGCCGCCGGTAAAATTCCGGGTGGCTTTTTTAAACGCGAAGGCCGGCCAACAGAAAAAGAAACGTTGGTCTCACGGTTGATCGACCGGCCGCTGCGGCCCCTGTTTCATGAGAGCTATCGCAATGAAACCCAAGTGGTCTGCACCGTGCTCTCCCATGACCTTGAAAACGACCCCGACATCATTGCCATGATCGGCGCTTCGGCGGCTCTCACTATTTCCGGCATTCCGTTTCTCGGTCCCATCGGCGCGGCCCGCGTCGGCTACAAAGACGGCGACTACGTGCTCAACCCACTGATGGGTGACCTTGAAGATGCTGATCTGGATCTGGTTCTTGCCGGAACCCGTGAAGGCGTCTTGATGGTCGAAAGCCAAGCCAACGAACTCTCCGAAGAAATCATGCTTGGCGCCGTCAACTACGGCCACGACCAAATGCAGGCGATCATCGACGGCATTATCGGCCTGGCGGAGCTGTGCGCCAAAGCGCCCTTTGACCTTCCAGAGCCGCCGGCGGAACTCGTCACGGTTAAAGAAAAGTTTGCCGCCTTCGCTGGCGACATCGAAGCGGCTTATCAACTACAGATCAAACAAGACCGGCAAGAAGCCTTGTCTGTCGCTAAGAAAAAAGCTGTTGCGAGCCTGGGCGACAATGCTGCTGAGCTTGCCGTTGCGAGCAAAGTCTTCAAAAAGATGGAGCAGGACATCGTCCGTGGCAGCATTCTCAAAACGGGCAAACGTATCGATGGTCGCACGACCGTTGATGTCCGTCAGATCGAATCAGAAGTTGGCGTCCTATTGCGGGCTCATGGATCGGCACTATTCACCCGTGGCGAAACCCAAGCTTTGGTGACGGCAACCCTCGGCACTGGCCGTGACGAGCAGATCATCGACGCGCTTGAAGGCGAGTTCCGTGAGCGCTTTATGCTGCATTACAACTTCCCTCCGTACTCCGTTGGCGAGACGGGCCGCATGGGCGGTGTTGGCCGTCGTGAAGTCGGCCACGGCAAACTTGCTTGGCGCGCCATTCGCCCGCTGCTTCCGCCCAAGGATGCCTTTCCGTATACCCTGCGCGTGGTTTCGGAAATCACAGAATCCAACGGGTCATCGTCCATGGCCACCGTTTGCGGCACATCTTTAGCCTTGATGGATGCCGGTGTGCCTTTGGGTCGTCCGGTCGCTGGTATTGCGATGGGCCTGATTAAAGAAGGTGAAGACTTCGCCGTGCTGTCCGACATCCTGGGTGACGAAGATCATCTTGGTGATATGGACTTCAAGGTTGCCGGGACGGATCAAGGCATCACGTCTTTGCAGATGGACATCAAGATTACGTCCATCACCAAAGACATTATGGAAATCGCCCTAAACCAGGCCAAAGGCGGTCGCCTGCATATCCTTGGTGAGATGAGCAACGCGATCACCTCATCTCGGGAACAGGTCTCAGGTCATGCACCGCGCATCACCACACTGACCGTGCCCAAGGATAAAATCCGCGACATCATCGGCACCGGCGGCAAGGTCATCCGTGAAATTCAGGAAGAGACCGGCTGTAAAATCGATATCGATGATGATGGTACGGTTAAAGTTGCATCTTCGGACCAAGCGGCCACGGATGATGCGGTGGGTCGTATCCGCGACATCATTGCGGAAGCTGAAGTCGGCGTGATCTATACCGGTAAGGTCGTCAAGTTGATGGACTTCGGTGCATTCGTGAACTTCCTCGGTAAGCGCGATGGTCTTGTCCACATTTCAGAACTCGCCCCGCGGCGTGTTGAGAAAGTGTCGGACGTCGTCAACGAAGGCGACACCGTCAAAGTGAAGTGCCTCGCCGTCGACGATCGCGGCAAGGTCAAGCTGTCGATGAAGCGGGTCGATCAAGAAACCGGCGAAGACATCGACGGTAAAGAAAAAGAAGGCGCTGCTGCAGAGAGCTAGAGCGCTCTGCAGAAATAGCGTAAGCGCGAACGCACGCATGAGCCTGCTGCCTCGCATTGTTGGTCATCGTGGCGCGCCCCAATTGGCGCCAGAGAATACTCTGGCGTCTTTTCGGGCCGCCGCTGAGGCCGGCGCAGAAGCCGTTGAGTTTGACGTCGCATTGACCTACGACGCCAGACCCGTGGTTATTCACGACACCAGCCTGGAGCGCACCACCAATGGGACAGGCCTCCTCGCGGAAAGCACGCTGGAAGCCATCAGCGGACTCGATGCCGGCAGCTGGTTTGACCGGTCATTCTCCGGTGAGGTTGTTCCAACCCTGGAAGAAACGATAGATCTTCTCGAGGTGCTCGGTCTAGGAGCCGACATCGAGCTTAAGCCGGACCCAGGCCGCGAAGTTGAAACGGCTCATATCGCCCTCGCCGTTGCGCAAGAGTGTTGGCCGAGTGACATGCAACCACCGGTCATAACCAGTTTTTCGAGAGTGGCCTTAGCCGCTGCCAAGGAAGCGATGCCCGAGTGGCCGCGCGGATTGTGTTTCGACCTTTTGCCCGATGATTGGACTGAAGCAATAGAAACGCTGGGCGCTACGATGGCCTGCCCGAATGCAGCCCGTCTGACGGGTGATCAAGCTGCATCATTGGTTGCAGCCGGATTAGACGTGATGGCGTGGACTGTAAATGACGGTGACCAAGCAAATAGATTACTGCAATGGGGCGTCAACAGCCTGTGTACCGATGTTCCACAGGAGCTGAGATCCGCCCTGGCGAAACGCGATTTGGTTTAACGGACAGAAACCATTATATTTTTATGACGATAGCGGCAGGGGCCGGACATAACGTAAACCGGTTCAAGCGAGAGGAAACCGCGTGAAAACACTCAACCCATTTATGATTTCCGGCCGAGAAGCCTTACCTCTGATCGAGGGCGGCAAGGGTGTAGCAGTGTCCACTGGTATGAGCTCTGGCGCCTGGGCTGGCGCTGGCGGTGTCGGCACCTTTTCAGGAGTCAACGCGGACTCGTTCAAGGACGATGGTACCATCCTGCCGCAAACCTATAGCGGCCGGACTCGCAAAGATCGGCACGAAGAGCTGGTGCAATACGCCATTGATGGCGGGATCGCTCAAGCACGAATCGCGCACGAAACACGCAACGGCGAAGGCCGACTGCACGTCAATATTCTCTGGGAAATGGGTGGGGCAGAACGTGTGCTCCACGGCATTATGGAAAAATGTCGCGACATGGTGCACGGCGTCACTTGCGGCGCGGGCATGCCCTATCGCCTTGCCGAGCTCGCAACACAGTACGGCATCTACTACTACCCTATCATTTCCTCGGCGCGGGCATTCCGCGCTTTGTGGAAGAGGGCTTATCACAAGTGCTCTGATTATCTCGGCGGTGTCGTCTATGAAGACCCGTGGCTTGCGGGCGGACACAACGGTTTGTCGAACTCGGAAGATCCAAAGGTCCCTGAAGATCCCTATCCCCGTGTCGTTGCCCTGCGCTCGGTTATGAATGAAGCCGGGCTCCATGACGTACCAATTGTGATGGCCGGTGGGGTTTGGTGGCTCAGTGAGTGGGATCACTGGCTCGATAACCCAGAGGTTGGCCCGGTATGCTTTCAGTTCGGCACTCGGCCACTTTTGACGGCAGAGAGTGAGATCTCAGACCAGTGGAAAAAGCGTCTGCTGACGCTTGATCCCGGTGATGTGTTGTTGCACAAATTTAGCCCCACCGGATTTTACTCATCCGCCGTTAAAAATAATTTCATTGATGAATTGGTCGCACGATCAAACCACCAAATCGCCTTCTCCCCCGAGCCAGTGGGTGCCCATGACACCCCCCTCGGTGTCGGCGCACGGAAACGAGAAGTCTTCGTCACGGCAGAAGACAAAGGGTTGGCGGAGAGCTGGATCGCAGAAGGCCGCACCGATACGCTAAAGACTCCGGACTCGACCCTGATTTATGTGACGCCCGAAAAAGCGGAAGAAATTCGGGCCGATCAAATTGCTTGTATGGGCTGTCTATCGTCGTGTCAGTTTTCCAACTGGTCCGAAAACGAAAAAGGCAACACCGGACGCAAGGCAGACCCCCGATCATTCTGCATCCAGAAAACATTGCAGAACATCGTCCATGACGGCGCTGTTGATGAGGAACTAATGTTTGCCGGGCACAATGCCTATCGGTTTTCTCAAGACCCTTGGTACAAAGACGGCTTTATTCCAACCGTTAAGCAGTTGGTCGATCGCATCAAGACAGGGATGTAAGAGACAACAGACGAACTATAGAACAGAGAAACGCCTACCGACTGGTGTTCGTCT
Source organism: Rhodospirillaceae bacterium (assembly GCA_018666155.1). GTDB lineage: Bacteria > Pseudomonadota > Alphaproteobacteria > Rhodospirillales > Rhodospirillaceae > WLXB01. The sequence continues at coordinate 21,318 of JABJAH010000048.1, read as the reverse complement.
TTATTTTCTCATGCTCGCGGGCGAGCAACGCATAAATCACGCTCGACCAGTACTTTCCACCCGCACGGTAATGCTCGCGCAACAGACCTTCGCGGGCCATGCCCAGCTTCTGCATGACGCGAATGCTCGCTTTGTTTTCGGGCGCGCATTGAGCCGCGATACGATTGAGCTTAAGGGTCGTGAATCCGACATCTATCAAAGCGCGCGCGACTTCTGTGGCGTACCCTTTGCGCCACAGGGACGGCACGATACCGAAACCGATTTCACCCTGGCCATGCCCTGGCGGTGCCACTTTGATGACGGCCTCGCCGATAACGTTCCCTGATTTTGTTTCCGTTACGGCGAGGTAATAGTTGATGCGCGGGGCGATCTTTTGTTCCCGCACGGCCCACTGAATTAGGGCTTTGACCTTTTCCTCGGTTGGCGTTTCACCAGCCTGATATTTCCAAAACGCTTCATCTTTGACATAGGCGTAAACTATCGACCAATCATCATCGGTGTACTCCCGAATGGTGAGGCGACGCGTTTTCAGCGGTAACTGTAAGGACGGAAGGTCGGTCGGCGTATCGTTCATAAAGATAGAGTACGGCGCACGCACCACTTCAAGCAACGTCGAAGCTGTCTCGTCAGGTGGCTTTGTTCAGTTATCGGGTGAGATGCTTAGCAATAAAGGCATCGATATCTTGCCGGGCCCAGCCTTGGGCCTCCAGGTCGGCACGAATGGCTCGATGATCGACGTTGGCATAATTGTGAACGCTAGCCGGCTGTTCAGTCGCACTTAGGTCTGTGATGCGGAAATCGTGCTCGAACGCTTCGCTCTTAAAGACGTCGTATTGCAGCACTTGGTCAATTTCGTTGCCTGGCGTGAATGTCAGGATGCGAGGATGATGATCGTAGAGCTCTGCAGGTTCCATGTCACAGCTGGCCGCGAGAATAAGTTCATCGCCCTGTTGGCAGGTCCGGGCTGCCGCACCGTTGAGAATGCAACAACGGGACCCAGGCTCACCATAAATCACATAGGTGGTCAGCCGTGCGCCTGAGTTCTTATTCCAGACATCAACAAATTCCGTTGGGTGCAATCCGGCCTTAGCGCAATGCTCAGGATCGAGCGTAATCGACCCGTGATAATGCAGGTCGGCTCCTGTTACTCGAATACCATGCAGCTTGGCACGCAACACTCTAACCACAGCTGAAGTCCTTCTTTGGAGCGTCAAACGCGGCGCACCATAAACCTTTTCCCGGCTAGGGCAAGGCATAGGGCATAGGCCTGAAAAACGCTGAAATCGACCCTAGGCGTAAAAGATATATCGGTTTTGCGAGGCTCGAGCCCATGCACCGTTCGTTCCACGCATCGAGCCCATGCATGTGTGTTTGGAGGAACAAGCCCATGCACCACAAAATTACAAACGAGCCCATACACCCTGGAAAACACTGCGAATGATCATTGCGTGGCAGTCCCGACCAAATGAAAAATTGGCTGAAATTATAGCGTTTCCCTTGTTTGTGGCCGGACCCACGCCTAAAGTCCCCCCAAGGGGAACATATGATGAACACGCCTCTCGTCCGACGCAAATCCCAGTCTTTACGCTACACCGATGCGGCAGCTATCACCGCTGGGGTGACCCGCGGCGTATGCCGGTGGTTGGGTGAAATGGGTTATGCCGCCCTCACAGAATTCAAATTGGGCAACGGACGGCGAGCCGATGTCGCTGGATTGGCGCCGAACGGCACCATTGTCATGGTCGAAGTAAAAAGCACCGTGGCTGATTTTCGGGCCGATGATAAATGGCTCGATTATGTGCCCTACTGTGACGGGTTCTCTTTTGCGGTACCCGAACACTTTCCGTTAAATATTTTACCGGAGACCTGCGGGATTCTGGTCGCAGATCGCCACACAACAACGGTAGTTCGGCCGGCCGTTAGGCATCGGCTACATCCAGGCCGACGCAAGGCCCTAACCTTGCGCTTCGCTCATGGCGCGGGTCAGCGCCTGATGGCGATCACCGACCCCAGAGTCTAGAGGATAGAAGTCTGTCTTTAAAAATCAGCCGCAGCGCAGGTTGACGATCCGGTTGTCACGATCGACATCAACGTTTAGCCGAGATGGGACATTGTCCATTGTTGCGGCCGCGCCTGGTGGCAACACGCGATAAGGCGGCGTGAGGCTTTCCTCGCGAAGGAACTGCCCGTTGCTCGGTGCCGGACGACCGTAAGGGATAAAGGTCATGCCCATCGCCGGAACCAAGACATGGCCGCGACAGCTGACCAATGTTTCCGGCCGGATTGAACTTCCGTTGCTCATACCTGAGGACCCCCGATCCATCACCATGGATGAACCGGTGTTGCCGCCCGAGGAGTTAAAGTCTGGAAAAAATTCTCCCACGGCTCCGCACCCCGACAAGGCAGTTGCGAGCGTGATCATAATAGCTGTGCGGTACATAATTAACCCTCCTTGAGCGAAGCAATTGTCGCTGTTGTCGAGACAGAGTCAACCAAATCAGCGCGGATAATTTTGCCGCCGTAGGCTTCGACAATGTCTGCGCCGACAATATCTGTCTTGGCATAGTCGGCGCCTTTGACAAGAATGTCGGGCCGAAGGGTTTCGATTAACTCAAGTGGTGTGTCTTCGGCAAAGACAACAACTAGATCAACACTCTCCATAGAGGCTAGGACTGTTGCTCGGGACGTTTCCGATTGCACGGGACGACCCGGGCCTTTGAGACGGCCTACGGAGACATCGGAATTCAAGCCGACGATTAACTTGTCGCAAGCAGACTTCGCCTGACCGAGCAAGGAAACGTGGCCGGGATGAAGAAGGTCGAAGCAACCATTGGTGAAGCCGATAACGTTACCTTCTGAACGCCAGAGAGAAGCGCGTGCTGAGGCTGTCGTCGCATCCGTCACCTTCGCTTCCGCAGCGGTTAAATCACGACGGAGCAGGGCCGCTGCTAATTCACGGGCAGACACCACGGCTGTACCGCGACGCCTGACAACGAGACCGGCCGCAGCATTGGCAAGACGCGCGCTATCTAGAAGTCCAACACCCCCAGCAAGCGCGGTGCCAAGGGTCGCAACAACCGTATCGCCGGCACCGGTGACATCCGCAACCTCATGGCTTTCCGCGTTGAGGTGGTCAACTTGACCGTCCTTTTGGACCAAAGTCATACCTTCGGCGGAGCGGGTTACCAGAACGGCGCCGAGATTAGCCGACGCAAGTAGCGCTTGAGCGGCGGCAACTAGATCATCATCGGTCTCAACCGCCTGTCCAGCTGCGAGAGCCAGCTCGGCCCGGTTCGGAGTCACGACCGTGGCGCCGGAATAAAGCGTAAAATCTGTGCCCTTGGGATCAACAACGACCGGCTTTCCGGCTTCTTTAGCAGCATCGATCGCGATTCTGGCAAAGGACTCTGTGACAACACCTTTGCCGTAGTCAGACAGAAGCACCGCATCCGCTGACGCAATTTCGCGGGTTAACGCCTTGGCTAAATCCGCTTCATCGGCGGCCGTCAGAGGCGTGGCTGTCTCGCGATCGGCGCGCAAAAGATGGTGACCATTGGTTGAAAAAAACCGGTTCTTAATGGTTGTTTCCCGATCCGCATTGACGCGAAGAAAAGGTTCGATTGTCTCAAGTTCACTCAGGAGACCCGTGACTTCACGCCCTGCGCGATCCGAGCCAATGACAGAGAAAAACGCAACCGAAACACCCAAGGCTGACGCATTCCGAGCAACGTTACCGGCACCACCGAGTTGTGATGATTCATTGGTAATGCGCACCACAGGGACCGGTGCCTCAGGCGAAATGCGACGGACGTCGCCGTAGATAAAGCGATCAACCATGACATCGCCAATGCAGACCAGACGCCGCCCTTTAAAGCGGCCGAGATGCGTTGTCAGATCAGCGGCGTCCTGGGTCATGTCGGTGCGATCCCTTAAGCAGCCAAAAGAGTCTTAAAATAATGCACGGTCTTCTCGAGGCCCTGCTCTAACGGCACGGTGGGTTCCCAACCAAGAGCCTCTTTCGCGAGGGTGATATCGGGTCGACGGCGCACGGGATCATCTTGGGGCAAGGGCTTGTTGATGATCTTCGACGATGACTTTGTCATGCCGATAATCAGTTCGGCCAGTTCAAGAATGGTTGCCTCTGCTGGGTTACCCAGATTAACCGGGCCGGTGAAGTCGTCACCGGACCCCATCAGACAAATCAGAGCTTCGACCAAATCATCGACATAGCAGAAGGATCGCGTCTGACTGCCATCACCGTAGATCGTGATATCTTCGCCGCTGAGAGCTTGGACGATGAAATTAGACACCACGCGGCCATCGTTAGGCAGCATGCGTGGGCCATAGGTATTGAAGATGCGGCCAACCTTAATGCGTAGGCTGTGTTGGCGGTGGTAATCGAAGAACAGTGTTTCTGCACACCGCTTGCCCTCATCGTAGCAGGCCCGCGGTCCGATCGGATTGACGTTGCCGTTGTAACCCTCGACCTGGGGATGGACGTCTGGATCGCCATACACCTCGCTGGTCGAGGCTTGTAGAATTTTGGATCGCGTGCGTTTGGCTAGGCCCAACATGTTAATGGCACCATGGACGCTGGTCTTCGTCGTCTGGACCGGGTCAAACTGATAGTGCACAGGCGAGGCAGGACAGGCGAGATTGTAAATTTCGTCGGTTTCGACATAGAGCGGGAACGTCACATCATGACGCATCAGCTCAAAACCAGCGTCGTTCATCAGGTGGGCTACATTGTGGCGCCGCCCAGTAAAATAGTTGTCGACGCAGAGAATCTCATGATTCTCAGCCATCAGGCGCTCACAGAGATGAGAGCCGATGAAGCCTGCTCCACCGGTAACCAAAATACGTTTCACAGGGACTCCCCTTGCCCACTTCAGATTCGAACCGCACAGTACACAATTCGAAGTTCAACTCACTGTATTCCTTAACCTTTTCCAAATGGTTACCATGGTAACGCCTTGGGGTGGTATTGCCCCTTGGGTATATCATCCATCGCGACTATAAAAGCGCCGTTAAAAGGCCCTTAGAAGCCGTCGGGTCTGAATAGAAATATGGGAAAACGGCGACTTTTCGCCTGATCGATTTATGCAATCAACCACCGCATATCAGGAAAATTTACTGTGCGACACACTCGACCGGATGCGCCGCAATCCGGAAGGGCGCAAGGTTGTGCATTTGCATATTTCGAAACTATTGCCGGGCAATAAAACGCCGGTGAAATCAAAAATCGTTTCGCGCATGTTCGGGAATCTGGAAAGCGGCATGCATGTGCAAATTTTCCCGATGATCAATCAAGACCTAGTCATGACCGTGAACTCCGGGTCACAGCGCGACGTCAACGCAACATGCAACCGTATCCGAACCCTTTTTGAAGACGACCCCGCCACCCATGTGGAGGACGCTCAGGGTAACGATCAATTTGTAAATTGGTACGACCTGGAAGTTGATTCTGCCATGGCCATAGCCATGGCCCAGGATTTGCGCAGCGAGGGAACGAGACTCTTGCGGCAACCTCCGGCGGCCAAGGGTTTGCCGACAATGTCGCCGGCGCAGCTGGACCAAGTGCAAAAACAGCTCGCGACCGCCAATATAATTCCATTCATCAAAGACCAAGTGGCAATGCGCGTTAACCCGGGCGCCGCAGATGCTGCGATCGAGTTCTTCGAATTTTTCCTATCGGTCGGAGACCTCCAGCGCACCATTGCACCGAATATGAATATCTTTGGGGATCGTTGGCTCTTTCAAGATCTCAGCCGAACCATGGATCTCCGCATGTTGGAGATCGTGGTGCGGGCTCCACACGCCCGCGAATGCAAGACGCTAAGTCTTAACCTTAATCTTGAAACCGTCTCAACACCGGCGTTTGAGAAATTCGTTGAGCGCGCACCAGAAGGCCAGAAGATTATTGTTGAGGTTCAATCGATCGACGTTTTAGCCAACGTCCGGAGTTACTTCGACGTTCATGACGTACTGTCTGGAATGGGACACGCTTTGTTGATCGATGGGCTCAATCCCGCGACCTTGCAAATGCTCGACGTTGGGCCTCTGAAGCCCGACTATGCAAAACTCATGTGGGCACCAGAATTTATTGAGCTTCTCAATCCTGATAGCAACAAATCGGCCGGCTCGATGATCGACGAAGTGGGCCCAGAGAAAATTATTCTCGCGCGCTGTGATTCTCAAGAATCCATGGCATGGGGATTAAAATCTGGCATCCGAATCTTCCAAGGTCATTTCCTGGATTCTTTTGGCGCGCCCAAACCCGGCCGCAACGCCGGTCGAGCAGCGGTACGGTAGGGCGTAGATATGTCTGATCAAACACCGGAAGAAGATGCTTCAACTGCTGTTCACCCCTTGGGCGATAGCCACGAAGGTAAGCTCTTAGAAGATCTCCGCGGTTTGGATAAGGGCGCACAGAACCGTGGCGTAGTGCGTTTGCATTTGTCCCGTCTTGAGCCGGATCACCGTCGCAACGATGATTTACGAAGCGCCGAGACCTCTTTCGACGAATTGACCCGGACCCGTTCGGCCTGGCTGTACCGGCTACGCAACACCGATTTGATGATTGTTTTCGAAGCATCGGAAACACAAGCTGTCGAAGCATCCGTGGTTAAACTGATGAAGCATTGGGCCGACGATGAGCTCATGAAACGCTTCAAGACCGACCCACGCAAGAACCGGCTATCGAGCTGGTTCGATATGAACACGGACTACGACAAATTACTCGCCTTTGCCGAGCGGCAAGCGGCAGCGCGCGGCAGTGTGCGGAAAAAAACGCTTCAAGAGTTGATTACCGAAAAAGAAACCATGCGGCAAAAGTCGGAGCGTGGCCATCCGCTCACCCCGGCTGAGCTCGCCCGTGTTGAACAATCTTTATCTCAAGTTGACTTATCGAGTCATACCCGGCGTCAGCCCATATGCGCATTCATCGCCGGCGAACAGCCAGAGGTCGTATTCACAGAAGTGTTTGTTTCGATCGGTGACCTGCGGGAAACCTTGATGCCGAATACGGATATGACGGCCAACCCTTGGCTGTTCCAACGGCTAACACAAACGTTGGACCTTCGTGTTCTGGCGCAGATGTCACGGCGGGATGATCGCAGCCTGTTGCAAGAAGGCTTTAGCATCAACCTCAACGTCGCCACTATTTTGTCTGAAGAGTTTCTCACCTTTGATGCCAACATTAACCCGACCATGTACGAGGCCGTTCTAGAATTGCGGATCGAAGACATTTTCTCAGATCCCTCTGGATTCGCGTTTGCCCGCGACTTCCTCAATGAGCGCGGATACCACATTTGTGTCGATGGCCTCACCCTAGACACCTTCCCCTTCGCCGATCCCATTCGCATGGGCGTAACCTACGGCAAACTCAACTGGGCCAGCGAGATTGCTGGAATGATTGGCACCGAACGGGGTGAAGAACTCAAAGCGATGATTATGATGCGCAAACGGGGCCGCACGATTATGGCCCGTTGCGATTCCGAGGCAGCCATTCGGGCAGGACAACAGTTAGGCATTACTCTGTTCCAGGGCCGATACGTTGATAGCCTCATGCGAGAACGTTATTGATCCCAATATGAAGACTTCTTCATTGCCCAAAGCGGCGGATTACTGCTAAATATCGTTAATAATCGGACGCACCGCGGCAGACGCATAAAGCGCATAGACGCGGTCACAAAATCGACTCACTTTAGCCAGACAATCTCCTGGCCTGTTCTTTAACCTGGATAACGAGTCCGGAGCCCATATTGAGTCTGAACTTCGGTTATCTAAACCCCCACGCAAGAGGCCTGCAATGCTGAGTCATCCTTTTCTGTCCCGCGCTATGATTGCCGCTCTGGCTGTTCTAGCCCTCAATGTGTCAGCGCCGACGTTGGCCGATGAGGCTATGGATGCGAAACATGTCATTGATAATGCAAAAATCGCCGTCGAACGGGTGCGGGATGAACACCGGCCTGTGGAACAACTGAATTCCCTTTTGCGGCGCGCAAAGGGTGTTCTCGTCATCCCCTCCTACTACAAAGCGAGCTTTATTATAGGGGGGAGTTTTGGCGACGGCGTGCTCATGAGACGCAACGAAAATGGCAATTTCGGCGACCCAGCATTTTACCGTATGACGTCAGGCTCAATCGGCCTGCAGGCGGGAATGCAATCCGCCGAGATTATTTTTATCATTTTGACCGACAAGGGCATGCAAGCGGTATTAGATGATGAGTTCAAGATTGGCGCCAATGTCGGTATCAGCATTGGCGCGATCGGTGCCGGTGCCGAAGCCGCGACCACGAGCAACGTTGGCAACGACATTGTGGCCTATTCGCGCAACACCGGTTTGTTTGCCGGCGGGAGTTTCGAAGGCAGTGTGATTAAGCCCCGCAAGGACTGGAATGCCGCGGTCTACGGTATTGATTTATCGGGTCCGGATGGCATCGTGCGGCGAAGCCAGTTGCTCTACGCAGATGAACTGAAGCAAACACTGGTCTCGGGTATTGCCGCCGCGCAACCGCAACAAGTCAATTGAGCGAAAACATGCACACCGGGGCCGTTCCGGCAGAACAGGTCGTCGGCCTTCTGTCGCGGGTCTTCCTGGTGATGGCGATTGCCTTTGGCACGGCTCTGATTACGTGCCTATCCGCATTACCAAACGCGTCCAGCAAACCTGAACTGGTTGACCTGTACGTTTTAATTTCGCGCTTTTCCTTGAGCGGATTGATCGGCGCGTTTTTATGGTACGTACCGCTGGTCTTTCGCGTGCGATTGGAGCCCACCTCAGGATGGCGCAATGCCCTAAGGTGGGGCTTGTCTGCGGTATCAATTATTGGTGCGGGGACAATTATGTTGGTGTTGGTCCGCATTGTCGGGGATGGCAATGCGCTTCTCAGTGCCATCGCCCGCCGGTTTGGCACTGAGGCCTAAACCCAGCCTCTAGAATTGACTCGCTTCGAATGTGGTCGGCGCCGGATCGATCGGTTCAGACCCATCACGGGTAATTTCCAACACAGCAAATCCGCGCTCCGACAAACCGGTCGGCAGCAGACGAAACACGCCATCAACACCTGAGAAGCCGCTGGGTGAGGCCAGGCCGTCTGATGTAAACGGACGCTCAGGTCTGGTCCGACCAAGCACCGCAGCAAGCGCGACTGCATCGTATCCATGAGTAGCGATAGCCGGCGGTGTCGCGCCGTATAATTTTCTGTACCGGCTATAGAAACCTGCATTGACGTCGGGAGACGGTGCCGGATACCAACCACCCACGAGCGCCGGTTCTTTGCCAAGGCCTGGCGCATGCCACACCATAGTGCCGAGCAACTGAACCCGGCCTGGGTCGATGTCATAGAACGGCAACAATGCCGCGACCTCCGTCAAGCGGCCGCCCTGAGCCGGAATCAGTAACGCATCAAAGGGCACCTCGCCGATGGTATCGAGACGTTCGAGACGCCGCAGCGCAACCCTCGACACGGTATCGGTGCGCGATTCCAAGGTCGCCCTCTGGGCAAGAAGCGCATTGTGTCGGCGGTCATAGTCTGCGAAGGAGCGAACCACATCGTTGAGGTTTTCTCCGGTCTGGTCGTAGTACGCCACCCGGGTTAACGATCCGCCCGTTTGCATAACCACCTGCGACATCGCATCGACCACGGTTTCGCCATAGGGCGTTGCCGGAGCCAAAACGGCGAAGCGCTCAATGCCTTGATCACGACTAAAGGTGATGATGCGGCGCACTTGTTCATGGGCCAGAAACCCCATGACGAAAACACCCGGTGCTGCCACGGTCGGATCCGTCGTAAACGGAATCATGTTAATGCCAGCCGCCTGGGCTTGCGGCATTACCGCCTTTGCCGAGGCAGAAAAAACCGGCCCCAACAGAACTTGCGCGCCATGGGCGACCGCCAAAGCCGCAGCATCGACCGCGCCATCCGGCGTCCCATTAGTATCATAGGGTTGCAAGACGAACCGTTCATCGCCGACATCAAACAGCGCCATCTGTGCCGCGTTAAGGAGCGCCTGACCAACATCAGCCGCCGGGCCGGTCAATGGCAACAAGAGACCAACCCGCACCAAGCCATAGGGATCACTAGGCGGGGCGGGCACGGCCGTCTCTGGCGCAACATCAAGGCCAGGAATCAACTGGGTGCGGCTTAAGGCTGGTAAAACGGGCGCAGGGGGTGGCACCGAAGCCACCTGAACAGGTGCCGGATTTGCCTGGCGGGTCTGGCGTGGTACATCGGTGCTCTCACACCCCACAACAAACCCGGCCAAAACAAGCAATGGCAAAACACGCCACACGGTCATCCAACACACCTCTCACTACACGCGGGGCATCCGCCCGCAATGCCGGGGACGGTAGCGCTGACCCTGCGGGAACGCAACCTGACCTGCCGCCCGGCACGCTTGTCAGTCAAGCGCTGGAGTGTGGCCTTTATGTGGTTGCAACGCCCATTGGCAACCTAATGGATATGACGTTTCGGGCAGTCGATGTGCTCAAGCAGGCGGATCTGATTGCCTGCGAAGACACGCGAGTCACCGGCAAGTTGCTCAAACACTTCGGCATCAAAACCGCCATGGTGGCCTACAACGATCACAACGGCGCAAAAACTCGCCCGCGGCTGCTGGCTGACTTAGAAGCAGGCAAAAGCATTGCGTTGGTCTCTGACGCAGGGACACCGTTGATTTCAGATCCAGGTTATAAACTCGTGGCTGCCTGTGCAGAGAACGCCCTCCGCGTCATCCCCATTCCCGGCGCATCAGCTCTCTTAGCTGGGCTGGTCACCGCCGCCCTGCCAACAGATCGTATTCTGTTTGCTGGGTTTTTGTCTGCGAAGCAGAAAGCGCGACAAACCAGTCTTGATACTTTGGCCCGCGTCGACGCAACACTGGTGTTTTACGAGAGCGGGCCCCGACTGGCCGCAACCTTAGCTGACATGGCCGATCACCTAGGACCGCGCCAAGCCACTGTCGCCCGTGAACTCACCAAACTTTATGAGGAGGTGAAGCGGGGACCGTTGGCCGGTCTCGCTGCCCAGTATCGCGAAGGACCTGCAGCCAAAGGTGAGGTGGTCATTGTCGTTGGGCCGCCACCGGAGGCCGAAGCGATGACCGCAGCGGACATTGATGCAGCCCTTCAAGACGTCTTAAAAACCATGAGTGTCCGAGATGCTGCCGCGGCAGTCGCCGAGACGACCGGACAGCCGCGCCGAGCGCTCTATACCCGGGCGCTAGCGCTGAAGAGCGCCGATGCGGATGACCCTTAAGTCACAACGCCTCAAGAAACAGGCACAAAAACGCGGCCGCTGGGGAGAATGGCGCTGCCGGGTAGCGCTCAACCTGACTGGCTGGTCGGTGCTGCAACACGGCTACACCAGTCAACCTGGAAGCGGTGCCGGAGAAATCGATCTAATCGCGCGCCGCGGCCGCGTCATCACCTTTATCGAAGTCAAAACACGGCCCGACATTAAACAAGGCCTGGAGGCTGTGTCGGCGGACCAACAGGCCCGCATTACAAGGGGTGCTGAACGATTTTTGGCACGCCACCCAAATTTGGCCGACCTCGACTTGCGCTTCGACGTTATGGTCGTGCGGCCCTGGCGCTGGCCGGTGCGTTTTGCTGACGTTTGGCAGCTAACCCCTTAGTCGGCGAGACAATTGACCCGTGCACGCGAATCACTAGTGTAGCGATTATGTGTGCAGTGCAAAATTTACCCCGGGTGAAAACAGGTCTGGCCGGTGATCCAGCCGGAGCGACGACCTGTGTTCGTTGCAGAGCCTCATACCCATGAGTAAAAAAGTAACCGCTTCAAACCCGATCGCCGACACGCTGGCCGAATTGCTGACCCATAGCGATGGCGTCTTTGATCTGGCGGACGTGTCACTCTTACTCGCGGCCCATGATACGCCAGCGACTGATTTAGACTCATACAGAACCCATCTCAAAAGCTTGTATGACGCAGTGGGAGAGGCCGCGACACAGATCACGGTTGACGACGCCTACCCGACACCAAACGAGATGGCAGACGCCTTGTCGACAGTGATTGCCGATACATTTCGCTATCGTGGTGATGAAGAGACCTATGATGATCTCGACAATGCCAACCTCATGCGCGTCATCGACCGGCGCAAAGGCTTGCCGGTGGCTCTTGGTATTCTCTATATCGCCGCAGCCAGGTCCCAAGGTTGGAACGTGGCCGGACTCAATTTCCCGGGTCACTTCCTCGTTCGTCTCGAAAGTCTCGATGGCAGCAGGGTGATCATTGACCCCTTTCACGAGGGGCAGGTTCTCGACGCACCGGAGTTGCGCGACCTGCTTAAAGTCGTGACCGGACCGACGGAAGAATTGGAATCCCGACACTACCGCCCGGTCAGCGACCGCGACATTTTGGTGCGCCTGCAAAACAACGTGAAGACGCGGCGTCTCGACCTTGGCCAAATGGAAGAAGCTCTCGACACTCTTAAATCGATGCAGCTTCTGTTGCCGGACAGTGCCGCCCTATGCCGCGAAGCTGGACTGTTACATCTGCGTTTGGGACAAGTGTCTCAGGCCCTCAGTGCCCTCGAGCACTATCTGAACCGTGCGCCACAAGGCCCAGAACGATCGCGCATCGACACAGTGGTCAAAGATCTAAAACAACGCATTCATTGATGCACCTGAGACAATAAAGGACAACCAAGCCATGACACTCGCCGTCGCTATTCAAATGGACCCCATGGACAGGATCGACATCAATGGCGATTCAACATTTGTGCTGGCCTTGGAAGCGCAAAAACGGGGCTTTGGCCTGTTTCACTATTTGCCGAACCGGTTGTCGTTTCGGGATGGTCGAGTCTTTGCCAAAGCCAACCCGATGGAAGTCCGACGCGAAGCCGGTAATTATTTCTCATTCGGTGAGACTCAAGAGATCGACTTGTCGTTGATGGATGTGATTTTGATGCGCCAAGACCCGCCGTTCGACATGGCCTACATCACCGCGACCCATATCTTGGAACATGTCACCGACAGCACGCTGGTGGTCAACGATCCGGTTAGTGTTCGCAACGCGCCCGAAAAACTATTTGTCACTCATTTTGAGGGCGTGATGCCAGCAACGCTGATCACATCGGACCCGGATGAAATCAAGGCGTTCCGGGCTGAGCATAAGGATATCATCATTAAGCCGCTCTACGGGAACGGCGGCGCGGGAGTGTTTCATCTGCAACCCGGCGACGAGAACTTAGGATCCCTTGTAGAAATGTTCACCGAGAATTTTCGCGAGCCGATGATTGTGCAAAAATATTTGTCAGCCGTTCGAGAAGGCGACAAACGTATCATCCTTGTAGACGGCAAAGTTGTCGGGGCGATCAATCGTGTGCCGGCGGCTGGCGAAGCACGCTCCAACATGCACGTCGGTGGCCGGCCAGAGAAATCGATCCTGACGACACGCGAAGAAGAGATTTGCGAAGCCATTGGGCCTTCGCTGCAAGACCAAGGGTTGATTTTCGTCGGCATTGATGTGATCGGCGATTATATGACCGAAATCAACGTCACCTCACCAACGGGTCTGCAGGAAATTAACCGCTTTGACGACGTTTTCTTGGAAGCTCAGATTTGGGATGCCATCGAAGGTAAACTCAAGTAATCAGTCATAGATATTAATTAGAGATGCGGTCGCGGGTGTGACCGCCCAATCTTATCGCGAGGAATGATTATGGAACTCGAAGGACGAATGGCCCAAACAGTTGAAGCACTCATGGCTACCCTGACCTTCTACGGCATGTCGGTTGTCGGGGCCGTCGTCATTCTGATCGTCGGTTGGATCGTCGCCGGTTGGGTCGCGCGCTCTATTCGCAAAGCGGCCGCTAAATCAGCGACGATAGATGTCACGCTGGCATCGTTTTTTGCGTCGATGGCCAAGTACGGCATTCTGACCTTTACCTTGATTGCGGTGCTTTCACGCTTTGGCGTTGAGACGACCAGCTTCGTCGCCCTTCTTGGTGCGCTCGGTTTGGCGATCGGTTTGTCGTTGCAAGGCACATTGGCGAACGTTGCCAGCGGTGTGATGTTGATCATCTTCCGGCCCTTCAAAGTGGGGGATTTTGTCGATACCGCCGGAGTTTCAGGAACGGTCAAAGACATCACCTTGTTCACCACCGAGATGGCGACTGGAGATAACGTCAAAGTCATCGTGCCCAACGGTGCGGTCTGGGGCGGGATGATCAAAAACTTTTCCAGCAACACAACGCGCCGGGTCGACATGGTGATGGGGATTGGCTACGGCTCAAACATTGACCACGCGATCAAAACCATGACCGACATCGTTAACGCAGACAGTCGCGTCCACGGCGATCCAGAACCGTTTTTTGCGGTCGGTGAGTTGGCCGACAGTTCAGTCAATATTATCGTCCGGGTATGGACCAATGCCCCCGACTATTGGGGCGTGAAGTTTGATCTGACCAAATCATTCAAGGAAGCGTTTGATCGGGAAGGCATCGATATTCCGTTCCCACAAACAGTAGTGCACCACGTCAACGATCAGAGCTAAAACGTATATCGTTACACCTGTTTTAATAATGGGGCCGCGCAATGACTCAGCATTGGGATGTTATAATCATCGGCGCCGGAACCGTTGGCCTACCGGCCGCGGTTTTCGCGTCTGGGCGATGCGATAACGTCCTTTTGCTCGACGCCGCGCCGGAGATCGGCGGCACCCTCCATTTAAGTGGCGGGCAGATGAGCGCGGCAGGCACCCGCCTACAAAAGGAACGCGGAATCAAAGATTCCGCCGCCCTCCACTTCGAAGATGTCATTCGTATTTCAAAAAATACCGTGGACCGTGATCTGGTCCGGTTGGCGATCGACAATGCCGCAGCGACACTCGACTGGCTGGAAACGATCGGGTTCCAGCCTCTCCCGGCACACCCTGTGAAAGGACAAGACCACGAGCCGTATAGCGTCCAGCGCTATGTCTGGGGAAAAGATATGGGCAAGTCGATTTTGGCCGTGTTGAAACCTCAATTGGAGAAGGTCACCGAGCAGGAGCGCGTAACCCTCAAACTAAACACGCGGGTTTCACGTTTAATTCAAGACGACGACGGGACAGTGTCAGGTGTCGTGGCCAGCACTGAGAACGGCCCCGAGCAAAACTTTTCAGCGCGATCTGTTGTGATTGCTGCGGGCGGCTTCGCAGCCAACCCAGCGATGTATCAAGACCTTTCAAAACAGCCCGCATACGCAGATTATTCTTATCCGTTTTGTATCGGCGATGGACTCACCCTTGGGCTAGACGCCGGTGGTGTTTCCCGAGGCCATGAAAACGTTCTCACCAGTTTCGGGTCCGTGATGCAAAGCTATGACATACCAAGCAAGGTGCGTTGTGACCTGAACCACTGGCCAGAGCGACGCCTGCCGTGGGAGATCTACGTCAACGCCCACGGCAAACGGTTCATCCGTGAAGACGAGCCAAGCGTTGATGTGCGTGAACATTGTCTTCAGGGCCAGCCCGACGCGCGCTATTGGGCTGTGTTCGACGCTGTCACGTTGAAAGAGGCACCGTCGTTGCTCGCCGGGCATACCGCTGGCGAAATCAAAGCGGCTGCGGTCAATAACGAGCCAATGTTTTATACCGCCGATACGATCACTGAACTGGCCGAGAAAGCAGGGCTGCCAAGCGGCGCTCTTATGGACACGGTTGCCGCCTTCAACGACGGACAGGCGAAGAGCACAGATTCGTTTGGACGATCACATATGCCGCGCCCGATTAATCAGGGTCCATTTTATTCCGTTCGCGCGCAGGGCATATCCGTTTCAGGGGCGGTCGGCCTCATGGTCAATCAAGACCTGCAGATTATCCGCAACGACGGCTCCCCCGTGCCCGGACTCTATGCGGCGGGTGAGGCCCTTGGGTCCGGCGCGACAATGGGAAGTTCAGTTTGTGGTGGCATGCTGGTCACGCCAGCCCTGACCTTCGGGCGCATGTTGGGGCAGCACATTCTGCCGCTGGACTAAATCGCACCCGCGTCCACTCCGCCATCGTCGTTTAAGAACGAGGTCCGCAGTCACTCTTTGGCGTGTATCATCCAGGCTGAATATGGTGATGGACTGCGTGTTTTTGTTTCGGGGGAAGTCTATTGTTTAACCGCATGAACGGCGGGCGTTTGATCGCCGGGCAGATTTGTTTGCTCACGCTGGTCGCGTTGCTCACGGCCGGGCCCGTAAAGGCACAACGCGCCGGGGAAAACGCCGTCGCTGAAGCTGATGATGCATTCGGCACCGTCGTCGGCAGCGAAGAAATCGGACTTTATTCCTCCTCCAGCGCCCGTGGTTTCAGTCCGAGCCAGGCAGGAAATTTACGCATCAACGGGATGTTCTTTGATCAGGCGACCGCACCGAACCTGCGGATACGCCGCGGCTCAACCATCCATGTTGGCATCAGTGCGCAGGGCTACCCCTTACCGGCGCCGACTGGCGTGGTCGACTACAAACTTCGTCTTCCGGGAGACCGACATGTCACCAGCGTGGTGGCAACCGAGGGCGCGCTGTTCTCCTATGCACGACACACGGCTGAGATCGACACGCAATTCCCTGTCGTTGAAGGCGTCCTGAGTGTTGGCGGCGGATTGAGCTACAAGCGCAACACAGCCCATCAAGTTGCCGTCGGTGATGAAGGATACGACGCCGGTCTTATCGCCCATTGGACACCAAACGACTCTGTCTCAGTCATTCCGTTTTTCAGCTACGCAAAAACCAGTGCGGTCGATGGCGACAGGCCGCGTATCTTTGTCGGCGACAATGAACCGCCAAAATTTCGGGCTGAAGACCTGACCAGTCCCGACTGGCTCTTTTTTGGTTTTCGGAATTACAACTACGGCCTCGTTGGGTCTGCAGAGTTGGCGAACCAGTGGAAAATAGAATTCGGCGCATTTCGTTCCGAAAGCAACACACCCCGATCTTTCACGGCCTTCGTCCTCAACACCGATTCATTAGGCCAAGGCGACTACGCGATTTCACAATCCCCGCCGCGGTCCAACAAGTCCACATCGGGTGAACTACGCGTCTCAAAATTCTTTGTCGAAAACGCCCGACGTCACACAGTTTACGTCACCGCACGGGCACGCGATCGCGCCAGCACCTTTGGTGGTGGTGAATTGCGGTTTTTTGGTCCTGTGACCCTCGGCGCGTTTCCTAATCTTGCAGAGCCACAATTCACCACCACCAACCCGACATTGACCGAGACCAAACAGGTCACCGGTGGCCTTGCCTATGAAGGGGTTTGGAAGGACGTCGGTCAGCTGAGCATGGCCGTGCAAAAATCTGACTATAAACGCACACGGACGCGCGACGGCGATGCGCCCGTTGAAGGCAATACAGCACCCTGGCTTTATAACGCGGGCGGCGCCGTCTATCTGTCGAGTACGTTGGCGGCCTATGCCAGCTATGCGCGCGGCTTTGAAGAGCTGGGCTCGGCACCGGGCAACGCCGTTAACCGCGACGAGGCAGTGCCTGCCGAACTAACCAGCCAAATCGATGCTGGTCTGCGCTATCAAATTCGGCCCGGTCTGCAGGTGGTGGCCGGCGTCTTTCAAATCGACAAGCCATACTACGGGCTAGACCCGATCAACGTGTTCCGGCGCTTGGGCGACATCCGCCATCGCGGCGTCGAGATTTCATTGGCCGGTTCGGTCACGAAAGAATTGACGGTGGTCGCGGGCACGGTGCTGCTGCAACCACGCATAATCGATACGTCTGTAGCCGCGGGCGCAAACAACCTGACGGCCATCGGCCCGATACCGCGCCTGGTCCGTGTGAATCTACAGTACCGGCCCAAGGGAGTTCAGGGTTTGGCGTTGGATGCCAAAGTCGAGAGCGTGTCATCGCGGTTTTTAACGGTCGACAATTCACGCCGACTTCCAGGCGTCATCACCATCGATGCCGGCATTAGATACACAACAACGATCTCAAACGTTCCGGTCCGGCTGCGTCTTCAAGGTCGTAATCTGACCAATGCCAACAGCATTACACCGAATTCCTCAACTCAAATTCGCCCTTTTGAGAAACGCCGGTTTGAGTTCTCCGTCGCAGCCGACTTTTAGACGCTGACTCTCACTAAATGCTGATACACTTTGACCGTTACCGCATGAGTTTTAAATTTTTGCCGCGTCAAACATAGAATACTGCATTCATTCTTGGGGCCAAAATCATGACGATGAAATTCAACACCACACACAATCCGTTTTCACCCGAAGTTTTAAGCCGCCGCCAAATATTGATCGGCGCTTCTTCTGCAACGGTCGGGTTGGCCGTAACACCGGGCGGACGGTCCTCTGTCCAGGCGGCAGACCCCTGGGATCTCATCATCGTCGGCGGCGGAACAGCGGGCCTGCCCGCAGCCATATTCGCGGCACAGCGTGGCGCGCGCGTGCTTGTTATTGAAGCGTCGCTTCAACTTGGCGGCACCTTGTTCCTATCAACCGGACAAATGAGTGCGGCCGGAACACGCTTACAAAAGCAAAAGGGCATATCGGACTCTCCTCAACTGCACTTCGATGATGTGATGCGTATCAGCCAGAACACCGCTGACCCTGAGCTCGTTCGATTAGCGGTGACACATGCGGCAGACACCTTTGACTGGTTGATGGATAACGGCCTGACACCGCCGGATGAGCACCCTGTTTTGGGGCTGGCTCATGAGCCCTACAGTGTTGAACGATACGCCTGGGGTCCTGAAGGGGGCATCTCCATCCTCGATGCCATCGAGCCTTTGGCTTTGGCGGAGGAGCAGGCCGGGCGTCTAACAATTTGGCGCGGACAACGGGTCCGCGAACTGCTGATGCGCGATGGTGCTGTCATCGGTGTGCGCGCCGAGAATGATAGCGGCAAAATGACCGATGTCTTTGGCCAATCAACCCTACTGGCCAGCGGTGGTTACGCCTCTAATCCAGCGTTGTTTTATGAGCTCAGCGGTTACAAGCAGTATGGCAAAGGATCGTACCCCTATAGTCAGGGCGATGGATATTTGATGGCACTCGCAGCCGGGGGGTACACCCGCGGCAAGGAGAACTACAGATGCGGTTCGCCACAAATCTTAGCCAGTGCCGATGAACCCGCTGCGCCGGACACGCGTTTCGTAATCTATCCCGAGCGACGCCAACCTTGGGAAATTCAGGTCAACGTGCATGGCGAACGATATGTCGCCGAAGACAGTGCCAGCGTGGATGTCCGCGAGCATGCCCTCCTGCGTCAGCCAGATTTGCGGACATGGTTGATTTTCGACCAAGCCATTCTCGATCAGTCACCAAGCGGAATTGAGGGCTGGGACAAAGCAGATTTCGCCGAAGCCTTTGACTCCCATCCTATGTTCTTCAAGGCTCAAACGGTGGGTGAGCTGGCCGAAAAAAGTGGCGTTGATGAGGAGAACCTGGTCGCGACGGTGCAACAGTACAACCGCGCCCAAGTCAGCGGAGCTGATTCAGCCTTCGGACGCACACACATGCCGTTGCCGATTCAACAGGCGCCGTTCTATGCCATCCGCCAACAAGGATTCTCGATCACGTCGACGGTGGGCGTCGCCGCAGATGATCAGCTGCGCGTCGTCCGCCAAGATGGCAGTGCCATTGAGGGCCTCTACGCCGCTGGCGAACTCCTCGGATCCGGTCAGCTGATGGGGAACACGGCCGTCGGCGGCATGATGGTGACCCCAGCACTCACGTTCGGTCGCATCTTTGGCGAAACGCTTCTCAACCTTAAGGCATAACGCACCCTTAGAACTGATATGCCGTTACGAAAAACTCCGGCCGTCGCAGACTTCATTTGCACCAATGAATCCTGCAAATTTAAGTGGGACCAGTTGGAACCGCCCGCCGGTGACTGCCCCAGTTGTGGCTCCCGTTATTCACATTGGATCAATTACGATGAGTGGAGCTTAGAGAAGAAGAACAGCTGACAATGATCGACAGATGTCGCACGCCCCGTCGACCTAATGGCAGCTACTTTATTTTCCCGGTGGTGGCCGCAAAGGCAATTTCCGCTCAAGGTCGTCGACCGTGACTTGAATCAGCATGCAGACTTTTTTTCCGGTCTTAGCGACACAGCGGTTGGTATGGCCGAGTCCCGTCCAGTCCTCGGCGAGGGCAACCATGCCCGGCTTGAGGTGATATTCCTTGCCATCGCCTGTCGTCAAAATCTGAGTGCCCTGCATATAGATCAATAGGTTTGTGTGACCTGCATAATGCCAGGTGTTTTCCTCACCGTCGGGCCAATACCCTATGGTCACTTTCTGAACTGGGCGGTTGAAATAGGTCATGAGGTTGAATGGCGTGCGCGCTGCCGGCACCGGCATTTCCTCGATATAGCTCTTGCCGTCAGAGGCTGAGTACATGTGATACATGGTCAGAATTTCTCCGAAATCCTCCATCAGGCTATCGGCCTCCGCTCGCGCCGTTGCCATCCCAGTGAAATAGACACCGACTGCAACGGCAAAAGCCGCCGCCATGATTGTGTTTCTCATAGACCCGTTTCCCCTATGTGGCGCGCCAGCCCACTCCGGCCGCGCGCATTCGCCGCAAAAGCATTGTAGACTTGCGTCTGAATTGCAACGGCCAAACGCATAAGGTGTCACTTTGGGATTAAAGGGGAACCGCGATGAAGCAGATCGGCAAAAATGAGGACAAAACGACGTGGCCCGCGCGCCGCGACGTACTGGGCAAAGCCGGAGCACTGGCTTCAGCCATGGCCTTTTTCGCCCAATCGGAATCTGTGGCGCAACCCCGCAAAGCGCTCAATCCTTCGTCAGGCTTGGACTATGCCCGCCTTCGCGCGAGCCTCGATGGCCGTCCCGCGTACTGGTTATCCCGTGGGGTCAAATACGCCCTGTCCGACTTCGAGATTACGCCCATCCACGGTTTCAACATGCTGGAGGGTATTGCCTATGAACCGCAGTCCGACGGCTCCCATCTGTTCCGTATATTTGAGGCGCCCTACGCGTCTGACCTAGAAACCGGCGAGGTCATTGATGTGTACACCAACCCACTCACCGGCGAAGCGGTGCCTATCCCCCATATCAATCCGCTCAGTCTATTCTACGCCGTGGACGGGTCGGGCAATCTCACCATCCCAGCTGATGATCCGCGCATTGGCAAAGTTGAGTTCAGTGGTTTCGTCCAGCCCCGCCAAAGCTTTTCGACTGAAGTTCTATCGGAGGAACGGTTCGTCACACGCAGTCCGGCGCCGCCAGGGTCTTTGGAAAAACCAGCTTTAACAGAACTCATCAACTACACCGGGGCCGCTTCATCCTTAAGCGACAACGGTGATCTGTTTGCAGAGGCCCGCAAAAGTATCGTCGT